>NZ_QSQT01000001.1 GCF_003437535.1 Phocaeicola plebeius
CAGAAATCCGTGTGAAATCCCCTACATTATATAATTCGTGCGGGCGCGTACGTGTACGCGCGTAAGGAAAAAAGGGATGGTTCTAACGGAAATGAAGGGATTTTCCGGCACATTTACCCATCAAAAAAACGCAAGTGCGTTTGATATAAAACGCAAGTGCGTTTCACTTCAAACGCAAGGACGTTTCAGTTCAAACGCAAGGACGTTTCAGTTCAAACGCAAGTGCGTTTTGGATGGAACGCAAGGGCGTTTTTTTACGAACAAAAACAAAAGGAAATATTACACGGAAATGGGCATAAAAAAAGGAGTTCCGCTGAACTCCAACCTTTGTTAACCTTAAATCTAATACTATGAAAAACACAGTACAAAAGTATTTATTTTATTTGAAACAACAAAACCTAAGACTAAAAAAGGATGCTTTACAACATACATTAACCACCAAGGCGAAATATTCAATGTGGTTAACAAATTACATATTAAATACAAAAAATGCAGAAACGATTCCGCTTCTGCATTTTACATTCACCTAATATTACACCTAATTCACTTTATACGCTTATATCCATATACGGCTAATTCCCCCAATTCCTCTTCAATACGAAGCAACTGGTTGTATTTCGCCATACGATCGGAACGACTTAATGAACCAGTCTTTATCTGACCACTATTGGTAGCTACTGCTATATCCGCAATGGTAGCATCTTCTGTTTCACCGGAACGATGAGAAGTAACCGTAGTATACCCATGGCGGTGAGCCATTTCAATGGCATCGAGTGTCTCACTCAAAGAACCAATCTGATTTACTTTGATAAGAATGGAATTAGCACATCCCAGTTCTATACCTTTCGATAAGAATTCCACATTGGTCACAAACAAGTCATCTCCTACAAGCTGACAACGATCTCCAATCCGCTCCGTCAGTTTCTTCCATCCCTGCCAGTCGTTTTCACTCATACCGTCTTCAATAGAGTCAATCGGATACTTATTAATCAGTTCTTCCAAATAAGCCACCTGTTCATCTGAAGTACGTTTCTGACCACTGGTTCCTTCAAAAATCGTATAGTCGTACACTCCATCCTTATAAAACTCAGAAGAAGCACAGTCCATTCCAATCATCACGTCCTTTCCTGGTACATATCCTGCCAGTTGAATGGCCGACAAAATAGACTCCAACGCATCTTCCGTTCCGTTCAATGCCGGAGCAAAGCCACCTTCATCTCCTACAGCCGTACTTAATCCACGGTCATGCAACACTTTCTTCAAGGCATGGAAAACTTCTGCTCCCATACGCAGACCTTCACGGAAAGAAGGTGCGCCTACCGGACGAATCATGAATTCCTGGAAAGCAATGGGTGCATCACTATGTGAACCTCCATTAATAATATTCATCATCGGTACCGGCATCACAAAAGTATTTACTCCTCCAATGTAACGATATAAAGAAATGTTCAAGTAAGCAGCTGCCGCTTTTGCCACTGCCAAAGAAACTCCCAAAATGGCATTGGCTCCGAGATTGGATTTAGTAGACGTGCCATCGAGTTCGCACATTTTCTTGTCAATTCCACGCTGATTCAGCACAGACCATCCTTCCAGGGCCGGAGCAATTACATTATTTACATTATATACAGCTTTCAACACACCTTTACCACCATAACGCTTGGCATCTTTATCACGAAGCTCGAGTGCTTCATGTTCACCAGTAGAAGCTCCTGAGGGTACAGACGCACGCCCCATGATTCCAGACTCCAGTCTCACTTCTACTTCTACAGTAGGATTGCCTCTTGAATCGAGTATTTCACGACCTGTAATTGATTTAATTTTCATATTCCTATCATTTTAAAATTCTGATATACAAAAATGAGAAGTTCCTGCAAGGCATACAATACCTTGAAATAGGTATTTTGTAAACCTGACTCTCTGAAACAAAAAAGGACTGTAACTGAAAAACAGCCACAGCCCTCTTCTGTCATTTATGCAATCAAAATGGATTAGTAATTATTTTTCTTTACTTCGAAATAAGCTTGTGGATGCAAGCAAGCCGGACATGTTTCAGGTGCTTCTGTACCTACATAAATGTATCCACAGTTACGGCACTGCCATACCACTTCTACATCTTTCTTGAATACTTTATCATCTTCTATATTCTTCACGAAAGCCAGGTATCTTTCTTCATGTCCTTTTTCAGCAACGGCAATTTCACGATACATCTTAGCGATAGCCGGGAAACCTTCTTCATCTGCAATGTCAGCAAATTTCGGATAATCCAAGCTCCATTCTTCATTTTCACCTGCTGCAGCTGCTTTCAGGTTTTCCAATGTAGTACCGATTACGCCGGCAGGATAGCTGGCAGTAATTTCTACCATTCCGCCTTCCAACCACTTGAACATTCTCTTGGCATGTTCCTTTTCCTGATCAGCAGTTTCCATAAAAATAGCAGAAATCTGCTCGAAGCCTTCTTTCTTTGCTACACTGGCAAAATAAGTGTAACGCATTCTTGCCTGTGATTCACCAGCAAAAGAGATTGCCAAATTTTTCTCAGTTCTTGTTCCTTTAATGCTTTTTCCCATATCTATTAGTTATTAAGTTGATGAATGAATTACGTTTTTAAGTTCACATTGCAAAGATAGTAATTTTATTCAAATTTGAAATTATTACAATTTTATTTTCTATTTTATTAACGCTTTAATAAAACATGAATTCACTAATAAAACAAATTTGAAGGAGAAAAAGTTCTTGAAAACAAGTCCTAAAACATCCCTCATCCAATCTCATATACACTGAATAAGAAACAAATAATAATTCAAATTTCTATTTCAGAAAATATTTTAAAATATAATCAATAGAAAAATCGTCTGAATTCGAGAAAATATATACTTTTGTGCTTCTTTTTAAATTAGTAACATTTTTAAGATAGATGAAAGGATTAGAATTTAGACCAAAACTTTTCACAATGATGAAAACTTACACCAAGGCCGACTTTATGACCGACCTGATGGCAGGTATCATTGTGGGAATTGTAGCTTTGCCTCTGGCCATTGCCTTTGGTATAGCCTCTGGAGTAAGTCCGGAAAAAGGTATCATTACCGCTATTGTAGCCGGCTTTATTATTTCTTTTTTAGGTGGAAGTAAGGTACAGATAGGTGGGCCGACCGGAGCGTTTATCGTAATTATCTACGGTATCATTCAGGAATACGGTATCGACGGACTGATGGTTGCTACCATGATGGCCGGTGTGCTCCTTATATTATTAGGTATATTCAAACTGGGAACCGTTATCAAATTTATTCCTTATCCTATTATCATTGGTTTTACCAGTGGTATTGCCGTCACCATTTTTACTACCCAGATTGCCGATATTTTCGGACTTGATTTTAAAGGTGAAAAAGTACCGGGCGATTTTATCGGAAAATGGATTCTTTACTTCCATCACTTCGATACGGTAAACTGGTGGAATGTCATTGTCAGTGTAGTCAGTGTATTCATCATTGCCATTACTCCCAAGTTCTCTAAAAAAGTTCCAGGCTCTTTAGTTGCCATCATTCTGGTAACTGTAGGAGTTTACTGCCTGAAAATGTATGGAGGAATTACTTGTATCGATACCATAGGCGATCGTTTCAGCATCAAAGCACAACTTCCGGAAGCAGCCGTTCCGGCACTTGACTGGGAAGCTATCAAAAATCTGTTCCCTGTAGCCATTACTATTGCCGTATTGGGAGCCATTGAATCTTTGCTCTCTGCTGCAGTAGCCGACGGTGTTATAGGTGACCGCCATGACTCAAATATGGAACTTATCGCACAAGGTATTGCCAACTTCGTATCACCTATATTCGGAGGTATTCCTGCTACCGGAGCTATCGCCCGTACTATGACAAATATTAACAACGGTGGAAAATCGCCCGTAGCCGGTATTGTACATGCAGTGGTGTTATTGCTTATCTTACTTTTCCTGATGCCGTTGGCACAATATATTCCGATGGCTTGTCTGGCTGGTGTACTGGTTATCGTTTCTTATAACATGAGTGGATGGAGAGTGTTCAAAGGATTGTTGAAAAATCCCAAATCGGATGTGGCTGTCCTGCTTATTACTTTCTTCCTGACCGTTATCTTCGACTTGACTGTAGCCATTGAAGTAGGATTGGTAATTGCCTGCGTATTGTTCATGAAACGTGTAATGGAAACCACCAAGATTTCTGTAATTACCGACGAAATCGATCCAAACAACGAATCTGACTTGGAAGTACACGAAGAACACCTAATGATTCCACAAGGTGTAGAAGTGTATGAAATCAACGGTCCGTATTTCTTCGGTATTGCCACCAAATTTGAAGAAATCATGTCTCGTTTGGGCGATCGTCCGAAAATCCGTATCATCCGTATGCGAAAAGTTCCTTTTATTGACTCTACAGGTATACACAACCTTACCACCCTGTGTGAAATGTCACAAAAGGAAAACATCCACATCATTTTGTCGGGAGTCAACGAAAAAGTACATAAGGTACTGGAAAAATCAGGATTCTACGAATTGCTGGGAGAAGAAAATATCTGTAGCAATATCAACGAAGCTCTGGAAGTAGCCACTCGAGAAATCGCAGAAATAAACGCGAAATAAAAGGTTAAAAGAAAAACTCCTGTTCTGTTAAAATCCAAATAGGGTTTAACAAAACAGGAGTTTTCTTTAAATCATGTTATAAAACAGTATATTTTAGGTTAGTTACTTGGATTATTCCCAGAATTCCGTACCTTTGCACTGTGTTTTTCATAGTATTAGATTTAAGGTTAACAAAGGTTGGAGTACAGCGGTACTCCTTTTTTTATATCCTTACTTCAGAAAATCACCACTTCAGTCGAACTTGAAACTGTAAATCATACTTATTGTTTCCCTGTATTTCTTCTGCTCCCGAACTGATAGTTGACCGATCTCTATAGTGCGTCCATCCCCATTTAACCTGAAAAGTCAGACGCTTTTTCCAGTTATAATCCATAGTCCAAGCCCATCGCTCTCCTCTTCCATACAAGGACATCATAGAAAACGCATACAACAGCCCTTGCTCGTACATATATACCCGCGATGCATAATCCTGCGTATGAAACCAGATACCGCTTAGAGAAGTCCGCAACGAAAGACGAGGAATATCCACCTTCATACTACTACCCAATGCCCAACCGTTAGAAGCCTCCCGTTTCCACACATCCGAACGCACATATTCCACAACCGTTTTCCACCGCAAAAAGCTCAATGGTGAATAAGTCAGCTGATAATGTAATCTTTGTCGGATATTGGGTAATACTAGTTTACTTTCTTCCGTATCCTGATAATTTTTAGCCTTGTTTTTATAACTATACTTTATTAACATATCCAGTGAATTTAACGGTGAATAAGATGCTTGAAACACGCCTTCCATTCCTATGGTCTTTTTCTTATCTACCAAGTAACGATACCATGGAAAATAAAAGAAATCACCGTAACATAACAATTTAATCTTACTTAACAGGCTTGTTTCCAAACCAATAAAAAGTCCAGTTTCATTTTGCAATCTGGAATTCTCTCCAAATCCATTTGCATATAAACTCTGGTATTTCTTGTCATAGTACCTGTTGATAACTATCAAAGAAGTATTCACAACCGGTGAATAAGTCAGCTGATTCAACGTGGCAATCTTTCCCTGCTTATCTACTGCCGTTTCACCAGAGAATACAAATTTCCCTTTATACCATTTATAATTCACTCCTACGTTATAGAAATATCTTCCACGAGGATAATAACGATTGTACAACCGCTCCGTCGGATTTAACACCTTGTTGAAAACATTATAAACAGCCGTAAATCCACCTTCAAAGTATTTACCATCATAAGTTAAATTACTACCAACTAAGGTATTAAATACCGTATTCTTCTTTTCCATGTCTTTCTTCAAACGATGATAGCCATCGGTTTTCAACGTAGTTATACACTCATTATCCACCGTAGCATCCTGATTACGGAAAGAAACAAAACCTGTCAATAACCAGCGATTCTTCCATTTCCAGGAAGCACCTGCTCCCTGCAGATAATTCGTTTCATTCATAGAAGTATATTTGCTCAACCCTTTCCCTGCACGATTTAATGTGGAAAAGGAGGTGTATTTTCCCATACTAAACCCCATGTTCATTACCAGTCCATATCCAAAACTGGCTTTGTAGTTTCCTAATACCAGCGTATGCAACTTACCGAAATCATTTAACTGAACAGAGGCATTGTAAAAATCGAATCCTTTCCGGTTATAAAGACTGAAGAACGGTTCTCCCGCATCCTTTTCTGCGGCCAAACTTACATAAACTTTCTGCTGAAACTGAAATTTATATCTCAGGTTCAAATAATACGGATCTCCATAATACCGTTTCGAAGCAAATTTCTCCTCTTCACCCAAGGGAATATTCGCATAGCCCGCCTTTTCATTTAAAGGAATATCTGTCCGCATCCATACTTCCTGCTTATTGTATTTCCACAAGTTTTTCCAGGAAAACGCCCGTTTTTCCACTGAGTTACCCACATATACAAAATCCTTCAAGAAAGTTTGAGTCTGCTTATCCATTCCTTCCACTCCCCATAATTCATTCAAACTGACCAACGGTCCGTATTTATACACATAGTAAAGAATATTTTCCACCATTTTATCAGATAAAAAAGGCAACTGTTCCAACTCTTCCTTCGTTACCGTATTAATATTAAACGGATGTTCAGCCAGTTCACTCAAGTTTTCATATAGTTCTTCCCAGGAAGACAAATTTGCCTTTTCTCCAATCTGTTCCTCCCATTCCATCCAGGAAGACTGGGCACATACATTTAAACAGGTAAAAAATACTGATACACAAAGAGAAATATACTTTTTCCACATGTTATTCACCAGGTTATACACATACTATAAATACGTTAATTATATCACGTAATCTGAATATTATTTCTATTTTTGCGGGCATGAAGACATGTTTTTACATACTCATCTTCTTTGGGCTAAGCTTCCTTTCAGAAATTCATGCCCAACAAGTATCTCCTGTTACATCCGGTAAAGGATACAGAGTTCCCGTATGCGTTTATGAAGGAGACACTATACCTTGTATAACGCTGAAAAACATTTACGTTTACCCCAAACTCAAGTTTAAAAACAAAAGACAAGAAAGATATTACTACAAATTAGTACGGGATGTGAAAAAAACACTTCCTTTGGCCAAAGAAATCAAGCGGGCAGTCATCGAGACATACGAATACATGGAAACGCTCCCTAACCAGAAAGCCAAGGAGCAACACATGAAAATGGTAGAAAAAGGATTGAAGGAACAATACACCGCCCGCATGAAGAAACTGACTTTTTCACAAGGAAAGCTGCTTATCAAACTGGTGAACCGCGAATGCAACCAATCGTCTTATCAGCTGGTGAAAGCTTTCATGGGACCTTTTAAAGCGGGATTTTATCAGGCATTTGCAGCCTTATTCGGGGCCAGCCTAAAAAAAGAATACCATCCTGAAGATGACGACAAGATGGTAGAAAGAGTAGTTACACTTGTTGAGAACGGACAATTATAACTATGTAAATCAATAAATTAACAACATATTAATAAGATATTCACAGGTAGTGTTCAACGCAATTTGAACAGTTTATGTGCAAATTCCCATATCATAATGCCTGCCGTTACAGACACATTCAGTGAATGCTTTGTACCGAACTGAGGTATCTCAATACAACCGTCGCACATGTCTACCACTTCCTGCTGCACACCTTTCACTTCATTTCCCAATACAATGGCATATTTCCGGCCTTTCTCCAATACCAGTTCATCCAGTAGTGTACTTCCGGCACACTGTTCGATAGCCAGCACTGTATATCCGTCATTATGAAGTTCATTTACAGCATCTTGCGTACGTTTGAAATACTTCCAGTCCACTGTATACTCCGCTCCCAAGGCCGTTTTGTGCATTTCCGGATGAGGAGGCGTAGCCGTAATACCACAAAGATAAATGCAGTTCACCAGAAATGCATCAGAGGTACGAAACACCGCACCTATGTTATGCAAGCTGCGAACTTCATCCAGCACCACAACCAACGGCAACTTATCTACTTCCTTAAACTCCTCCACCGTCAGGCGGTTCATCTCCGTGATCTTCAGTTTTCTTAATTCAGACATTTTTCGTATATTTGGTATGCGTTTGCCTGCAAAGATAAAAACTATATTCATAACCTTGTTGAAAACGGTGGAAAAGGTGTAAAAAACGCGCGCATAGAAAATGAAAATTATTTCTTGCATTATTCCACAAATAGATTATAGCACGCTCAAAACCAACAATCCAAAAAAGTTAGAGATAATTTTCACTGACAGTTTAAACACATTCTTCCCGAATTTTCAGGAATGAATACACGAAAAGTTTTTAACTTTGCAACGTATCAACAAATTGTTAATAGTATAGATAAAATCAAAATTATCAATACGTAAGCTTGTTTATCAGTTATTCATATCCTCCACCCAGATGCTGATAACGGAAAAACAAAAAAAAGGGTGTTATTTTTACTAACATTATTAACGGGATATTATCAGTATCATTGTTTCTTTTAAAAAGAAGAAAAAATATAATCTAATAATGAAGAAAGAAGAATGGTTGAAAAAGGGTTATGTGGATGAACCCGTAGAAAAAGCGCTTGACCTGAAAGCGGAGATCAAAAGACTGTGTCGTGAAAAAGATGCCGTAATCCTGGGCCACTACTATCAGGCAGACGAAATACAGGAAATAGCAGACTTCATTGGAGACAGTCTGGCACTGGCTCAGTGGGCTGCCAAAACGGATGCAAAGATCATTGTGATGTGCGGGGTACACTTTATGGGTGAAACTGCAAAAATACTTTGTCCGGACAAAAAAGTGTTGATTCCCGACTTGAATGCCGGATGCTCTTTGGCCGACAGCTGTCCGGCTGATAAGTTTGCTGCTTTCGTAAAAGACCATCCCGGTTACAAGGTTATCTCGTATGTCAATACAAGCGCTGCCGTCAAGGCGGTGACTGACGTGGTAGTGACATCGACCAATGCCCGCCAGATTGTGGAAAGTTTCCCGGAAGATGAAAAACTGATTTTCGGTCCTGATAAGAACCTGGGAAATTATATCAACTCTATCACCGGACGTCAGATGTTGTTATGGGACGGTGCTTGCCATGTGCACGAGAAATTCTCTGTGGAAAAGATTATCGAGTTGAAAAAGCAGTATCCCGATGCACAGGTATTGGTTCATCCGGAATGCAAGGGTGCCGTAGCTAAACTGGCTGACAAGATTGGGTCTACAGCCGGATTGCTGAAATATGCTATGGCCAGCGACAAGAAAGACTTCATCGTAGCTACAGAAAGCGGTATTCTGTATGAGATGCGGAAAAAATGTTCGGAAAAGAACTTTATTCCTGCGCCTCCTGAAGACAGCACCTGCGCTTGCAACGAGTGCAACTTTATGCGCCTGAATACGCTTGAAAAGTTGTACAATACGCTGAAATACGAATGGCCGGAAGTCAATGTGGATGAAGCCATCGCACAGGAAGCCATTAAGCCTATTCAGAAAATGCTGGAAATATCTGCCAAGCTGGGACTTTAAAAAGTCTCAGCTTGCTTGTTAATGGCCTTTAAAGCAAGAATACTACTTCTTAATGTATGTTATAAAACACATGTAAACGCACACAAAACTTGCATAATTCCAGAAAGTCCGTACCTTTGCATCGTGTTTTTCATAGTATTAGATTTAAGGTTAACAAAGGTTGGAGTTCAGCGGAACTCCTTTTTTTATGCCCATACGTTTCTTCTTTTCTTCCATATCGTGTGATAAATGTGCTGATGCAAATGCGATAAATCAAAAATGAATCATCGTTTTTTATGTTTTCCGGAGCTGAACCTTACGTTTCCGGTAAGAAAAACGTATGTTTCTGCATCCGAAAACATACGTTTCTCATAAGTGAAACATAAAGAAACCGGGATAATTTACTTATTTTCGTAGATACGTTCTGTAAATATTTTGGAGGAAACGGCTTGATGTAGCTTTATGACTCTTCTTTTAAGCGAAAAAAAATGATTTTAATCTGTGTTGAAAATCAGTATGTTATGATTTTTATCGAAAAAAGTTAGAAAAAAAACATCCAAAAAGTTTGTAGGTTTAAAAAAAACGCCTACCTTTGCAACCGCAATCGAGAGAGAAAGCAACGAAAGAAAAACTTAATGGTGCGTTAGTTCAGTTGGTTAGAATACATGCCTGTCACGCATGGGGTCACGGGTTCGAGTCCCGTACGCACCGCGAAAAAATCCTGGTTCATTTTGAATCAGGATTTTTTATTTCATATAAGTGGAAAAATAAAAAAAACGGGAACATGCCGTACTTGGCACATTCCCGTCAATCGTGTGAATGCTTATTCCAATACTTCACCCTTTTCAGTGTATAACACGGCGGTTGTGTTGTCTTCTGCGTCCGTCAGAACTACTTTGTAGGTTTTTGTTCCTTCCACTTCTTCTACGTATGCTTCTTTGATGGTAAATTCAGCATAATCTTTTGTCACTGCATCCAGAACTGCCTGTGGAAGATCTTTTACTTCGATGGGTTTGAACTCATTTACAATGTTCACACTGTCTACACTTGCGTGGAAGTTTTCTGCAAACGCAACTGAAGTTCCTAATCCCATTACCAATGCTACTGCTACAAATAACTTTTTCATATTGCTTCAATTTTAATAGTTAGTTAAGTAAGTTTCTACGCTAACAGTAAATCAAATAGAATGCCAAAATACAGTGTAAGGCTTAATGACCTGGTAATCAGACGAGGATAAAAAATAGCTGAAATTCCGTAATCTGCTAAATGGGTAATTAATCCTCATCGTAATGTGGAGATTTTGTACAATTCTACAAAGTTAAAACAAACGTAAATGGTTGATAAATAAATGTTTATGATTTCTATATAAAAAGAGGTATATATAAAATCAATCAGATTATTTTAGTTAAATAAGATATTGCCTGAAAACTTTTTTCTCTTTTATTTGTTATAAATATACAGAAAAAAATCACTATCTTTTTTAATTAATAATCTATGAACATAATCAAATTTGTGTCCGTAGCTTTGTGGAGCATGTGTATGCTTTTTCTAAGCTGCAAGAAGGAGAATCCATCTTTGAATGAAACTCCCGCAACTGTAGAAATTTTCGTATGCAATTCAAAAGGGAAGCCTTTGGAAAATAAAACAGTTGGTTTATACGATGAGAATCGTTATAAAGATTTTCAGAAAGATCATACCGTAAAGCCATTGGCCGAGGTCATTACCAATCAAAAAGGAATAGCTCATTTTGTGTTGGAAAGTCGTCCATGGTTTGTGAAAGGAACATCTGCTGAGCTGATGTTTGTGGTGCAGGAATTGCAGGATGCCTCAAATTATAGATGGTGGAGTAGAGGAGGAACAGTTACGCTTGGGAAAGCGCATTCCTTTAAAATAGAAGTCGTTCATCAAGATGGTGCAGAGGGAGATGAAACAATGGAAGAAAAACCCGGTGAAGATGCCGGTGAGAATGTAGAATCTCCTTTTGTGATAGAAAATGGAATATTAACCGGTATAAAAGATCCTTCTTTAACTCAGGTTGTACTCCCGGCAGAAGTGAAAACCATCGCTTCTGGGGCTTTCAGAGACTCTCATATCGAATCTTTAGTGCTTAATGAGGGATTGTTATAGAGCTTCAAGCTTTCTCAGGAAGCCAGAAATTGGCTTCTGTCGCGTTTCCCGCTTCTTTAAAGGAGATAGGTGGACATGCGTTTGAAGATTGTGTGGCTTTGACAGAAGTTGACCTGTCCAAAACGGCTCTGCAGGAAATCAGTTCCGATGCTTTTCGTGAAACAGGATTGAAAAAAGTTACTCTGCCTGCTTCATTGAAAAAAATAGGTTTGCAGGCCTTTTTAGGTACACATTTGGAAGAGGTTGTATTTTCAGCAGAATTGCAGGAGATAGATGACGAAGCTTTCAGAGGAGTAGTGGAATTAACGTCTGTAACTCTTTCGAATAATATGTAGCGAATAGGTTATCAGGCCTTCAGTGACTGTGAACAATTAACTAAAGTTGCCTATGTGGGGGAAATGAAAACAGCTGATTGTATGGTAGAAATAGGAGCGTTTCAGAATTGTACGTCTTTGACTTCCTTTGCATTTCCTCAAAGTCTTTCTGAAGTTCAAGGATGGACTTTTGTAGGTTGCAGAAAGTTGAAAGAAATAACCCTTCCTAAATCGGTGAAGAAAGTGGGAGACCAGGCGTTAAGAACAAACTCTACTGTAGAAACAATTACTTTTGAGGGAGAAGAAGCTCCGGAACTTACAGGTAATCCATTTCCATTTAAGGAGAGTATACTGAAAATAATGGTTCCTTCAGGTAAATCGGAGGCCTATAAAGCGAAATGGGACTCTTATGAGAGCTATCATTCCAAGATAGAAGAAAAGTCCTGAATAAGTCATATTAAAAAAATTACAGCGTGTACGAACTCACCAGGAAATTCGTACACGCTGTTGTTTTTTAATACGAAGCACTGGCTTTGATACCTGCTTCTTCTACGAGTCTTGCTATGCGGTCTAATTCTTCCTTTGTCGCTTTTTTAAGCTTTTGGTCGGGAGTTTCCCGGTCGATGGTATAAATCATTACCTGGCGGGGATTTATTTGCTTGACTACTTCCAGCCAGGGAAGTACGTATTTATCGGAGGTGTTATCCACATCTTTTCCGTCTTCCGTGGTACCTTTCATGAAAATAGTCTGAATAATCAGGTTCCCTTTGAATGCTTTCAGGCCTTCAATGATGTTTTCCACCTCATAGTGTCCGGTAGGGCGGTCTACTGTCCGGATGTAGTCCATGTCCACGGTATCCAGTTTCAGAATATTGTTGTCCACTTTGTTGAGTGCGGCAAATACTTTCGGGTTGTGGATAAGGGTAGCGTTGCTTAGTACGCTGACTTTGGCATTGGGGAAATATTTGTCGCGCAGGGCCAGTGTATCCTCAATAATCTCTGGAAAATAAGGGTTGGCGGTCGGCTCTCCGTTGCCGGCAAAAGTCAGTACGTCTGGAAAAGGACCGTTTTCTTTCATCTCAGCCAGACGCTTTTCGAGTGCTTCACGTACGGCTTCACGTGTCTGTACCTTTTGTTTGGGGCGGAAATCTTTGTTGTATCCACACTCGCAATAGATGCAGTCGAATGTACAGAATTTACCGTCTCCCGGAAGCAGGTTGATTCCGAGGGATACGCCAAGTCGGCGGCTATGGACGGGGCCGAATATAGGGGCCGGATAAATAATGGTTGACATAAGCGTTACAAATTATCTTCCTCTTACAATTTTTTTGATGTCATTCAGTTTGTTCAGGGCTTCCAGCGGTGTCAGGTTGTTTACATCCAAGTTTAGAATCTCATCCCTTATCTGGCAGAGTACGGGGTCATCCAACTGGAAGAAACTGAGCTGTATTCCGTCGGATGCAGCCTGTTTGCTGGGCTGTCCTTTGGCTGAAATACCTTCCTGTCGGTTTTCCGCTTCCAGCTGGTGCAATATTTCGTCGGCACGTTTGACAATAGACTTCGGCATACCGGCCATCTTGGCTACGTGGATACCAAAGGAGTGTGCACTTCCGCCTCTTTCCAGCTTGCGAAGGAAAATGACTTTGTTGTCCACTTCTTTGACTGATACGTTGTAATTTTTTATGCGTTTGAACTGAGCTTCCATGTCGTTCAGTTCATGGTAGTGCGTTGCAAAAAGGGTACGTGCGCGGGCTTTCTTATGTTCATGAATATGTTCCACGATAGCCCATGCAATGGAAATACCGTCGTAGGTGGAAGTTCCTCTTCCCAATTCATCAAAAAGTACCAGGCTTCTCGGAGAAATGTTGTTGAGGATATTGGCTGCCTCGTTCATTTCGACCATGAACGTAGATTCTCCTACTGAAATGTTGTCGCTGGCACCTACACGGGTAAAGATTTTATCTACAAGGCCAATGTGTGCACTTTCGGCAGGGACAAAGCACCCAATCTGCGCCATCAGGGTGATGAGGGCAGTCTGTCGGAGCAAAGCCGACTTACCGGCCATGTTCGGTCCGGTGATAATAATGATTTGCTGCTCTTCCGTGTCGAGATACACATCGTTGGCGATGTACTTTTCTCCTGGCGGCAATTGTTTCTCAATAACCGGATGACGTCCCTGACGAATGTCAAGCACATCATCATCCACCACATTCGGACGGATGTATTTATTGGCGCGAGCCACGTTGGCAAACGACAGCAGGCAGTCCAGACGTGCTATCTGTGTGGCATTGATCTGGATGGCAGGTATAAATTCGGCCAGTTCACAAACCAGTTCGTTGTATAACTTGGTTTCCAGAATCAGAATCTTGTCTTCTGCTCCCAGAATCTTTTCTTCGTATTCTTTCAGTTCCTGGGTAATATAACGTTCCGCATTGACCAGTGTCTGCTTACGAATCCATTCTGCAGGAACTTTATCCTTGTGGGTGTTACGTACTTCGATATAATATCCGAATACGTTGTTATAGGCAATCTTCAGGCTGGGAATGCCGGTCAGTTCGCTTTCTCTCTGCTGTATTTGCAACAGGTAATCTTTTCCGGAATACGCAATTTTACGAAGCTCATCCAGTTCGGCATTTACTCCGTCGGCAATCACACCTCCTTTGTTGACCAGCAGAGGAGGGTCATTCTGAATTTCTTTGGCTATTTTATCACGAATGGATGCGCAAAGATTGAGTTGCTCACCGATACGGCGCAAGCTCTCGTTATCTGCATTCAGGCAGGCATTTTTGATGGGCTCAATAGCTTGTAAGGCCGTTTTCAGCTGTACGACTTCTCGAGGAGAAATACGTCCCACGGCAGCTTTGGAACAAATACGCTCCAAATCGCCAATCAGATGAAGTTTCTCTTCGACGAATTCCTTGAATTCCGGCTCCCGGAAAAAGAATTCCACCACATCCAGACGTTCGTTGATAGGTTTGATTTCTTTCAACGGGAATACAATCCAGCGTTTCAGCATTCTGGCTCCCATCGGGCTGATGGTGTGGTCGATAATATCCAGCAGGCAGGTACCGCCTTCATTCATGCTGCCTACAAGTTCCAGACTGCGTACCGTAAATTTATCCAGGCGTACGAAGCGGTCCTCTTCAATGCGTGACAAAGAAGTGATGTGTCCAATCTGGTAGTGCTGGGTCATGTCAAGATACTGCAGGATGGCTCCGGAAGCAATGATGCCGTTATGAAGATTTTCCACTCCGAAACCTTTGAGGTTTTTGGTTTCGAAATGCTTCAGTAACTTTTCCTTTGCAGACGTTTCATTGAATACCCAGTCTTCCAGTTCGAACGTAAAGAATTTGCTGCCGAAGTTTCCTTCGAACATGGGTTTCTTTCCGCGTTCAAAAAGCACTTCTTTGGGCGCAAAATTATTCAATAGTTTGTCGATATAGTCAGTAGGTCCTTCGGCGGTAAGAAATTCACCGGTAGAAATATCCAGGAAAGATATACCACAAGCTGTTTTTCCGAAATACACGGCAGCCAGGAAGTTGTTTTCCTTGTAAGAAAGCACATTGTCGTTGATAGCTACTCCCGGTGTGACCAGTTCCGTAATTCCGCGTTTGACAAGCTTTTTAGTTGTCTTCGGATCTTCCAGCTGGTCGCAGATAGCGACTCTTCGTCCTGCACGAATCAGTTTAGGCAGGTAAGTATCGAGTGCATGATGGGGGAACCCCGCCATCTCCACCGTTTTGCTTTGACCGTTGGCACGTTTTGTCAAGGTGATTCCTAAAATCTCAGCAGCTGCTACAGCATCTTCCGAGTAAGTTTCATAAAAGTCGCCACACCTGAATAGCATGATGGCATCCGGGTGTTTTGCTTTCAAGTCGAAATATTGCTTCATCATCGGGGTCAGTACAACCTCATTGTCTTTTGCCACGGTTCAGTCCTTTCTTTTTTAGTTAATGATATTCCTTGCAAAGATACTTTAAAAGGCCGAGATAGGAAAAGATATTTTGAGAGGATAGGATTTTAATTCGGTTTAAAAAATAAAAAAAGGGGAAAGGTGGGAAGAGGAAAAATATTTAGCTTTGCAGAAACTAAATATGAATGGAATATGAAGGAAATTAGTGTGTCTGAATTGCAGGACAATATGTTTGATGCCATTGGCAAAGAGTGGATGCTGGTGACGGCCGGTACGCAGGAAAAGTTTAACATGATGACCGCCAGCTGGGGAGGAACCGGTATTTTATGGGGAAAACCAGTTGCTTTCATCTTTATTCGTCCGGAACGTTATACATACGAGTTTATTGAAGAAGGAGATAAGCTGACCTTGTCTTTTTTAGGAGAAGAGCATAAAGAGGTACATAAAATCTGTGGTTCCAAATCAGGCCGGGATATGGATAAAGTAGCTGCTTCAGGCTTGAAACCTTATGTAATGGAAGATGGAACCATTTCGTACGAACAGGCACGTCTGGTTTTGGTGTGCAAGAAATTATATGCAGACATGATTCAGGAGGATAAGTTTGTGGATAAGCTGTTAATAAACCGTTGGTATGGTGAAGGGCATGGTAATTTACATAAGATGTATATTCTTGAAATACAACATGTTTATGTGAAATAATAGTTTATAAACAGGTTGTGAATAATAAAAAACCGCTTTATGAGAAATTTACTCATAAAGCGGTTTTTATTATTAGAAAAATAAGACTTACTCTTCCGTATCTTCAGGTGTGTCCGAAGCATCTTTTTTACTTGGAAGAATGCCTAAAATCTTCTGTTTCTCTTCCAGGTGACTGGCGTACAGTCCGTCGATGATACCGTCGGCAAGTCCGATTACAGGTACATAAATATGCGTAGCATGAATAATGTCTGCAATGGTCAGGAATATATTGCCAGCCGGAACGATTACGTCAGCCCGGTCGGGTTTGAGCTGGTATTTTTCCATTCGTTCTTCTACAGATAGCTTGTTCAGGCTTTCATGCAGTTTGTGCAGCACTTCCACCGTAATTCGCTGCTTTTTCTTGTCTTTCTTTTCGGCCAGACGATAAAGTTTGTTGATGTTTCCACCCGAACCGATGATGTTCGTACCGGGGTAAGAAATAGCCAGTTCCTGCATATCCTTTTTCAACCGTTCCCATTCAGTTTCCTTTACGGCATTGTTCAGAATACGTACTGTACCGATGTTGTACGAACGGCTGCATACGAGTTCTCCTTGTGAAAGCAAGTTGATTTCGGTACTACCTCCACCTACATCCACATACATATAGTTTCCGTTACGGTCTTCCATGCATTCAATGTGGTTGTTGTATATCATCTTGGCTTCTTCCTGTCCGTCAATGATTTCAATGCGGATTCCCGTTTTCTTTTTGATGCGTTTGATAATATCTTTTCCGTTCTTTGCATCACGCATGGCAGAGGTGGCACATGCACGGTAGTCTTCCACATCGTAGATTTTCATCAGGTGATGGAACACTTTCATCAGACGGAGCATGTTCTTTTCCTTGGTTTCGGAAATTTTTCCTATCGCAAATACGTCAAATCCCAGACGCAGAGGGACACGCAAAAGAAGCACTTTTGAAAAGAAAACCTTTCCTTGTTCGTCTTCTTCTACACATTTGATGAGCAATCTCACTGCATTCGAACCAATATCAATGGCTCCATAGTACGTCTTGCAGTCTTTTAGCATATTGTCCATAATATCACATTTAAGTTATTGTTCATTTTCGGCCAGGTAATAATTGTAGAGTGCTTCCTGCGAGCGGAAAGGAGCTTCTTCCGTTTCTTCACTCCAGAACAGATTGTCGCCTGCACCGTCTACTATACGTCCCTGCAGGGTATCCTTCAGGCCGTATTCTACAATGCGTTTCATTTCTCCCTTGATGGCTGAATCGTAGACCGGAGTAATCACTTCAATGCGGTGATCCAGGTTGCGAGGCATCCAGTCGGCAGAACCTAAGTATATCTTTTCTTCTCCTCCGTTGGCGAAGATGAAAATGCGTGAATGTTCCAGATAGCGGTCGATGATGCCATGAATCCGGATGTGTGTGCTGACATCGGGTACATTGGTAATCAGCGAACAGTTGCCACGTACTACCAGGTCAATATCTACGCCTGCTTCCGAAGCTTCATACAGTTTTTCCACCATAATCGGGTCGGTGATGTGATTGATCTTTATCTTGATGTAAGCAGGTTTTCCGGCTTTCTTGTTCTTTATTTCGTTGTTGATTAGTGTCACAAACTTGTTTTTCATCTCATTAGGTGAAACAAGCAGTTCTTTGAATCGTATCTGAGTGTAAGGACGCTCAATGAATTCGAACACCTGATTTACATCCTTCACGATTTTGGGATAAGCTGTCATCAACATGCAGTCTGTGTACATCTTGGCGTTTCCTTCGTGGAAGTTTCCGGTACTGATACAAGCAATATCCGGTCCACTTTTCATCTCAATGTGTGTAATCTTGGAGTGAACTTTCAAGCCTTCTACACCGAAAATCACCTTGATGCCGGCATCCTGCATTTTCTTTGACCAGTTGATGTTGGATGCTTCATCAAAACGAGCCAGCAATTCAATGACTACGGTTACCTTCTTTCCGTTACGGGCTGCTCCGATAAGGGCCTTTACAACCTTTGATTCCTTTGCCAAACGGTAGAGCGTAATTTTAATGCTGGTTACCTGTTTGCTGACAGCTGCTTCCTGAAGCACACGGATGAAGGAGTCGAAATTATGATAAGGCACATGGATAAAGCGGTCTTTTTCCTGAATCTTTTTCAACAGACTCTCTGGTCCGTCAAGTTCTTTTTTCAGGATAGGAGGCCATTTCGGATATTTCAAGTTGCTGTGTCCACAGTCCGGAAATTTCATTAAGTCCTTGTGGTTCTGGTAACGTCCACTTTCAATTACCGTGTCCAGGCTGTCGAGTTCAAGTTTTTTCAACACCCTTTTCAACAGGTCTTTCGGCATGTTGTTATCATAGATTACACGGAGAGGTTCTCCTTTTTTACGGCTCTTTACCCCTTTTGAAATCTTTTGAAGTGTACCGGTGCGCAAGTCGTTGTCAATTTCCATTTCTGCGTCGCGGGTAAACTTAAAGGCATAGGCTTCGTATTTGTCATATCCCAGTCCTTCGAATACCAGTGGAAGACAGCAGCGGATGACGTCGTCCAGATACATCAGGTAACTTTTGTTTTCATGATCCGGTAGTTGCACAAAACGTCCGCAAATATTTACCGGAAGTTCCAGAAAAGCATAGTCCGCCATCGGCTTGTTGCCGTTCTTGCTTACCTTTACGGCCAGGTAGATATTTTCATCGTTTTCGTAATCCAATAACTTAACGGCTGAGAACCATACGGGCACAATAAGTCCATTCAGCTTTTCTTTATAGAAAGACTGGATGAACTGTAGCTGTTCGGGAGTAACTTCCGAATTGGATACAAGATAGATATTTTCTTTTTTCAGATCCTCTGTCACAGTGCTTACAGCTTCTTCGTAATCCTTTACGTAACGTGCGTTCAGTTTTCCGATTTGCTTAAGCAGTTTTTTGGCTTTTTCTCTTTCCTTGGCAGCCGATTTATCCATGCATTCCGCAATGCGGCTTTGAGAAGCTACTCTGACACGGAAAAACTCATCCAAGTTGTTGGAATAGATGCCAAGAAAGGCCATTCGTTCCAGCAATGGCACATGACTTCGGGTTGCTTCCTGCAGGATTCTGCGGTTAAAGTACATCCAACTGATGTCTCTTTCCAAATAAGGCTTTTCTTTTTTTCTATTTCTTGTTACCATAAAATCACTTTTTTTGCAAAGAAAATGATTTTATGTTACAATATGATTTCAGAACGATTATTTAGATTTTTTTACACAAACTCCTCTACCAGATACATTCCTTGCAGGGTATTTTGCGGAGCAAATCGCTCTATTTCATTCAATATGATGTATTCTGCCGATTTCACCCATTCCACAAACAGACGGTTGGGTTTGTAGTTTTGAGAGAAACGCAGTAAGTTACTCAAGTTAAAATTGTGATCGATGATGCCTGCTCCGTTCTGCATGGCATCGAAAGCATTACACTCTTGTTCAATATGTGCCGGTACCATCAGGATGGGTTTTCCTAAATACATGGCTTCGCATACCGATTCGAATCCTGCCGTGCTGGCGTATGCTTTGCAACCTGCCATCTGGCGAAGAAACTCTATATCGTCAAGCTGGTAGAAAGAAAGCGTGGAATCTATTTTTTTCACAGGTTCTTCTTCCCAGTGGTCCCAGAAAAAGCGGAGAGGAGTATCCGGATGTTTTTTATGCCAGTTCAGAATATTTTCAGAGAATCCCGCATTCAGCATATATCCATGGATGTAATCACCTGGTTTGCTTTCCTGAAGCAGTACATCTTGTCGCAATAAAGGAGGAACCACACTGATGTGCTGATGATTGTCTTCCGGCATGGAGCGGAAGGAGAGGGCCAGTTTTTGTGAGGAACCTAATGCAGTCAGTCGCGTAAAGAAATTCAGGAAAAACAGGCTGCATTTGTTCTTTTTGGGTAATTTGAATTGGTTGTGAAGGAACAGGTACTGATGGCCGATACAGATTTGAGGTACTGCCGGACGGAAAAAGAAATAAGTCAATCCTGTTAATAATTCATAGAAGTTGATGACCAGTTCGGCACCGGTTTCTTTGATATGTCGGTTAATATAGCATATACTTTCTGCATATTCCGGCACTTTTAACAAGTTATATAAGATGCTTCGTGTCAGGTTTACCCGTTTGTTGGCATGGGTAGGCAGGAAATTCGGGCTGATAAACTGTTTGACAGGCGCCTGAATGTTCCGGATAAAAAATCCTGGAAGTCGTCTGGATTCACTTTTTCCGACGAGTACTTCTACCACTTCGTGTCCGTTGCTTCTAAGCAGTTTCTCCATCGAGATGGCTTGCGTGAGGTGTCCTCTTCCTTCTCCCTGAACGATAAATAAGATTTTCATGATGCGATAGGTATTAGCGGTATGACATTGTTTTCTTCAGGCTTCGGAGTCTGCTGTTCCAATTCGGTGTAATAGATTACTTTCCATTCCCCATTTTCATCTTCAGTAAGTGCCGACATGGTTTCTACCCAGTCGCCTGAGTTCAGGTAGTGTATTTCGTCCATCATTCGGTTCTCCGGGTGATGGATATGGCCGCAGATAACTCCTTCGCACTGGCGGTTTCTGGCGAAGTCTACCAATACGTTTTCAAAATCAGAAATATAGGATACGGCAGATTTTACTTTCTGCTTGATGGCCTGTGAAAGTGAATAATAAGGTTTTCCTTTTCTTACGCGATAGCGGTTGTACTGGCTGTTGAGCCACAGCAGGAGCGTATAGCCTATATCTCCCAGTTTGGCCAGCCATTTCATGCTGGTAGTTACCTTATCGAACACGTCGCCATGTGTTACGAAATAATGCTTTCCATTGCTTTCCAGTATGTAATCTTTTGTAATGGTCAGGTTGGCGAATTGAAGGGGAGCAAGATTGTCAAGAAAATCGTCATGATTGCCACGTACATAAATGATTTCCGTACCGTGTTTTTCCATCATTTTCATGATGATTTTAAAAAAGTGCGTGTGTTCCGCTTTCCATTTGCTGATGCCGGATTTCTGCAGATGCCATCCGTCTATGATGTCACCGTTCAGAATCAGTCGTCCGCAGTCTACTCTACTAAGAAAATCACTGATTTGGTTTACTTTCGAATGGGTAGTTCCCAAATGAATGTCCGACACCACAATGGTCCGGTAATAAGGTCTTTCTTTCATGCTTCATGTTTTTCTTAACGCTGTACAAAAGAAGGGAATGTATATTACAAGGGTATGACTGTCAAATGAATAACTTGTTTCAACAGGCGAGGAGACGGAGCAAGAAGAAAGCCATTCCTGCGTCCCACAGAAATGGCTTTTGAGAAATGACTAAATATCGGCAATTTACTTACAATGTGCGTTTTTTCAATATAGTATCAGGCTATATCCTCCATGTAGAAAATAGAATTGAATTCATTGTAGAATTCTTCTGCCGCGGTTTCCAGGTTTTCCAGCGCTTCTTCTTCGGTTTCACCGTATGCAAAGCATTGTTCATGATTGCACAGGTAAGCGTAATATTCACCGTCGGGCGTACATTCTACTACATATTTGTCTGCAACTGTTTCCATAATAATCTCCTTTTTTAAAGTCTGCCCAAAGGTCCGTGTTTTTTATTACAGAAAAGTTGCTATGTAGTTACGTTTACATGAAGTTACGTGTCTGTATTACAAGTTACAAAATAATGAAACGAAGAAAGGTACGCTGAGGTTAATCAGAATACCATGCAGGATGGCCAGCGGAATGGCATCTTTTCCGGAGTATTTGGTGATGGCGGCCAGCAGAATGTCGGAAGAGCCGATGCCTGCCGCCGAGATGGGAGCCAGACGTCCGAAATGTTTCCGGATGAAAGGTGCACCGACCAGTGCGGTCATTTCACGGAAGATATTGGCCAGCAAGGCAATTGTTCCTAATTCCGTGGCTACTTGCAGTCCCATGCTCGGTGTCTTGAGCTGTGTGATGAGGACTGATGAAATGGAATAATACGCAAATCCGCTGCCTACAGCCATGCAGTCGAATACACTCCACTGGCTCAGAATAAAGCCGGCGATGGCAGAGAAAAGAAACGTACCTGATACTGTGGCAATGGGGACGAGCAGCATCTTGAAATTAAATTGCGCGACAAATCCTTTTAAATCTTGATTACCTCCTAAGTTCATTCCTAACAGGAGCATCAATACATAAAGTACTTTTACTGACATTTCATGAATGTCGAATCCGATGGTATAAAAATAGCCGATGAGGCATCCCATCAGGAAAAATATCAGAATCAAAAGACTACCCTTCACGGTTTGCTCCTTTCTTAAAGAAAAAGTGAGACACAAGTAGAGCGGCTACAGAGCTTCCCAACAGACTCAGCATGGAGATGATGGCTGCCTGTTGGCAGAAATAACTCAGGTTGCCAATGATAAGTTTATTTGTTCCGATAGACAGTCCCAAAATAAAAAGTAACAGACAAACTACGATTTGTATAAGTACGGGTATCTTATGAATGCTTTGTTTACGGCGCAAAGGATAGCCTATAAGGACTCCTACAGCCATTATAGAAATAAAAGTGAACATGAAAAATTGTTGATTATAAAATGAAACATAGAAAGTTTTTCTCTCGCCAGGAACCCTTTCTAAGGCACGTTTGTAAAGTTAAATGACCGGATAGACCAGATAATTTTCATACTATACTTTCAAATTATAAGTTTTTGTGTGGGTGAAATCGTGCGCGAAGGTACGACTTTTCCCTGAAAGTCAGAAATTTTATGCAATAAAAAACTTTATGTATGATAAATAGCTAATATTATACGTGTTATTGTTTTAAATTATTGCTTTTTGTATGGTTTTAAATTGGTAGAAATAAGAATGAAAGTATAATTATATATGCCTTATTCTGATTGAGAACCTAGAAAAATCTCTATTTTACTATTAAAGTCGTTTCTTCTTCTGTTAAATTGAAACCAAACTAAGGAAAGTAGGATATAAAGTGCTTTTGTGTGAAATCTATGTTCCTGAGTTGAAAACATGAAGGTGATAGATATTATATGAAAATCACTTACATCTTTTATCTGCTGTATTATTTCAGATGTATGCGAAGATCTTGTTTGTATCAAATTATAATAAAATCAGGATATTAAGATGGATTTTGTTTGTTTTTTTATATTAAATAACTAAATTTGTTTTTAGTGATTTTCATTTTCTTATCTATTATTTTAAATCGTATTACAGATGGAAACAAAGCAGAAATTTTTGCAGTTACAATTTTGTACGCTGCTTGTAGTGTGTACGTTATTGCCCGATTTGGGGTCATTAGTGGGGTCATTAATTGGTATGCCAGACTTTGACATTCCGGTGTTCTGTTGCCAAATTATTGGAATTGTGGGAGGTGGATTAGCACTTTATTCGTTTTATAAGACATTGGGGAAAGAATTACCTGTACCTTTCCTGGGGCTTGCAGGTGGTGGACTTTTTATTGCTTTACTGACTTTGATTCCTAATACACCTATGTGGCTGGATTATGTGAGTCTGATAGCTTTATTGATAGCTGTATTTATGGCTAAAGGAAGTCTTGGTATTCAATGGAATAATCAGGGAAGTCAAGGGGCTTATTTTATCTTGTTAGCTATTTTGCTGCACGTGTATGACAGTATTGGAGATAATACATTGACAGCTATAGCTGCTTTGTTAGGATTGATTCTTTATCTGGTAGGACTGGGTAAGTTAAAAGCAAATCTTGATGCAGATGGAGCTAAGGGAGCTTCTCGTTTGAAAATTGCTGTAATCTTAGGAATTGTAGCTGTGGTATTTGGTTGGATTCCATTATTGGGAGGCATTATTGCCGGCATTTTGCTGATAATTGGTTTCATTTTCGAGTTCTTAGGATACGGCTCAATGAAACAGTCGGCTTCATTAGGAGCAGATGGTCAGAAAGGAGCTGGTTATTTGCGTAACAGTATGATTGTTTTATTGGTGGGAGCTTTTATTGACCTGTTTCCTTTAACAGGACTTATAGTGGGACTTATTTCATTGGTAGCACTTTGGCTTGTATTTAAAGGCTGGAATCTTATCCTTTTAGGAATGGAGGTTGAAAAGGAAGCTGAAATTGAAAATTGATAAATATTTAGATAGAAAAAGAAAAGCCCTAAGAGATTCTCTTAGGGCTTTTCTTTGATTGGTTGTTGGACTACCAGGATTCGAACCTGGACAAACAGAACCAAAACCTGTTGTGCTACCATTACACCATAGTCCAAACTTCTTGGTGTTTTCCTCAGAAAACGCTGCAAAGATAAGCGTTTTTATGAATACCTTCCAAATAATTTCTGACTTTTTTTCTGTTTCTGACGGGAATCCTTACCTTTGTTTGCAAAACAACTTAGCTTATGATGAAAAAAACATTGTGCACATTGTTGCTGGGGACTACTTTTGCACATGCTATGGCGGTTACTCCGCTATGGATGCGTGATGTACGTATTTCTCCAGACGGAAAAGAAATTGTATTTTGTTATAAGGGCGACATTTACAAAGTGTCTGCCAAGGGTGGAGAAGCAGTACAGCTGACTACACAAGATTCGTATGAGTCGTCACCGGTGTGGTCGCCTGACGGTAAACAGATTGCTTTTGCCAGCGATCGTTTTGGAAATACAGATGTGTTTGTTATGCCGGCTAATGGAGGTTCTGCCCGCAGACTGACTACGAATTCTGCTTCGGAAATTCCTTCTGCGTTTACACCGGACGGAAAGTTTATTGTATTTTCTGCAAGCATTCAGGACCCTGCCAGCAGTGCATTGTTCCCGACTTCTGCCATGACAGAACTGTATAAGGTTCCTGCCGAGGGTGGAAAAACGGAACAAATTCTGGGTACTCCTGCCGAAATGGTTTGTTTCAATGCGGCAGGCGATAAGTTCCTGTATCAGGACCGGAAAGGATTTGAAGATGAATGGCGTAAACATCATACTTCTTCTATCACACGTGATGTATGGATGTACGACAGGGCATCGGGCAAGCATACCAATCTGACCAAGCGGGCAGGAGAGGACCGTAATCCGGTGCTTTCGTCGGATGGCAAGGAGGTTTTCTTCTTGAGTGAACGCAACAAAGGCTCGTTTAACGTCTATTCTTTCCCGCTGGATAATCCGGAACAGGTAAAACCGCTGACTTCATTCTCTACACATCCGGTGCGCTTCCTTTCTTTGGGAGGTGACGGTACGCTGTGCTATACCTATAATGGAGAAATTTATACGCAGAAACAAGGCGGAAAGCCAAGTAAGGTGAATGTGTCACTGACACGGGATGACCAGGAAATTCCGGTTACATTGAGCTATACTCGGGGGGCATCGGAAGCGGTAGCTTCGCCCGACGGTAAGCAGGTGGCTTTCATTGTACGTGGAGAGGTGTTCGTGACTTCTGTGGAATATGGTACTACCAAACAGATTACGCACACACCTGAAGCAGAAGAAGGACTTTCTTTCGGGGCAGACAACCGTACACTGGTATATGCCAGCGAACGCGATGGGAACTGGCAGCTTTATAAGGCGGAAATTGAACGGAAAGAGGATTTGAATTTCCCGAATGCGACATTGATAAAAGAAGAAGTACTGTTGCCTTCGAAGACTGTGGAACGGATGTATCCTAAGTTCTCACCCGATGGCAAGGAAGTGGCTTTTATTGAGGACCGTATCCGCCTGAAAGTGCTGAATTTGGAAACAAATAAGGTACGTCAGATTACCGATGGAAGCACATGGTATGAATTGAGTGGAGGGTTTAATTATGCCTGGTCGCCCGACGGCAAATGGTTTACACTAGAATTTATTGGAAACAAGCATGATCCTTACACGGACATTGCCTTGGTCAGTGCAGACGGAAAGGGAGAGTTAGTCAACCTGACGAACAGTGGTTATACAAGCAGTTCTCCGAAGTGGACAATGGACGGTAATGCCATTTTGTTTACTACAGAGCGTTACGGTATGCGAAATCACGCTTCATGGGGTTCACTGGACGATGTGATGATGGTTTTTGTCAATCAGGATGCCTACGACAAGTTCCGCATGAGCAAGGAGGATTATGAACTCCAGAAGGAACTGGAAAAAGAACAGGAAAAAGCTGCGGACAAGAAAGACGGAAAGAAAGAAGATAAAAAAGAAGATAAGAAAGAGGAAGCCGACAAAGTGAAAGACATCGTGGTGGAACTGGAGGGCATTCAGGACCGCATCGTACGTCTGACTCCGAATTCATCGAGCATCGCTTCGGCCATTCTTTCAAAGGATGGAGAAAGTTTGTATTATCTGTCGGCTTTTGAGCGTGGATTTGATATGTGGAAGATGGATTTGCGCAAACGGGAAATCAAATTGTTACACAAGATGGGTTCCGGCTGGGCCGATATGGAAATGGATAAGGAAGGAAAAAATCTTTTCGTATTAGGTTCAGGCTCCATGCAGAAAATGGATTTGGGCGGTGAGAAGTTGAAGCCTATTTCTTATCGTGCAGAAATGAAGATGGATTTGGCTGCCGAACGTGCTTATATGTATGATAATATGTGCCGTGAGGAACAGAAGCGTTTTTATGAGGTGAATATGCACGGGGTAGACTGGAAGGCTATGACCGCTAATTATCGTCGTTTCCTGCCGCATATCAATAATAAGTATGATTATGCGGAAATGCTGAGTGAATTGCTGGGTGAACTGAACGTATCGCATACAGGTGGCCGTTATCGTCCGGGAGCAAAAGAAGCAACTGCCAGCTTGGGATTGCTTTATGACTGGAATTATACCGGAAAAGGCATGAAAGTGGACGAAGTGGTGGAAAAAGGTCCGTTCGACCGGAAAACGACACGGGTAAAACCGGGTGTGGTGATTGAAAAGATTGACGGTCAGCCGGTAGATGCCGATTTCTCTGCTTTGCTGAACGGAAAGGCAGGCAAGAAGATATTGGTTTCATTCTACGATGCACAATCAAAAGAACGCTGGGATGAGGTGGTGAAGCCTATCAGCGGGGGAACGCTGAGCAGTCTGCTGTATGAACGTTGGGTAAAACAGCGTGCGGCAGATGTGGATAAATGGTCAAATGGCCGTTTGGGCTATGTACATATCGAATCAATGGACGACGGCAGCTTCCGTACGGTATATTCCGATATTTTGGGTAAATACAACAACCGCGAAGGTATTGTGATTGATACCCGTTTCAACGGAGGAGGTCGTTTGCATGAAGATATTGAAGTGCTGTTCAGTGGTCAGAAGTATTTGACACAGGTGATTCGTGGTCGTGAAGCATGCGACATGCCGAGCCGTCGCTGGAACAAGCCTTCTATCATGGTACAGTGCGAAGCCAATTATTCCAATGCACACGGCACACCGTGGGTGTATAAACATCGCCAGATGGGTAAGCTGGTAGGTGCTCCGGTACCTGGAACCATGACCAGCGTAAACTGGGTACGGATGCAAGACCCGGATTTGATTTACGGTATTCCTGTGATTGGTTATCGTCTGCCGGACGGAAGCTACCTGGAAAACAAAGAGCTGGAGCCGGATGTATATGTGTTGAACGCGCCTGAAACAGTAGTGAAAGGAGAGGATACACAGTTGAAGGCTGCGGTAGATGAACTGCTTAAAGAGCTGGATGCAAAGAAATAAGTGCTGAAATATCCGGAAGGATTGCTTTCCGGACATATCCTAAAGTACCGGTTGATTCACAAGGAGTCAGCCGGTATTTTTTTGCTCTCAGGCTTTATTTTCTGAGGTGATTTCCATCTCCTGCCAGTACTTCTTTGGCAGTACTCCAGTACTTCCTTGAAAGTACTAAAGTACTGCTTAGGGAGTACTGCAGTACTGGCCTGAAAGTACTGGCAACTTGACCCTTGCTGTTGGATAAAGGGTTATGGACGGAACTGTAAGACATAAGAAAGGCTGCCCCAAATTGAATTGAGACAGCCTTCCGGTATTTTTTCTAAAAGAATTTACTTGGCAATTACCAGATAATAGTTTTTCTTTCCGCGCTGTACGAGCAGGTATTTTTCATCCAGCAAGTCGGCTGTGGTAATTTCCTGGTCAAATGCAGCCAGTTTTTCTTTGTTCAAAGAAACGCCGCCGCCCTGAACCAGCTTACGCATCTCACCTTTTGATGGGAAGATAGCAGCCTTTTCAGTGAATAAATCTACCGCTTTGATACCGGCTTCAATATCCGATTTGGCTACTTCAAACTGAGGAACGCCTTCGAATACAGAAAGCAGGGTATCTTCATCCAGTTTCTTCAATGCTTCAGAAGTAGCGTTTCCAAACAGGATGCCAGAAGCTTCTACAGCAGCGTTGTAGTCAGCTTCAGAGTGAACCATGATAGTTACTTCCTTAGCCAGACGTTTCTGGAGTACACGCAAGTGAGGAGCCTGTTCGTGTTCTGCAATCAGGCCTTCTATTTCTTCTTTGCTCAGTGAAGTGAATATCTTGATATAACGCTTAGCGTCTTCGTCGCTTACATTCAGCCAGAATTGATAGAACTTGTAAGGAGAGGTATATCGTGCGTCCAGCCAGATATTTCCTGATTCTGTCTTACCAAATTTACCACCGTCGGCCTTTGTAATCAGCGGACAAGTCAGGGCAAATACTTCACCTCCGTTGGTACGGCGGATTAATTCTGCTCCCGTGGTGATGTTTCCCCACTGGTCAGAACCACCCAGCTGAAGCTTACAGTTTTTGGTTTCATACAGATGCAGGAAATCGTATCCTTGTAACAGCTGATAAGTAAATTCAGTGAATGAAAGACCGTCGCGTGCTTCTCCGTTCAGACGTTTCTGAACTGATTCCTTTGCCATCATGTAGTTCACGGTGATGTGTTTTCCTACGGTGCGGGCAAAATCCAGGAAAGAGAAGTCTTTCATCCAGTCGTAGTTGTTTACCAGTTCTGCACGGTTAGGGGCATCCGATTCGAAATCGAGGAATTTGCCCAACTGCTTCTTGATACACTCCTGATTGTGGCGCAGTGTTTCCTCATCCAGCAAGTTACGTTCCTGTGACTTACCTGAAGGGTCTCCAATCATACCGGTTGCACCTCCTACCAGAGCCAGCGGTTTGTGGCCGCAACGCTGGAAATGACGCAACATCATCACGCCACACAAGTGGCCGATATGCAACGAGTCAGCTGTAGGGTCAATACCCAGGTAAGCTGTCACCATTTCCTTCTCCAGCAATTCTTCTGTGCCCGGCATCATGGTATGTACCATTCCACGCCATCTTAGTTCATCTACAAAATTCATCGAATGAAATTCTTAGTTTAACATATTTATTTAATAATACAGAAGCAAAAGTACGACACTTTATCTGAATAACCAATTTTTAGCGATTAAAAAAGAGACGGTTAGCATTTTCTTTGATATTTTCAACCAAGCTGTCAAAAGAGGTTCCGCGTAGTGAGGCTACTTGACGATAGAAGCTCGGAAAGTCTGTGTCTGCTTCATCGCTTTCCAATAATAATCTGTCTGCAGGGACGATGGACAATGCTTTTTCCTGGTATTTTTTTCCGAAAGAGAGATAAAATCCGTGTCGTATCAGGTCGGTGGCAAGTTCTTTTTTACCTCGGAAACCATGGATAATCCAGGCTTGTGCGGGGTGATATTTCTTGTGCAAGGCAAACAGCTCTTCAGTGGCTTTTACGGAATGTATCACTAAGGGGAGATGATATGTCTCTGATAACTCTATCGCTTTCCTGAAAGCTTGTATTTGCAAGTCGAAAGGGGTATCGCATACTTTGTCCAGCCCGGCTTCTCCCAGTGCGACTATTCGCGAATCACTTTGGATAGTCTGTACCAGCCAATCTATTTGTGACTGAATGTTTTCTTCCGTGAGATACCACGGATGCAGGCTGACGGAGATAAATGGAGCTTGCAGGTAAGAAGAAGCCGTTTTCTCGTCCATGCGGCAGCTCACGATGGCAGTGGTCTGTGGTTGGGGCAAATGATGTGTGTGTGCGTCGAAAAAGAGAGTGTCAATCATGTGAAAACAGGCTTTTAAGGAACCGGATCATATCCCGAACCTCCCCAAGGGTGGCAACGAAGAATGCGTCGTATGGCTAAGTAAAGCCCTTTGAAAGGTCCGTGCTTTTGTATCGCTTCTATGGCATATTGAGAGCAAGTCGGAGTGAATCGACAGGAGGGAGGCGTAAAGGGTGAAATGCAGTTCCGGTAAAAATAAATGGGAAGCAGGAGCAGAAAAGAAAGTAGCTTTTTCATGCCAGACGTTCTGCGGTAAGTTGCAACAGTTTAACCACCTTAGCTTCCACATCGGCCGATTCATGCAACTCATTGTCGAGCCAGATAAAGGCAATGGCAATTTTCCGTCCTGAGTCTTTTAACGCATCCAGCAGGATGTGTTTGTTTTTACGGTAGGCCTCACGTACCTGACGTTTTACACGATTGCGTTTGACGGCCCGCTTGAATCTTTTTTTGGGTACGCTAATCAGGATAGTGGCTGCAGGTAGATTCTCTCCCTCTACCGGCATGTATACGATACGCAACGGAAAAGCAGGTAGTGATTTGCTGCCTCCTGTAAACAGTCTTTCAATCAGAATCCGGCTGTTCAGTCGTTCTACTTTCGGTAGGGTTAATTTTAGAGAATCGGTCATAGAGGGGTATATAATGAAACAAAGCGAAGTAATGAGAAAATGGATTGCTTCGCTTTGTTTGTCAGAATTATTTTTTATTTGTTGTGTTCGCGGATAAACATATCCAACGCTGCCGGCATGGAAGGAGCTGCACTTGAAGGAGCTTCCAAATCAAGACGCAAGCCTGCATCTTTTACGGCTTTAGCAGTAGTCGGTCCGAAGCTTCCGATAGCAATGTCTTTCTGTTCGAAATTCGGGAAGTTCTTCATCAGCGACTGAATACCTGCCGGACTGAAGAATATCAGCATGTCGTAGTTGAATTCTTCTTCTGGAGTGAAATCGTTGCTGACAGTACGGTACATTACAGCTTCCGTGTGCTGGATGTGGTTCTTGTCGAGCAAGTCTTTTACTTCGTCATTGTGTACATCCGACATCGGAATAAAGTATTTTTCCGTATTATGCTTGATAATTTGCGGAAGCAGGTCAGCAAACTTTCCAGTAGCACCGAAGAATACTTTACGCTTACGGTATTGAACGTATTTCTGAATATACAGAGCGATAGTTTCCGAAGTACAGAAATATTTCATTGTTTCCGGAATTGTTACGCGCAACTCTGCACACAGGCTAAAGAAGTGATCGATAGCATGGCGTGAAGTAAACACAACGGCTGTATGATCTAAGATAGAAACCTTCTGCTGTCTGAATTCTTTAGCTGACAAACTTTCTACTTTAATAAACGGGCGAAAATCTATCTTCACTCCGTACTTCTCAGCAATGTCAAAATAAGGGGACTTTTCAGTCGTTGGTTTAGGCTGAGAAACGAGGACTTTCTTTATTTTCAACGTTACTAGAATTTTAAAATAAAAATGTTATTTATATATATCAATCCTTTCCAGAGGAAAAGTAAGGGTATGATTTCGAGGGTGCAAAAGTACAGAATTAAATGTAAAATGCCATGAAAATGATTAAAAAAGTTCCTAATACACTTATAAAATAACAATATTTTGAAAGATATTACTGCTGTGAGTACGAAGGTTTTAGAAAAGTGAAAGTCTAAATTGAAATAAACGACGAGCAGTGACAAAGGAAATAAGACAAGGGAAATACCGGAGAGCAGATCAAAATAGGCAGAAATCCAGGCTTTATTTTTTTCTTTGTCAAAGAAAATCCAGTTGATAAATTGATATAAAAGGGCTTTTCCTGTCACTGTCAATAGTACGCAGAATATGTAGATAAATAGAATGGCATAGTGCGAAACTATTTGGAACAGAAATGGGTCGGTTTTAGAGAAAAAATCATATACAAATAATCCGGCGGATATGCAGCTTATACTTCCTAAGCTCAGGGTGTAGCGGATGTTGAAATTAGAAGTGTCGTCAAAAAGCCCCGCTCTTTCTTTGTGGCGGAAAAAACTTTTGATATGTTGATAGAGGTATTTTTTCCCGTTTTTCAGGGCGTATACGGCCAGGAAAAAGCAAAGAAATACAATTCCGGTAACCGCAAAGTCATTTCGTAACTGATAAGGAATGGGTTCTCCTGCCATACCGTTTGTACACGGTGTTTCCTTACAATGCTGCAGTGCACTGTCTATCTGCTCTACGTGCTGGTTGTAGAGTTCTTGAATCTGTGAGAAACCGGTATGGCAAAACTTGTTCATATTGCGGCAAATTTACGAATTTCTTTGCTCCAGTGAGGGATGGTATATAATAAATTTACAGCTTCTTCGGGAGTTTGTGCCACGTGCCAGATATTTCCGTGTTCTTTTCGCATGAAGTTCTGGGAAATAGCTTGTTGAAGCATTTCTAACAGCGGGTTATAAAATCCGTTGGTATTCAGTATGACGATGGGTTTCAGGTATAGTCCAAGCTGTTTCCAGGTAATGATTTCCAGTAGCTCTTCCAGTGTACCGCATCCCCCGGGCAGGGCAATCACTCCGTCGGACAAATCGGCCATAAGTTGTTTGCGTTCGTGCATGCTTTCCGTCTCTATCAGTCGGGTCAGTCCTTTGTGGTGCCAGCCTTGTTCCACCATGAACCGGGGAATGACACCGGTTACGGTTCCTCCGGCAGCAAGAGCTGCGTCACTGATGCGGCACATCAGTCCCAGGCATCCGGCTCCGTTAATAAGGTTGATATGTTTTTGTGCAAGAATTTTTCCAAGTTCTTCGGCTGCTTCGAAATAAATAGGATCTATTTTGGTGCTGGAAGCACTGTATACGCATATATTTTTGATATCGTTCATGGTCTTTTTTAGTTTTTGCAAAGATAGGTAAAGGTGAGTGCAATGTCAAGCCAAAAGCTTGCTTTTGAGCGTAAGTATTGCCGAACCGCATCCTATCTTCGAGGATTCAAAGATAGGTAAAGGTAAGTGCATAGCCAAAACGTTATGCCAACAAAAAGGGCCTGACCATCTTCTGATGTATCAAGCCCTCTGTATGGTTAGTGGAAGGTTTCGGCTTATTTCAGTCCGAAAGCTTCTTTCACTTTGTCTACATAATCCAGTTTCTCCCAGGTGAAGAGTTCTACTTCCACGTCTTTGTTGCCTTCGTAAGCCGATTCGAAATGTTTGGTAACGATTTGCGGTTCGCGGCCCATGTGTCCGTAAGCAGCAGTTTCACTATAAATCGGATTGCGCAGTTTCAAGCGTTCTTCAATGGCACGCGGACGCATATCGAAGATTTCATCCACTTTCTTAGCGATTTTTCCGTCGGTCAGAGCTACATTGCTACGTCCGTAAGTATTTACGTAGATATTGATTGGACGTGCCACTCCGATGGCGTATGAAACCTGTACCAATACTTCGTCTGCTACTCCGGCAGCTACCAGGTTCTTGGCAATGTGGCGTGCAGCGTATGCAGCACTACGGTCTACCTTGCTGGGGTCTTTTCCTGAGAAAGCACCTCCTCCGTGAGCTCCGGCACCACCGTAAGTGTCTACAATAATCTTACGGCCAGTCAGTCCGGTATCACCGTGAGGACCACCAATCACGAACTTACCTGTCGGGTTTACGTGGTATTTAATCTGGTCGTTGAACAAAGCCAGTACCTGCGGGTTGTGGATTTCTGCAATGACACGCGGCATCAAGATTTCAATTACGTCCTTGCGAATCTGTGCCAGCATTTCCTCGTCAGCCTTTAATTGAGCTTCTTTTGAGTCATTTTCCGGCTGGATAAATTCATCGTGCTGGGTAGATACTACGATGGTATCAATACGTACCGGACGACGGTTGTCATCATATTCAATAGTTACCTGGCTCTTAGAGTCCGGACGAAGGTAAGTCATCACCTTTCCTTCACGACGGATGTCAGCCAATACCATCAGCAGCTTGTGTGCTAGGTCGAGCGACAGCGGCATGTAGTTTTCTGTTTCGTTGGTAGCATAACCGAACATCATACCCTGGTCGCCTGCTCCCTGATTCATCGGGTCTTCGCGTTCTACTCCACGGTTGATGTCAGGACTCTGTTCGTGAATGGCAGAGAATACACCGCATGAATTACCTTCGAACATGTATTCGCTCTTGGTATAGCCTATCTTATTAATTACCTCGCGTGCTACGCGCTGCAAATCAATATACGCTTTGGTTTTCACTTCTCCTGCCAGTACCACCTGTCCGGTAGTTACCAGAGTTTCGCAAGCTACTTTTGAACTGGGGTCGTAAGCCAACAGTTTGTCAAGCACAGCGTCCGAAATTTGATCGGCCACTTTGTCGGGGTGTCCTTCAGACACCGATTCGGATGTGAATAAGTATCCCATTGTTGTGGTAAATTAAAATTGTTAATGGTTTGTTTTTATCCGTGTACGGACAGAGTAGAGAAGTAATCTTCGGGGAAATAACAATGTGTTTTAGCATTTTTTTCCGTGGTTGCAAGCTACTCAAATCTTTCCACTTTTTATTTTCGCTGCAAAGATAGTGATATAAATTGGAATAATTACAATTTCAGTTTCTTTTTAACATAGCTTTATGCTACTTGCCTGTTGCCAAATTATTCCTGATATAGTTCGGACAATGTTTTTTGCCGGGTGGGGTGGATTACGTTTCCTGCAATTTCGATTAGGGGGTTCATCACAAAATCTCTTTCCGTCATCAATGGATGAGGAATTGTAAGCTCAGGTGTCTGGAGCACGAGAGTGTCGTATAAAAGAATATCAATATCAATGAGTCGGTCGCTGTAGCTCCCGTTGACTGATTTCTTTGTCCTTCCCAGCTCTTTCTCTATTTCCTGCGTGATGTGCAGTATCTCAATAGGAGGGAGGTTGGTTTCCAGTCCTATTGCTGCATTGAGGAAACTGTGGTCTGATTCAAATCCCCAAGGGGCTGTTTCATAAAAAGAGGATAGGGAAACTTGCTTCCCTATCCTTTCCTGTAGTTTATAGATGGCGGTACGTAAATTAGCTTCTTTATCGCCAAGGTTTGTACCTAATCCCAGATAAACTGTTGCCATAGAGTGATGGTTTATTTATCCAGAATCAGCATGGCATCACCGTAAGTACCAAAACGGTAATCTTCTTTCAGTGCGATGTTGTAAGCATCCATGATCAGTTCATATCCTCCGTAAGCACATACAAGCATCAGCATGGTAGAAAGCGGCATGTGGAAATTGCTTACCATAGCGTTGGCTACTGAAAAGTCGTAAGGAGGGAAAATAAATTTATTGGTCCATCCTTCGAACTCTTTCAAATGGCCGTCTGTACCCACAGCTGTTTCAATGGCACGCATCACGGTAGTACCAATGGCACATACCTTGTTGCCTCTGTCTTTGGCTTCGTTGACGATGCGGCAGGCTTCTGCGTTGACGAACATCTGTTCCGAATCCATTTTATGCTTGGTCAAATCTTCCACGTCGATGTCGCGGAAGTTGCCCAATCCGGCGTGCATGGTAATGAAGGAGAAATCAATACCTTTGATTTCCATACGTTTCATAAGCTCACGGCTGAAGTGGAGACCGGCTGCCGGCACGGTAACGGCTCCTTCATTTTTGGCGTAGATAGTCTGGAAACGTTCTTCGTCTTCCGGTTCTGCCGGACGATGGATGAAAGGAGGCAATGGAGGTTCTCCCAAGGCATACAAAGCCTTCTTGAATTCATCATGAGGACCGTCGTACAAAAAGCGGAGTGTACGTCCGCGAGAAGTCGTATTGTCAATTACTTCGGCCACCATGGAGTCATCGTCGCCGAAATACAACTTGTTACCGATACGGATTTTACGGGCAGGGTCTACCAGCACATCCCACAAGCGCAGTTCTTCGTTCAACTCACGGAGCAGGAATACTTCAATGCGGGCACCCGTTTTTTCCTTGTTACCATACAAACGAGCAGGAAAGACTTTGGTATCGTTAAAGATAAACACGTCTTTGTCGTCGAAATAGTTCAGTATATCCTTGAAATTGACATGTTCAATTTCTCCGGTTGACTTGTGAATTACCATCAGGCGGGATTCATCTCTGTATTTAGCCGGATAAAGAGCGATTTTTTCTTCCGGCAATTTGAATTTGAATTGTGACAGTTTCATCTTCTTCCTTTCTTTCCTTAATCGTTTATAACTTCTATTTCTTGCTGGTCGAGCCAGGCTTCAAAATCTTCCACTTTCATGCAGTCTTCCAACTTTACTTCTCCTACCCGTGTACGTATCAGACCGGTCAGGTGGGCACCACTTTGCAGTGCCTGGCCAATGTCTCTGGCCAATGCCCGTATGTAAGTACCCTTGCTGCAGACTACCCGTATTTTAATTTCCGGCAGGTTGTATTCCAGCAACTCGATTTCATCGATGACCAGAATCTTGGGTTTCAGTTCTACTTCATCTCCTTTTCTTGCCAGGTCGTATGCACGCTTACCGTCAACTTTGCATGCGGAAAATGCCGGTGGTACCTGTTCAATGGTGCCGACAAACTTTTTTAATGTCTCCTCGACCATTTCTTTGGTGATATGGTCGGTAGGGTAAGTTGCGTCAATCTCCTTTTCCAGGTCGAAAGAGGGAGTGGTTGCTCCCAGCTGGAGAGTGGCAATGTACTCTTTCGTATGATACTGGAACTCCTCAATACGCTTTGTAGCCTTTCCGGTACAGATAATCATCACTCCAGTGGCCAGCGGATCGAGCGTGCCAGCATGTCCTACTTTTATTTTCTTTACTCCTAATTTGCGACTGATGTGGTATCGTATCTTATTCACTACGGCAAAAGAGGTCCATCGCAGTGGCTTGTCAAAATATAATACTTCTCCTTCTTTGAAATTCATTAAGCCAATTCTAAATTATATCCTAAAAAAGACATGATTAGTATGATGCTTCCTACAATGATACGGTACCAGCCAAAAGCTACAAATCCATATTTTGTCACAAAGCTGATGAAAAATTTGATAGCCAGCAATGCTACGATGAAGGCTACGACATTACCCACAATTAAAGTTGTCAGATTCGTCGATATGATTTCCGTTCCTCCATCCATGAATAATTTGGCCATTTTATACACTGTAGCTGCAAACATGGTGGGCACAGCCAGAAAAAAAGAGAATTCTGCTGCTTTCTTTCGGGTAAGTTTTTGTGCCATACCTCCTACAATTGTCGCCATGGAGCGTGATACTCCCGGTATCATAGAAATACATTGGAATAATCCTATAAAAAAGGATCTTTTTTCTGTCAAAACAGTTTTTTCGCTTCCGTTGCCGAAAATTTTGTCACAGAATAGCATAAATATACCTCCTGCTATTAACATGACAGCTACTACAGTTACGCTTTCCAGCATCGCATCTATCATGTCACTGAAAAGAAGTCCCAATACAGCGGCAGGGATAAAAGCAACTAATAGCTTCCAGTAAAAGTCATATTTGTGAAGGAAACGCTTCACTGGAGTACAATTTTCTGGCATGGGGGTATGGTTGAGATGGAAAAAGTTTTTCCAGTATAAACATACCACCGACAGGATTGCACCAAACTGGATAATAAATGTAAAAGCCTTGACAAAATCCGTACTTTCTACCCCTAAAATATGCTGGGTAATAATCATGTGGCCTGTAGATGACACAGGAAGAAACTCGGTAAGTCCTTCTACAATGGCAATTACAATCGTTTGAAATAAGCTTAAATCTCCTTCCATTACAGTCTTTCCTCTTCTTTTGTAGTTATTTCTTTATCTTTCGGTTTTCTCAGGATACCATAAATCATGAAAATGAATCCCAAAAAGCAAACAACGGGAGCCACTTTGATGCGGCGTACACTGAAAATATCCGGTTCAAAGGCTGTTTCAGTAGAGCCGGGTCCGCTCATTAACAGGAATCCGATGATAATGACTATCATACCTATGGCAAGCAGTATGAAGTTGGTTTTATCAAAAGCAAAACTTTTTTTGTCCATAATGAATTTTGTCTATTTAGTTTGAACATTAAAGGCGATATAAATCTCCGGCTTTCATCTTCAAATATTTGTTGATGGAGATGTAGGCACACAAGGTGGCAATGAGGATGCCCGAGATGAAAACAGCCCCCATTACACAAAGCATTACTTCGGGAGTAATGAGTTCCAGCAGTCCCGGCTCATAGTTGACAAGCATGTAAGACAGGCTGATGAGCAGGGCATTGGCCATGGCCGCCGCAAGAATGCCTATCCAGACATTTCTGACAATGAACGGTCGCCGGATGAATGACCAGCTTGCACCTACCAGCTTCATGGTGTGAATCAGAAAACGTTTGGAGTAAATGGTCAGTCGTATGGTATTGTTGATCAATGCAAATGAAATGAGGGTGAGCAAAGCAGCCAGCCCTAACAGGAACATGCTGATTTTGCGTATGTTCTGGTTGATGGTATCAATCAGGTCCTGCGGATAATTTACTTCAATGACTTTTTTATTGTCCAGCAGTTTTTCCTGAATCCAGCTCAGGCTGTCAGAATTGGCGTATGCTGCATTGAGCTTGATTTCGATGGAAGCCGTAAACGGATTATAGCCTAAGAATTCAGCCGGATCTGTTCCCATGGCTTCTGTCTGTTCTTTCAGAGCCTGTGCTTTCGATATGTAGGTGGCCTGCTTCACAAAAGGCTCTTCTTCCAGCTGCTTTTGGAAGCGGATGGCTTCTGCTTCTTTCATGTCGTCGTTGAGAAGAACGGAAAAGTTGATATTCTCGCGTACGTATACAGAAAGATTGTTGGCGGTCATGACAAAAAAGACCACCATACCCAACAACAGCAGTACCAGCATTGTACTGATGCAGGAGGTAATGAATTGCATATCGAAAAGGCTGCCCGACTTCTGACTCATAATTTCTTATTTTTTTCTGAATACATAAATCATGGAACTGCTCCGGTCTTTCTTGGCCAGTGAAACAATCCATGCTTCCGCTCCGGTAATCAGGCCTTTTATGAACGGGAAAGCACTTTTCCGGTACTTCTCGCTCAGCATAGATACGTAAAACGCATCAAAAGGCATCGGATGCCGTTCGCAGAGAATAAAGTCGTGTTTGGCTCCAAACTGCTGCATGACAGAGGGACTGAAATGCCACAAGTGTCGGGGAACATCGTAGGCACCCCACATTTCTTTGTATTTTTCGGCATCGAATGAAGTAGGGTTGGGCACAGCTATAATGAGTATGCCCTGGTCTTTCAGAATACGTTTCAGTGTCTCCCAGGTTTCATTCAAATGTTCCAGATGTTCCATGACATGCCACAACGTGATGACATCGAACGACTTGTCGGCAAACTCATTGAGAGCTTCCGGAGCTGCCACGTCCAGTTCAAAATGCTCTTTGGCAAACTGGCGGGCCTGAGGGCTTTTTTCGATGGCAGAAACGTGCCATCCTCTTTCCTGCATGAAATGCGGAAAGTAGCCTGTGCCGGTACCGATGTCCAGCAGGCTGCCCTGGCTTAATCGGGAGTTATGCTTGACAAGGCGTGCTTTACGGGCAAGCATCACGCGACGCACCCAGTGATATACACGGTTCATCAACCCTTTGTGCGTATCGCTGTGTGAAATATAATCTGGAGTTTCGTAGTAGCGTCCTATTTCTGCTTCAACCGGAACAGGATGAGTGAACTGGAAACCGCAGTCTTTGCAACGACAAATCTGAAAGGACTCACCGGAAGCATAGTGGTCTGTACATGTCATTACCTCTTCAAAGTGGTTTCCTCCACAAAGTGGACATTTATCTATTTTCAGTATATTCACTTTATTCCCTAATTTGCTGCAAAATAACAAATAAAAAGCCTATGGCATGATTTTCTTTAAAAGTTTTTAAGAGTATAGAATGCTTTATGTATGTTTTTTGTAACTTAGCCCCGAATAATGAATATTTGCCAATAGATTATGGAGAAAAAAAGATTGACACGGTCAAACAATCGTATGATAGGTGGGGTTTGTGCTGGGATAGCCGATTATTTTGAATGGGATATTACTTTGGTGCGTATTATTTACGTACTGGCTACATTTTTTACAGCTTTTTCCGGTGGACTGGTTTATCTGATTCTTTGGCTGATCATGCCGGAAGCCAGGAGAGAATAATTAAAAAACAGGCTTGTATCAATAGGCATACGGGCTGTAAGTATTTAGGTTTTCCTCGCGCGAAACATACGTTTTGCGGAGCGGAAACCTATGTTTCGCACGCCGGAAACGTAGGTTTCTGCCTTGTGAAACGTAAAAAACCTGCAAGCATCCTGAAAAAGATGTCTGCAGGTTTTTTATATTGTCTTCTCAGAGCTATTTCTGGGAGAGTTATTCGGTTACTTCTGTGCCTTTCAGAGTAGCAGAGCTTGATTCCGTGATTTTTACTTTTACAAAATCACCGATGCGGTGGTTGCCACGGTCAAAGACTACTACTTTGTTTTGTTCCGTACGACCGAACAGCTGTTCTTTAGAGCGTTTGGATACGCCTTCTGCCAATACTTCGAAAGTTTTTCCTACATCTTTGGCATTGCTTTCGGCAGAAAGCTGGTTCTGCAGTTCAATCATTTCATTCAGTCGGCGGATTTTGATTTCTTCGGGCACGTCGTCTGGAAGGTGTTTGGAAGCGTATGTACCCGGACGTTCAGAATATTTGAACATGAAAGCCGAGTCGTACGCACATTCGCGCATCAGCGACAAAGACATCTGATGGTCTTCTTCTGTTTCAGAATGGAAGCCCGAGAAAATATCGGTACTGAGTCCGCAGTCGGGGATGATTCTCCGGATAGCGGCTACTCTTTCCAGATACCATTCGCGGGTATATTTACGGTTCATCAGTTTCAGGATGCGTGAGCTTCCGCTCTGTACGGGCAGGTGGATGTGCTTGCATACATTGGGCACTTCTGCAATGACATGAAGCGTTTCGTCACTCATGTCTTTGGGGTGTGAAGTGGTGAAACGTACGCGCATGTCGGGCACCGCTTCGGCCACGATACGGAGCAGCATAGGAAAGGTTACTGTTTGGCCGTCTTTTTCAAAACGGTATGAGTTGACGTTCTGTCCCAACAGGGTTACTTCCTTATAGCCTTTTCGTTGCAGGTCGCGTACTTCGTTCAGGATACTTTCCACGTCACGGCTGCGTTCACGTCCGCGTGTATAAGGCACAATACAGTAATGGCAGAAATTGTTACATCCTCGCATGATGGAAACGAATCCTGAAATATGGTTTCCGCAAATACGTGAAGGAATTACGTCACGGTAAGTTTCCGTAGTAGAAAGTTCCACATTGATGGCTTTTTCTCCTGCTTCTACGGCTGCAATCAGGTCGGGTAAGGTCAGGTAGGCATCCGGACCGGCTACTAAGTCTACATGATGTTTTTCAATCAGTTCGTTTTTCACTCGTTCGGCCATACATCCCAATACGCCCACAATCAGGTGTTTCCGCTTTTTGCGCAAAGAATGGAAAAACTCCAGTCGGTTCAGAATTTTCTGTTCCGCATTGTCGCGGATGGAGCAGGTGTTCATGAACACGGCATCGGCCTCCTCTAAAGTGTCACAAGGAGAATATCCGGCCATTTGCATGATAGATGCAATTACTTCACTGTCTGCCACATTCATCTGGCATCCGTAGGTCTCGATAAATAATTTCTTGCTTTCGTTTTCAGTTGCAGATTTAAAGTCTGCTCCTGTAGCTTCTTTTGTCATAAGGTTTTCTATATTAAAAATTTGCTTGCAAAGATATCTGTTTCTTGGTTAACTTCCATAAAAAGGATGGGAGATATAGATTTTATTCGTATCTTTGAAGAAAACCTTAACACTTAATATTTATGGATGTAATTCAAATTCTTGTTTTTTTAGGTATAATTGGCTGGGGACTTTTTCAGGCCAGGACCCAGAAACAGAAGAAGCCGAAGCGTGTAAAGACCGTAAGACAGGCACCTCCGGCAGCATCTTTTTCTGTGGAAGAGGAGGTTCCTGAAGAGGTGATTCTGGCTCCTGTACCCGAAGCAAGGAAGAAACGGAGATATACTTCTGCCCAACCTTCCACTCCGAAAGAACAAGCATTGAATGTACCGAAAAAAGAGGAGCAGAAGCCTGATATAGCTTTTCGTAATGCAGCAGATGCAAGGAGGGCTTTTATCTATTCCGAGATTTTTCGCCGTAAATATGACTGATTGACTAACTTTTTTAATACTAACATAAAAAACACTTGATACTATGAGCTTTAACTTTATTACGGCAGCCGAAGCTGCCAGCTATATTAAGGATGGAGACATTGTTGGACTGAGTGGCTTCACCCCTGCCGGAAGTCCGAAGGCTGTGACTGCAGAGTTAGCGAAAATAGCAGAAGAAAAACACGCAAGGGGAGAATCTTTTCAGATTGGCTTGATTACAGGAGCTTCGACGGGAGATTCTTGTGACGGGATGCTGACACGTGCACATGCCATTAAGTTCCGTGCTCCTTATACTACCAATGCGGACTTCCGGAAGGCTGTGAATAACGGCGAAATCAATTATACAGACATTCATCTGTCACAGGTAGCTCAGCGTTTGCGTTCCGGCTTCTTGGGACATGTAAGTGTGGCTATCATAGAAGCTTGTGAAATTACGGAAGACGGACGTATTTACCTGACTGCGGGAGTGGGTATTACGCCGACCATTGCACGACTGGCTGATAAAGTCATTGTGGAATTGAATGCCGCACACAGTAAAAGCCTGATAGGCATGCACGATTTGTATGAAATGGAACGTCCTCCTTATCGTCGTCCGATTCCTATCGTGCGTCCGAGCGACCGCATTGGCCTTCCTTATATTCAGGTAGACCCTTCCAAGATTGCTGGCGTGGTAGAAACCAATATGCCGGATGAGGCGCGTGGTTTCCATGAATCTGACCCCGTGACAGATAAAATCGGTCAGAATGTGGCTGAGTTCTTGGCTTCGGACATGCGCAGGGGAATTATTCCTTCTACCTTCCTTCCCTTGCAGTCGGGAGTAGGAAATATTGCCAATGCCGTGCTGAGTGCGTTGGGCAAGGACCCCAGCATTCCTCCTTTTGAAATGTATACTGAAGTAATTCAGAATTCGGTAATAAAACTGGTGAAAGAAGGCAGAATCAAGTTTGGTAGTACCTGTTCTTTGAGTGTGACGAATGACTGTCTGCAAGATATTTATGACAATATGGACTTTTTCCGTCATAAACTGGTGCTGCGTCCTTCTGAAATTTCCAACTGTCCGGAAGTAGTTCGCCGTATTGGAGTGATTTCAATGAATACCGCTATTGAAGCAGATATTTATGGTAATGTCAATTCCACTCATATTTGCGGAACCAAGATGATGAACGGTATCGGAGGTTCTGGCGACTTTACCCGCAGTGCCTATATTTCTATTTTCTCTTGCCCTTCGACGGCCAAAGGAGGTTGCATCAGCTCTATCGTACCGATGGTATCTCATCTGGACCACAGCGAGCATTCAGTCAATGTCATTATCACTGAACAGGGTATAGCCGACTTGCGTGGAAAGAGCCCGATGGAACGTGCGGAAGCGGTTATTGAAAACTGTGCACATCCTGATTACAAGCAACTGCTTTGGGATTATCTGAAGATTTCTACGAAAGGACAGACTTGCCACAGCTTATCTGCTGCATTGGGTATGCATCAGGTGTTTATCAATAAAGGTGACATGCGTCTGACAGACTGGGCTGAGTTTCAGAAGTAAAGAAGTAAAAATAGTATCTTATAAAAATGCCCCGCACTACCAATTCAGCGCGGGGCATTGATTTTATCTGTAAATGCTTATTTCAGATAGTCTTTCAGGTCGCAGTTCTGGAGTGAACGGATACCTTCTACCACTGATTCTGCATTCAATACAGCACCTTCCTGCGTATTGTGTACAGAGTCGGCATAGTAAGCGGCAGTCTTTTCTTTTCCCATGGCCTCAAATTTCTTGGCAGTCAGGTCGTTCAAGTCGATAAAGCTTACACCTTCCTGTTCTGCCACTTCTTTTGACCATTTGCCGTAAGTCTTGTCACAACGGTTCATGCGGTTGTCAGTCCAGCGATTACCCGGAGTGTGTGACATTACGATGACTTTGGCGCCTTTAACTTTTGCCTGGCGGATATACATACGGATGTAGTGGCCGAAACTGTATACTTCTTCTGTGCTTCCGTCTTTTTCCATGACTACTTTTTTAGAGTCATCTCCAGTACCAGGCAGAGAAGCGCGTGCACGTCCGGTATTCATCGGGCCACCGTCATTGTGTCCGAAATCAATCAATACATAATCACCCGGTTTGATGGCAGGAAGTACACGGTTCCAAAGACCTTCCGTGAAATAAGTACGGCTGCTTCTTCCTCCTAATGCACAGTTTTCAATGCTGATGCGAGTAGTGTCAAAATAGTTTTGTAGGTAGCTTCCCCATCCCCATTTGTTATCTTCTCCGTTGCCGGCTCCACATTTTACGGTAGAGTCTCCAATCAGGAAAGCGACAGGACTCTTTTCGTTGATACGGCTTACTCCTGCTACAAATTCACGTGGATTTCCCGGCTCAGAATAGAAGAAGATAGGTTCTTTCGTCTGCTGTTCTGTAGGATAGAAATGTACGGCGCTGTCGTTCATACGTGGATGCTGGTGCTTCAGTAAATTGAGCATTTCGGCTCCGGCCCAGATGACAGGACCATATCCATGGGCTGCATATACATTTACCGGGCGGTAGTAATAGAATGCCGGATCATATCCCATACCGGTTCCTACACAGGTCATTTCTACCTGTCCTTGGGCATTGATAGCAGAAGATACGGCATGCCATCCCAGTTGCACTACCGGACCGTATGCCATGGCGTCAATCCATCCTTTATTGATGGCATGTGCCATACAGTATACGTAGAGGGCGGTAGCAGAAGATTCCAGGTAAGAATCATTGCGGTCGAGTAACTGGTGCCAGAAACCGTCTTTGCTTTGACAGGCAGCCAGTCCGCGAACGTGTGCCTGCAACAGGTTGATAATCTTATCGCGTCCGGGATAGTTGGCCGGAAGTACATCCAGCACTTCACACATGGTAAGAATAGCCCATCCGTTGGCACGTCCCCAATGGAAAGCCGGATGATCTTTCATACCTTCTACCCATCCATGACGGAACAAGCCTTTTTCCGGCACGAACATGCGCTCTGCAAACTGCAGTACTTGGCGTACGGCTTCCTGATAATATTTGTCATTGTGGTCGGATGCATAGCGTCCCATCAAAGCAACAGAGGGGATGCCCATGAACATGTCGTCCAGCCACAATGTGTTGTGGTAAGGACGGTTACGGGCAAATGTGCCGTCGGCCAGACGATGCTCTTTGTACATGATGAAATGGAAGTAATTGTCAATCATGTCCTGCAATTTCAGGCTTTTGTCTTTCATCTGTGCTTTCATCATTGCCGCACATACGGCTCCTGCATCATCCAAGGCGTGAGGAGTCAGAATCTGAAGCATCTGTGCATCGGTTGTACCGTATTTTTCATATACTTTCTTAAAGTAAGGAGCTACTTCCGATAAGAATTTGAAACGGTCGTATACATATTTTTTGTAGGCTTCGTCACCCGTAGCTTCTGCGGCAGCCAGCATGGCCGAATAAGTAACCCCCCATTCATAACTGGCCAGACGGAAAGTTCCTCTTTCCAATTGTGCATTGGTATCCATGTTCGCATAGTCGGTAATGACTTTTCCGTTGCGTTTGTCAACCACTCTGGTCGGTGTGTTACTTTCCAGGTATCTCAAGACACGGTCCATGTCTTTTTTGATGTCTTCTGCTGATACAATACCATATCCTACCTGATAATCAGGCTGCAAAAGATGAAGTGGAGTATTGGAGTCATTGATGACTTCCTTTTTCTTTTGTGCATGGGCACTAAGACCGGCAGAAAGAGCCGCCAGCAGTGCGAAGTTTAAGACGAGTTTATTCATATAACTAATTTTAAATGTAAGCGTAATGGGTTATTTGAATGTATATCCTCTGAAAGTGCCTTTCAGTTCCGGCCCGATATAGAAACCAGGCTGGGTGGGTTGGTTGTAAGCCACGTTCTGTGTAGCAATGCTGATTCTATATACAGGGTCTTCCAGGAAAGTATGGAAGCGGTATTCGGTAGGAATTGTAGTTACATACAAGCGGAGAGACTTATTGTCGTCCGTACGAACCAGCACTTCTTCTCTCCAATCACCGATAAGATCGCCCTGAAGTGAAGGGTTAGATTTCGTGCCGTTGTTAAATGCGCATCCTTCTAATGTGAAGATAGTGTCGCAGCGTTTGTTTTTCCAGTCGTATTTGCTTACTTTTCCTTTGTCAAGCAGTTCACGAAGCAGGTCGCCATCCCACCATACTGCCATGTTGTAAGACAATCCGGGAACTTTTTCTGCCACCACTTCTCCTTTGATGTTACGAATACCTCCTGAGGCTAGTGACCACATTTCTACACCGGGACTTGTCGGGTCAATTTCGGCAGCCATACAACGTCCTACATCGGTCTTGTCGGGATATTGAAGTAATACTTTTCCGGTTTTTGCATCGCGGAATGAAGAACCGTCTTTCCGGTTTTCATGGCAGGCCCATACTTGCAGACTGGCTGAAGCCGGATCAAATTGTGTGAGATGCATGGCGTCTCCGTGTCCCATTCCTGTGGAATAAAGTCCTTTCCCGTCGTGGTCGAATGTGCAGGAACCATATACGATTTCATCGCATCCGTCCTGATCGACGTCTCCTACACGGAGGTTATGGTTGCCTTGTCCGGCATATTTCTCACATCCCGGGTTGTTGCTATCGAATACCCAGCGATTTTTCAGTTCTTTTCCGTTCCAGTCGAATGCAGCCAGCACGGTACGTGTATAATATCCACGGCACATGACTACGCTAGGATGAACTCCGTCCAGGTAAGCAACGCATGCCAGAAAACGGTCACTACGGTTGGCACGCTCGTCTCCCCAGCCTTTCAAATCGCCACGTAATGGAATATAGTCAATGGTTTGCATGGCCTCGCCTGTCAGTCCATTGAAGACAGTCAGGTATTCATTTCCTGTCAATATACGTCCCTGGTTGCGAAGAGGATCGGTAGGCTTTCCTTTGCTTCGTGGGTCGTTCGGAGAGAAATCTCCTCCTTTGGGCTGGTTCGGATCTCCCGGTTCGCGATAATCGGCTGTGGCATCTCCAATTACTTTTCCTTTTCCATCTATGGTACCGTCGGAAGTTTTCATTACAATTTCAGCCTTTCCGTCTCCATCCAGGTCATATACCATGAATTGAGTGTAGTGAGCGCCGGCACGTATATTCTTTCCCATATCGATGCGCCATAGTTTTTCTCCGGTCAGGCGGTAGCAGTCGAAGTATACGTTTCCTGTGTAGCCATCGTGTGCATTGTCGTGTGCGTTTGATGGGTCCCATTTCAGGATAATTTCATAATTTCCATCTCCATCTACATCACCGATGGAAGCATCGTTGGGGCTGTAGCTGTATTTTTCTCCAGCAGGTGTGACACCGTCTGCAGGTCTGTCCAGTGGAATGTCAATGTATCCTGAAGGAGCATTTCCCGGAAGGGTATAGCTCCCTTCATTTGAAGTTTCTTTTCCATTGACCACAGGTTTTACCGTATAGACCACTTTCTGGTTTCCTGAATAATTGTCTGTATAAAAAGTTCCTGTTCCAGCTGGAACTTGTGCAATCTTTTTTCCGTTCCGGTAAACATTGAATGCGGTTTCCATCGGGTCGGAAGAAAAATATCTCCATGAAACGGCTACTTTTTGTGCGTTCTCTCTGACGGCGACAACTCCTCTTCCGAGTTTTTCTCGCTGTAGTTTACTGAAATCATAATTCGTTTGTGCGGAGCTGAGTACTCCTAGGCTGCAGGCAGCTAATGCCATGAGCCATTTCCTTTGTGTCTTCATTTTATGTGATATTTGATTATTGATTTATTGTGATTGAAACATCTTCTCCATTCTCCCGAATATCTGTAAAGCGAATGTTTTCTACATCTTTGGTTACGAATAAAGGACGTCCATCCGGTTTCTCATAATAGAAATTGATATGATGAAACGAAATATTCTTAGCATGTGAAATGTAGAATCCTTTTGCTGGGATAGTACCGAACATCCATGGTTCAGGATATACCTTTTCTTGTTCTGGAAGCTCTCTTTTTCCATCCTCTTTTGTATATCCTCCTTTATAATACAAGTGAATATGGTCGAAGGTAACATCTTCTATAATCCCATTAGGGATACCGCTGATAATGGAAGAATAACGGGAATCTACATCGTATGCATTAATGTGACTGATACGGATGCGCTTCATACTTCCGGCTGGAGTTCCTTCGGGGCTTCGCATACGGGCCCCCAGACGGAGAAAGATGCTGGCATTGACAATGTGTCGCATGGTGATATGGCTGATTTCGATGTCTTCCAGATGTCCTCCGTCTACTGTTTCCAAAGCCAGTCCCCTGCAATGTTCGAAAATGCAGTTGGTTACGGTGATATTCTTAAATCCTCCACTAGATTCTGTACCCAGTTTGATACGTCCTGTACGGTAGCCATGGTCCGGTGCCTGAGGCTCATCCAGTTCCCAAGTACCGCAGAGCATACTTCCACGGTCGTATCCGCTGACAAAGCAGTCAGAAATCGTTACATTTTCCGTATCTTTAAAGTATCCTAATGCATAAGATGATTTTAGTACAATAGCATCATCCCATGGAGTGTTGACACTGCATCGGCTGATACGTACATTTTTGCAACAGTCTATGTCAAATCCGTCACGGTTGGTATCTACTTTCAGATTGTTGAGGGTCAAGTTGTCTACTCCAGTAGCCAGTAGAGTGAAGTGACCGCAGCGGAACATGGACAGATCTTTCAGTGTAACATTCTTGCATTCTTTCAGACTGATGGCTTTATTGCCTACTCCGTCGCGTCGGCTTTCTTCGCGTGTCAATCCTTTTCCGTCAATATTTCCTGGACCACTGATTGTAATATCTTGCAGGTTAATTCCCCAGATAAGGGAATTTTTCCAGTGGCTGTGTCCGAAATCCTGGAAGCTGTTATGAGGATTAGGCTCTGCCTTGTCATATCCCTTTTCGGCTGTAGGGAAAGCGGCCACAACTGTAGCGCCTTGTTCCAGATACAGATGAATCTGGTTGGCAAGCCGGATAGAATAACAGGCATACTCTCCAGCGGGAATATATATTGTTCCACCTCCTTCGCGGGCAGCTTGCACGATAGCCTGGTTGATAGCCTCAGAATCAATGTGCTGTCCGTCGCCTACGGCTCCAAAATCTTTTACGTTATATATTTTTGCTTGCAGTATGTTTGTACAGAGGAACAAAATCCACAGGCAGATGATGATTGTCTTATTCATGGTTGCTGTTTTTCTTGGTAAAACAATTCAGGTAACATGTAGTCAGTATAGTCAGCCTTTGCATTTTGCTTGTATGCGCAGAAGTACACCTTCTCTCCTTTACGAATCAGGCAGGTTGCTGCTAATACGGGTGCATCCGTTTTTTTCCCGGATGTGAAAAGTGTCAGCGGAGTATCTTGTTTATGTCCGTCAGATAAACGAATGGAAGAAGCTGAAGGAACTATGAGATTGGTCACTTTTAATTGCATGACTTTCCCGTGGTAGATTGTAACCTGTGTACCTTCTATATTGAAAACGTTGTCTTTGCAATATTGAGGTTGAATACCTGATTCGGGAGCGATTGCGTCGCATCCTCCGAAAGCCCATCCCAACGTAATATCTTCTCTCTTATTTTCGATTTCCAGAATGAATCCTTTTGTATCACTGAGTGGATGGCAATCGATATGCAGCTGTGTCTGTTTCTCATCCAGCCATCGGCTTGAGTCGTTTTCAATAATGCCTAATCGGAGTGTGCCTACTCCATCGGGCATAGAGAAAGAAAGTACTTTATTTTGTGCAGAAATACCTTCTAAAATGCCCCATAAAAAAAATCCAGTCACAAATGATTTCAGTGAATTCATAGTTCTTGATAAAATGTTGTCCTTGTTTCAGCAAAGTTACGCATCTTGAATTGAAAGGAGCATGGATTATTATACATGTTCCTCGATTATCATACACTTTCCTGAAAAAAATGAACTATCATACAAGTTGATTGCGATTTCCTTCTACCTTTGCAAGGGTAATACATTTCAAAACTAATACTTGAATACAATGAAAAAACGTTTGCTTGCAATGGTATGCGGCTGTCTGTTCTGTGGGGGGATTTTTGCCCAGCATACCTGGTTTAATGACAAAGACTTGACATTGACAGGAGCTTATTATTATCCGGAGCACTGGGAGGAAAGTCAATGGGAACGCGATTTAAAACAAATGCATGAACTAGGATTTGAATTTACCCATTTTGCAGAGTTTGCCTGGGCACAGCTGGAGCCTCAGGAAGGAGTGTATGATTTTTCTTGGCTGGACCGGGCGGTTGCGTTGGCGGCCAAATATGATTTGAAGGTCGTGATGTGTACTTCCACCGCTACTCCTCCTGTGTGGTTAAGCCGTAAATATCCGGAGATTTTGCTGAAGTCTGAAGATGGCACTGTGCAAGATCACGGGGCACGTCAGCATGCTTCTTTTGCGTCTCCTGTTTACCGGAAATTGGCCTATCGTATGATTGAAGAACTGGCCCGCCATTATGGAAATGACTCGCGTATCATTGGCTGGCAGCTGGATAATGAGCCTGCTGTACAATTTGACTATAATCAGGCAGCAGAAGAAGCTTTCCGGGAATTCTTGAAAGAGAAATATCATCACAATATTCAGGAACTAAACGCAGCCTGGGGAACAGCTTTCTGGAGTGAAGTCTATTCTCAGTTTGAGGAAATCACCTTGCCTAAAACTGCCCAAATGTTTATGAATCATCATCAGATTCTGGATTATCGTCGGTTTGCAGCTAAGCAGACTAATGATTTTTTGAATGAGCAATGCAGATTAATCAAGAAATATGCCAAGAATCAGTGGGTGACTACCAATTATATTCCAGATTATGACAAAGGACATATTGGAGGTAGCAAGGACCTGGATTTTGTCAGCTATACCCGTTATATGGTATATGGTGACAATGAAGGTATCGGTCGTAGAGGGTATCGTGTGGGAAATCCTTTACGTATTGCCATGGCAAATGACTTTTTCCGTCCGGTAAATGGTACTTACGGGGTAATGGAGTTGCAGCCGGGACAGGTAAACTGGGGAAGTATCAATCCTCAACCCTTGCCGGGTGCTGTCCGTTTGTGGCTATGGAGTGTATTTGCCGGAGGTTCTGATTTTATCTGTACGTATCGCTATCGTCAGCCTTTGTATGGAACTGAGCAGTATCATTATGGTATTGTGGGTACAGATGGTGTGACAGTGACACCTGGTGGACGAGAGTATGAACAGTTCATGAAAGAAATCCGTTCTTTGAGAAAAGATTATCGTCCGAAGGAAGATAAACCGGAAACCTATCTGAAACGGAAGACTGCTATTTTGTGGAATCCGGAAAACTATTGGAGTATTGACCGTCAGAAACAGAATGCAACATGGAATACCTTTGCTCATGTAGATAAATATTATCGTACACTTAAGTCGTATGCAGCTCCTGTAGATTTTATTTCTGAAGAGAAAGATTTCTCACAATATCCGGTGATGATAGTTCCGGCATATCAGTTGGCTGATAAAGAACTGGTAGCAAGGTGGAAAAAATATGTGGAAGAAGGAGGAAACTTGGTACTGACTTGCCGTACCGCACAGAAAGACCGTTTCGGACGTTTGCCAGAGGCTCCTTTTGGTTCAATGATTGATGAGTTGACTGGGAATCACATGGAGTTTTATGACTTGTTGTTGCCTCAAGATCCAGGACAAGTAAAGATGGATGGAAAAGTCTATACCTGGAATACTTGGGGAGAGATTCTGCAACCCGGTGCTTCCAATGAGGTTTGGGCTACTTACACGAATGAGTTTTATGAAGGAAAACCTGCGGTTACTTTCCGTAAATTAGGAAAGGGGTCTGTGACTTATATCGGAGTAGACAGTTCAGACGGGGCTTTGGAGCGTCAGGTTTTGGATAAGTTGTATAGTCGTTTGCAAATCGAAGTAATGAATCTACCTTACGGCGTAACAATGGAATATCGTAACGGATTAGGTATAGTGCTAAACTATAGTGACCAGCCTTATCAGTTTGCACTTCCTCAAGGAGCAAAAGTGTTGATTGGTACTCCTAATATTGCTACAGCCGGTGTATTGGTCTTCAAGTTTTAGAAGAGAGAAAATATAGGATGTAAAAAACGGCTTTAAATGATGTTCTCCTGTCATTTAAAGCCGTTTTTATTATCTATTGATGTGGTTTACTGCGGAATTACCTCCTGCATATAAATCGCATCCAGGCTCCATAATGCAGCATCGTTGGTGCTGATTGTCTTACATTCATCCATAGCTGCCGGGACTTCCGGGGGAAGCACTTTTTCTATCTTGAATTCCGGTGCCGGAGTATGTTCCAGTTTGCTCCATAAATCTTTCCAGGCCTCTGCGGCTGTTTTCGGGTCATATAGATGAGACGCTGCGTATGCCATCAGTCTGCAAACCCGGAAACGGTTACGTGTTATTTCGAGTGATTTCTGTTTGTAATCGCGTGCATGTTCCAGCCATACTTTGTTGAATTCCGGGACCTGAATCATTTCCTGCATTTCATTCATTATTTCAAAGCCTCCCATGATAGTCATCAGGTGATTGGTATTCTGTCTATTGGGATCGCCCTCATAACTGATTACTCCGGTTGCCGGGTCATATCCTAAGGCCATATTTCCAGTGAACAATCCATTTTTCAGGGCTGCAATACTCTTCATGCCTGTGATGATCTTGTCTCGGTACTTCGTGTTCTGTGTACGTTCCCATTCAGTCATCCAGTTGCCTGCATAGGCCAGCCAGTCGGGGCCGATGCGTAATCGGGCAGGTGCGCTGCATGGGAACTGGCTCTTTGGCTCAGCCAAACGCATCGGGTCGAGTGTATACAGCTTCTGGTCTGCATCGGTTACTTCTTTCATTAAGTCGCCGGCTCTTTCGTCTGTAGTCAGGTAATAATAAAAACGATTCCAGGCGGCCTGACTGATACGAGCTTCTTTTGCACCGCATCCCCAGTGGCTGACGTTGTGACGGCTTCCTAAACCTGCATTGGGACCGATGTGATATACATCCACTTCTGCCGTATGACGTGTGATGGCTTCTGCCATTTTCCAGATGTCCTGCCTTCCTGTACGCAGGAAATTATACCACAGCCACATGTTGGATGCTAGTTCGGTGTTATCCCACGCATATCCGCCTACATCGTATCTCCAAGAGTGGCGTATCGGATCGTAAGCATGCATTAAGTCACCATAGTTCCAAAAGCCATACCATTTATGTTGGGCAATGGCGTTTTGATATAAATCGATATAAGCATTCAGACGGTCTTCTACTTTGCTGCGCTGCGGATTACTTCGATCAGGCAATGACCAGATGCCAAAAGCCCGGCAGGCATGGAGATATTCCGGTGTACACATCAGCGAAGCTGCTTCTGATAGAATCTGTGCCGTTTCTGCAATGCCGGCTTTACCCGGATAAGCAGCTTGTGGAACAACGGTCAGCGTGTGTGTGCGAGCAATACCATAGGGGGTACTCATTCCTTCCTGTACGTCTTCATAGCTGGCTATCAGGTCGTGTGCTACCTTGTCATAGTGTCTTAAATCCATAGCTTCTGACTCCGGACTCCATAACCAGACAATCAGTGAAGCCTCCTGACTGCGTGCATGTTGTACTTCCAGGGTAGAAGGATAGGCCTGCCAGAAATCCTGTAAGGCAACTCCCATTCCTCCGCTGACATCACCGGCAAAAGCATATCCTCCGGCTTGTGTGCCTGTAAATGTACCAATCCAGGGACTGTCTTCTGTAGCCCGTTTGCGGATGCTGAAAGAATTGTCTGTAAGTTGAGAGAGACGGAAATTATCCCATGCAGCCCAATTGTCAATTAAACTTCTGTTTTTTGCATCAAAACGCTGGTATTCAGGGATGCGTTTGCCTTCCATCTGTTGCTTTTGCCAGCTTTGGTCTTTGTCGAGTGTCAGAATTCTTCTTCCCACCAGCGGTTTAACCGGTTCGCTCCATACACCTCCGTCGGCACAGGCGAAGGCTACATGACGGTTATATAAATCCTCTCTCATTGGAACCTGGAATCGTACTCCTAATGAGCGGATAAAATCTTTGTTTTGGTCTCCATCGTAGATGAAAGAGTGTACCACCTTGATTTGTTCGTTTCCTGCGTAAAAATACATTCGCAGAGTGAATGGAAGCCATTCACGTCCGTCTTTTCCCTGCTGTACACCTTCCAGTTTGATGGTAGTACGTATCTTTCCTTGCTGTTCAATTACGGCTTTTTTGATGTGGCTATTGAATGACTGATAATGAATCTCAGTGGCATCTTCTCGTGATGGAGAATCTTGTGTGCTGGCAATCAAATCCGCCTTTCCACCCACTTTCACATTTCCATACAGAAGACTGTCGAGAATACAAGTTCCAGATTTAGGAATAAAAGCAGTAATTTTTCCAGTGGCTATAGTCAGTTGGTCTTCGGATTCTGTAACATGAATTTCTTCTGTATGGGTTGTTTTTTTCTTTTTAGAAGAAGGTATTATTTTTACCGAGCGGGTATTACCCGGAATAACAGCAGCCATACCGGCCCATTTTACAGATCCATCGGGCCAGTATGCTGTGGTCCATGTGTCGGCCTCCACTAATTCTCCGTTTTCAGTTTGTACACACAAGGGGGTACCTGATTTTACTTTACCTTGTTTGAACGGAACTCCAAAACTGATGGGGCGTGCTTGTTCTGGAACCTTTCCAATCCAGTGTAAAGGAGCTTCAGTAGCTTTTTCTTTTTCAATGGAGTATTTGAAATTAGTAATACGGGTTCGGGACAATGTGGTACGGAAACCGAACCAGCCGGAAGTCAACGGTGACGGGTCATAAAAGTCGACAAGTAATTTCCCATCGATGTAATAGCGTACTCTGTTGTCTGTATTTTGAATCTTAATGTGATACCATTTATTTGCTGTCAACAGATTATCTTGGTCTTTATATTCTTTCAAAATGGCAGGACGTACCTTTTCATCTGTTACCGCGGCTTCATTGCCGTCATAACGGCGGAAACGAGTGGTAGAATTGTAGTTACCTCCATATCCCAGATAATACAGCTGAAGGCTGTAGCAGTTTACGAAAACTCCGTTTCGCCAGTTCATGCGTTTCCAGATGTCAGAAGCTTTCGGGTCGGAAGCCATCCAGAAGCAGTTTAAGTCGCTTAGTCTGTCACCTGGTTTCCCTTCTACTGCCACACAGGCATCGTATTCAATGGTTACGTTGCCCGACATTTTTTCTTTTCTCCATAAAGTCAGTCCTTTAGGAGATAAAATTTCACAGGTATCTCCTGAAAAGGAAACTTTATAGTCAGGAGATTCGGATTCTACCTTCCAGTATTTGCTGAAATGGCTTTTGTCCAGTCCGGATGTTGTTCCGGATTGTGCATTCATTGTAAAAGGACTACATATCAAGAGTCCTATTAACCACAGTTTCTTCATAGTCTTATTGGAAAAATATTTATTTTACAAAGTACGGGAAAGCTGCTCTTTTCAGGGATGGAAGATTGTACATGTTGCTGTAAATTTGTACAAAAAAAGAGGTGTTCCTCTTTGGAGAGAAACACCTCTTGATATTTAATGGATAATACAATTAATATCCAGGGTTTTGCAAAGCTCGTTTTTCTTCATTGGTCAGAGCTGCTCCACTATTATTGGTAACACCATCCAGATAAGATTGAGGTATTGGGCGATAATAATGTATTGCAGGGTCAAATTCTCCAATTCCACGGCTTACACCATCGTTAAATGCATGCCAACGTGCATCAAGAGTTTTTGTGCGTGCTAGGTCTTCCCATCTATATCCTTCGCCACAAAGTTCACGTGTACGTTCGTTCAACAAGAAGCACATCATTTTTTCTGCATTGCTAGTGCAATTCAGAGCGTGATAGATAGGTGCATCTGTTTGAGAATTATATACATCGTTTACGCTGTTCAGGTGCATGCCTGAAAGAGATGACTGTGCATTGTAAACACTTTCCTGTCCTTCCAGGTTATTAGATTCATAATAAGTGTTCTGTTCAGAATAGATGGCTCCGTCAGCAGAGTAACCTCCTCCTTTTCCAGCGCAGTAAGTATTGGTTTTATAAGCTTGTCCACCATCGATATGTACTCCACGATTCTCATTTACTTTGTAAGCTGCACGATCACGCAGTATATTAATCCAGGCAATTGCATCGGCATAATGGCTTTCTCCCTTACGAATATAAGCTTCTGCAACCATTAATACGTCATCTGCTGAACGAGCCAGAATTGCGTCTCTGGTTCCAAATTGTGAAGCGATTGAATTACGATAACCGTCACGGAATTTTGATAGTGCTACAGAGCGTTTGTGAGGAATAATGGAATAATAGTTACCAGTATGTGTGGTTCCTGTGTTCCAGTTTTGACTTTCGCCTGCAAAGTATCTAACAAAAGTATGAGTGTTGCAAAGCTGTCCATTTTTTAATACTTTACCTTCAACTGTAACGGGTTCACCTGTTTCTTCATTTATTTCTTCATAATTGCTGAAACGAGTATCACCGGGATTGTTTACAATATATCGAATTCCGACATCGCCTGCTTTAAAGCGTTTGCCATCTTTTTGGGCTCCTGCGGGTGCTTTTCCGCTAGCAATATCTTTTGCTGTCCATACTGGAGCTCCATTAGTATCATTTGCGCCATAGCACGTAATGAACGATTTCCAGAAACGGGAGTCATTGATACGGTCAAAAACTTGCATGGTATATTCTGTTGCACTGACATAGGAAAATTCGCGACCTCCAGATATATCTCTTTTGGTACCAGCCATATCTTGATATACAGATGGATAATACAGGTGCATCTGATTGCCAAAACGTCCCCATGTGGATTCATCGTTAGAGAACTGCGCAGCCAAAACTACTTCACTTACTTTTTCATTTGCTCCATTGGGCTCTGTATAGTTCCAAAGATCGATGTAATTCTTACATAAAGGATGTTTGTTGAAAACTTCCGTTCCGTAAGTAATAACAGCGTCCAAGTCATCTGCTACATACTGGCTGTTCCATTCTTCGTTTATTTCAGAAGCACGGAATAAGTGAGCCTTAGCCAAATAATGCGCAGCCGCATATTTGGTTATTCTTCCTGTTCCTTCAGAAGCTGTTTCTGGAAGTAACTTATATGCCTCTCCTAAGTCTGAGATGATTTGTTTATATACTTCTTCTGCGCTGTTTCTTCCAAAATTAGTTTCAACATTATTAGAATAAGATAAAACTAGAGGTACACCTCCAAATTGTTTTACCAATTCAAAATAAGCGAATGCTCTCAGGAAGTATCCTTCTCCTAATCTGGTATTATACGTGTCACTATTTTGGTCATAATATTGAGGGATGTTGGTAACAATGATATTTGCTGCTCTGATGAGTGCAAACATATTGTCCCATAAAGGCTGATTGGCACCTGTTTCTGCTGAATTCAGGTCTTTGCTATAATGGTTCCAAGCAGGCATGGTATTATTGGCATCTGTGAATTCATCCACTCCCATGTTATAACATTCAATAGCCCATACATAATTAAATTTGAATTTTAATTTTTCGTATGCTCCTGTTACGAGACCATCCAACCCTTCCTGGGTATTGAAATAGCTTGTATCATATTGTGTAATTTGATCTTCTTCCAAAAAGGAGTCGCTGCATGATGTCATGGCTCCATTTATGGCACTGAGCATTAATGCTGAGAATAATATCTTATTAAGCTTCATAATTTTTTCATTTTTTAGAATCCAATATTCAAACCAATAACAAAACTCTTTATCGTTGTAGCAGATCCGAAAGTCTTGGTATTATTATCATAATTCAATAAATCTGTATCCAGCCAATCGCATGCTTTGTAGATGCTGAAAGGATTCATAGCTTGTACATAAACCTTTAAATTGTTCAAACCGGTATTCTTCAGTTGTTTTTGGGTAAAGTTATAGCCCAAAGAAATATTACGTACTTTGATGTAAGATCCATCCTGATAATTCATGGATGAGCTGTAGGTGTCTGCTGCTTCACCGTTAGAGCCTGGAGAATAATATGCAGCATTTTCATTTGTGCCTGCAACCCAATAGTCCAGTTTACGCATCATGTAACGTCCGTCTAGACTTGCAGCGCCTTGAGGAACAGTAAATCCCCAGCGTGAAAGAATAAAGAAGGATAATTCAAAATTTTTGTAACTGAACGTATTGTTCCATCCGGCAGTCCAGTCAGGACGTATTTTGCCGACAATCTGACGGTCGTTTGTGGCATCGATTGTTCCGTCATTATTCAAATCTTTTACTTTTATCTGACCTGGTTTACGTCCATATTTTGCTGCTTCAGAAGCTTCTGAGGTTTTCCATATACCATCGTATACATAGTCATAATATACTCCGATTTCTTCACCTACAAACCATCTGTTATTCACGTCTTCTGTTCTTCCATTGGACAACTCATCAATTTGGTTTCTATCCATAGACCATGTGAGAGTAGTGTTCCAAGAAAAATCTTTAGTTTGTACAGGGATTGCATTCAATTGAAGATCAATACCCCAGCCAGAAGTCTTACCTACATTTGCGTATGTAGAACCATATCCATTAGTGATAGGAATTGACATTAACAATAACAAATCATTTGTTTTGGTTTTATAGGCATCGATACTACCAGTCAAACGATTATTCAAGAATCCATAATCAATACCTAAATTGTATTGTGTAGTTCTTTCCCATCCTAAATCAGGATTAGCCATTTTTACAATGTCGTCTGCTGCAAGTGACGGGTCAGAAGGTAAGTATCCTAATGAAGAGTTCTGTTGTCCCCAGTTATAATACATGGCTTGAAGCGGACCTTTGGTTGCATAAGCGCTGATTGCAGCATTACCTGTGACACCAAATCCCAAACGTAATTTTAACTGGCTAAGCCAATTGATGTTTTTCATGAAATCTTCCTGATCAATACGCCATGCCAATGCCATAGAGGGGAAACTTGCCCATTTATGACCAGGAGCTAGCTGTGAGGCACCATCCCAACGCATAGATGCTGTCAGCAAATATTTGTCCATGAAGCCGTAGTTGGCTCGAATCATATAAGATGTCATTTGGGTTTCTGTTAATCCTGTTCCAAAAGAACCAAGTGTACCCGCACTAGCAAGGTTATACCACAATTCTTGAGAAGAGGCTACGTCTGTAGCACGCATGTCTCCCATTTCATAATGATAAGCGGAAGCAGATTGCATTAAAGTTAATCCTAAATTATGCTTTTCTGCAAATTGACGGTTATAATAAATCAAGTTATCTAATGTCCATGAACGTTTCTGCTCATTTTTGTATTGAGCTCTGTTGTTTCCATCTCCATTGATACCATCTGCAGCATTGGCCATTCCTAATGTATAAAACTGGAATTCTGGGCCAAACTGGATACGGTAAGATAAGCCTTTTAAGGGTTCCCAGATTTTCTCAAAATCAACTTGTGCATACATACTGGCATTAGCACGGAATGTACGACGTTGGTTTGTATTATAATTTAATTCACGGATAGGGTTGATGATATTAACATCTCCATTCGGATTACGGATGTATTTTCCATCTTCATCGTAAGGAACAGTCCAGGGCAACATTCCTCTTAATGCTCCGTAGAGGTCACCTGCACCGGTAACTGATTTTGTAAAACTATATCCATAGTCCTGAGTAGAGTAAGATGCATTGATTGATGTTCCCATTTTGAAAAAAGAAATAGGATTGGCATCAAATGATGTCTTTAAGGTATAACGTTCATAGGATTGTCCTGGTTGAGTTCCTTTCTGATTTAGATATCCAAATGAGGCATATCCTTGGAATTTGTCTGTACCTCCAGATGCACTTAATGTATGCTCATGAGTAATACCGGTTTGTTTTCCGTTAGAAGCCCAATCATACGAACCAACTTTTGAAGGGTCGTATGTTCCTCCTGCCCAGGCTTTTTCAATATTTGCCCAAGAAGCGGCTACACTTCCAAAAGCGGCCTGATCGGCTGCATAGTCTGGAGTTGCAGAAGGATAGGATCCCATATTGTACTTGGCTAATCGTGCATAATCTAGCCATTCAGATGCAGACATCATTTGTGTTACATCGTGTAATGTTTCAAATGTGACTGTTCCTGAATAGTTCAGAGAGATTTTTCCTTCTTTCCCTTTTTTGGTAGTGACCAAAATCACACCATTTGCACCACGAGAACCATAGATGGCAGTTGCAGAAGCATCCTTCAAAATGTCAATACTTTCAATGTCGCTAGGATTGATGTTTTCAATACCTCCATTCTGAATAATCATACCGTCGACTACATACAGAGGACTTTGTGCCGCATTAATAGAGCGTACACCACGAATATTAATATCTCCGACTTCGCCAGGACGTTGACTGGAAGTAATGTCCACACCGGCGGTTTTACCTTGCATACCTTCCAGTGCATTTTTAACAGGCATCGCTTTCAATTCTTTTTCTCCGACACGTGCCATCGCACCAGTAACGTCTGACTTTTTCTGCACACCGTAACCTACCACAACAACTTCATCGAGTACTTCAGTGTCTTCTACCATCGTTACATTAAATGTGTTTTTTCCTTGTACCGGAATCACCTGAGTCTTGTAGCCCACGAAGCTGATTTCAAGCGAAGCATTGTTTGGTACATTAGATAAGGTAAACTTACCGTCAAAGTCAGTAATGGTACCGTTGGTAGTTCCTTTTACTACTACGCTCGCACCAATTACAGATTCCCCACTTTTGTCGAGTACAGTTCCCGACACTGTCTTGCCTTGTGCATACGCGCCAATCGCGATGATAGACAACAAGGCCAAGAAGAACAAACGTTGCAGGCTGGAAGCGCAACGCATCAGACTAGAACAATTTCTGTCTTTCATACCTCTAATTTGGTTAAGTTAAACAAAAGTTAGTTTCATTATATCTCTATATTTTGCATCTGCTGTCTCAAATGCGTTGTAAAAGTACGATTGTGCAAGGTTTCAAACAATGTAAAATTGTGTAGATACATGGAAAAATTTGTACAAATACCTTTCAAGAGTTTTTTAAGCCTGCTTTGACATAAAAATCTTTTTTATGTCATATTCATCAAACAATCTTATCATACATATCGCAGGTTTGTTAACAGATTAGAGAATTTAAGTTATTTCATTAACATTCAAACATACAAATTCTCTATATAATTCTTCTTTTCCCTTTGATGTATTCCTTTAAATTTAGGCACAAATTCTCTGTTTCACACTGTGGGATATAAAAACCACAGTGTGGGATACATATTTCACAGTGTGAAATACAAATCCCACACTGTGAAACAGAGTTTTTGCAAAGTAGTTCTGAAAAAATGATTAGAACAAAATAAACTATCAATAAGAATCTTTTTCTTTATGTAAATTTTCATCCATTTAAATCGTATCATTAAAACTATATAAAACGGCAATTTCACATTTTAATCGATTTTAAAAAAAGAACATGATATACCGCTTGAACAAATCAGATCATCTCATATTCATCAATATCAGAATTTTCTAGAAAAAAGAGAACTGTCCAGTACTACCGTCCGTATTTATCTTACTCTGATAAAAGTTATTTGTTTATGTACCAATAATTCCAGTTATAATCTTTATTTTTCCATGTATTCTTACAAGAGATAATGTATTTTTACACAAAATATTTAGATAGTATGAGACTGAGATTTTTATGGATAAGTTTATGTCTGCTGATGGTTATAAGCAGCATTCATGCCGCAGGACGTGAAAAATATAATTTCAACAGTGGCTGGAAGCTAAAAGTCGGTGATATAGCTCAGGCAGAGAGTGTGAGTTATTCTGATACGGAATGGAAGTCGGTTACACTTCCTCATGCATTCAATGAGGATGAGGCTTTCAAACTGAATATCAAGGATCTTACTGATACAATTGTGTGGTATCGGAAACATTTTCGTTTACCTGCTGACGCCAAAGGACGAAAGGTGTTCATCGAATTTGAAGGAGCACGACAAGGAATTGATCTGTATGTGAACGGTCACTTGGTCGGTCAGCATGAAAATGGAGTGATGGCTTTTGGTTTCGACCTTACTGCACTTGTAAAGCCGGGTAAGGAAAATGTTATTGCTGCACGTATTGATAATAATTGGGACTATGCAGAGAAGGCTACTGGCGTGAAGTATCAGTGGAGTAACCGTAATTTTAATGCAAATTACGGAGGTTTACCCAAGAATGTGTGGTTACATGTGACGGATAAGTTATACCAGACCTTACCTTTATATAGTAACCTGCAAACGACAGGTGTCTATATTTACGCGGAAGATATTCAAGTGCGTGCTCGTAAAGCTCGAATTCATGCCGAATCGGAAGTGAAAAATGAAACAAAGAAAAGCCAGACGGTTGGTTATTTGGTGGAGCTTTTTGACCGTGACGGGAAGCTTGTAAAGGCGTTCCGTGGCGCGGAGAAAAGAATTAATCCAGGAGAAAAAATAGTGCTTTCGGCTGAAAGTGAAGTGGAAGGCTTACATTTCTGGAGCTGGGGTTACGGCTATTTGTATACGGTAAAGACAGCTTTGTGTATAGAAGGAAAGAAAACGGATGAGGTAATTACGCGTACAGGTTTTCGAAAGACACGATTTGCCGATGGAAAAGTATGGTTAAACGACCGGGTGATTCAGTTGAAGGGATTTGCCCAGCGAACAAGTAATGAATGGCCTGCTGTGGGAATGTCGGTGCCTGCCTGGTTGAGTGATTACAGCAATGGTCTCATGGTGAAAGCTAATGCTAATTTGGTACGTTGGATGCATGTAACTCCCTGGAAGCAGGATGTAGAGTCATGCGACCGTGTCGGTTTAATTCAGGCCATGCCGGCAGGAGATGCAGAAAAAGATTGCAAAGGACGTCAGTGGGAGCAGCGTAAACTGGTAATGAGGGATGCAATTATCTATAACCGCAACAATCCGAGTATCCTTTTTTATGAATGTGGCAATGAATCAATCAGCCGTGAACACATGCTGGAGATGAAGAAGATACGTGATGAGTTTGATTATCATGGTGGGCGTGCAATCGGTTCTCGTGAGATGCTGGATATTCGTGATGCCGAGTATGGGGGAGAGATGTTGTATATTAACAAAAGTGCGCATCATCCTATGTGGGCCATGGAGTATTGCCGTGATGAAGGCTTGCGCAAGTATTGGGATAATTACTCCTATCCATATCATAAGGATGGAGAAGGAAACAGTGCTTATCATTCTGCGGCTACCGGAAAAACGAAAAAACAGGCAGATGCCAGTGTATACAATCGCAATCAGGACTCTTTCACCATTGAGAATGTGATTCGTTGGTTTGATTACTGGCGTGAACGTCCGGGGACAGGGAAAAGGGTAAGCTCAGGCGGCGCTAAGATTATTTTTTCAGATACAAATACTCATTTTCGTGGAGTAGAAAATTATAGGCGTAGTGGAGATACAGACCCGATGCGTATTCCGAAAGATTCTTATTTCGCTCATCAAGTGATGTGGGACGGATGGGTAGATACGGAAAATCCTCGTTTGCATATCGTAGGACACTGGAATTATGAACCGGGAGTGGTCAAGCCTGTGTATGTGGTTTCTAATACGGATAGTGTGGCGTTATTTTTAAACGGAAAACCAATGGGACAGGCTCAGTGTGACTATCATTTCTTGTTTACTTTTGATAAAATCGCCTTCACTCCTGGAGTATTGGAAGCTGTGGGGTACAATGACGGAAAAGAAGCTGCGCGTATGCAGTTAAGAACCGCAGGTAAACCAGCTAAATTGAAATTAGCTGCCATTCAGCATCCGAAAGGATGGAAAGCCGATGGATCCGATTTGGTGTTGTTGCAAGTGGAGGTTGTCGATGCGGAAGGGAATCGTTGTCCGCTGGCGAACGATTTGATTCATTTTACGGTAGAAGGTCCGGCAGAATGGCGAGGAGGTATAGCGCAAGGCCCGGATAATTATATCTTGTCGGAAAAACTTCCTGTGGAATGTGGGGTGAACCGTGCGTTATTGCGCTCGTCTGTTACAGCAGGGAAGGTGGTTGTACGAGCTGAAGCAGAAGGATTGGCTTCCGCCTCATTAGAACTGGTTTCTTCTCCTGTAGAAGTACAAAACGGACTGAGTACATACATTCCTGGAGATGATTTGGAAGGAAGTTTAGATCGTGGAGAAACACCTTTGTCTCCTTCTTATATAGATCGTGCGGTGGATGTGGCTGTGCTCTCTGCAGAGGCCGGAATAAATACGGAGGAAGCTTGTAAGAGTTTTGATGACAATGAATTGAGTGAATGGAAAAATGATGGAAAAGCTTCCACTGCATGGATTAAATATCACCTTGAAAGGGTAGCGCGTGTGGATGAGATATGTATGAAACTTACAGGATGGCGTATGCGTAGTTATCCTTTGGAAATTTATGCGGGCGATGAGTTGATTTGGAGCGGAGAAACTGAAAAAAGTCTGGGTTACGTTCATCTGAAAGTGAAACCGATTCCTGCTTCTGAAATAACTATCCGGTTGAAGGGTTCAAGTAAAGAGGATGATGCCTTTGGACAGATTGTGGAAGTGGCTGCTCCAGTAGCCAATGAATTAGATTTGTTTAAGGCGAAAGATGGAGATAAAACCAATCATGAACTTCGTATTGTAGAAGTTGAATTTAAGGAAAACCTGAACAGATAGCAAGCTGTGGAAAAATATAAGTGGGGAAAAGCAGGCACTTCATGCCTGCTTTTCCCCGCTGTTGTCTTGAGGGTTATTTTACTTCGATTTGTATCTTTCCTGATTTCAGCCCTTTTGCAGTGACTTGTAACTCAAGAACTCCTGCTTCTTTTCCTGATTGCACAATTGTAGTCAGCATGCCGTTGAAGGCGTGCATCTGAGGCAGGTGGAACAAATCCAGACAAGTTGGGTCTCCATTGGCTGAGGCCTTGTAGCTTCCGGCTCCTTTTACTTTAAATTTCACCAAGCGCATGTCTGTGGGGCAGAGATTTCCGTCTTTGTCCACAACACGTACGGTTACGTATGCCAACTCTTTTCCGTCGGCTGTGAGTGACTGGCGTGAAGAAACCAATTCAATATGATGTGGTTTTCCAGCCGTGCGGATGATTTTTTCAGCTTTGGCTGTGCCATGCTCATCGTATGCTACAACTTTTACTTCTCCTGGTTCGTAAATAGCGTTGTGCCACATCAGGCGGTAACGGTTTTCTACGCTTTGGTTGTTCTTCGTCTGTTTTCCATAACTTTTTCCGTTGATGAAAAGTTCGGCTGTCGGATAATTGGTATAGACAAATACGGGTACTTCTTTTCCTTCTCTGCCTTCCCAGTTCCAATGAGGGAGAATATGAAGTGTTTCAGCTTGCTTGTTCCATACGCTGCGGTATAAATAGTACCGGTCTTTGGGCAAGGAAGCTAAGTCAATAATACCGAACATGGAGCTGTGGTTGGGCCATGCGTCTGTATCGTATGGACTAGGTTCGCCCAAGTAATCAAAGCCTGTCCAGACAAATTGCCCCAAAGTCCATTGGTAGTCATCAGCCAGAGCAAAGTCTATATCGGGAATATTAGACCAGGAGCAGTATTCTAGGTCGTAAGAAGAAGACTGATGGTCTTCGTATTTGGCATCGGCTTTACGTTCTGCCGGGAATTTATATACACCGCGTGAGCTGACGGTAGAAGAGGTTTCTGAGCCTAACACCAGGTTCTGGGGCAATCGTTGGTAGGCTTCTTCATAACGGTGTGCGCGATAATTGAATCCAGGAATGTCGAGCATAGCCGCAAATCCGTTGTCGAGTACACAACTAACCTGGTCCATGCCGCAGGTAACCGGACGGGTAGGGTCTTCCCGATGGCAAATGTCTTGCAGGAACTTGGCTACTTTGTATCCTTCACTGCTGCATTGGGTGGGCACTTCATTACCGATGCTCCACATCACTACACAGGGGTTATTCCGGTATTGCCGTAGCATATTTACCATGTCCTTTTCGGCCCATTCGTTGAAATAGCGGTGGTATCCGTTTTCGCATTTGGCAATGTCCCATTCATCGAAAGGTTCAATCATCATCATGAATCCCATTTCATCGCAGAGTCTGACAAGTTCGGGTGCCGGCATGTTGTGTGCAGTACGAATGGCATCGCAACCCATGTCTTTCAATAGTGTAAGCTGGTGGCGTAGGGCAGATACGTTGATGGCAGCTCCCAAAGGACCTAAATCGTGGTGGTTGCACACCCCCTGGAATTTACGGTGCTGGCCGTTCAGGAAAAAGCCTTTGTCGGCTACAAATTCGATGGAACGGATACCAAAGCGGGTGGTATAAGTATCTGTAAGCTCTCCGTTGGCATAGATTTTAGATACAGCCTGATATAGGAACGGTGTTTCGGGCGACCACAATTGTGGGTTTTCCACAATGAAATTTTGTGTAAACGGCTGTCTGTGATTGATGCGTCCGCTGTTTTTCTTGAAAGAAACTCTTTTTCCGTTCGGGTCTAGAATTTCTGTTTCTATGGTAATTTCTTCTTTTCCTGCATTCTGTAAAGAGGTACGAAGGCAAACCGAAGCATAGTCATTAGCAACGTGTGGGGTGGTAATCTGTGTACCCCATACCGGTACATGTATTTTTTCTGCAGTAATGAGATGGACATTCCGGTAAAGTCCAGCTCCCGGATACCAGCGGGAAGATTGAGGACGGTTTTCCAGACGTACAGCCAATACATTATCTTTTCCTTCTTTGTGCAGAAGCTCAGTAATGTCACAATGGAAGGAATTGTAACCGAAAGGCCAGAAGCAGGCTTCCTTTCCATTGACATACACACGGGCTTCACTCATGGCTCCATCAAAAACCAGTGTTGTCTTTTTATCAGGGTCTGCATCGAAACGGGTGCGATACCATCCCACTCCCACATAAGGAAGTCCTCCGGTACGTCCGGTCTTGACAGATGCCTGTTTCTCCAAGTTCTGAGTAATGGCTACATTTTGTAAATCATTATTACGGTCAAACGGTCCATAAATGGCCCAGTCGTGTGGAATACAGACAGATTCCCATTGAGAATCATTAAATGAAATAGTTTCAGCTCCATTGGCTTCTCCTTTGTGGAATTTCCAGCCGGTTTCCAAGAGTTGTTCATGTCGCTGTGCGTTGAGACTGCATACACTACAGAGGATAGTAGCGAGCAGAAAGAATTTACGGATGTGCATAGATTTCTAAGATTAGGTTCTCATTTATCAAGCAAAGATAAACTTTTCGTTCGAAACTATCCTTATTTATTCCTGAACTCTTACTATATTTGCGGAGAAATTGGAGAAATACGTAATAATCAATCATATAATATTTCGCTATGGAATATAATTTCAGAGAAATTGAGAAGAAGTGGCAGCAGAGATGGGTGGAACGCAAGACCTATAAAGTTGTCGAAGATGAATCCAAGAAAAAGTTCTACGTGTTGAACATGTTCCCTTATCCGTCGGGAGCAGGACTTCACGTAGGTCATCCACTGGGATACATTGCCAGTGATATTTATGCACGCTACAAACGTTTGCAAGGATTCAATGTGTTGAATCCGATGGGATATGATGCATACGGTTTGCCGGCTGAACAGTACGCCATTCAGACCGGACAGCATCCGGCCGTTACTACCGCAGCTAACATTGCACGTTATCGTGAGCAGTTGGACAAGATTGGCTTTTCGTTCGACTGGGATCGTGAGGTACGTACGTGCGAACCTGGATATTATCACTGGACACAGTGGGCTTTCCAGAAAATGTTCAACAGCTTCTATTGCAATTCATGCCAGAAAGCACAGCCTATCAGCAAGCTGATTGCTCATTTTGAGGCTGAAGGAACAAAAGGGCTGGACGTGGCATGCAGCGAAGAACTGAATTTTACTGCAGAAGAATGGAAAGCTAAGACAGAAAAGGAACAGCAGGAAATCCTGATGAATTACCGTATCGCTTACTTAGGAGAAACCATGGTAAACTGGTGTCCGGCATTGGGTACGGTATTGGCAAACGATGAAGTAGTAGACGGGGTATCTGAACGTGGAGGACATCCGGTGGTGCAGAAAAAGATGCGTCAGTGGTGTTTGCGTGTGTCTGCTTATGCACAGCGTTTGCTTGACGGATTGGAAACGGTAGACTGGACAGATTCTTTGAAAGAGACTCAGCGTAACTGGATTGGCCGTTCAGAAGGTACTGAAGTACGTTTCAAGGTAAAAGACAGCGATTTGGAATTTACCATCTTTACTACACGTGCCGATACGATGTTCGGTGTGACTTTCATGGTACTTGCACCTGAAAGTGAATTGGTACCGATGCTGACAACCGAAGCACAGCGTGCAGAAGTTGAGGCTTATTTGGACCGTACAAAGAAGCGTACAGAACGTGAGCGTATTGCTGACCGTCGTGTAACGGGTGTGTTCAGTGGTTCGTATGCAGTAAATCCGTTTACAGGAGAATCTGTTCCTGTATGGATCAGTGATTATGTTTTGGCTGGTTATGGAACAGGAGCCATCATGGCGGTACCTGCGCACGATAGTCGTGACTATGCATTTGCCAAGCATTTCAACTTGCCGATTGTACCGCTGGTAGAAGGTTGTGACGTAAGCGAAGAAAGTTTCGATGCGAAGGAAGGAATCGTTTGCAACTCTCCGAAAGCGGGGGGAACTCCTTATTGCGATTTGACGCTGAATGGCCTGACTATCAAAGAAGCCATTGCTGCTACCAAGAAATATGTGAAAGAGCATAATCTGGGCCGTGTGAAAGTCAACTTCCGTTTGCGTGATGCGATTTTCTCTCGCCAGCGTTATTGGGGTGAACCGTTCCCGGTATATTACAAGGACGGCATGCCGTATATGATTGACGAAAGCAAGCTTCCGCTGGAACTTCCTGAGGTCGCTAAGTTCTTGCCTACAGAAAGCGGAGAACCTCCTTTGGGACACGCAACCCGTTGGGCGTGGGATGTAGCCAAAGGTGAAGTAGTAGAAAACACGAAGATTGATAACGTGAATGTATTCCCTCTGGAATTGAATACCATGCCGGGATTTGCCGGTTCCAGCGCATATTATTTGCGTTACATGGATCCGCATAACAATGAAGCGCTGGTTTCTGAGAAGGCAGACCATTACTGGCAGAATGTAGACCTTTATGTAGGAGGTACGGAACATGCTACCGGTCACTTGATTTATTCTCGTTTCTGGAATAAATTCCTATTCGACTTAGGCATCAGCATCAAGGAAGAACCGTTCCAAAAACTGGTGAATCAGGGAATGATTCAGGGACGAAGCAACTTTGTATATCGTATCAAGGATACCAATACTTTTGTGTCATTGGGATTGAAAGACCAGTATGAAGTAACTCCGTTGCACGTAGATGTAAACATTGTATCGAATGATGTACTGGATGTGGAAGCCTTCAAGAACTGGCGTCCGGAATACCATAATGCAGAGTTTATTTTGGAAGATGGCAAGTATATCTGTGGTTGGGCGGTTGAAAAGATGAGTAAGTCCATGTATAACGTGGTGAACCCGGATATGATTGTAGAACGTTATGGAGCAGATACATTGCGTATGTATGAAATGTTCCTTGGCCCGGTAGAACAGTCTAAGCCATGGGATACCAATGGTATTGACGGAGTACACCGCTTCCTGAAGAAACTTTGGAATTTGTTCTATGACCGTCAGGGTGCTTTCTTGCCTGTTGAAGGAGAAGCTACCAAAGAAGAACTGAAAGCCATTCATAAACTGATTAAGAAGGTGACAGGAGATATTGAGACCTTCTCTTACAACACTTCTATCAGTGCCTTTATGATTTGTGTCAATGAATTGACTTCATTGAAATGTCGCAACAAGGCTGTGATGAGCAATCTGGTTGTGCTTCTGGCTCCGTTTGCTCCGCATTTGGCAGAAGAATTGTGGGAAGCTTTGGGCAATACCTCTTCTGTATGCGATGCACATTGGCCGGAATTCAATGAGGAATATTTGAAAGAAGACAGTGTAAAATATACTATTTCTTTCAATGGTAAGGCTCGCTTTACAATGGAGTTCCCTGCCGATGCAGATAATAATACCATCCAGGCTGCTGTACTGGCTGAAGAACAGTCACAGAAGTGGATTGAGGGCAAGACTCCGAAGAAGGTGATTATTGTACCGAAGAAAATTGTAAACATTGTACTTTAGCCTATTAAATGCTCGTCCGGAATGAACAGGAGGTACCTCCTGTTCATTCCGGATTGTTTTTTATTGTCTATGGAAGCTTTATTAAAGAAAAAGTTGGGCCGGGAGTCCAGAGACTATTTGGCCATAACCTTCGGGCTGATTTGTTATTCCATTGGCTGGGCTGCATTTATGCTTCCCTATCAGATTACTACCGGAGGGGTAACGGGTATTGCGGCAATTATCTATTATGCCACAGGCATAGAGATTCAGGTCTCTTATTTTGTGATTAATGCTATATTCCTGGGTTTTGCCTTGAAAATTTTAGGGCCTAAATTTAGTATTAAGACCATCTTTGCCATTTTTATGCTGACCTTCCTGCTCTGGTTCTTTCAGATGATTTTAAAAGATGAGAGTGGAAACCTTCCTCAGTTGCTAGGTCCTGGTCAGGATTTTATGGCTTGTGTGATAGGTGCTGGTCTGCTGGGTTTTGGAATTGGTATCGTATTCTGTAACAATGGAAGTACGGGTGGAACGGATATTATAGCCTGGATTATTAATAAATATAAGGATGTTACGCTGGGGCGGATGATGATGTATTGTGACATCGTAATCATTTCATCCTGTTATTTTATTTTTCACGACTGGCGTAGGGTGTTGTTCGGCTTTTGTGTCTTGTTTGTGATGAGTATCGTCATTGACTATGTGATTAACAGTACGCGTCAGTCTGTGCAGTTCTTGATATTCTCACGCAAATATGAGGAAATAGCCGAGGGGATTGCGACAAAGATTGATCGTGGGGTGACTTTACTTGATGGAAAAGGATGGTACAGCAAACAGGAAATAAAGGTAGTAGTGGTTTTGGCTAAAAAACGGGAATCACTCGATATCTTCCGGTTAGTAAAGGATATTGATCCGAATGCCTTCATTTCACAAAGCAATGTAGTTGGAGTATATGGTGAAGGCTTTGATAAGCTTAAAGTAAAATAAACTTTTCCCTTAAAAAACTAAAATAAAATAAGTTTTTTCGATTAATTTGGCTTATCGGAAAAACTTATTTTATTTTGTATCTGATATTACGATACTTGAATCTATAACGTGAAAAATATGTCAAAAGTCACTCTGATGATGTTACTGGCCTTTTTACTGACTTATGGAAATCATGCGTCGGGCAGTAGTTTATCTCAAATCCATCAGCTGCATGCTGGATGGGAATTTTCAATGTACGGTACTAATGAATGGTTGTCTGCACAGGTGCCGGGCACGGTGCATCAGGACCTGATAGCTCATGATAAATTGCCTGATCCTTTTTATGGCATGAATGAGCAGAAAATACAATGGGTAGAAAAGGAAGACTGGTTGTATCGCACTTCATTTGTATTGACAGAAGAGCAGCTGCATCATGAAGGGGTGTATTTGGTTTTTGAAGGGCTTGATACCTATGCAGATGTTTTCTTAAACGGTTCTTTGCTGCTGAAAGCAGATAATATGTTTGTGGGGTATCGGGTTCCTGTCAAGTCTGTTTTAAGAAAAGGAGAAAACAAGCTTGTAGTACGTTTCCGTTCGCCCATTCGGGAAGCGATGCCACAATGGGAGAGTAACGGGTTTGATTATCCGGCTGATAATGATCATTATCCACAGAAGCTAAGTATTTTTACTCGTAAGGCACCTTATTCCTATGGATGGGACTGGGGTATCCGTATGGTGACTTGTGGCATTTGGCGGCCGGTGTATCTGCAGTTTGCGGATCGGGCGGTAGTGGAAGATTATTTCGTGCACCAGCAGTCAGTCAGCGCCGAACGGGCAGAGGTAGACAATCGCTTAGAAATAAACAATATTAGCAATCATACACAGCAGGCTGTGGTACGTGTGACGTACAGTTATACGGGTGAACCAGATAAGAACGTGGAGCAGACGGTGGAATTGCAGCCGGGACTTAATCATATTTCTCTTCCTGTAACAGTGGAGCAGCCACATTTGTGGATGCCTAACGGTTGGGGAGAGCCTGCGTTGTATATGTTTGAGGCTTCAGTGTCGGTAGACGGGCAGGTGGTGTCACAGAAGAGTCACCAGATTGGCCTGCGTTCGATACGTGTAGTGCAGGAGGAAGACAAGGACGGCCAGAGTTTCTACTTCGAAGTGAACGGGGTACCGATGTTTGCCAAGGGTACGAACCTGATTCCGTCGGATGCGCTGCTGCCGCGTGTTACGCGCCAGCGCTACAGCCGTTTGTTGGAGGATGTGCAGTCATCCAATATGAATATGATTCGTGTGTGGGGTGGCGGTATCTATGAGGACGATGCGTTCTTTGAGGAAGCCGATAGGCGCGGCATTCTGGTGTGGCAGGACTTCATGTTCGCTTGCACCACTTATCCCCATGACCCGGCCTTTCTGCGTCGTGTAGAAGCGGAAGCGGAATATAACATTCATCGTCTGCGCAACCATGCGTCGCTGGCCATGTGGTGCGGTAATAACGAGATATACGAGGGTATACGCTACTGGGGATGGGAGGAGAAATATTCGTCCGAGGTCTATCAGCAGATGCAGGAGGGATACGACGTGCTGTTCCGTCAGCTTTTGCCGCAGAAGGTGAAAGAATTTGATCCGGGGCGCTTCTACCTGGAAGGCTCGCCGCTGGAGGCCAACTGGGGCAGACCGGAGAGCTGGAAGGTGGGCGACAGCCATAACTGGGGCACGTGGTACGGTCAGAAGCCTTTCGAGAGTTTAGATAAGGAGATACCGCGTTTCATGAGCGAGTACGGCTTTCAGGCCTTTCCGGAGATGAAGACCATCCGCACCTTTGCTTCGCCCGAGGATTATGAGCTGGAGTCGCCCGTAATGAATGCGCATCAGAAGAGCACGATAGGGAATGCCTTGATTAAGAAAACCATGAGCCTGTATTATCCGGTGCCGGAGAAGTTTGAAGACCTGGTGTACGTGGGGCTGGTGCTGCAGGGCCACGGCATGCGCCGGGGCATGGTGGCGCACCGCCGCAATCGTCCGTACTGCATGGGCAGCTTGCCCTGGCAGCTGAACGACAGCTGGCCCGTGGTGTCGTGGTCGGCCATCGATTATTACGGCAACTGGAAGGCCATGCAGTATCACACGCGCCGTGCCTTTGCGCCCGTGCTGGTGGATGCCATCCGCCAGGGCGACAAGCTGCGCTTTTATGTGCTGTCCGACTGCCTGCAGACGGAGAACGTGACGCTGCACCTGGCGCTGACGGACTTTCAGGGAAGGGTGATGCGCCGCCATCGGGTGGAAGGGATGCTGCCGGTAAATGCTTCGGAGGTGTTCTTTGAAGAAGACTGGCAGAAGGCGTTTGAGGGCTGTGACACTACGGCTTCGTTCATCCGCATGACGCTCAGGGGTGCGGACGGAAAGAAGGTACTTTCGGACGAGGTGTTCTATCCGATGTATCCCAAGGAGCAACGCCTGCCTAGGGCTGAAATTGCCTGCCGTAAGGTGAAGAAGGGCGGGGTGGTGGAACTGACGCTGAAATCGCGTGTGCTGGCGCGCGACGTGTTCGTGGAGGTGCCCTTGCAGGGGGCGCGTTTCTCCGACAATTTCTTCGACCTGCTGCCGGGCGAGACGAAGCGCATCACGGTGTCTTCGGCCGACGGTTCTCCGCTGGAGGACGTTTCCGTGGTGATTCACCAGCTGGCCGATGTGAGGGAATAAAATCTGATTACTAATCTTTTATATGTATTGATTATGAAACCATTTTCAAAAATGAATTGTATGGGGCTGGCATTTGCCGGAATGCTGATGGCCTCGTGTGCGGACAGTCCGACGGCGGTGGCCGACTATCAGGTGGTGCCCATGCCGCTGGAGATTACGGCGGCATCGCAGGGTTCGTTCCTGCTGAAGAGCGGGGAAACTATCTGCTATACGGCAGGGAATGAAAAGATGAAGAAGAACGCCGAGTTCCTGGCGGCTTTTATCAAGGAACAGACCGGCATCGCGCTGAAGGTGGCGGAAGGTGATGGGGAAGAGGGCATCGTGCTCCGCCTGGGGCTGGAGGCTGATTCTCCGGAAGCGTACCGGCTGAAGGTGGACGACCGCAAGGTGGAGATTTCCGCTCCTTCGGAAGCGGGTGTGTTCTATGGCATCCAGACGCTCCGCAAGTCGGTGTCGGTGCATGAGGGGGCCGGAGCAGTGGAACTGCCGGCAGTGGAAATCAACGACTCGCCGCGCTTCAGCTACCGTGGTATGATGCTCGATGTGGGCCGTCACATGTTCAGCATGGATGAAATCAAGACGTACATCGACATGCTGGCCTTGCACAACATCAACCGCTTCCACTGGCATCTGTCGGAAGACCAGGGATGGCGTATCGAAATCAAGAAGTATCCCAAGCTGACGGAAATCGGCTCCAAACGCAGCGAGACGGTGATCGGACGTAACTCGGGTGAGTATGACGGCAAGCCTTACGGCGGTTTCTATACGCAGGAACAGGCCCGGGAAATCGTGGCTTACGCGGCAGAACGCTATATCACGGTCATTCCGGAAATCGACCTTCCGGGTCACATGCAGGCGGCGCTGGCGGCTTATCCGGAACTGGGATGTACGGGCGGTCCGTATGAAGTATGGCGCATGTGGGGTATTTCCGACAACGTGCTTTGTGCGGGTAACGACAAGACCATCCAGTTCATCAAGGATGTGCTGGCGGAAATCATCGACATCTTCCCGTCGGAATACATCCATGTGGGTGGCGACGAATGTCCGAAGGTGAAGTGGGAGACTTGTCCGAAGTGTCAGGCACGTATCAAGGCGCTGGGCATCAAGGGCGACAGCAAGCACTCGAAGGAGGAATACCTGCAGAGCTACGTGATACACGAGGCCGAGAAGTTCCTCACCGAGAACGGACGCAGCATGATTGGCTGGGATGAAATCCTGGAAGGCGGTCTGGCTCCGAATGCCACGGTGATGTCGTGGAGAGGGGAAGCCGGTGGCATTGAAGCGGCCCGTCAGCAGCACAATGTCATCATGACGCCGAACACGTACCTGTATTTCGACTATTATCAGGCAAAGGATACGGACAGTGAACCGCTGGCCATCGGCGGCTATCTGCCTATGGAACGGGTGTACAGCTACGAACCGATGCCGTCTGCCCTTTCTCCGGAAGAACAGAAGTTCATTACCGGTGTGCAGGCGAATCTCTGGACGGAATATATCCCGACCATGGCACAGGCACAGTACATGGTATTGCCGCGTATGGCTGCGCTTTGTGAAACGCAGTGGAGCGCTCCTGAAAAGAAGCAGGATTATCAGGGATTCCTGAAACGTACGGCTCGTCTGACAAAGATTTATCAGCTGAAGGGATGGAACTACGCGACGCATATCTTCGATGTGAATGTGAACATCGCTCCCAACACGGAAACGGGCAAGCTGGATGTAACGGCAAGCACCATCGACGATGCACCTGTGTACTATACCCTCGACGGTACGGAACCTACCACTGCTTCGTCCAAGTATGAAAACGGACTGACCATTGATGCGGCATGTGTGCTGCGCATGATGGCCGTGCGTCCGGAAGGCAACTCGCGCATTACGCGTGACAGCATTGCGTTCAGCAAGTCTACGGCGAAACCTATCACTATGTTGCAGCCTATCAATAAGCCTTACGAGTTTAAGGGTGCCACTACGCTGGTAGACGGTATGACGGGCGACCGCAACTACAAGACCGGACGCTGGATTGCTTTCTACAAGAATGACATGGAGGCGGTGATCGACTTGAAGGAGGCTACCGAAATCAGTTCCATGACCCTGCGCACTTGCGTGGAAAAGGGCGACTGGACGTTTGATACCAGAGGCATTACCGTAGAGGTGTCGGACGACAACAAGACTTTCAAGAAAGTGGCTTCGGAAGCTTATCCGGCTATGAAGGAAACGGATGCCAACCAGATTTATACCCATACCCTGACGTTTGACCCGGTAAAGACCCGTTACGTGAAGGTAACGGCCTTGTCCGAAAAGAATATCCCGGCATGGCACGGCGGCAAGGGCAATCCCGGATTCTTGTTTGTAGATGAAATCGTATTGAACTGATGGCGCATAGCCTTCGTGATAAAGGCCTGGTCTCCTGAGGGAAGATCAGGCTTTTTTTATCGGCTTTTTGGGGCCGTTAGTTGAAATACTGTCGGGCGATGTGTATCTTTGCGCAGAAATGTATAATTGTCAAGAAAAAGTTCAACATGAAAAAGAAACTGGTTTTTGCTACTAACAATGCCCATAAACTGGAGGAAATACGTGCCATTCTGGGAGATAAAGTGAAAGTGCTGAGTTTGAAAGATATCCGTTGTGAGGCCGATATTCCGGAAACGGCGGATACGCTGGAGGGAAATGCCGCGCTGAAGGCGGAATATATTCATGCGCATTATGGCATGGATTGCTTTGCCGACGATACCGGTCTGGAGGTGGAAGCGCTGGACGGGGCTCCCGGAGTGTATTCGGCGCGTTATGCGGGCGGTGAAGGTCACGACTCGGAAGCCAACATGAAGAAGCTGCTGGCAGAACTGAAAGGCAAGGAGAACCGGAAGGCGCAGTTCCGCACGGCCATCTGCCTGATAGAAGGAGGAGAAAAGCACTTGTTCGAAGGCATTGTGAAGGGAGAAATCATCCGGGAGAAAAAAGGAAGCTCCGGCTTCGGCTACGACCCGGTGTTCGTGCCGGAAGGCTATGCCGAGACTTTTGCGGAGATGGGGGCTGAAGAAAAGAACAGGATCAGTCACCGGGCAAGAGCCGTACAGAAGTTGTGTGACTATCTGAACAGTAAATAAAGCAGAAAAAAGGCTGTGGATTATTTCTACAAATGTGCAGAAATTCCACAGCCTTTTCTTTTTCTTAATCGCGTGTAACTTTCTTGTAATCAATTTTTTAAAAATTAAAGTATAAAAAGGCTGTTTTTGGCGTGTGTTTTGCGAAGTATTCTACGGAATTACAAACAAAAATCGTCAAAATGCAAAGAATCAGACTTTTAGTTTTATTGCTGCTGTGTGTGGTGTGTCAACAGACTTTTGCACAACAGCGTACCATCAGCGGATTGGTTATCTCAGCTGAAGATCACGAGCCGCTTATCGGTGCTACGATTTCCGTACAGGGAAACGAGGCGCATGGGGTAGTGACCGACATTGATGGAAAGTATACATTGGAAGTGGGACCGGATGACAAGATTCTGGTCGTGGCTTACCTGGGTATGAAAACTCAGTTGATAAAGGTTCCTAAGAAAGAACACCTGAACGTGGTGCTCCAGCCTGAAACCATGAACCTGGAAGAGGTGGTGGTGACGGGATACGGTAATTTCACCAAGTCTTCTTTTACGGGGTCTGCCAATACCCTGAAGGGAGACATGATGAAAGACATCCCCGTGATGAGCGTGGAGCAGAAGCTGCAGGGAATGACCATGGGCGTGTCTATTACCAGCAGTTCCGGACAGCCGGGAGCTAATCAGAGCATTCGTATCCGTGGTATGGGCTCGTTCAATGCCTCTCAGGAACCGCTGTTCGTGATCGACGGGGTGCCGGTCACTTCCGGTAGCCTGAGTGCCGGAGGAGCCGATGCGGCCTATATGAACAACTCCAAAACCAATATCATGAGCACGCTGAATCCGGCCGATATTGAAAACATTACGATTATCAAGGATGCGGCGGCAGCCTCTCTGTATGGTTCGCGTGCAGCCAATGGCGTAATCCTGATTACGACCAAGAAAGGAAAGGCGGGCAAGGCACAGGTTTCCTTTAACATGTCGGGAGGTTTCTCGAATGCGGCGGTTGATTTCCGTCCGACACTGAACGGCGACCAGCGCCGTGAACTGTTGTACGAGGGCCTGGTGAACTACGCTACTGACAAGCAGATGGCAGACCCTACCGGCTATGCAGACGGTGAGATTGACAAGTATGCGTCTGTGCCTTCCATGGGCTATACCGACTGGAGAAAGGAACTGCTTCGTACCGCCATCCAGCAGGATTACGAGGCATCTGTATCCGGAGGAAACGAGAAGACCACTTTCTATGCCTCTTTGGGCTATAACAGCCAGGAAGGACTGGCCAAGAACTCCAGCCTGGATCGCTACTCCGCCCGTCTGAACATGACCCAGAAGGTAGGCCGGTACGGTGAGGTAGGCGCCAACATGATGTTTACCCAGATGAACCAGGAGATGAACGAAGAGCGTGGCTCTGCCATCAACCCGTATTTGTGTGTGGCAATGACCATGACTCCTTCCATGCTGGTGAGAGATGAAGCCGGAAATTATGTGGGAGCGTACGACGGTACACAGTTGAACCCGCTGCGTGATATTCTGACGGACTATAACCGCACGCGGATGACGCGTATGTTCTCCACCGGCTATGCGGCTGTAGAACCGATAAAGGGCCTGAAAATAAAGGAAACGTTAAGCTATGATTATACCATCCAGAAGGACTCGCGCTACTACAATCCGTTGAGTTCTGCAGGACCGAAGAGCGGTTCCGATGCACAGTCCTCCAAAGGATTCATCGAATATGGGAAGCTGATTTCTTCTACTTCGGTGAATTACGTGAAGACCTTTGCGCAGAAGCACCACCTGGATGTCTTGGCTGCGTATGAAGTGGAAAGCTACCAGACGGATAAGGCATCCGGCGAACGTTCCAAATTGCCGTCGTATGTAGGGCTTACTGAACCTGATAACGGAGCAGTGTTGAACAGCTTCGTTTCATCAACGCAGGATTATCGTATGCTGTCGTATATTTCACGTTTGAACTACGATTATGACGACCGTTATTATGTGGCAGGAAGCTTCCGCCGCGACGGTAGTTCCCGTCTTTCACCCGATAACCGCTGGGGAAATTTCTGGTCCGTATCGGGTATGTGGCATGTGAGCAACGAAGCGTTCATGCAGCCTGTGAAGCACATTCTGAGCGATTTGAAGATTCGTGCCTCTTACGGTGTGAACGGTAACCAGCCAGGCTCTCTGTATGGCTATATGGGATTGTATTCTTTGGGACAAAGCTATATGGGAGGTTTGGGTTCTTATGAATCTTCTATCTCCAACCCCAACTTGGGATGGGAAAAGAACTATAACCTGAACGTGGGACTGGACGTGTCGTTCATCAACCGCATTTTCCTGAGCGTGGAATACTATAACCGCGATACGAAGGATTTGCTGTACAGCCTTCCTATCAGTGCCACCACCGGATTTACGAACTACCTGAGCAATGTGGGACAGTTGAACAACCGGGGTGTGGAACTGGAACTGCGTACCATCAACTTCGCCAATGACAACTTTAACTGGACCACGGTCTTCAATCTGAGTCACAACAAGAACAAGATTGTGTCACTCAACGGACAGCTGGAGCAGTCAATCGAGGGCACATGGTTCATCCACAAAGTAGGATTGCCCTACTACACCTTCTACGTAAAAGAATACGCCGGGGTAAATCCGGATACAGGTAAGGCCATGTATTACCGTAACCAGGAAATACCTCAGGAAGACGGTTCGGTGATTGTAGACCGGAGCCTGACGGAGAGTGCCAGTGAGGCGCAGGCCATTCCTTATAAGTCGGTTAACCCGAAAGTGTCTGGCGGTCTGACGAACATGCTGAACTACAAATGGCTGGACCTGAGCTTTACGCTGACCTATTCCTTGGGCGGATATTCTTATGATAAAACTGGCACCTATATAGAGAATGGTACCAAGAACATTTATGATTCAAGATATAATCTTCCGGTATATGCCATGGACCGTTGGCAGGAGCCGGGCGACCAGACCAATGTACCGCGCTTTGTGTATGGGGAAGATGCCGGACCTCAGAACTCTTCGCGCTATATTCACAGTACCGATCATCTGCGTCTGAAGAACCTTACGCTGGGATTCACGCTTCCTTCCGAATGGACCCGCAAGGCCCTGATAGACAAAGCCCGCATCTATTTCTCAGGCAGCAACCTGCTGACATGGGCTAAATGGAAACAGTATGACCCCGAAACTCCGGTCAACGGAGAAGTGTTCTGCGAGGCACCTGCCATGCGTACCTTCAACTTCGGCGTACAATTAACTTTCTAAAAACGAATTGGATTATGAAACCACTCTATATTTATTTTCTTGCCGCCTCACTGGCATGTACCTCTTGTTCGGACAGCTGGCTGGACCTGAATCCGTCCACGTCCGTACCCACCGACCAGGCTTTCTCTTCTTTGGAAGATGCCCAAAGCGCATTAAACGGCATTTATAGGCTGGCGTCAGCACATAGTTATTATGGTGACAATTTCTTTTATTTTGGCGATTGCCGGGCTGCGGATGTGCAGGCTCGTATGACGAAAGGAGACGGACGTAGGGTTTCACCTTATTATGAGTATAACGTGAAGGCTACTGACAGTTTTAATTCAAGCCTGCCGTGGAATCAGGTCTATAAAGTGATTCGACAAACCAACAATCTGATAGCTGCAACTGAAAGTGGGTTGATAAAAACTACTGATGAGGCTGCTCTGAATGAGATTAAGGCTCAGGCCTTGGCCATGAGAGGGCTTGCTTTATACGATCTTATACGCGTGTTTGCCATGCCTTATTCGTATGATAACGGCCAGTCATTAGGGGTGCCTATCGTTACAACAGCCACTGATCAGTCTTCGAAGCCAGCACGCAATACGGTGGCCGAATGCTATGACCAGATTATTACCGACTTGACCAACTCGCTGGCCGGCCTTAGCAAGGAGAAGAAGGACGGCTGTCTGAACTACTGGGCCGTGCAGGGTATTCTGTCAAGAGTTTATTTGAACAAGCTGGATTATCCGAATGCCTACAAGGCAGCCACAGATGTCATCGAAAACAGTAAAAGCCTGTATCAGTTGTACACCCTTGACGAGTATCCTACTGTCTGGGGAAAAGAATACACCAGCGAATCGCTTTTCGAATTCTACTTCTCGCTGACGGAACCTTCCGGTGGTTCGGGTGGAGAAGGAGCTCCTATGGTCTATGCCAATGAGGAAAAAGTGGACTGGAACAATCTGATACTGTCGGAAGACTACCTGAACTTGCTGAATGAAGACCCGCAGGATGTGCGCCACTGTGTGACAGAAGTATCTGCCATAGCAAATAATGAAGGTCTTCCCGAAGGCGCCCGTGACAAGAAAGTCTATCTGGCGAAGTTCCCCGGCAAGACCGGCGATCCGCGCGACAACAACTTGTGCATCGTGCGTCTGTCAGAGATTTATCTGAATGCAGCCGAGGCAGGTCTGAAAATAGGGGGCGAGCAGGCGACCAAGGGAATGGAATACCTGAACGACGTGATTACCAACCGTACCACGAATACCGCCATGAAAGTAAATGCCGCTGCCGATTTCACCCTGGAGCGCATCCTGAAAGAAAGAAGAAAGGAACTGGTGGGCGAGGGCCTGGCAGTGTACGATTATACGCGTAATAAATTGCCCGTGGTGCGTAAGGGAAGCTGGCACCTGACTTCGCTGGAGACTTCCAATGCTTATACCATCCAGCCGAATGACTCACGTCTGGCCATCCCCATTCCGCAGACCGAGATAGACGCCAATCCTAATCTGGTGCAGAATCCTTAACAGGAGGCAGCAGTCAGATAATATCCCCGTCCTCTGGCGGTGGAAATCCGATAATCCGGGAAGTCTTGCAGGACTTTCCGGATTGTTTGTATATGCGCATCTAATTTCTCATCCGCCTGCGGGTCGTGCGGCCAGCAAGCCGTTTTCAAGTCTTCACGGTTCACACATTCTCCTTTCTTTTCCCATAGCAGGTAAAGAAGCTGCAAGTCGAGGCTGGAAATGGCACACTGCATGCCGTCGATCAGCAATATCTGCTGCTTCAGGTCGATGCTCAGCCCTTTTTCAGGCTTATTTTGCCGTTTTTTCAGGTAAAGGCAGACTTGTATACCTGTGGCAGCAAGCAGCAGGCACAGCAGCCCGTAAAAGCCCGCGTGGATATGGCGGAGTAAAGTCAGCCAGTCGTAGTCAGCCCACCCTTGCAGTTGCAGGCTGTGAGTCAGGTCGAGCCAGCAGACCGGAGTCTTATAGGCTGAGGACGTGGGTAAGATGCCTGCCCGTGTGCGGGTGCGGGCCGACTTGTCGGAATAAAACACACCCGCCGTTCCGCTGACATGCCTTTTTTCGAGCTGTTCCTGAAACAACCGGTTCACTTCCTCCACCCTGACAGGCTGTATGTCTGCCAGCAGGTATTCGTTCAGCAGTTTCCGGGCTTTCTCCTCCGGGATGCTGTCCTTGAACAGGTAAGTGGTTTTCCCTTCTGTAGTCTGGAGCGTATAGCTTTTGATTTTCCGGCTGGAGACGGGCGCGAAAAGATAAGCCTTCAGGGCCGGGTCAACGTAGATGTGCGGGTTTCTGCTGAACGCATTCAGACGGTCGTTGTAGTGAAGGCGTTCGGCTTCCTGCAGGGATTGATTGATAAGGGCATGCACCTGCGTCCGGCTATGCCGCAGCGCCGCGTAACCGCCCCCCATGAGTACGATGACAGTGGCGGCTACAGACAGGAACCAGCTTGTTCTCTTTGTCATAACGATATTCTTTAAGCAGCAGGTTTATCTTTCCTTCAGGTACTTCTCTACCTTCTCGAAGAACAGTGAGATGTGCGCCCCGTCTACAAAGGCATGGCTTACGGTCAGTGCAATGGGCATGACCAGCCTTCCCTCACGTGTCACCGCCTTGCCCGCGTTCATCAGCGGATAGTCCAGCGGATGGCCCGGGGCATACTGCGTGTAAGAGATGGAAGTAAAGTACAGCTTGGGCGTGGCACTGAGCAGGATGACGTCGAAATCGCCCTGCGCCGCAATCTCCTTGTCGGTGCCGTACGGGTCTCCGTCCTCCGGGATAGAGGTAATGATGCGCCGTGCTTCCTCGTAGAAAGCCTTGAAATCACTGTTCCAGGGAATGCGAACCGTGTAGAACGTCTTTCCCGGCACGGCAATGGGCGTCGTGATGTCTACCGTATCGTGGCAGACCACCTGTCCGTGCTTGTCCCACCGGTAACGGAACTCCTTGATTTCATTCGCCGCACGAAGAATGGCGTACAGGTAATACAGAAAGAAGGAACGGCCCTGCGCCTTCGCTTCCGCATACGCCTCCGTGCAGTCCACCTCGCCCGTCATGGCAATCCAGGAATTATGGAAATCGCGGAAGAAAAGATAGTTGTCCTTCCGCTCCCAGGTGTCAATATCGATAAGATGTTTCATGCTTGACGGAATTTTTGCGCCACCTTCCGGTAGACAGGCATGTCAATGTGCAACTGTGCGCCCAGGTCAATCATATCGAACAGCAGACCCTGAATCTCCGACTCATGCCCCCGGGCAATGTCCTTCTGCATGGAAGCCGTGCTGTGCGGGTCGAGCTTGTCAATCACCATCAGGTTGTAGGCCACGGGGTCGCCGGGGTAGGCGATGCCCAGTTTCTCCCCAATCTGCGCACTCTCACGCGACAGGCCGACGAACGTGTCGCGCACCTCACCCTCGTGCTGCACCTCGCCCATCGGCACGTCGTGATAGGCACCCGTGCAGGCCATGGCCGAGATGAACGACCATTTGATGAACGTATCCCGGTTGATGTCGTCCGACACGTCCACCTTGATGCCGCACTCGCGGAGTTCGCCGGCAATCTTCTCCAGCCGTTCGGGCGCCACCTGCTGCTGCGGACGCGCACCGAACACCAGGCGGAAGATGCTGCCCATCTGACTGATTTCCCCTTCGCCCGATACGAAGCCCACGATGTAGATACACCCGTCGAGCACCTTGACAGAAGGCACCAGGCGGCCGATGCGGGGCCCCGTGCCATACACATTCAGGATGGGGATGACCAGGGTGTGGGGGGTAGCCGCACGCTCCAGCACGGGGCGGATGGAGTCAATGGAATAGCCTTTCACGCACACCAGGATGACGTCCGCCTTTCCCCGGTATTCTTCGGCGGTGCATGCCTTTACGCGGAGGAAATGCTCCCCCTTCAGGTCCGACTTCAGGTGCAGCCCCTGCCGGCGGATGGCTGCTAAGTGCTTTCCGCGGGCAATGCAGGTCACGTCCTTGCCTGCCAGTGCCAGAAATCCGGCGATGCATCCTCCTACACCGCCCGTTCCGATGATGAGATAGTTCATGGTGTTCTCCTCCCGACGGTTACACGTTGAAACGGAAGTGCATGATGTCGCCGTCTTCCACCACGTATTCCTTGCCTTCCACGTTGAGCTTTCCGGCCTCACGTACGGCAGCTTCCGAGCCATAGTGGATAAAGTCGTCGTACTTGATGACCTCCGCGCGGATAAATCCCTTTTCAAAATCCGTGTGGATGACACCGGCACACTGCGGAGCCTTCCATCCCTTGTGGAACGTCCAGGCACGCACCTCCATCTTTCCGGCCGTGAAGTACGTCTCCAGGTTCAGCAGCTTGTAGGCCGCACGTATCAGCCGGCTCACGCCCGACTCTTCCAGCCCCACTTCCTGCAGGAACATCTGGCGGTCTTCGTACGTCTCCAGTTCGGCAATGTCGGCTTCCGTCTTGGCCGCTACAATCAGGATTTCAGCACCTTCCTCTTTCACTGCCTCACGCACCTGCTCCACGTACTTGTTGCCGCTTACGGCACTGGCTTCGTCCACGTTGCACACATACATCACCGGCTTCGAGGTGAGCAGGAACAGTTCGTGTGCTATTTTCTGTTCGTCTTTCGTTTCAAACTGCACGGTACGTGCCGATTTGCCTTGCAACAGCGCCTCACGGTAACGAACCAGCACCTCATACGTTTGCTTGGCCACCTTGTCGCCCCCGGTCTGCGCCTGTTTCTGTACCTTCTGAATGCGGCTTTCAATGGTTTCTAGGTCCTTCAGCTGAAGTTCCGTATCAATGATTTCCTTGTCGCGCACCGGGTCCACACTGCCGTCCACATGCGTCACGTTCTCATCGTCGAAGCAGCGCAGCACGTGCAGAATGGCATCCGTTTCACGAATGTTGGCCAGGAACTTGTTGCCCAGCCCTTCGCCCTTGCTGGCCCCTTTCACCAGTCCGGCAATGTCCACAATTTCCACGGTAGTGGGCACTATACGGTCGGGGTCCACCAGCTCGGCCAGTTTGTTCAGACGGTCATCGGGCACCGTAATCACGCCCACATTGGGCTCGATGGTGCAGAACGGGAAGTTGGCCGCCTGGGCTTTTGCGTTTGATAAGCAGTTGAAAAGTGTCGATTTTCCCACGTTTGGCAAACCGACGATACCACATTGTAATGCCATAATTTATAGTTTGTTTTTAATCTATTTTCAGATGCATAATACTCTAATTCTCTGCAAAGATAGTTATTTTTTAAGTTCCTGCCTATTCTTCTACAGAATGAGCGGCAATTTTGGCAGACTTCGTCGGTGGAAAATAAAAAAGAGGCGCTTCATCACGAAGTGCCTCTTTTGTAAAAGAGAGTTTATGAATTTTCTTATTTAATCATTTGTCCATTGTAACAGTCATTTCAGGAATCAGAATGAAATCATTCTTCTTGGAATTCCATTTGTAGTATTCTGTAGTTACACTCTTGTTGTCGTATGTATAACGGATACACAAATCGTTTTCCCAGCAGTTCTTGTTTACATTCCATTTCTGTGACATATTTTCAGTCATCTGGTTGTTGTCATTGTATTTGTAGTTATACTTCATGTAGTTTGTCAGCATGTTACCGTCTTTCTTGTATACAGTTTCTGCAACTTTCAATCCGTTAACTTCTTGCGCATTGTAAATCAGGTTGTTATTCATTTTAGCAGCATAAGTTGACAAGCTTGCAACAAAAGTTATAACTAAAACAACTACACACTTTGCTAAATTCATCTTTTTCATATCTTTCTAATTTTAAGGTTTTACTTACGTTTTGTTCTTTTTGACGGTGCAAATGTAGTAAAAGCTTTGATATGTTGTATGCATTCCGGCAAAAAAATGCGACAAATTAGCAAAATGTCACTAATTAAACATTTGTTAACAATTTGGATGACTTAGTGTGCTTCCAGCCAATTGTGTCCCCAACCATGGTCAGCACGCAGTGGAGCTTTCATTTTGTAAGCAGCCTCCATTTCGCTTATCACAATTTGCTGCACTTTTTCTTTTTCTTCCGGCAAGACGCTGAAGTTTAATTCGTCGTGTACCTGGAGAATCATTTTCGAGCGGATACCTTCTTCCTGGAAGCGCTGGTATATGCGTATCATGGCTACCTTAATAATATCGGCGGCACTGCCCTGAATGGGGGCATTGATTGCATTTCGTTCGGCATACCCTCTGACGACTGCATTTTTGGAGTTGATGTCCGGCAGATAGCGTTTGCGTTTGAAGATGGTTTCAATGTATCCTTTTTCGCGTGCTTCCTGAATGCTCTGGTCCATATAGGCCTTTACATTCGGATAGTTTTCAAAGTATCCGTCGATAAGTGCTTTGGCCTCCTTGCGGTCAACGTTCAGACGTTCTGCCAGTCCGAACACTGAAATTCCGTAGATGATACCGAAATTGGCAGTCTTGGCCTTGCTTCTTTGTTCGCGTGTCACCTCCTCCAGTTTTACCTTATATATTTTAGCGGCAGTAGCTGCATGAATGTCCTGGTCTTTTTGGAAAGCTTCAATCATGTGCGGGTCATTGCTCAGATGTGCCATGATGCGCAGCTCAATTTGTGAATAGTCAGCCGAGAAGAATTCGCTTCCTTCGTCGGGGATGAAAGCCTTTCGGATTTCCTTTCCGTCTTCGTTGCGGATAGGAATGTTCTGCAGGTTCGGATTGCTAGAACTCAGTCGTCCGGTAGCTGTGACCGTCTGGTTGAAAGATGTATGGATGCGTCCGGTAGCCGGATTGATAAGTTGGGGTAGGGCATCAATGTAGGTACCTAACAGTTTTTTCAGTCCGCGATGTTCCAGAATCTTTCCTACGATTTCATGCTTTCCTCTTAGACTTTCCAGCACTTCTTCCGAAGTGACATACTGCCCGGTCTTCGTCTTCTTGGCTTTTTCCACGATTTTCAGGCGGTCGAACAACACTTCACCCACTTGTTTGGGAGAGGCAATGTTGAATTCCATTCCGGCCAGCTGGTGTACCTCTTCTTCTATCTGGTTCATCCGGGCCGTAAAATGTCGTGACGTTTCTTTCAGTGCTTCCGTATCAATACGTACTCCGTTTCTTTCCATGTAAGCCAATACCGGCACCAAAGGCATTTCTATCTCTTCGAACAGTTTTTTGACTCCGTTAGTCTCCAGTTCGTTCTCGAGTACCTGTTTCAGTTTGAGGGTTACATCGGCATCCTCACAAGCATATTTGTAAACTGCCTCGGGAGCCAGGTCGCGCATGTTTCCTTGCTTTTTCCCTTTTGCTCCAATCAACTCTTCGATTTTGATGGTTTCGTATTTCAGGTAAATCTCGGCCAGGTAGTCCATGCCGTGACGAAGTTCGGGCTGCAGCACATAATGCGCAATCATGGTATCGAACATCTTTCCCTTCAGGGTCACTCCGTAATTGGCCAGCATGATCAGGTCGTATTTGATATTTTGTCCAATTTTGAGCGAATCTGGATTTTCGAAGGCTGGTTTAAATATATTCACAATTGTAAGGGCTTCTTCACGATTAGCCGGTACCGGTACATAAAAGGCCTGGTTTTCGGCAAAACTGAAGCTCATTCCCACCAGTTCTGCCGTGATGGGATCGATTCCGGTGGTTTCCGTGTCTAGACTGAAAAATTTCTGGACAAGTAATTTTTCGGCCAAAACCGCCATTTTCTCCTTATTATCAACGAGTTGATAGTCGTATGGCAGGTCTTCTAACCTCGTGAGAATTGAATTTTTGGCGTCAGCTGTATCTTCCTCCGCAAAAAAGCCAAAGAGATCGGGTTGAGCGGCAGGAGAGGAGGGAGCTTTTTTTTCTGTTTTGATTACCCGGTCAATCAGGCTTCGGAATTCCAGCATTTCGAACAGACGGCGCAATTCCTCTTCATCGGGCTCTTCTCTTTTCAGTACTTCCATGTCGAGTGCGATGGGCACATCCGTTTTGATGGTAGCCAGAAATTTTGAGAACGTGATTTGCTCTTTGTTTTCTTCCACCTTCTTCTTGATGGCACCTTTCAGTTCGTCGGTGTGAGCCAACAGATTCTCGATGCTGCCGAACTGGGCTATCAGTTTCTGTGCCGTTTTCTCTCCCACACCCGGGCATCCTGGAATGTTGTCGGCCGTATCTCCCATAAGTCCGAGCATATCGATGACCTGTAAGGGCGACTGGATGTCGAACTTGGCTTTTACCTCTTCCACCCCCATCACTTCGAAATCTTTGTCGCCGTATTTGGGACGATACATGAACACGTGTTCACTCACTAACTGTCCGTAGTCCTTGTCGGGAGTCATCATGTAGGTATTGATGCCTCTTTTGCCGGCTTCCGTAGCAAGTGTGCCGATTACGTCATCAGCTTCGTATCCGGCAATCTCTAAAATAGGAATATGATAGGCACGTATAATATCCTTTATGACAGGAACCGACTGCCGGATAGCTTCCGGAGTCTCTTCCCGCTGTGCTTTGTATGCTTCATAGGCTTCGTGGCGAAACGTAGGTCCCGACGGGTCGAAGGCAATGCCGATGTGAGTAGGATTCTCTTTCCGTAGCACTTCTTCCAAAGTGTTGACAAATCCTAGGATGGCAGAGGTGTTGAAACCCTTCGAATTGATGCGAGGATTCTTGATAAAGGCGTAATAAGCACGGTAAATCAGTGCATAAGCGTCTAATAGAAATAGCTTCTCCATTCGTGTAAAAATATTAAGTTTTTTCATGTAAAAGTACAAAAAAATACGGTATTCAGTCTTTTATTATTACTTTTGTGGGCCTAAATAAATGTACATGAACAAAATTGACTTAATAAAGCAGCCTGTAGAAAAAGAATTAGAGGAATTCAGAGGGCTTTTTGAAAACTCTTTGACGAGTACAGACCCTCTTTTGGGAGAGGTGTTGGCTTACATCAAGAAACGGAGCGGAAAGATGATGCGTCCTATTCTGGTGATGCTGACGGCTAAATTGTTCGGTACATTAAATCAGTCAACCTTTCATGCGGCATTGTCGCTGGAACTGCTCCATACCGCCAGTCTGGTACACGATGATGTGGTAGATGAGAGTGATAAGCGTCGGGGGCAGTCTTCTGTAAACGCAATCTACAATAATAAAGTTTCCGTACTGGTAGGCGATTATATGCTGGCCACAAGTCTGAAGCATGCCGCTCTGACTGGTAAGGTGGAACTGGTAGAACTGGTGGCTACTTTAGGACAGGAATTGTCGGAAGGTGAGATTCTGCAGTTAGGCAATATTGGTAAGGAAGATTTCTCAGAGGAGGCATATTTCGATGTCATCCGGAAGAAGACAGCTGCCCTGTTTAAGGCCAGTTCGCAGAGTGGAGCTGTATCAGTAGGAGCCGTGCAGGAAGAGGTAATGAAAGCTGGATTGTTAGGTGAAATGATTGGTATTGCCTTCCAGATAAAGGACGATATCTTTGATTACTTCGAGAGTTCGGAGCTGGGCAAGCCTACAGGAAACGATATGCTGGAAGGAAAGCTCACGCTTCCTGCCTTGTATGTACTGAACCAGACGGGGGATGACAGCTTGAAGCAGACCGCCTTGAAGATACGTTCCTTGGAAGCTTCGAAAGAGGAGATAGCGAACTTTGTAGAAACCGTGAAAGAAAAGGGAGGTATTGAATACGCCACCCGCATGATGTACGAGTTCCGCGATAAGGCGCTGGCCCTGGTTCCCGCTTCGGCCGATTCCAGTCTGAAAGAAGCATTGACGGCTTATATCGATTATGTGATTGAACGAAATAAATGATTCATAAAAAAAGCCCCTTTCTTTATCGAAGAAAAGGGCTTTTTTTATGTCCTTATATGAGGTTTTTTAGAAGAACTTGGTTTCACTTCCTACAATGTCAGAAAGCAATAAGTTGGCCATGCGGCTTGTACCTAGACGGAACAGCTCGTTGGTCAGCCATTCTTCTCCTAACAGCTCTTTTACGATGGTGTAGTATACTAATGCATCGTGCACGGAGTTAATGCCTCCAGCGGGCTTAAATCCTACTTTACGTCCGGTTTCCAGGAAGTATTCCTTGATGGCCTGGCACATTACGTAAGCAGCTTCCGGTGTAGCAGCCGGACTTTCTTTTCCGGTAGAAGTCTTGATAAAGTCAGCACCTGAATACATAGATAGGATAGAAGCTTTCTTGATATTTGAAGCACTTCCCAATGCGCCGGTTTCCAGGATTACTTTTAAGTGCTTGTCGCCGCATACTTCTTTCAGTTCTTCGATTTCATCGCACATACCTTCGTAGTCACCGCTCAGAAATTTGCCCACAGAAATTACGATATCTATTTCGTCTGCGCCACTATGAATAGCCATGGCCGTCTCGGCAACTTTTACTTCAATGAAGGTCTGTGAAGAGGGGAAACCTCCCGATACGCAGGCAATCTTCACGTCGTCTGCTTCCAGTGTATCGTTGACGATTTCAGCCATGTTGGGATATACACAGATAGCTGCCACGTTTTTCAGGTCAGGGTAGCGGTCGACAAACTCATTGACCTTTTCCGTGAATTTCATCACGCTTGTGTCGCTGTCTGTACATTTCAGCGTAGTCAAGTCAATACAATTGAAAAGAAATTTCTTTACTTCCTTCGTATTGTTTTCTTCCAGGTGCTTTTCGATGAGTCGGGCTGTTTTTTCCGCGATTTCATCGTCCTTCAGATTCGTTTGATATTTGCTCAACGCATCTTCGTACTTGTTGTACTGGCTCTCTTCTTCGTGCGTATGTTCGCATCCGCACGCATGTTCGTGATTAGGATTCATATACTTTATAGTTTAGGGTTGTTTTTATGTCTTTCCTTATCTCGGTTGGTTTTCTTCTCCAGGTTCTTTCTGAACGCTTCCGTCAGGTCCACACCCGTCTGGTTGGCCAGACAGAGTAACACCCAGAGCACGTCGGCCATTTCATCGCCCAAGTCCGTTTTTTCGCCTGCCTTGAACGACTGGTCGCCGTAGGTGCGTGCCATGATGCGTGCCAGTTCACCCACTTCTTCTGTGAGCACAGCCATATTGGTCAGCTCACTGAAGTACCTTACTCCGTACGTCTTTATCCATTCGTCTACGGTCTTCTGTGCTTCTTCCAGTGTCATGGTTATTCCTTGTTTTTGGTGTCCATGCAGATGGTCACCGGTCCGTTGTTCAATAATTCCACCTTCATGTCGGCCCCGAACTCACCGGTTTCCACTTCTTTTCCCAGGGCAATGCTCAATTCATTGCAGAAGTATTCGTATAGAGGAACGGCAATTTCATGTCCGGCAGCCCGGATGTAAGAGGGGCGGTTTCCCTTCTTGGTCGAAGCCATCAGTGTGAACTGGCTTACCACCAAGATTTCTCCCTGCACATCCAGAATGGACTTGTTCATTACGCCATTCTCATCGTCAAAAACACGGAGGTTGACAATCTTCTTGCAGAGCCAGTCTGCATCTTCCTGCGAGTCGGCAGCTTCAATGCCGAGCAGAATCATGAAGCCTTCTTTGATGGCCGATTTACAAATTCCGTCAATGGTCACGGATGCGTGTGTCACGCGCTGTATAACTACTCTCATGTGATTCGTCTTGTTTCTACAAAAATAATCAAATTATTTGGATTCCGACAGTGATTCCTTGACGCTTTTCGCTGCACTTTCTCCAATCACTTCTGCAATCTCTTCCAAGCTGGCTTGCCGGATGCGGGCCACACTCTTGAATGTTTTCAGCAGGGCTGTTTTCCGCTTGTCGCCGACACCTTTGATATGGTCGAGTGCAGAGGCAATCTGGCTTTTGCTTCTTTTTTCCCGGTGGAAGGTGATGGCAAAGCGGTGCACCTCATCCTGGATATTTTCCAGTAGATGGAAAAGGGGAGTGCCTTGCTTGATGCCGAGCGTCTGCGGTGGAAATCCAAACAGCACTTCCGACGTACGGTGACGGTTGTTCTTGGCAAGACCCACAATGGGAATCTGCAAGTGTAGCTCGTCTTCTATCACCTGTTTTACCACTTCCATTTGGCCTTTTCCTCCATCCGTCAGAATCAGGTCGGGCAGTTCACCTTGCTCTTCCAGAATGCGGCTGTAGCGCCGACGTACCACTTCCTGCATGGAAGCGTAATCATCTGGTCCCACCACCGTTTTGATAAGGTATTTCCGGTAGTCTTTTTTGCTGGGTTTGGCTTTCTTGAACACCACGCAGGCAGCCACTGCATCCGCCCCCTGAATGTTGGAGTTATCAAAACACTCAATGTGGTTCGGCATTTTCTCCAGTTGCAGCTGTGCCTGAATCTCTTTCATCAGCCGCACGCTCCGCTGCTCCGGATTCAGTTTCTCGGCCTGATTCAGACGGTCCACTTTATACTGCTTCACGTTCATCAGCGAAAGGTCGAGCAAGTGCTTTTTCTCGCCCTTTTTAGGAATCGTGAGCGTCACGCCGTTCATTTCCATGTCCAGTTCAAAAGGCACGATGATTTCCTTCGACGTGCTTTTATAGCGTTCGCGCATTTCCACGATACCCAACTGCAGCAACTCTTCCTTGCTCTCGTTCATGCGCACCTTGTATTCGAAGGTGAAGGCCTGGTTGATGCATCCGTTGGTAATGTGCAGGTAGTTGATGTACGCCGTATTCTCGTCCGTTTCTATGGAGAATACGTCAATGTGATGAAGCACCGAACTCACTACTTCACTCTTAGCGCGATAGCTTTCAATGAGCATGTATTGCTCCTTGAGTTTTTGTGCTTCCTCAAACTTCATCTCTTCTGCCAGGCGTTTCATTTCCTCCATCAGCGCATTGCTTACCTTTTGGGTATTGCCTTTCAGCAGCTCCCTTGCCTGCGCTATCTGTTGCATGTATTCTTCGTGCGACTGCTTCCCGATGCAGGGTCCTTTACAGTTCTTGATGTGGTATTCCAGGCAGACCTTGAACTTCCCCTGCGCAATGTTTTCGGGCGTCAGTGCCAGGTGGCAGGTACGGAGCGGATACAGTTTTTTTATCAGCTCTAGCAAGGCCATCATGGAAGGCACGTGGCTGTACGGGCCGAAGTAATTCGAACCGTCGCGAATAATCTTCCGGGTCTTGTAGATGCGTGGGAAATACTCGTTGCTGATGCAGATGGAAGGGTAGGTCTTGTCGTCCTTCAGCAGCACGTTGTATCTTGGCTTGTATTTCTTGATCAGGTTATTCTCCAGCAGCAGGGCATCCTCTTCCGAGTTCACCACGATGTAGCGGATGTCGGCAATCTTGGAAACCAGCATGCGTGTCTTGGCCGACTGGTGGTCCTTGGAGAAATAAGAATAGACACGGCGCTTCAGATTCTTGGCTTTTCCCACGTAGATGATGACCCCTTCCTTGTTCAGGTATTGGTAGATGCCCGGACCTTCCGGAAGGTTCAATACGATTCCTTTCAGGTATTCACTGGTGTTGCTTGTCTTTTCTGTTTCTTCCATGTCGTAGGGTTCTTGTCAGGGTGAATACAGCCTTCTTTGAGGAGAGGTTTCCTGCAAAGAAGGCTGCATATAATTTCCCCCTTTTTGTAGGGGATTCTTCTCGTGTTATAGTTCTAAAAGGGTAGTGACCTCTACGTCCTTTTCGAAAGCGTTTCTTCCGTTCAGTCCTTTCAGCTCGATGACGAAGTTGACATACGCTTTCTCCACGCCGCAGCGTTTTACCAGTCGGTAAGCTGCCGCCATGGTTCCGCCCGTAGCCAGCAAGTCGTCGTGCAGCAATACTACGTCGTCTTTGCTGATGGCATCCTTGTGAAGCTGTATGGTGTCGGTTCCATACTCCTTGGCGTAAGTTTCTTCAATGACTTCAGCCGGCAACTTTCCGGGCTTGCGGGCCATGATGAATCCGGCTCCTAAGCGGGCCGCCAAGGCACCTCCCAAGATGAATCCTCTGGACTCGATACCTACCACTTTGGTAATCCCTTTGTCCTTGTACAGCTCATACAATTCGTCTATCATGCCCTGCAAGCATTCCGCATTTTTGAACAGGGTAGTGACGTCGTAGAACAGAATTCCGGGCTTGGGGAAATCGGGTATTTCTCGAAGGTTTTTCTTTAATGTTTCTTTATTCATATCCAGTATTTTATGTGTATTCCTTAAACAAATTGTTTCACGTGAAACATACCTGCTTTATCGTCCCAAAAGCACTAACAGCACGTTGATGTCGCTCGGTGATACGCCGGGGATGCGGCTGGCTTGTGCCAGGGTTTCCGGGTCTATCTTCACCAGCTTCTGGCGGGCTTCGGTCGACAGGGATTGCAGGTTCGCGTAGTCAAACTTTCCTTTGATTCGGATGGACTCCAACCGGTGTATCTTGTCGGCAATCGTACGCTCCCGGTCGATGTAGCCTTTGTACTTGATGCGGATTTCGGCTGCCTCGATTACCTCTTCTTTTCGGTCCTCGATTTTGTCGAGTGCTGCCTGGAAGGCGGGGATATAAGGAGCGATATTTTCAATCGTAATCTGCGGACGGCTGATTAAGTCAACCAGCTTGCATCCGTGAGTAAGCGGAGCTGTTCCTAACTTTTCGAGGGCGTCGTTTATTTTGTCGGCCTTCACGGAGAAGGTGCTTACGAAGTTTACGATGCGGTCTATTTCGGCCCGTTTCTTTTGCAGGATTTCGTAGCGGTCGGCTTTCACCAGTCCCAGCTGATAAGCCCGTTCGGTCAGTCGCATGTCGGCATCATCCTGACGAAGCAAGATGCGGTATTCCGCTCTCGAAGTAAACATACGGTACGGCTCATCCACACCTTTGGTCACGAGGTCGTCAATCAGTACACCGATGTAAGCTTCGTCGCGTCCCAGCACGAATGGCTCGCCGCCGTGGCAGTTCAGGTGCGCGTTGATACCTGCAATGATACCCTGTCCGCCGGCTTCTTCGTATCCGGTTGTCCCGTTCACCTGTCCGGCAAAGAAGAGGTTTTTCACCATCTTCGATTCCAATGTATGCTTCAACTGTGTCGGGTCGAAGTAGTCGTATTCGATGGCATATCCCGGGCGGTACACCACCAGGTCTTTGAAGCAAGGAATCTTCTTCAGTGCCTCCAGCTGGATGTCCATCGGGAGTGAAGAAGAGAAGCCGTTCAGGTAAAGTTCCTGTGTGGTTTCACCTTCCGGTTCTAGGAACAACTGGTGTTGCGGCTTATCAGGAAAGGTCACGATTTTGGTTTCGATACTCGGACAGTAACGCGGTCCGATGCTCTGGATTTGTCCGTTGAAAAGGGGAGAGTCGGCCAGTCCTTTCCGGAGTGTGTCGTGCACCTCTTCGTTGGTAAAGCAGGTCCAGCATTGCAGCTGTTTCAGGTGGCGCGGTTCGCTGATAAACGAGAAGCGGTGGAAATCATTCTCGCCGTCCTGTGTGTCCATCAGGTCAAAGTGCACGCTCTTTCCGTCGATGCGCACCGGGGTACCCGTCTTCATGCGTCCGGCCGTAATGCCGTGGCGGGTGATGGATTCAGTCAGGTGATACGATGCCGGTTCCGCACAGCGTCCTCCTGCCAGCATCTTGTGTCCGATGTGCATCAGACCGTTCAGGAAAGTACCGGCAGTCAGCACCACACATTTGGCATGAAACGTCACTCCCCAGCAAGTCACCACGCCGGTCACTTCGCCATTCTCCACCAACAACTCTTCCACCGTATCTTGCCAGATATGCAGGTTGGGCAGGTTCTCCAGAATTTCTCTCCAGGCCCAGATAAATTTTCCTCGGTCGCACTGGGCGCGCGGACTCCACATGGCCGGTCCTTTGGAACGGTTCAGCATACGGAACTGGATGGCGGTCTTGTCTGTCACCAGTCCCATGTATCCTCCCAAGGCGTCAATCTCTCTGACGATTTGTCCCTTGGCAATACCCCCTACGGCCGGGTTACAGCTCATCTGCCCGATTTTGTTCATGTCCATTGTAATCAGGCAGGTCTTTGAGCCCAGATTGGCTGCCGCAGCCGCTGCTTCACATCCGGCATGACCGGCTCCGATTACGATTACATCATACTTGAAATCCATTAGCTTTTATGTTTTTAATCCTTTGCAAAAATACGAATTACATGAAATCTTTCCGCATTTCCAGTGCTTTGTTTTCTGCGGCTTCCATGATTTTGCGTTCTCCCGGCCCCTTGTCATTGATGCCGCAAAGATGCAGTATGCCGTGTATGATTACGCGGTAGAGTTCCGTCTCATACGGCGCATTGAACTGTTCGGCGTTGGTGCGTACCGTGTCCAGGCTGATGAACAAATCGCCCGACAGTTTCTTGCCTTCGCAGTAGTCGAACGTAATGATGTCCGTGTAATAATCATGCTGCAAGTACTGGCGGTTCACCTCTAAGATCTTCTCGTCCGAACAGAAGATGTACGCTATTTCGCCCACCTTCTTGCCGTAGGTATCGGCCACGGCTTTGATCCATGCAGTCGTTTCGCGCTTCTTGATGGCGGGCATGTCTATGCCCTCTGTCTGATAACTAATCATAGCTTATGTTAATTGAAAAATAAATATCCGATGAAAATGGCAGCTAGTATTCCGGTAAAGTCGGCTATCAGTCCGCAGCTTAACGCATGCCTTGTACGCGTCACGCTGACGCTTCCGAAATACACCGCCAGAATATAAAATGTAGTATCCGTTGACCCCTGGAAGATGCAGGCCAGACGGCCGACAAACGAATCGGCTCCGTAGGTGCTCATGGCGTCCACCATCAGTCCGCGGGCCCCGCTACCGCTCAGCGGCTTCATCAGTGCCGTGGGCAGTGCGCCGACAAACTGGTCGTCTATTCCGCAACTCCGTACCACCCCGGCGATGCCCTGAATCAGAAAATCCATGGCGCCCGAAGCACGGAACACACCGATGGAAACCAGGATGGCCACCAAGTAAGGAATGATGCGCACGGCAGTAGAAAATCCTTCTTTGGCTCCTTCCACGAAGGCATCGTACACATTGATTCTTTTCCGCATGCCCGACACGATAAAGCCGATGATGACGAGAAAGAGAAACACATTGGCAAAGGTGGTAGAGTAGAGGTCAATCTGTTCCCGGCTAAGCTGAAGGAAAAGCCAGATGATGCCTGCAATGAGCAGACTGGCTCCTCCGAGAAACAGCAGAATAGTCCGGTTCAGCAGGTTGATGCGCTGGTACAGGCTGACCGCAATGATACCGGCCATCGTCGAAAAGAAAGTCGCCAGCAGAATCGGAACAAACACGTCCGTAGGCTGTGCGGCTCCCATCTGTGCCCGGTATACCATGATGCTGATGGGAATCAGTGTCAGTCCCGACGTGTTCAGCACTAAAAACATGATCATCGGGTTGCTGGCTGTATCCTTTCGTGGGTTCAGCTCCTGCAGTCCCTCCATGGCTTTCAGGCCGAGCGGTGTGGCCGCATTGTCCAGCCCCAGCATATTCGCTGCCAGGTTCATGAAAATACTTCCCGTCACCGGATGCCCTTTCGGAATCTCCGGAAACAGTTTTGAAAACAGCGGACTCAGCAGACGGGCGAAAAGCTGGATAACGCCTCCTCTTTCTCCAATCTTCATGATGCCCAGCCAGAGCGACAACACCCCCGTCAGTCCCAATGAGATTTCGAACGCCGTTTTGGAAGAAGCGAAAGTAGAATTGATAATCTCCGGAAATACGGCCGTGTCGCCTAAAAATACGAGCTTGACCAGTGCCACCACGAAGGCCAGAAGGAAAAATGCAATCCAGATGTAGTTTAAAGCCATTTCTATCTAAGTATAATTCATGATTAATCTGTGTTACAAAAATATATAATTTCTTTGTCACTTCCTTCACCTTGTCTGAAAACATATAACTTTGTGTATATGAAAAGTTTTCCCTTACGTTACGTACGTTGGACCGCAGAGGCCTTGGGGGTGTGCTTCATCTTCCTTTGCCGCCTCTTGCCCGATTGGGGCGAGATGTATGCCCGTCACTTTTATCCCGCTTTGTCCGCACTGTTGTCGGCCCTGGTTTCCTGGATACCCTTCTCCATGGAAGAATGGTTTTTTGTAGCCGCGTGTGTACTCCTTGCCGGACTACCGCTGTGGGGCTGGAAGAAAAAGAAAGGGTGGAAGTGGACCTTGCGTGCAGAAGCCGAGCTGCTGGTAGGAGTGTACCTCTGGTTCTATGTAGGCTGGGGAATCAACTATTTCCGGAAAGACTTCTTTACGCGTTCCTCTGTAGAATATGTGGCCTATCAGGATTCCACCTTTCAGCATTTTCTGGCCGACTATACCCGCCGCTTGAATCAAGCCTACACGCAGTCGCCTTTCCCTTCGCACGAGATCATCGAAAAAGAGGTGAAGCAACTCTTTGCCCAGGTGCCCTCCCGTTTCGGTCTTTCTTCACCGAGAAGCTACCAGCATCCCAAGCAAGTCATGTTCAACGCACTCTATTCCGGTGTCGGCGTGTTGGGCTACATGGGCCCTTTTTTTGCCGAGTCACAGCTCAACCGCGAGCTGCCTCCCTTGCAATGGCCGTTCACCTATGCCCATGAATATTCCCATCTGTTGGGAATAAGCAGCGAGGCCGAAGCCAACTTCTGGGCCTATCAGATTTGCATCCGCTCCGTTTCACCAGCCGTCCGCTACTCCGGCTATTTCGGTCTGCTACCCTATGTGCTCTCCAATGCCGCTACATTGTTGGAAGAAGAAGACTACCGGCAACTGCTTGCTTCCATTCGTCCCGAGATTTTGCAGACCCTTCGTGAAAAGCAAGCCTACTGGCAGGCACGCTACAATCCGTGGGTAGGACGAGTGCAGGAACTGATGTATGAGTATTACCTCAAAGGCAACCAGATTCCTTCCGGACAGAAAAACTATGCCGAAGTGGTAGCCATGATTCTTGCCTTGCCCGGCGGCTGGTGGAAATAAACGCCGCGAGAATCTGAAAATCCCGTCCATCCGTCGGAGAGAAGCTGATTTTTCAATTCTCAAGGGGGAAAGATGACTTATTTTACTGTCAAACAGTGGATTACCGGAATTACTGCTTTCTTCATTCTGGAAATGAAATGAAAAGATACCTTAAAATCCCATCAAATTTCTAATTTTCGTATGCCGTTTGCTTCTTGCGTAAAAAATCCTTAAAGTGTGAAAATCAGTGAATAGCCAGCTTTTTAGGAGAAAAAACACTATCTTTACAGCCTTAATTTTTCTAAACTCAAAGCGAACGAAAGAAAATTATACCACAATGACTATCACGATTAAAAAAGTCACTACGAAAAAAGAACTGAAGAAGTTCATTCGTTTTAATTACGAACTTTATAAAGATAATCCCTATTCCGTTCCCGATTTGTACGATGACATGCTGAATACCTTCAATCCCAAGAAGAATCCGGCATTTGAATTCTGCGAGGCAGAATATTTCCTGGCATACAAAGGCGAGGAGATAGTGGGGCGTGTGGCTGCCATCATCAACCACCGTGCAAATGACACCTGGAACAAGAAAGAAGTCCGTTTTGGCTGGCTGGACTTCATTGACGAAGAAGAAGTGTCTTCAGCCTTGCTGAAAGCCGTAGAGCAATGGGGAAAAGAAAAAGGTATGGAAGCCATTGTCGGTCCGTTGGGATTTACGGATATGGATGCCGAAGGAATGCTGGTTGAAGGATTCGACCAGTTGAGTACGATGGCCACCATCTATAATTATTCCTATTATCCGGAACACATGGAGCAGTTAGGCTTTGAGAAAGAAGCCGACTGGGTGGAATACAAACTGAGCGTGCCCCACCAGCTTCCGGACAAGTTTGTGCGCATCTCCGAAATCATTCTTCAGAAGTACAACCTGAAAATTAAGAAGCTCAAGCGGAGCGAAATCAAGAAGCAGAACTACGGGCAGAAAATCTTCGATTTGATTAACGAAGCCTATGCGCCTCTTTACGGATATTCGCAGATGACGCAGGGACAGATTAACCAATATATAAAGATGTATCTGCCGCTCATCGACCTGCGCATGGTGTCGTTGGTAGAAGATGCGGAAGGCAACCTGGTGGCAGTGGGAATCGCCATGCCGTCCTTGTCGAAAGCCTTGCAGAAAGCCAAGGGAAAGATGCTTCCTTTCGGCTGGTACCACCTGTTAAAGGCCCTGTTCATCAAGCGTCCGCGTGTGCTCGATTTGCTGCTGGTAGGCGTGAAGCCCGAATACCAGAGCAAGGGAGTCAACGCTCTCTTGTTCTACGACCTTGTGCCTATTTTCCAGCAGATGGGATTTGAGTATGGGGAAAGTAATCCGGAGCTTGAGCTCAACAAGAAAGTACAGGCACAGTGGAGCGCATTCGAATCCGTGCAACACAAACGCCGCCGTGCTTATAAGAAAATGATTTAAAAAACAGAGGGGGAATAGATATGGAAGAACTCAATGAACAAACCGTTTCCTCTGTAGCTTATACCGAAGAGAACATTCGCCACCTGAGCGACATGGAGCACGTACGTACCCGTCCCGGTATGTACATCGGTCGCCTGGGCGACGGTTCGCAGGTGGAAGACGGAATTTATGTGCTGTTGAAAGAAGTCGTCGACAACAGTATCGACGAGTTCAAGATGGGAGCCGGAAAGCGCATTGAAATCCAGATGGAAGACAACCTGCGGGTGTCCGTGCGCGACTATGGACGAGGCATTCCTTTGGGAAGTCTGGTCGATGCCGTTTCCATGCTGAACACCGGAGGAAAGTACGATACCAAGGCCTTCAAGAAAAGTGTCGGTCTGAACGGAGTGGGAGCCAAGGCGGTCAATGCATTGAGCAGCCGTTTCGTGGCCTGGAGTGCCCGCGACGGACAGATGCGCAAGGCCGTGTTCGAACGTGGAGAACTGGTCAGCGACGAGACCTGCGCCACGGACGAAGAAAACGGAACCTACATCTTCTTTGAGCCCGACGATACCCTGTTCCAGAACTACCACTTCCGTCCGGAGTTCATTGAGACCATGCTCCGCAATTATACCTATTTAAATACGGGCCTTTCCATCTATTATAACGGACACCGCATTGTGAGCCGTAACGGACTGGAAGACTTGCTGAACGACAACATGACTGCGCCGGGACTGTATCCCATTGTGCACCTGACGGGCGAAGACATTGAGATAGCCTTTACCCACAGTGCGCAGTATGGCGAGGAATACTATTCCTTTGTCAACGGTCAGCACACCACGCAGGGAGGAACCCACCAGAGCGCGTTCAAGGAACACATAGCCCGTGCCATCAAGGAGTTCTACGGAAAGAACCTGGAGTTTCAGGACATCCGTAACGGACTGGTGGCTGCCATTGCCATCAACGTGATTGAACCTACGTTCGAAAGCCAGACCAAAATCAAGTTGGGCTCACTGTCTATGGCACCGGAGAAAGATTCCGAAGGCAACCCCTATCCCTTGTCGGGCGTCAGCGTCAACAAGTTTGTGGGCGATTTCGTAAAAGAGCAGGTAGACAACTACCTCCACAAGCATCCCGATGTGGCCGAAGTCCTGCTGCAGAAAATCCAGGAATCCGAAAAAGAACGCAAGGCCATTGCCGGCGTCACGAAGATAGCCCGTGAGCGTGCCAAGAAAGCCAACCTGCACAACCGTAAGTTGCGCGACTGCCGCATCCACCTGAACGACCAGAAAGGCGGAAAGAAAGAAGAAGACGACCCCCGTCTGGAAAGCTCCATCTTCATCACCGAGGGAGACTCCGCCAGCGGTTCCATCACGAAAAGCCGCGATGTCAATACGCAGGCCGTGTTCAGCTTGCGCGGTAAGCCGCTGAATTCTTTCGGACTCACCAAGAAGGTGGTCTACGAGAACGAAGAGTTCAACCTCCTGCAGGCTGCCCTGAACATTGAAGAAGGGCTCGACGGACTCCGATATAATAAGGTAATCGTGGCCACCGATGCCGATGTGGACGGTATGCACATCCGCCTGCTGATGATTACCTTCTTCCTGCAGTTCTTCCCCGACCTGATAAAGAAAGGTCATGTGTACATCCTGCAGACCCCCCTGTTCCGCGTGCGTAACCGCAAGAAAGGGGTGTACGAAACCATCTACTGCTATTCGGAAGAAGAGCGTGTGGCTGCCATCGAGAAGTTGAGTCCCAATCCCGAAATCACCCGATTCAAAGGATTGGGAGAAATCTCGCCCGACGAGTTCCGCCATTTCATCGGTAAGGACATGCGTCTGGAGCAGGTCACCCTTCGCAAGACCGACGCCGTGAAGGAACTGCTGGAGTTCTACATGGGAAAGAACACCATGGAACGCCAGAACTTCATCATCGACAATCTGGTGGTAGAGGAAGACCTGATTAAGAATGAGGAATGAAGAATTAATAATTAAAAACTGCCAGTCATCAGTGATGAAAAGAGCGATATTTCCGGGCACATTCGACCCGTTTACTATCGGGCACTATTCCGTGGTGAAGCGTGCCCTGACCTTTATGGACGAAATCATCATCGGCATTGGGGTGAACGACAAAAAGAAAACCTGGTTCCCCACCGAGAAGCGCGTAGAGATGATTCGCAAACTTTATGCCGACGAGCCGCGCATCAAGGTCGAGGCATACGACAACCTTACCGTTGATTTTGCCCGCGAGCGCGAGGCCGGATTCATTATCCGCGGCATCCGTACCGTACACGACTTTGAATACGAAGAAACCATTGCCGACATCAACCGCAAGCTGGCCGGCGTAGAAACCATCCTACTCTTTACGGAGCCCGAACTGACCTCCATCAGTTCCACCATCGTCCGTGAACTCCTGCAGTATGGCAAGGATGTATCCGACTTTCTGCCCGAAGGCATGGAAGTGGAATAAAATGAAAGAATGCACATGAAAATCAGAAAATACCTATTCGCTTTATTGGCAGGATGTGCGGCATGGACTGCCCTGCCTGCCCAGAACAAGCTGCTCGATTCGCCTTCGCGCAAACTGCAGCTGGCCGAGTTCGCCATCTCCAATCTCTATGTAGATAAGGTAGACGAAGACAAACTGGTGGAAACCGCCATTGTCAGCATGCTGGAAGAGCTCGACCCGCACTCCACCTATTCCGACCCGGAAGAAGTGAAGCGGCTCAACGAACCCCTTCAGGGAAACTTCGATGGCATCGGTATCCAGTTTAATATGGCTACCGACACCCTCTTTGTCATCCAGCCCGTATCGGGAGGACCTTCCGAGAAAGTCGGCATCCTGGCCGGCGACCGCATCATCGAAGTGAACGACACGGTCATTGCCGGTGTGAAGATGAACACTGACGAAGTGATGCGCCGCTTGCGCGGACCAAAAGGCTCCACGGTGACGGTAAAAGTGTTGCGTGCCGGTGTGAAAGAGTTGCTGCCCTTCACCATCAAGCGCGACAAGATTCCCGTATACAGTCTGGATGCTTCGTACATGGTAGAAGGAAAAATCGGTTATATCCGTGTGAACCGCTTTGCCGCTACCACCGGACAAGAATTTACCGATGCCCTCCACAAGTTGCAGAAGCAAGGCATGAAAGACCTGATTCTCGATTTGCAAGGCAACGGAGGCGGTTACCTGAATGCCGCCATCATCCTGTGCGACCAGATTTTGGGTAAGAAAGAACTCATTGTCTATACCGAAGGCCGCCGCAACCCCCGTTCAGAATTTGAAGCCAAGGGCGACGGCGATTTCCAGAAAGGCCGTCTGGTGGTGCTCGTCGATGAATTCTCGGCTTCCGCCAGTGAGATTGTCACCGGAGCCATTCAGGATTGGGACAGAGGTATCGTAGTAGGCCGGCGTACCTTCGGAAAAGGACTCGTACAGCGCCCCATCGATTTGCCCGACGGTTCCATGATCCGTCTGACCATCGCCCGTTACTACACCCCTTCGGGCCGTTGTATCCAGAAACCTTACGAAAGCATCGAGCAATACAATAAAGACTTGATAGACCGTTACAACCGGGGTGAGATGATGAGTGCCGACAGCATCCACTTCCCCGACTCGCTCAAGGCCAAGACCCTGAAGCTAGGACGTACCGTGTACGGTGGCGGAGGCATCATGCCCGACTATTTCGTGCCCATCGACACCACGATGTACACCAACTATTATCTGTCATTGCGCGACAAAGGCGCCATGGTGCAGCTGAACATCAAGCTGATTGACCGCCACCGGAAAGAATGGCTCCAGCAGTATAAGACGTTCGACCGCTTCAACCGCGAGTTTGAGGTGAGCCAGGCCATGCTCGATGAGCTGGTGGCACAAGGCACCTCCATGGGCATCACCTACAACGAGGCCCAGTTCCGTACGGCACTTCCGCTGGTCAAGACCCAGCTGAAAGCCCTGCTGGCCCGCGACATCTGGGACATGAACGAATACTTCCAGGTGATTAACACGCTGAACGACAGCATGAAAAAGGCCATTGAACTACTGCGCAAGCCCGGCATGAATTTTCCCAAAAGATAGGCTTTTTACGTGTGGCTCACGGCTTCCGATTACAGAATTTTTTCCATAATCTGTTGTGTTATCTCAATAAATCTTCTAATTTTGCATCATAATTTGGACCTTCGAGTGCGAATTTATAGTTCTAACAATTAAATAATTTAAATTCAATCATTTATGTGGTTAAGTAATTCATCTATTGGAAGGAAAGTGGTGATGAGTGTTACTGGTATCGCCCTTGTCCTGTTTCTGACATTTCACATGGCGATGAACCTTGTTGCATTGTTCTCGGGCGAGGCGTACAACATGGTTTGTGAGTTCCTCGGTGCCAACTGGTATGCGCTGGTAGCTACTGTCGGACTGGCTGCCCTGTTTGTAATTCACATCATCTACGCTTTCTGGCTGACGATGCAGAACCGTGCAGCTCGCGGTCACGAACGCTATGCAGTGACAGCAAAACCGAAAAACGTGGAATGGGCATCTCAGAACATGCTGGTACTGGGTATCATTGTAATCCTGGGTCTGGCTCTTCACTTCGTAAACTTCTGGTACAAAATGCAGTTCGCTGAAATCATCGGCAACCCGATGAAGGGTGGTCTTCATGCAGCCGACGGTTACGGCTACATCATGCAGACATTCTCTAATCCGGTGTTCTTCGTGTTGTATATCATCTGGCTGATTGCCTTGTGGTTCCACCTGACTCACGGATTCTGGAGCTCTATGCAGACTTTGGGTTGGAACAACACCATCTGGATTAACCGTTGGAAATGCATCTCTAACATCTATTCTACCATCATCGTACTTGGCTTCATGCTGGTAGCCGTTGTGTTCTTCCTGAAAAACATGATGGGTTGCGGTGCTTGCTAATTTAAGTGTAACTGATTAAATTGAAAAAACATTATGACTAAGATAATCGATTCTAAGATTCCTGAAGGCCCGATAGCTGAGAAATGGACCAATTATAAAGCTCACCAGAAACTGGTGAACCCGGCTAACAAACGTCGTCTGGACATCATCGTGGTAGGTACAGGTCTGGCAGGTGCTTCTGCTGCTGCTTCTTTAGGTGAAATGGGATTCCGTGTGTTCAACTTCTGTATCCAGGACTCTCCTCGCCGTGCACACTCTATCGCTGCACAGGGTGGTATCAACGCTGCCAAGAACTACCAGAACGACGGTGACTCTATCTATCGTCTGTTCTACGATACAGTGAAAGGTGGTGACTACCGTGCTCGTGAAGCTAACGTTTACCGTCTGGCTGAAGTATCAAACAACATCATCGACCAGTGCGTGGCACAGGGTGTTCCTTTCGCTCGTGAATACGGTGGTACATTGGCTAACCGTTCATTCGGTGGTGCACAGGTATCTCGTACATTCTACGCTAAAGGTCAGACAGGTCAGCAGCTGTTGCTGGGTGCTTACTCTGCATTGAGCCGTCAGGTTGGTGCCGGTACTGTAAAACTGTACACTCGTTACGAAATGCTCGACGTAGTATTGGTTGACGGTCGTGCACGCGGTATCATCGCCAAGAACCTGGTAACCGGTAAGTTGGAACGCTTCGCTGCTCACGCAGTAGTTATCGCAACTGGTGGTTACGGAAACACTTACTTCCTGTCAACTAACGCCATGGCATGTAACGTAACAGCTGCCATGTCTTGCTACCGTAAGGGAGCTATGTTCGCTAACCCGGCTTACGTACAGATTCACCCGACTTGTATTCCGGTACACGGTGACAAGCAGTCTAAGCTGACTTTGATGTCAGAATCTCTGCGTAACGACGGTCGTATCTGGGTTCCGAAGAAACTGGAAGATGCCAAAGCATTGCAGGCTGGAACAAAGAAAGGTAGCGATATTCCTGAAGAAGACCGTGACTACTATCTGGAACGCCGTTATCCGGCATTCGGTAACCTGGTTCCGCGTGACGTGGCTTCACGTGCCGCTAAAGAACGTTGCGACCACGGTTTCGGTGTAAACAACACAGGTCTGGCCGTATTCCTTGACTTCTCTGAAAGTATCGAACGTCTGGGCTTGGACGTAGTTCGCCAGCGTTACGGTAACTTGTTCGATATGTACGAAGAAATCACCGACGTAAATCCGGGCGAACTGGCTCGCGAAATCAACGGTGTGAAATACTACAACCCGATGATGATTTATCCGGCTATCCACTACACAATGGGTGGTATCTGGGTAGACTACGAACTCCAGACTTCTATCAAGGGTCTGTTCGCTATCGGTGAATGTAACTTCTCTGACCACGGAGCTAACCGTCTGGGTGCTTCTGCATTGATGCAGGGTCTGGCCGACGGATACTTCGTATTGCCTTACACTATCCAGAACTACCTGGCCGACCAGATTACTGTTCCTCGTTTCTCTACTGACCTGCCTGAATTTGCAGAAGCAGAAAAGGCTGTTCAGGACAAGATTGACCACCTGATGAACATCAAGGGTAAGAAGTCTGTAGACTCTATCCACAAGGAACTGGGTCGCGTAATGTGGGAATACGTAGGTATGGGCCGTACAGCTGAAGGTTTGAAGACCGGTCTGGCTAAGCTGAAAGACATCCGTAAGGAATTCGAAACAGAACTGTTCATCCCGGGTTCTAAGGAAGGTTTGAACGTAGAGCTGGATAAGGCTTTCCGTCTGAACGACTTCATCACAATGGGCGAGCTGATTGCTTACGATGCATTGAACCGTAACGAATCTTGCGGTGGTCACTTCCGTGAAGAATACCAGACAGAAGAAGGTGAAGCAAAACGTGATGACGAAAACTTCTTCTATGTAGCTTGCTGGGAATACCAGGGAAGCGACGACAAGGCTCCGGTATTGTACAAAGAACCGCTGGTTTACGAAGCTATCAAGGTACAGACTCGTAACTACAAGAGCTAATCAGTGAAGTTAAACAATTAAAGAATCTAAGTAAAATGGATAAAAATATATCATTTACGCTGAAAGTTTGGCGTCAGAACGGACCTAAGGAAAAAGGTCATTTCGATACATTCCAGATGAAGGACATTCCAGGCGATACTTCCTTCCTGGAAATGCTGGATATCTTGAACGAACAGTTGATTGAAGACGGAAAAGAACCGGTAGTGTTCGACCACGACTGTCGTGAAGGTATCTGCGGTATGTGTTCTTTGTACATCAACGGACATCCGCACGGACCTGCTACAGGTGCTACTACCTGCCAGATCTACATGCGTCGTTTCAAAGACGGTGATGTAATCACTGTAGAACCGTGGCGTTCAGCTGGTTTCCCGGTTATCAAGGACTTGATGGTAGACCGTACTGCTTATGATAAGATTATGCAGGCAGGTGGTTTCATCAGCGTACGTACAGGTGCTCCTCAGGATGCCAACGCTATCCTGATTCCGAAACCGGTAGCTGACGAAGCAATGGATGCCGCTTCTTGTATCGGTTGTGGTGCCTGTGTAGCTGCTTGTAAGAACGGTTCAGCCATGCTGTTCGTTTCTGCTAAGGTAAGCCAGTTGAACCTGTTGCCTCAGGGAAAACCGGAAGCATTGCGTCGTGCAAAGGCTATGATTGCCAAGATGGACGAACTGGGCTTCGGTAACTGTACCAACACTCGTGCTTGTGAAGCAGAATGTCCGAAATGCGTTTCAATCAGCAACATCGCTCGTTTGAACCGCGACTTCATCAAAGCAAAACTGAAAGACTAATTCTCTTTACAGACAGATAACGATTCGCCCCGAAGCACACGCTGTTTCGGGGCGAATTCTTTTTGTCTTTTAAAAACTTTTAAAAAGCTGAAAATCAAGGGTTGAATATTTGCACAGAATAAGTGTTATTCTTACATTTGTCACGTGATTTTTTTCATAGTATTAGATTTAAGGTTAACAAGGTTGGGAGAAAGCGTTCTCCCATTTTTTATGCCATTTTGTAAACTCCTCCTGCCAGTGCACGGACCACGCCTTTCATCTCTAAGTTGAACAGCAGGCTGGTCATGCGGTTGATGGCGATGTTGCTTTCCACTACCAACGTATTGATTTGTATCCCGTCGGGATGTTTCTGTAAATGGGTGATGACTTGTTCTTCTTCGGGTGTCAGCTCCGGGAACAGCTGGCGCTGGACTACCTGAGGGGAAATGGGCACATGGTCCCAGTTCATGGCTTTTACCACATCTTCCGCGCCCTGTATCAAGGCAGCGCGGTTTTTTTGTATCAGCAGGTTGCAGCCGGTGGAGTAGGTGTCGCCTACGCGGCCCGGAAAGGCGAAGCAGTCGCGCTGGTAGCTTTCGGCTATCTCGGCGGTAATGAGGGAGCCACCTTTGGGGCCGGACTCTACCACGAGGGTGGCGTCGCTGATGCCGGCTACGATGCGGTTTCGCTTCACGAAGTTTTGCCGGTCGGGGTTGGTGCCGCTCATGAACTCGGTGAGCAGTCCGCCCTGTGTCAGCATCTCGGTGGCGGTGCGGCGGTGTACAGCTGGGTAGATGCGGTCTAGACCGTGAGCCAGTACGCCCACGGTGTCGAATCCGTGGGTCAGTGCCTCACGGTGGGCATGGATGTCGATGCCGTAAGCCAGCCCGCTCACTATCAGCACGTCGGGAATCAGGGTGCTGAGTTCCTGCATGAAACGCTGGCAGAGGACTTTGCCGTAGTCGGTGGCATTGCGTGTGCCTACGATGCTCAGGATGTGACGGTTGTTCAGGTTGGCCGAGCCTTTGTAGAACAACACGAGCGGGCCATCGGGACATTCGCGGAGGCGGGAAGGGTAGGCTTCGTCGTCTTCGGTCAGGCACTGAATCTGGTGCTTCTGGGCAAACGAGAGCTCGGCTTCGCACAGACGGAATACTTCCGTATGCTGAAAGGCGGTGGCTACTTTCGGAGTGACTCCGGGAAGAAGAGCCGGCAGCTCGCGGGCGTGTTCGAAAAGCATGGTCGCACTTCCGGCAGCCTGAATCAGGTGGCGGGCTCCTACCAGACCGATGCCGGGCAGAAGGGGAAGGGCCATGCGGCAGAGGAGTTCTTTTTCGTTCATTGGTTCAGGTAGGGAGCAAAGATTTCATTGAAGAGGGCGCTGTCACTCAGGCGTCCGTTGACTACGCACACGGTTTCTACGGTCGATTTGATGACGGGTTTCAGGTCGGGCAGACGGTAGATGTCCTGCACAAAGACGTATTTGATGCCTTCCTTGCGGAGTGCCAAACGGGAGATGAACTCGTCGCCGCTGGTCAGCGGGGTTTTAAAAGCCATGTTCAGGCGGGCTACCACGGGGTCGATGCCCTGCTGGTGAAGCTGGGCGAAGCTGACGCCGACGGAGGAGAGAAACTCGTGGCGGGTGTGCTCGATATAGTGCTGGTAATTGGCATTGTTGACGATTCCCTGCAGGTCGCATTCATAGTCGCGGACCTTCATTTTCAGTTCAAAGATGTATTTCTCCATGAGAGTGAAGTTTATGTATTTTCACAAAGATAGCGAATTATTCCTATATTTGCGGGATATGAAAGAGAATGTACCAGTAATTTATGCAGCCCCTTTGCAGGGCTTTACGGAAGTGGCGTGGCGCAATGCACATGCGCAGTGCCTGGGAGGTGTGGACGCGTATTATACTCCTTTTGTCCGGTTGGAGAAGGGAGAGATTCGTAACAAGGACAGGCGCGACGTGTCGCCTGAAGAGAACACGGTGCCCCGGCTGGTTCCGCAAGTGATTGCCTCGGACCCGGAGGAGCTGAAGGTGCTGACGGACTTTTTGGCTTCGCAGGGCTATCGGGAGATAGATGTGAACATGGGCTGCCCGTTTCCGCTGATTGTACGTCGTGGGAAGGGAGCGGGTATCTTGTCTTCTCCGGAGAAGGTGGAGGCACTGTTGGAGATGATGAAGGTGTTTCCGGAGATTCGCTTTTCGGTGAAGATGAGGTTAGGCGGCCAGGATGCGGAGGAGTGGAAGGCGCTCGTGCCGTTACTCAACCGTTCGTGTGTGACGCAGGTGACGCTTCATCCGCGCATCGGGAAGCAGCAGTACAAGGGGGCGGTGGACCGGGAGGCGTTCCGTGCGTTCTATGAGGCGTGCGAGCGGCCGCTGGTGTACAACGGTGATTTGCTGACGGTGGCCGATATCCGGGAGGTACTGGAAGCGTTTCCCCGGCTGAAAGGGGTGATGCTGGGACGCGGGCTGCTGACGAATCCGGCGCTGGCGCTGGCTTTCCGTGAGGGAGAATTGTCCGAGAACGAATTGAAGGCACGGGTAGCGCAGATGCACCGGCAGATGTATCTGTATTATCATCGGGTGATAGAGGGCGGAGAGGCGCAGCTGCTGGCCAAGCTGAAGACCTGCTGGGAGTACCTGTTGCCGGAGCTGGACAAGAAACAGCGGAAGGCTATCTTGAAGAGCAATCGCCTGGACGGGTATCTGCGGGCAGTGGAAGAGGCGTTGCGGTGAGAGGTATGAAGAACTGAAAAGACTTAACTTTTTTTACAGAAGTAGGATGGTGATTTTGGTATTTTCATCTGTCTCTATTTGAAATAGAAATCGATTTGCACATGGGAAGAGACAGATTAAATATAGATGAGTTATTCAAGTTTTATTATAGACCTTTGTGTTTGTATGCAACACATTATGTACAGGACGTAGAGATGGCCAAAGATATTGTGCAGGATTGCTTTTCGTCTTTGTGGGAGAAAATGAATAATGAAAAGTCTTGTGAGGTAAGTAATATGAAGGCTTATTTGTATGTGATGGTTAAGAACCGTAGCTTGGATTATTTGAGTCAGGAAAATCTGTTCAAATCGGGAGTCTCATTTACTGAATTAGAAGAAACCTTGTTGGATGAGGAGGTGGAGGAGCGGAGTGTGATGGAGGCGCGAATGTGGACTGCCATAGATGCCTTGCCTGAGCGTTGCCGTGAGGTCTTTCTTTTGCATAAACGGGATGGCCTGAAGTATCAGGAGATTGCTGAAAAGTTTCATATTTCGGTTCATACAGTCGACAGTCATATTCAGAAGGCATTTCGTTTGATACGTGAGGGGGCATATAAAGTGTATATGTTTCTCTTTAACTAAAATTCAGTGTTTTCACGTAGTGATTTTTGGGGTTTCTATTGTCACAGGGTTGAATGTATAATATCACCAGAAACATGAATGAATTAGAAGAAAAATGCCTTCGTTTTGTGTTGAGGCACTATCAAAAGAATAAATTGGACACACGGCAGGCTTTGAAAGTTTTCAAGGAAAAGCATGGAGTGGTTGGAAGGGCAGGCGGAAAGAACCGGTATTTCCTGTTTTTATCTGGGCTGGCTGCGGCTATATTGCTGGCGTTTATTGTCTGGGTGGGTATATCTCCTGAGAAGCAGTGGACAGAATTGGCAGCATACGAACATGCAGTAAAGTACCAGTTGCCGGACAGTTCGGTCGTTACGGTATATCCCTATTCTTCTATTTGTTTCCGTACAAAGGATTATGCAGATGTATGTCGTGAAGTGAAATTGACGGGGAAAGTTGGTTTTATGATAAAAAGAGATTGTACTCGTCCGTTTAAAGTAATAGGAAAGTTGGCTGAAGTTCAAGTGTTGGGTACTTGTTTCGTGATGGATGAAAGCCGTGCGGATACCGCATGGGTTCAGGTGGAATCGGGAAAAGTACGGTTTTCTGTACTAGGTCAGTCGGAAGGTGTAGAACTTCTGGCTGGAATGGAGGCACAAGTGGTAAAAGGTCAGCATGTTCCGCAAATCGTCCATCGTCCGGATTCTGTAAAGAAAGGAAGTTTTGTATTTGAGAATACTCCTCTTCCGAAAGTACTTGCAGAGCTTTCCCGTTATTATGGGGTAAAGCTGGTAGCTGACCGGACAGACAAACGGTTGACAGCCAATTTCGATGCACACAGTCTGGACGAAATCATCGAGATAATAGAAAAAGTATTAAAAGTGCATATTAAAAAGCAAGTATGATGAGTACCTTGTGGACTGTGGCGGCTGTCTGTTTATGTTTAGGGGGACATCCTTGTTCTGAAACTTCAGAATTGAAGAAAGCAATCGTACGAATGCAAGACTTGTATCATGTGAATTTCGTCTATGATTCTTCTTTGGAAATGATACGGTTATCTGGCATTCTTTCTTCTGGTAAGTCATTGAAGGAGAATCTGCAAACAGTCTTTTCCGGAACCGGAATCAAATGGGAGATAAAAGGCAGCTATGTTTTGTTGTTTAAATCGAGCCAGTATACTTTCTCAGGACACGTGTGTCAGGATAATGGGGAATCACTCCTTAATGTCACGGTGTATGATCAGAATATGCATATCGGTACCTTAACGGATGAACATGGTTTTTTTAGTTTGACATTACCGGAAGGAAAGCATACTTTGCGTTTCTCTTATGTAGGTTATGAAGAGGTGGTGAAAGAATTGGACTTGCGTTCAGATTATTCTGGTACTATTTATTTGAAGGAAAGTTCCACTGCATTGGAAGGGGTAGTGGTAACAGCCGATTTGAATACTTCTCTTTTTACAACTCAGACTGGAAAGATTTCGTTGACTTCAGAACAGTTGAATACGGAATTCTCACTGTTCAGTTCACCGGATTTAGTCAAGGCAATTCAGCAGCTTCCCGGAGTATCTGCTGGCACGGAACTGCTCTCCGGGCTTTATGTACACGGGGGGAAGAATGATGAAAACTTATTCTTATTGGACGGCATGCCTCTCTATCAGGTGAATCATTTTGGAGGATTGTTTTCTGCATTTAATACGGATATAGTGAAGAACGTGGATTTTTACAAGAGTGGTTTTCCGGCACGTTACGGAGGGAGGCTTTCGTCTGTGACAGATGTCCGTATGAAGGAGGGGGACTTAAAGGAGTTTCATGGTATGGTCTCGTTGGGGCTGCTGGACGGAAGGCTACGTTTCGAAGGGCCTGTCATAAAGGAAAAAACTTCTTTTGTGTTCGGTATGCGCCGGAGTTGGTTGGACGTGCTTTCTGCTCCTGCTTTGCGGATTGCCAATCGTTTCTTTCCCGAAGAAGATATCAATGCCCGTTATGCTTTTCATGATATAAATGCGAAAATTACACATCGGTTTTCCAATGAGAGCAGGCTTTCTTTTAGTGTGTATTCTGGAAGAGATTTGTTTAAAATGAAGGATAAACAGCTTTTCCCGTCAGGAAATCTGCTCCATCAAGAGAAAGAACAGACCACGGATGAATATCATATCAGATGGGGAAATCTTTCTGCCGCGTTGTCATGGAATAATCAGTTCAATCATAAACTGACCGGTAACTTTTCTTTGGTATATGCCCGTAATCTGTCTAAATATGACTTCAGGTCAGATGATAGTTTTTATAAAGGGGAAGATGATAAAGAATATTCTGTAGACCGGATGCAGAGGGACAGTTATTCTACTATTGATGACGTAGGTTTTCGCATGGATTTTCATTACCTTCCTACGGCGAGTCATCATGTTCGCTTCGGAAGCGATTACTTGTATCATATCTATTGTCCGCAGCATACGCTATCACAGGATATAAGAGGTACGGAGGAAATGACGGATACGTTATTGTCATCAGTAGAGAGCCATTACAAGGGGAATGAATTCTCTTTTTATGCGGAAGACGATATGAGGCTGACCCGAAAGCTGCGGATAAACTTGGGGGGACGTTATACCATGTATCAAGTTTCGGGAGCAGTATATCATTCGCTGGAGCCGAGAATATCGGCAAGTTACCGTCTGTTCAGTCGTACCACTTTAAAAGTTTCCTATACCGAGATGAGTCAGTTTGCGCACCAGTTATCCAATTCTTATTTAAACTTGCCGACCGATTGTTGGGTTCCTTCTACCTCCCGTATACGTCCTATGCATTCGCGACAGGTGGCAGGTGGTGTGTACATGGAACTTCCGTGGAGGTTGCGCCTGGAGGTGGAAAGCTATTTCCGTACTACCAGCCGAATGTTGGAGTACGAGGCGGGAGGCAGTCTTACATTGCCTGCCGGAAACTGGGAACAGGTGGTACGGGTGGGAGACGGCAAATCGTATGGGTTGGAAACATCGCTGGTGTATCATGATGAGCAGAACCTCTTTCAGGCTGGTTATACTTTATCATGGAGCAAGCAAAAATTTGATGATTTCTATTCCGGTTGGTATCCCAGCAAGTTTGATAATCGTCATAAACTGAATTTTGTCTATCGTCGTAAATTCAGCCATCGAATGGATGTATATGCAGCGTGGACTTATCGTAGTGGTGACCATGCGACGGTTCCTACACAGTATGTGGAAAATCCTTGCCTACCTGGAACTTCGCAGTTGTCGGACTTAGAGCCGATGTATGGAAAACCTAACAATATTACTTTGCCTGCCTACCACCGGCTGGATGTGGGTATCAATTTCCGGCGGACTACCAAGCGGGGATTCGAGCGAATTTGGAATGTGAGTATCTATAATGCTTATTGCCGTATGAATCCTTTTTATACAAAGATAGAACGGCAGGTGGATGGAAGTTTCAGAGGAAAGGCTATCGGACTGTTCCCGATAATTCCTTCTTTTAGCTACACCTTAAATTTCTGAATCGGTATGCATTGGAATGTCATTGATTATAACAAATTTCTAAACATTGTATTTATGCATTTAAACAAACAGAATTTTATAATAATACTTGCAGCTTTCAGTCTGTTGTCATCTTGTGTGTATCATTTTGACTTGGATGAAATTTCAGAGGTTCCTAAATTAACGGTATATAGTTATCCTGGAAGTGGAGATACTACGGTGGTACGTCTTTCGCACAGTCTTCCAGTTTATGACAAAGGCATGAGAATGTATGGATTAAAGGGAAGGGACATCAGACTGGAAGTGAATGACATTGCTGTTCCTTTGTTGTGGACAGAGGATTCATTGCCGGGAGTCCCCGCCAAAAGTTATTATGTGGTGCAGCCCTATGGGACGAGTGACCGTGTCCGGCTTACAGCTTCGGTAGAAGGGGTGAAAGCAGTATCTGCCTTTACCATTATTCCTGCTCCTTTTCCCTTAAACGCTGTTAAAATAGAACGAAAACCCTCTGAGTTGAGTGTGCTCCAGCTTCAGATAAATTTTACCGATTATGCAAAGATTGAAAATTACTATGCGGTAACGGTCAAAGAAAGGGTGAAGTATTGGAAAGAGGGGACTTCGGAGGTGCATTATGGCAAACCGTCTTCTGCTTATATGGACTGGAGTGATGAGCCAATGTTGGATGCTTCTTCTGGTTTGGATGACATTTTTATGGGAAACTATGCGTACTATCAGAATCTGTATTTTTGGAGCGATGAGAAAATTCAGGGAAAGAATTACACACTTCGCCTGAATATGACTTACATACCTGATTACAAGACTTCTATTCAAGATGAAACTTTTATAAACAGAAAGCAATATAAGGTTTATTTATATAGTCTGTCTGAAGAGTTCTACCGTTATTTGAAATCACTTAATGAGCAGAAGAATAATGAACTGGGTAATGTGGAGCTGGCTCCTATGCGGGCTACTTACACCAATGTGGAGAACGGTTTCGGACTGGTAGGTGGTTGCTGCTTGCGGCAAACGGAGTGGATGGAACTGTCAGAGTCTGAAACACAGTTAGATTTTGACCATGCAGTGTTTAATGTTGAATATAATGTGGATTCGATAAAAAAGAATCACCCGTTTATTTCGCTGAATAATGAATCGTTAAGTAAATAAAACAGAAACTAGATTAAAAATAATAACGCTAATTGGAAATCAGTATGAAACGATTATCTTTTTTCTTATTCCTTTTCTTTTTATGGATGACAGTTCGTGCACAGATGCTCCGTTCTTCAGGCCTAGTGCTTTATGGAGGGAAAAATACCGTAAACTACCAGGTGGCTTCACCGGAGAAAGGATTACCGCCTTTCGATTTGGCAAACTCCCGTTTGGGGGCTGATTTTACTTTGGGTGCCGGATACCGCTGGCGGCTGAATCGTCCGGATACCGGCTGGTTCTTCGACTTGTCGTTATCGGCAAGATATGGCCGCTACAGCTATGGATTCCGTTATCTTTCTTCTGACGTGCATACGACGTATGTGGGCGGAGAAGGAATCCGTAATCTGTGGTCGGCATCTTTTGCTGGAAGTGTGGGACGGTACCTGTTTCGAGGATTGAATCTGTCGGTAGGAGTGGAGCCTACTTTTTATTTTTATGACAAAAGTTTCTTCGACTTGCCGGTATTTGCAAGATTGGCGTATGACTTCAGATTCATGGAAGTGGCTGTGCAATACAAATGGGGGATGACAAGGAAGTTCAATATGTCTCCTTTCTTGCGTAACCGACTTTCAGGCTGGGAGTGTTCGGTCTATATTCCTTTGTCAAGACGGAAATGATTTTTCTTTGAAAGGGATGGATTTTCTATAAATTTCTGTAACATATTGAGAAATACAGATTTAATAGCTTTCAGTACTTTCTTGTCAGTACTTGAGTACTTCCACGTAAGTACTGTAGTACTCCAAGGAAAGTATTAGAGTACTGCCAAGGAAGTACTGATTTAATGAAAGACTCGTGTGTAAGGGGTGAGAAGGGTTTTTAACCTTCTTTTTTCTTGAAATATTCGTATCCGATGCGGCAGAACAGACATTTCTTGGTGTCGCAGTAATTCTTTTTGAGTTGGATGAGTGCCTGGCTGTCGCCGGCATGGGCGGCTTGCAGACCACATTCTTTCCACAGCCGGATGATGTAGTTGTTTTCCGGTTTAAGTTGCTCCAGCAGGTTGCCGGCACGTTCGGTGAGCCGTTCCTCGCCTTTGTGCTTGCCGTAAGCATAGAGGAAGGGAACCACGGTATTGATAATCAGCAGGTCGATGGAGGCGTCGCTGAGGGTTTTCGGACGGGCAGGCGAGGATTCGCCGAAAACGTAGTGGGTAAGCCAGTAAAGGGAGGTACCTCCACGCAGCAGGTCGCGCAGTTCTTTCACCGTAGAGGCCAGCAGCAACTGAGAGAGCATGCCCTGGGAACGGTGGTAGAGGTTGGCCAGCTGGGCGATGCGTACGTGCGGAAAGTTGCCCGGGCGCATGCGGAGCATTTTCCACCGAAGGTGTTCGGAGGGCTGTAGCTCGAATTTGTGGGCCAGGTAGGCGTATTCCTTGGTAAGCTGAGCGGAATAGTCGTCGGACGGGAGTTCCTGCAACAGGCCGGCCTGCCCGAAGAAAATGGCTTCTATCTGAAAAAGATTATCGCGGTGCTTGTTGACGGCTTGCAAGGGAATGGTCTGTGCCCATTGCTCGAAGGCGTCGCTGTTGGTGCCGAAACCGAAGTTGCGGGCTAAGGTGAGAAAAAAGGCTTGTTCCCAGTCGCCTTTGCTTTGGGTAAGCTGGGCCTGGATGCGCTGTGTCTTCTGCTCGAAACGTTCGGTCTGCAGGCTGGAGAGCCAGCTGTGGAGCAGGAGTTTGGGCAGGCGAGGGATAAGGCGGTAGCAGGCCGGGTAATGGCTGGTTTCAATCAGCTCGCGGTAGTTGTCTAACAGGTAGGGCGGATAGTGCAGCTCCATTTGCGGGATGGGTGTGCCGTCGGTGCGGAAGGTTTCGGCATCGATGTCGGAAGCCACATGCAGAATCACAGAGTCGTAGGCGCGGTCCTGATGATGGTGGTGGCGTTTCCAGTCGGAAGCGTGCACGTGGATTTCTACATTTCCCACCCACAGAATGCCGTCTATCTTGATTTTCGCATTGAAAAAGTCGGGTCCTGCATCGGGATTGGGGAGTCCGGGGTCAATGACTTCCACGGTTTGTCCTTGCGTGGTATGCAGCGGAGTGAGCGGAAAAAGCTTGTGTTTCCATACAAACTGGAGTAGATGTTCCATGTTAACGAGCTGTAAATGTTGGGTAAATGTAATGATTAATACTGAAAAACACTATCTTTGCGAATAAAATTATCATCAGAATTATGAAAATTGCATTAATTGGATATGGAAAGATGGGAAAGGAAATTGAAAAGATTGCCCTTTCCAGAGGTCATGAAATTGTGAGTATCATTGATATAAATAATCGGGAAGATTTTGCTTCGGAGGCTTTCCGTTCGGCCGATGTGGCCATTGAATTTACGGCTCCTTCAGTGGCTTACGGCAATTGTCTGGAGGCGTTCAAGAATGGGGTAAAAGTGGTATCGGGCAGCACCGGATGGATGGGAGAGCATGGCGAAGAGATGCGCCGTCTGTGCCAGGAAGAGGGTAAGACGCTGTTCTGGTCGTCTAACTTCAGCTTGGGTGTCGCTATCTTTGCGGCGGTGAACAAGTACCTGGCAAAGATTATGAACCAGTTCCCGAACTACGATGTGTCGATGGTAGAAACCCACCACGTGCACAAGCTGGATGCCCCGAGTGGTACGGCCATTACACTGGCTGAAGGGATTCTGGAAAACCTGGACCGCAAGCAGAAATGGGTGATGGGCACACTGACTGCTCCCGACGGTACGGTGACGGGCACGACCGACTGTGCACCGGATGAATTGCCAGTGAGTGCCATCCGCGAAGGGGAAGTACCGGGTATCCATACCATCAAATATGAATCGGAGGCTGATTCTATCGTAATTACACACGACGCAAAGAACCGCAAGGGGTTTGCATTGGGAGCGGTGCTGGCTGCAGAATATACGGCTGCGCACCAGGGCTTCTTAGGTATGAATGATTTATTTCAGTTTTGAGTATGATACAGGCATCGCGTAAACAATGGATAAAGTTCGGCATAGTGCTGGTGCTTTACCTGATTTTCCTGATTTGGTTGAAAAGCTGGCTGGGACTGGTAGTGGTTCCGTTCATCTTTGACGCATATATTTCCAAAAAGATTCCCTGGACATGGTGGAAGAAATCGACCAACAAGACCGTGCTGACGGTGATGGGCTGGGTGGATGCCATCGTGTTTGCACTGGTGGCAGTCTATTTTGTGAATCTGTATTTCTTTCAGAACTACGTGATTCCTTCTTCGTCGCTGGAGAAATCGCTGCTGGTGGGTGACTATCTGTTTGTAAGCAAGATGAGTTATGGTGCCCGTATTCCGCAGACACCGCTCCACATGCCGCTGACGCAGCATACGTTGCCGGTGTTCAACTGCAAGTCGTATCTGGAATGGCCGAAGTGGGACTACAAACGGGTGGCCGGACTGGGAGAGGTGCAGCTGAATGACATCGTAGTGTTCAACTTCCCGGCAGGGGATACGGTGGCTACCGGCAATCCGGCAGAAGACATCTATCGCATGAGCTATGCCATCGGTAAGCAACTTTCGCAGCCTATTGACTTGGCCAGCCTGAACCTGGAGCAGCAACGGGATGTGTATGATTATTATTACTCGATAGGACGCAAGTATATTGACGAAAATCCGCAGCTGTATGGTGAGGTGATTACCCGTCCTGTAGACCGGAGAGAGAATTACGTGAAGCGTTGTGTAGGTATGCCGGGCCAGACACTGGAAATCAAGAACCGGATTATTTACCTGGACGGTAAGGCCAACAAGGAGCCGGATAATGTGCAGTATCGTTATTTCGTGCATACCAAGGGCATGCTGCCGGAGGATTTATGTCATGAACTGGGCATCAGCCAGGAGGACCTGATGGCTTATTATACGGAGGAATCGGTGTATAACATGCCGTTGACTGAAAAGGCGAAGGCTGCCTTGCTGGCACGGAAGGACTTGGTGACTGCCATTGAAAACGTGCCGGATGATGATGCAGGCGGACTGTATCCGGATAACAAACTGACGGGCTGGACAGTAGATAACTACGGTCCGATATGGATTCCGAAGAAGGGAGCTACCATAGACCTGACACTGGATAACCTGCCGATGTATGAACGTCCGATCAAGAACTACGAAGGCAACAGCCTGGAGGTGAAAGACGGAAAAATCTACATCAACGGACAGGAAACGACGAAATACACCTTCAAGATGGATTATTACTGGATGATGGGTGACAACCGTCATAATTCGGCCGACTCACGTTTCTGGGGCTTCGTGCCGGAAGACCACATTGTGGGTAAACCTATTTTTATCTGGCTGTCGCTGAATCAGGATCGTGGCTGGTTTGACGGAAAGATTCGCTGGAACCGTCTGTTTAAGTTTGTGGATTCCATTAAATAATCTATGAACAAAGGAAAGTCCGGATGGTGGTGGTTGAGAGCGGCCGGCCTGACGGTGTTGACCGTATGGCTGGTGCGGACCCTGCTTGTGACGACTTGTGTAATTCCTTCTTCCGGGATGGAAAATTCTCTTTATCAGGGAGAACGGATTCTGGTCAACAAGTGGAGCTACGGGCTGCGTTTGCCTTTTTGTTCGCTTTTCGGCTATCATCGGCTGGCATCTTCGCGTGCGGAGAAGGGGGATATTCTCTTGTTCAATAACCCTCATCCCCAGCAGGTGGAGAAAGGAATAGAGTGGAGAGAGCTGTTCATCAGTCGCTGTATCGGCACGCCGGGAGATACGCTGATGTTGGATGCCGACCTGAACTGTGTGGGCGGAGAGGTGCTCAGCCCGGATGCCAAATCGCTGTATGCTTATCCGGTGTCTTCGGAAGACTTGATGCTGACTGTGCTGTCGGTGCTGGGTATCAAAGGAAATACGCTGGCCGGATATACTTCCGACGGGGGGTATATACGGAGTTTCAGCCAATATGAATATTACTTGATTTCGCAGAAACTGGAGGGACGGATTCCGCTGGTTCCGCTGGATGAAAAGAACCGTACGGAAGTGCATCCGTATGTGATTCCGGCGAAAGGCGTTCCGGTGAAGGTATATCCCTGGAATGTGACCTTGCTCTGCAATACGATTGTGGCGCATGAACACCAGCCTGCAGAGGTTCGTCACGATACGTTGTATGTGAAGGGAAAGCCCGTGGAGGCTTATACGTTTGGCAAGGATTATTACTGGGTGGCTTCCAATGACCCGGTGAATATTTGTGATTCCCGCTTGTTCGGGTTCGTGCCGGAGGACCACCTGATAGGGAAGGCTTGGCGCATCTGGTACTCTTCGCGGAAGGGGCGCTTCTGGCAGCGGGTGCAATGACATAAACTAAGAAAGAATGAAGAATGAAGTGATTTTGGGGTCGGCCTATCTGGCTCCCGTAGAATATTATACCAAACTTTTTGCTTATCCTTCGGTACGTGTGGAGCGTTATGACCACTACATGAAGCAGACTTACCGCAACCGGTGCGTGATTGCATCGGCCGACGGACCGTTGGTACTGACCATTCCGACGGAAAAGAGTGACGACCTGAAGTGTGTGATGAAGGATGTACGTATTTCAGACCATGGCAACTGGCGGCATGTGCACTGGAATGCGTTTGTAGCCGCTTACAAGCATAGTCCTTTCTTTGATTACTATGCAGATGAGTTTCACCGGTTCTTTGAGCAGAAATATGAGTTTCTGTTCGAGTTTAACCTGGAGCTGTGTGAGTGGGTGTGCCGGCAGATTGACATGGAGCCTCGCCTGATACCTACCGAGGAATACATGCCGGAAGTGGAGTGTGCCGATGATTTCCGGGAACTGATTCATCCCAAACGGGATTATCGGGAGGCGGACAAGGCATTCTTTCCTAAACCTTATTATCAGGTGTTTGACCAGAAGCTGGGTTTTCTGCCTAATCTCAGTGTGATTGACCTGCTGTTCAATATGGGACCGGAAAGCTTACTGGTGCTGCGTGACTCGGTGCGTGCGTTCAATGAAATTTAAGGATACATATTCCTTCAAACCCGATTTTATGTTGTACATTTGTAACTGAATCAATGATTTAACAATATGAATAATCTTCCAACAGTAACGAAAAACCTGCTTATTATCAATGTGCTCTGTTTCTTCGGGATGTTTGTGGCCCGGAAATACGGAGTGGATATAGAAAATATGCTGGGTCTTCACTTTTTCCTGGCTTCGGATTTTAACCTGGGGCAGCTTATCACTTACATGTTCATGCATGCCAATTTCTCGCATATCTTCTTCAATATGTTTGCGGTATGGATGTTCGGACGGGTGCTGGAACAGGTGTGGGGACCTAAACGCTTCCTGACGTATTACCTGATTTGTGGTATTGGCGCCGGCCTGATTCAGGAGTTGGTGCAGTATGTGGAGTATCTGGCGGTGTGGTCTAATTATGATTCGGTCAATACGGGACTGGGTATCATTCCTATGGATGTGTTCCTGAACCAGCTGACTACCGTAGGTGCTTCGGGAGCGGTGTATGGCATTTTGCTGGCATTTGGTATGTTGTTTCCCAACAGTCAGATGTTTGTATTCCCGATACCGGTGCCCATCAAGGCGAAGTATTTTGTGATTGGATATGCGGTGCTGGAGCTGCTTTTAGGATTGGGAAGCAACGATGGAGTAGCCCATTTCGCTCACCTGGGAGGTATGTTGTTCGGCTTGATACTGATTGTTTATTGGAGAAAGAAAAATGGCGGCGGACGGATTTATTACTGATTTGAAAAGAAAGTTCCAGCAGGGAGACATTGTGCTGCGTCTGGTGTATGTGAACGTAGCGGTGTTTCTGGCAGTGACACTGGTGCAGATTTTTCTGACCTTATTCAATGTGTCTGCTTCACCGTGGATGAACTATCTGGAACTGCCGGCATGGACGGAGGTCTTTATCCGTAGGCCCTGGACCCTGATTACTTACATGTTCATGCATGCCGGTGTGCTGCACATCTTGTTTAATATGCTGTGGCTATTCTGGTTCGGTCGTCTGTCTCTGGCTTTTTTCTCGTCGAAGCACTTGCGCGGACTTTATTTCCTGGGAGGTATCTGTGGCGGATTGCTTTATATGCTGGCATATAATGTGTTTCCTTATTTTCAGGATGCCGTGTATTCTTCCTATTTGCTGGGTGCTTCGGCTTCTGTGTTGGCCATTGTGGTGGCGGTAAGTGTACGTGAACCGAATTATCCGGTACAGTTCCTGTTTATCGGTACGGTGCGTCTGAAATATGTGGCTTTGTTCATGGTGGTGCTTGATTTGCTGTTCATGACTTCTGACAATGCAGGCGGGCACATCGCACATCTGGGTGGAGCACTGGCCGGATGGTGGTTTGCGGCAGGATTGCAGAGCGGCCACGATGCCACAAAATGGATAAACCTGGTGTGCGACTGGTTTGCAGGCTTGCGACGTCCGGTGAAGCGTAAACCCAAGATGAAGGTGCACTACGGAGGACGTCAGGCAGATTATGAATACAATGCCCGGAAAAAGGAACGTGAGGCAGAAATTGACCGGATTCTGGACAAACTGCGTAAGTCGGGCTATAACAGTCTGACGGATGACGAGAAAAAAAGCTTATTTGATGCAAGTAAGAAATGAGTATTTGGAAACATACGTTTAGAGGAGTCTTTATTTTAGGAAACCTGGTTGTCGGGACCGGATTTTTGTGCTGTGCTTACAGTCCGCTTCTATCGCCGGTGGCTCATCCGGTGCTGGCTTGTGCGGGGTTGTTTTTTCCCTTTTTCTTGTTGGCTTTGATTGTTCTTGCAGTAGTGGGGCTGTTTCATGGATGGAAGTTTATGTGCCTTCCTTTGCTGCTCTTACTGGCAGGAGGAGGGGCAGTCGCGACGTATACTCCGTTTGGAGGAGGGGAAGAACCTACGGACGGGGATGTACTGAAATTTCTGACCTACAACGTTATGAATATGTACGGAGATGCGGAAAATGAATCTCGTCCCGTGCAACATTATATTCAGGAAAGTGATGCAGACGTGGTTTGTCTGCAGGAGTATCAGTGGGATGCTCAAGAGACTAGGAAGGTTTTCCCTATGTATCCTTACAGAAAGTTGCTGAAAGCGTCTAACGGAAATGGGATGGCTTGCCTGTCGCGATTCCCGATTCTCTCGGTAGAACAGATTCCTTATGAAAGTGGGAGTAATGCCAGTTTTTTACTTCGGCTAAACATAAAAGGGGATACACTGACGTTGATATGCAATCATCTGGAATCGAATAAACTGGATGCGCATGATAAGGAAGTATACGAGGGATTGCTGAAATCGCCTGAAGAACAGAACGTGAAATCGGACAGTAAATACCTGTTGCATAAATTAGCTGATGCCGTGGCCATCCGTGGACCGCAGGCTGATTCGGTGGCACAGGCCATCTCCCGGCAGTCAGGTAAGTATCTGCTGGTATGCGGTGATTTCAATGATTCTCCTATTTCGTATGCGCATCACACCATCGGAAAAGGATTGACAGATGCTTATCGTGAAGCCGGCTGGGGACCGGGATTCTCGTATAACCGGAATTTTCTGTATTTCCGCATTGACCATTTGTTTGTGAACAAAGGATTTAAAGTATTGAAATGCCGTGTGGACAATTCCATTTCAGCATCCGACCATTATCCGTTGTGGTGTTTGGTAGAGAAGTTATAACCTGATAATAAATAGAAGATGAAGAATTTAATTTTTGCAGCAGCTATGAGTTGTATGGTATGTGCCTGCGGTCAGCAGGCGGCAGATACGGGCAATCCGTTCCTGTCAGAGTTTGAGACCCCTTATGGAACACCGGACTTTGACCGTATCAAGGTGGAACATTATGAACCGGCTTTCTTGAAAGGCATTGAGCAGCAGAATGGGGAAATCAAAGCCATTGTAGAGAACCCGGAGGAACCGAGTTTTGAGAATACGATTGTGGCATTGGATAATAGCGGGGAGATTCTGGCTCGTGTGAGCGGTGTGTTCTTTGCTTTGACAGAAGCAGATACCAATGACGAAATGATGGCGCTGGAAGCAAAGATTGCGCCGATGCTGTCTGAACACAGTGATAATATTTTCCTGAATCAGGAGCTGTATAAGAGAGTGGCTGCTGTTCATGCTCAGGAAGAGGCTGGAAAGATTCAGCTGACCACCGAACAGCATTATCTGCTGGATAAATATTATAAGGAATTTATCCGTTCTGGTGCCGGACTGGATGCACAAAAGCAGGAACGTCTGCGTGAAATCAACAAGCAGCTTTCTACACTGACCATTGAGTTCGGTAATCATGTGTTGGCCGACAACAACGATTATCTGCTGGTGGTAGATAAGAAAGAAGATTTGGCTGGTCTACCGGATGCAGTTATTGCAGGAGCTGCACAGGAAGCCAAGGCACACGGAAAAGACGGTAAGTGGGTATTTACTTTGCAGGAATCCAGCCGTACTCCGTTGCTCCAGTATGCTCAGAACCGTGAACTGAGAAAGAATATCTATCAGGCATATACCAGCCTGGGTAACCGTGGCAATGCCAATGACAACAAGGAAGTGCTGAAAAAGGTGCTTGCTCTTCGTCTGGAAAAGGCACAGCTGATGGGATTCAACAATTTCGCAGAGTATCAGTTGGCTGACAACATGGCGAAGAACCCGAAAAATGCACTTGACCTGCTGTATGGCTTGTGGGAATATTCTATCAAGAATGCCAAAGCGGAAGCAGCTGAGTTACAGAAAATCATGGACCGTGAAGGAAAAGGTGAGAAACTGGAAGCATGGGACTGGTGGTATTATGCAGAAAAGCTTCGCCAGGAGAAATATGATTTGAATGAAGATGCCATCAAGCCTTATTTCAGTCAGGAAGATGTGCACAATGGACTGTGTACGGTGGTCAACAAGTTGTATGGCATTACCTTGACTCCTTGTGATTCTATTTCTGTATATAATAAGGATGTGAAGACTTATATTGTGAAGGATGCAGACGATTCATTGTTGGGCGTGTTCTATAGCGACTACATGCCTCGTGCCAGCAAACGGAGCGGTGCCTGGATGAGTAACTTCCGTGAACAGCAGGAAGGGGTTCGTCCGTTGATTTATAATGTGGCCAGCTTTACCAAACCGGCTGGTGACCTTCCTTCCTTGCTGACAATCGATGAAGCACGCACCATGTATCATGAGTTCGGACATGCTTTGCACGGATTGCTGACTCAGTGCAAGTATAAAGGTGTGTCTGGTACTTCTGTAGCTCAGGATTTCGTGGAACTTCCTTCACAGATTATGGAACACTGGGCTGTATCACCTGAAGTGCTGAAAATGTATGCCAAACATTACCAGACTCGTGAGGCTATTCCTGATTCTCTGATTGCCAAGATTGAAAATCAGGCATTGTTCAACCAGGGCTTTATGACTACAGAACTGTTGGCAGCTGCCATTCTGGATATGGAAATGCACTGTCTGACTACGATGGAAGGATTCGACGTGCTTCAGTTTGAAAAACAGCTGATGGACAAATTGGGACTGATCCCGCAGGTTGCGCCTCGTTATCGTTCTACTTACTTCAACCACATCATGGGTGGTTATGCAGCTGGTTATTATAGCTATATCTGGGCTGAACGTCTGGATACAGATGCCTTTGAAGCGTTTAAGGAACATGGCTTGTTCGACCAGGCTACTGCTACCTCTTTCCGCAAGAACATTCTGGAAAAAGGTGGTTCAGACGACCCGATGAAACTGTATGTAACCTTCCGTGGGGCAGAACCCAGTCTGGATGCGTTGCTGAAGACTCGCGGATTGAAATAAAATGTCCGGATAGCAGAGAAAATCTGTACAGAGTATAACTAAAAGAGGGAGTATAGCTTCATTTTTGCAAGCTGTACTCCCTTTTTTAGGCTCTAAGCCTTAAATATTTACAATCCTTTCCGCATATAAATGAAAAAAAAACTATATTTGCAACCTTGAATAAACGTATCAAATTTTAAAAGTAAATATAATAAACTAAAGTAACATGCAAAACAAAGGATTTGTAAAGGTTTTTGCGGTATTACTGACCCTTGCGTGTGCTTTTTACCTTTCGTTCTCATTCGTTACACGTTATCAGATGAACAAGGCGGCTGAGGACCCGAAAGGTTCGGCACATTACCTGGATTCCATGCAGAATCAGAAGGTGTGGTTGGGGATTTATACGCTGAAACAATGCCGTGAGATGGAAATCGGGTTGGGTTTGGACCTGAAAGGTGGTATGAACGTCATTCTGGAAGTTTCTGTACCAGATGTAGTGAAGGCGTTGGCCGACAACAAACCGGATGAAGCTTTCAATAAAGCTGTAGCGGAAGCTGCAAAATTGCAAATTAACAGCCAGGAAGACTTTATTACGCTGTTTATCAGAGAATACAAGAAACTGGCACCGGAGGGCAAGCTTGCCGAACTCTTTGCAACTCAGCAGTTGAAGGATAAAGTAAATACCCGTAGTACTGACGCTGAAGTAGAAAAAGTATTACGTGAAGAGGTAAGTGCTGCTGTTGATAACTCATTCAATGTTTTGCGTACACGTATTGACCGTTTTGGTGTAGCTCAGCCGAACATCCAGACACTGGAAGGTAAGATGGGCCGTATCATGGTAGAATTGCCGGGTATCAAGGAACCCGAACGTGTGAGAAAACTTTTGCAGGGTTCTGCTAACCTGGAATTCTGGGAAACATTCGAAGCAAAGGACATCGTTCCGGTACTGGCTTCTGCCGACAACCGTGCTCGTGGTTTGCTGAATGTGGAAACTCCGGCTGATTCGGCAAAGGTGGAAGCTGATACGGCCGCTGTAGCCCAGACTTCAGCAGTGTCTGCCAAAGACAGTCTGGCTGCCGCATTGAAGGGCGAAACCGCTGCCGCTTCCAGTGCGAATATCGAAGCACTGAAGAAAGAACATCCGTTGCTGGCCGTATTGCAGCTGAACCAGAGCGGAGTAGGTTGCATCGTCGGATATGCAGACTATAAGGATACTGCCGACGTAAACCGTATTCTGGATATGAAGGCCGTGAAGGAAATCCTGCCGCGCGACCTGAAACTGATGTGGGGCGTGAAAGCCTCGGATATGGACAAGACAGGACGTATCTTCGAATTGTATGCTATCAAGTCTACAGAACGTAACGGCCGTGCACCGCTGGAAGGTGATGTGGTGACTGACGCAAGAGATGAATACGACCAGTTCAACAAGCCTTGCGTAAGCATGTCCATGAATACGGAAGGTGCCCGCCGCTGGGCTGCCCTGACCAAGAAGAACATTGGCCGGGAAATCGCCATCGTATTGGACGGATACGTGTACAGTGCTCCGCGTGTGAACTCTGAAATCACCGGAGGAAACTCGCAGATTACCGGTAACTTTACTCCGGAAGTGACGAAAGACTTGGCCAACGTATTGAAATCCGGTAAGATGCCTGCTCCTGCACGCATCGTACAGGAAGACATCGTGGGTCCGTCTCTGGGTCAGGAATCTATTAACCAGGGTATTGTGTCTTTCATCGTGGCTCTGATTGCCCTGATGCTTTATATGTGCGTGATGTACGGACTCATTCCGGGTATGGTGGCGAACGGTGCGCTGTTCATCAACTTCTTCTTCACGCTGGGTATCCTCTCGTCATTCCAGGCTGCCTTGACGATGTCCGGTATCGCCGGTATGGTATTGTCACTGGGTATGGCCGTGGATGCGAACGTATTGATTTACGAACGTACGAAAGAAGAGCTTCGTGCAGGAAAGGGAACCAAGCAGGCCCTGGCCGAAGGTTACAAGAATGCCTTCTCTGCCATCTTCGACTCGAACCTGACTTCTATCATTACAGGTATCATCCTGTTTAACTTCGGTACTGGTCCTATCCGTGGTTTTGCCACTACCTTGATTATCGGTATCCTCTGCTCATTCTTCTCAGCTGTGTTCTTGACTCGTCTGGTTTACGAACACTTCATGAACAAGGACAAATGGCTGCACCTGACATTCACTACAGGTATTTCAAAGAACCTGATGCAGAATGTACACTATAACTTCATGGGTATTACGAAACGTTCGTTTACTATCTGGGGAGTTGTCATCGTAGTATGTATCATTTCATTCTTTGTACGTGGTCTTGCACAGAGTATCGACTTCACCGGTGGACGTAACTTCGTGGTTCAGTTTGAACAGGTTGTACAGCCGGAAACTGTACGTAGCTTGCTGCAGCCGAAAGTGGGTGATGCAAACGTGCAGGCTATTGCTTTGGGTACAGACGGTAAGACAATCCGTGTGACTACCAACTACCGTATCAACGAAGACTCTCCTACAATCGATGCCGAAATCGAAGAGTTCCTTTACAATGCGTTGAAGGAAGGTAACCTGTTGGGAGAAGGTACCACACTGGAAATCTTCATCGACCGCGATAACCGTGCCGGAGGTTCTATCATCAGTTCCCAGAAGGTAGGTCCCAGCATTGCCGACGATATTAAGACTTCCGCCGTATGGTCAGTGGTACTGGCCTTGATTGCCATTGGTCTGTATATCTTGGTTCGTTTCAACAACATTGCCTTCAGTATTGGTGCTACGGTTGCATTGACGGTAGATACTGTGCTGATTATCGGAGCATACTCCTTGTGTCACGGATGGATGCCGTTCTCTCTGGAAATAGACCAGACATTCATCGGAGCCATCCTGACTGCAATCGGTTATTCTATCAATGATAAGGTGGTTATCTTCGACCGTGTGCGTGAGTTCATCGGCTTGTATCCGAAACGTGACCGTACGCAATTGTTCAACGATTCGCTGAACACCACTTTGAGTCGTACCATCAACACTTCTTTCAGTACCTTGATTGTGTTGCTGAGTATCTTCATTCTGGGTGGCGACAGCATCCGCAGCTTCGCATTCGCTATGATTCTGGGTGTAGTAATCGGTACATTGTCTTCATTGTTCGTAGCTGCTCCGGTAGCTTACCTGACAATGGGTCATAAGATGCCGAAACAGGCTGGTGAAGCAGAATAAATTAGAAATCTGATATAATGTTTGAAAGCGGCTGTTTTCCTCGTGAAAGCGGCCGCTTTTTTGATGTGGTTTATGAGCATGAAAAAACGCCTAGGCGTTCGGATTAAAACGTCTAAGCGTTTGCTTTGAAACGTCCTTGCGTTTTGATTCAAATGTACTTGTGTTTTGAATCAAACGTAAGGACGTTTTTTATAGCTGATTATTCATCGACTTTCTCATCAATAGATTTACCTGTCAGTTGCTTCAAGTAATCGGAAGCAGACATGCCGAACTCTTCTTTAAAGCACTGACGGAAGTATACGTTACTGTTGATTCCTACCTTGAATGCGATTTCAGAGATAGAATATTTTCCTTCCAACAGATACTTTTCAGCCAGCTGCATTTTGATTTTCCGGATATACTCGTTAGTTGACATACCCGTAAGTGCCTTTACCTTGCGATAGAGTGTGGAACTGCTCATGCACATCACATTGGAAAGTACGGTAATATCTATATTTTCTGCAGCAGCTAATCCTTCGGTAATCGTATTGGTGATTTTATCTAGGAATTCCTTGTCCAACTTGTTCATAGATTCCGTGATAATGGCCCTCTTTTCCTCCATGCTTTGTTTTTTCGGTTTGTCTGGACGGATGGCAAAGCGCTCTGATAAAAGTCGCCGCTGGGTCAGCAAATTGCTGATGCGGCTTTGCAGCAGACCGGCACTGAAAGGCTTCGTCAGATAAGAATCAGCTCCTGCCTGGTAGCCTTCCTCCTTGTCGGTAATACTGTCTTTTGCCGTTAATAGGATAACCGGAATGTGACTGGTACGAATGTCTGCTTTCAGCTTTTGACACATGACAACCCCATTCATTACCGGCATCATAATGTCACTGACGATAATATCCGGAATACAATCTGTGGCTATTTGTAATCCTTCTTTTCCGTTAGCAGCAGTCTTTATCTCATATAAGTCCGTAAACGAGTCGGCAATGTAGTCGCGTATGTCGGCATTGTCTTCCACCACCAGGATAATCGGGCGGGCATTTTTATCTTTATCTGCCACTTCTTGTTTCTCAATCGGCTCTTCTTCCTTTCCGTCTTGCTTGTCTGTATGTATATCTTCTCCGTGCAGGGCTTGAGGATAGGTATTGCCTGCCGGCAGGCGCAGATAGAAGGTCGTGCCGATTTCCGGCAGGCTCTTTACTTGAATGTCCCCTTCGTGCAGCTTCACCAGGTTTTTCACCAGTGCCAGTCCGATGCCTGTTCCGGAAGCCTGATGTTCTCCGCTCTCCTGATAATAGCGTTCGAAGATATGTGCCAAAGCGTCCTGTCCGATACCATAGCCGGTGTCTTCTACGGACAGTTGCGCATAGCGTATGCCATTTTCCGTAACCCATTCGGCGCGGATACGGATATATCCTTTTTCTGTGTATTTCAACGCATTGGAAATCAGGTTGTCCAGAATCATGGTGATGACTTCCTTGTCGAAGAACAGCACCATGTTTTCCTCTTCCACCTCTATCAGAATCTGAATCTCCGGCTTGTTGTTCAGTTCCTTGTATTTCAGTCCGGTTTCATAGACCGCGCTGGTCAGGTTCCCTTTTGTCACACACAGTCTCTTGTTCTGTGTTTCTGTCTTCCGGAAGTCCAGTATCTGGTTTATCAGATTCAGTAATCGTACGGCACTCTGATGAATAACAGAAATCCGATGATGGTCTTTGCTGGAAAGTGTATTGCTTTTTACCAAATCTTCCAATGGGCCTAAAATCAGTGTCAACGGAGTGCGCAGTTCGTGGGTAATATTGGTATAGAACCGCAGACGTTCGTCATTCAGTTCTTGTTCCTGTTCATGACTTTTCTTTTCGGATTCATATAAATACTCTAAATTTAATTTGCGTTTGTAAGCCCATAGTCCGGTGAAAAGCAGACCTACACCACTAATTACATAGAGTAATTTAGCCCACCAGGAAAGCCAGAGTGGGGGAGCAATGATAATTTCTATGGATGATATTTCGTCTGACCATTCCTGGTTTCGGATACGAGTCTTGATCATGAATTCATATTTTCCGGGGGGTAGGTTGCGGAAAGTGACGTTGTTAGGATCCTTTACAGTGTACCAGGAGTTTTCCAGCCCTTTTAGCATATAGGCATATTCTACTCTTTCATTCAGTGAGTAATCTTGTATGCTGAATGAAATATTGAAATTGTTTTGCAGGTGTTTTAACCGTACACTTTCTTTGTTGATTAAAGAAATTTCGGTTTCATTACTGTTTTCGGAAACAAGAGGTTCAAAAACGGTTATCTTTCCGATAATGGCTTTTGGAGCCTGTCGCTTTTCCAGAATATAGCTGGGAGTGAAGTAGCAGAGCCCGTTCGTGGAGCCAAAATACATAACTCCATTTTTGCCCTTGCAGACGCTTCTTCCGGTGAAACTTGCCATTGGAATATTGTCCCTGAAATCGTAATTGTAGATATTTTCTTCATTTCGAACAAAACAGCTGATTCCCTGATTGGTGCTGAACCAGATATTCTGGTTTTCATCTTCCTCAATGGCCCAGATAAAGGTATTGGCCAATCCCTCATTGCGCTGGTAGACCTTATATTTCCAAGGTGAACTGTTCTCGATTTGGACAAGACCTTCTCCTGTTGCAGCCCATATACATCCCTTTGAGTCTTCAAAAATCTGGTTGATGGTGTTGGATGGGAAGTTTAGGTAGGTGTTGAATTCTTTTAATCGTTTACCATTGGAAGCATAAAGAAATATTCCTCTTCCGAAACTTCCTACCCATATCTGTCCTTTTTTGTCTTTCATAACCGAGCGGACCAAATTGTCAGGAGCATTGGCATTCATGTGCTGAAGAATCTTTTTAGACTCTCTGTCTATTTGAAATACGCCGTTGCTTGTTCCTACCCATATAGTGCCATTATTATCTTCGAAAAGCGAGCGTACATCCTGAGTAGATTCTTTTTCTGGGAATATTTGCTGAAATGATTTAGTCTGTATGTTATAATACATTATTCCTCCGTTGAAAATGCCAAACCAAAGATTTCCTTTTTGGTCGCATAGAGCAGTTTGTACGGAATTCCCACTAAGATGTCCACTTTCTTCTGTGTAGGTGGCTATTCTTTGTCCGTCTTTCAATATATTAATTCCTCCTCCATCTGTGCCAATCCATAATAATCCCTGTTTATCGATACAGACAGCACTGGCAATTTGTGTGCTGAGAGAGCTTTCTGGCGAATTGGGCGAATAGCTAAATGACTTAAATAAAGCACCATCCGAACTGAGGAAGTTGATGCCTCCTCCCCAGGTTCCAGCCCAGATATTTTGATGAGAGTCTTGAAATAAACAACGAACGGTTGAATTGTTTAGATTATGTTCATTATTTCCTGCTTGGATTACATGTATCTCTTCTGCCGTATTGAACAGGGTTTTTGAAAGATCTATAATGGCAATACCTCCCAGTTCTGTAGCTACCCATAATTGGTTCTCATTGAATTGCTGAATATCATAAACGAGATGTGACAGTGATGGATTTTTTTCTCCTAACCAGATAAACTCTTCTGTATTAGGGTTAAAAAGAGCCAGTCCTCTTCCTGTTCCTGCCCAGATATTACCTGTGTTATCTTTGAATATACATTGAACATTGTTGTGGGGAAGTGTTTTCTTGTTGTTTGGGTCGTGTGTAAAGTTTTTGACCTTCTTGGTCTTTAGTGAAAGTATACTCATCCCATTTTCTGCATGGTGTCCTATGTATAAATTGCCTTTATTATCATCTAACAAGGTCCATACGGTATTGCTTGGGAGTTCAGGTATAGTCGTTTGATTATAGTGCGTGAATTTCCCCGTTTTTTTATCTAAATAGTCAATTCCCTGCCAATAAGTTGTAATCCATAGATTCCCGTCTGAGGTGGGATATATGCCAGTTATATCGTTTGTACAAATGCTATTTGGATTTTTTTTGTCATGTTGATAGATTATTTGTTGGTTGGTTTGATAATTAAATGCATTTAATCCGCTTCTTTGGGTACCAATCCATAAAATAGGTTCTGTCGGGTCGTCAAGTAAGCAGTTTAATTCGTTTCCTGTCAGATTTAGCACTTTACCGCTTTTCTTATAAAAACTGGTAAAATGATTTCCCTCTAATTTGTTCAATCCTTCTTCTGTGGCAAACCAGAGGTATCCTTTTTTATCTTCTACAATGTCATTGATATAATTGTTGGATAACCCTTTTTCTAAACCCAACTTTTTGATTGTATAAGGTTGTGAAGATATTTCAGCAATGCACAAGAACAAATAGAATGTGATAAAAAAGTATTTCATGCTTTATTAAAATTAGGGTGAATTCAAAAATACTAATATTTATTGGATAAAATTCTTTTGGATACGAGAATGATTGATATGAAATCGTTTAATGATTGATTTGTGATTCAAAGTAAGGTGGGCAAGCGTCTCATAATGCGCTTAGAGGGCTTCTTGTATGTTTGTATGGCTTAGTAAATACAATTAAACTGCGGATTCTTATCCTTTTATAAATAAGGATAGATCTATTTGATAATGCTCTTTTTGAACTGTTATTAATCTTACATTGCATCATTTCTTATTCATTAATGCATAATTTATTTACTCATTTTTATTCCTTGTTTACATATCTTTGCGTTCACATTCATTAACTCTAATAACCTATGAGGAATTTAAAATTCTTATTATCCTGCTTTATGCTACTCATGTCTGTAGTAGCATTTGCACAAAATCAAGTTACAGGTCACGTAGCAGACGCTACCGGGGAACCTATTATTGGAGCCAATGTCACAGTGAAAGGAACAACAGTTGGAACAATCACAGACATTGACGGTAATTTCACACTGGAGGTGGGTTCCACCGACGGTACTCTTGTGGTTTCTTTTATTGGTTATAAATCAGCTGAGGCTGCAATTAAGGGGAAATCACCTATTAATGTAATACTACAGGAAGACACAGAAACTTTGGATGAAGTTGTGGTTGTAGGTTACGGTACACAAAATCGAAAAAGCCTGACCGGTGCGATCAGTGACGTGAAGTCTGAATCATTGACACGTTCGGTATCTACCACTACAGCCGGAGCGCTTTCCGGTAAGATTGCAGGTATCTCAACTCGTGCAAAAGATGCCCGTCCTGGTAAAGGAATCAGTTTGGAGATACGTAACATGGGTGCTCCTTTGTATGTAATTGATGGTATTCCGTATGGTGGTAACACCGGAAATGACTGGTTGGTCAATTCAGAAGTATCAGGAAATGATGTTTTTAACTCCTTAAATATTGAGGATATTGAAAGCATTACCGTATTGAAAGATGCTTCTGCAGCAATTTACGGTTTGCGAGCTTCAAATGGTGTTGTATTGGTAACTACAAAAAAAGGTAAGAAGAACGAAAAAGTCAGCATCAATGTAAACGGATATTATGGCTGGCAGAATTTGACTCGCTTCCCTGAGCTTGCAAATGCTGAACAATATACAAGAGGTTTGGCCGAAGCTGCTCAGAATAGAGGAGAAGATCCAAACTCAGTGTATACAAAAGAAGAACTGGCTAAATGGGCTGCTGGAACAGAAAAGGGCTATAAAAGCTATGATTATTATGACATGATCATGAGAAAAAATGTACCGCAGTATCATGTAAATGCAAGTGTGACCGGTGGTTCTGAAAGAACTAATTATTATCTTTCTGTAGCGCATACAAGTCAGGAAGCCATGATGCCTGATTTTAATTATCAGCGTACTAACTTCCAGTTAAACCTGGATACAAAAATTACCAATCGGTTTACTATCGGTGCACAGGTAAGTGGACGATATGAAAAAACAAACGATGTTGGTCTGCCTGGTGGTGACGGTTATTACTCTGCAATCTTGGCAGTATTTAAAATGCGTCCTATTGATAGCCCGTATGCAAATGATAATCCTAATTATATCAGAAATATTGACTCTTATCGTAACGGATATAACCCGGCTGCATTCAGACGTGACATTGCCGGTTATAAAGATAGCATGACTCGTTACGCAAATATCAATGCATACGCTCAGTATGATTTCGGTTTTGGATTGACAGCAAAGGCTACATTCTCTTATGGTTATACTAACAGCCGTTTTGACGGTTACCAGTATGCATATCAGATTTATACTTATGATGAAGCCTCTGATACTTATAATGGTACTAATGCAGCAGGTCGCTGGAGATTGCAAATTGACCGTAGCGTGCCGACCCGTTACATGCAGTTGCAGTTGAACTATAATAAGCAGATAAAGGATCATAATATTTCTGCAGTATTAGGTTATGAAGCTTCTGATTATGATTGGAGCAAGAAAACTTACGGAACTGAACCTTCTACAGACTATTTGCCGTTGCTGCAGATGGATGAAATCAACAGTTTTGGTGATGAATGGAGCTATGAGGCCCGTGCTGGTTGGCTGGCTCGTGTAAACTATGATTATGCTCATAAGTACCTGGTTGAATTGTTAGCCCGTTATGATGGTTCTTATCTTTATGCTCCCAGTCAGCGTTGGGGATTCTTCCCTGGAGCTTCTATCGGATGGAGAATCTCAGAAGAAAACTTCTTTGCTCCTTTGAAATCAGTAGTAGATGATTTGAAGATTCGTGCATCTATTGGTCAGACTGGTACAGAAAGTGGAGTATCTTTATTCGGTTATCTGAGCGGTTATAACTGGAATCAGGGAAGTGCCGTTCTGGATGGAGAATATGTAACTGGATTGAATCAGAGAGGTTTGCCTGTAACAAACTTGTCATGGACGAAGAATACTACAAAGAACATTGGTTTTGACTTGACTATGTTTGGTAACCGTTTGACAATCAGTGCAGATGCGTTCCGTAAAGATATTACAGGGGTTCCGGCAGCACGTTACGACGTATTGTTACCGAGTGAAGTAGGATATTCCTTGCCGAACGAAAACCTGAACAAGCAGGCATATGTTGGTACTGAAGCAATGGCCACTTGGACAGACCACATTGGTGATTTCAACTATAGAGTAAGCGGTAACATTACTTTCTCTCGTTACAGAAATATTGAGTCATACAAGCCGAGATTCAGCAACTCTTGGGATGAATACCGGAACTCTTCTGAAGACCGCTGGGGAGGTATTTATTGGGGATATCAAGTTATCGGACAGTTCCAGTCTGAAGAAGAAATCAAGAATTATCCAGTAAACTTGGATGGACAAGGTAATACCACATTGTTACCGGGTGACCTTATCTATAAAGACGTGAACAATGATGGTGTAATTAACGGTATGGATGAACGTCCTATCGGTTTCCCTGAAGGCTGGGCTCCAATTCTTTCTTTTGGTGGTAATATCGGATTGGAATGGAAAGGAATCGATTTGAATATTGATTTCTCTGGAGGTGCTATGCAGGGATGGAGACAGAACTATGAGTTGACCAATGCATATCATAACGGTGGTAACTCTCCAGCTTATTTGCTGGAAGACCGTTGGCATCGCTTGGATCTTTATGATCCGGAAAGTGAATGGGTTCCTGGACGTTATCCGGCAATCCGTAACGGTGAATTTGCTTACAATAATAAGAATAGTGATTTTTGGTTACATAATGTACATTATTTGCGTATCTCAAATCTGGAAATCGGATACAGCTTACCGACCTGGATGCTGAAGCCGATTCATGCACAGAAGGTACGTATTTATGGTAGTGTGTCTAATCTGTGTTCATTTGATAATGTACATCAGTATGGCATTGACCCGGAAATTACAGCTGCCGCAGCTGTTGTATATCCTCAGCAGCGTACTTTCCTTGTTGGATTTAATGTTACATTCTAAAAAACAATCATTAAGATGAAAAAGAATTCTATAAAACTATTGATAATAGGAACTGCCTTCGCTTCTGTTTTGTCGGGTTGTGGTGATGGCTGGTTCGAAAGGGATCCTAAAAATATTCTGACAAATGAGCAGGTATGGAATGACCCCAATATGGTAAAGTCGCAGTTGGCAAACTTGTATAACCGTATTACGCATCTGCACGGAGATTTTAATACCGGAGGTATGACCGAAATTGATGATGCCATGTGGTGTGGTGCGTTAGACGGAAACGGAAGAAATAATTTCCAATATGGAAATGATTATGGCCGCTTATGGGATTACGGTCTGATGCGCGATATCAACATGTCCATTGAGAATCTGGAAACTTATGGTACAGAATTGACAGAAGAGGAAAAAAGCTTGTTTAAGGCAGAGTTCCGTTTTATTCGTGCCTACATTTATTTTGATATGGTAAGACGTATGGGTGGTGTTCCCTTGATTACCTCTACACTGGAATATGATTATAGCGGTGATCCTTCTTACCTGCAGCATCCACGTGCGAAGGAACATGAGGTTTATGACTTCGTTTACAGTGAATGTGAGGCTGTGAAGAATGACTTGAAGGCAAATGCCGGAAGTCAGACAAGAGCGAACTATTTCACGGCATTGGCTTTGGAAAGCCGTGCGATGTTGTATGCTGCTTCAATTGCCAAATACAATGCCTTATATACTCCTACACTCGTAACAGATGGCGGTGAGGTCGGTATTCCGGCAAGTATGGCTGATGATTATTATAGAAAATCTCTTGCTGCTTCTAAAGAGATTATCAAAGACGGAGGATATGACTTGTATAATAAGAATGCAGATAAAGGTGTAAACTTTTATAAGCTCTTTATGGATAAGGAGAAAAATCCGGAGATAATCTGGGCCAAAGATTATAAGAATCCTGTTAAGGTTCATAGCTTTGGTTTTGATAATGTAATCCAGCATTTGAAAGAAGATAATGAAAACTCTTCTTGCATCGGCCCGTCATTGGGATTAGTTGAAGCTTTTGATTACCTGGATGGAACTCCGGGAAAGCTGAAGTATATGGATGAGAACAATAACTATAAGGTTTTTGATAATCCTGCAGACCTGTTTGCCAATAAGGATGCACGTCTTTATGGAACCGTTATCTATCCGGGTACAAAATATAGAGGTTCTGATGTAGACATACAGGCTGGCGTAGCTGTTTGGAATGATGAAAAACAGGATTACGATCTGTTGTCTGACCCGACACTGGGTAGTACCTATACGGATGGTAAGACTTATGTTGGTCAGGATGGTCCTTTGGATGGAGCACAGAATGTAAGTAATACTGGTTTCTATATTCGTAAATATATAAGCGAAGAAGTTGGCTTTACATTGAGAAACTACGAAGAAAACTGGTGGCCCTGGTTCCGTTTGGGAGAAATTTATCTGAATGCAGCAGAAGCATCCTTTGAATTGGGAGATGAGGATCCGGGAGCATTGTTCTATATTAATAAGTTGCGTGAACGTGCTGGATTCCCTGCAAACAGTCTGACAAGCCTGACACTGGAAAAGATTCAGAATGAACGTCGAGTTGAAATGGCATTTGAAGACCAGCGTTACTTTGACCTGAAACGTTGGAGAATTGCAGATGATGTATGGGATGGAGATGAAAGTGAAAACAGTACAGCTGTGGTATATGGCCTGTATCCTTATCGAATTGCTAAGGCAAAACCGGGAACGAATGATACAGATAAGTATATTTTTGTGAAACATCGTTCAAGCCGTTTCATCCTGGCCCGTATGTTCAGAATGTCAAATTACTATTCATCTATTGCAGATGATGTAATTAATAATAACCCGTTAATTGTAAAGAACCCGCTTCAATAAAAAAATATGAAAAAGATAACATCATTTTTTACTTTGTTGTGCTGCCTTTTAGCAATAAGCAGCTGTAGATATGATAATTATGATGAACCTCAGTCTTTGTTGACGGGTAGAGTCATTTATGATGGTGAGCCCGTTTGCGTACGTGCCGGAGGTGCTGAATTCGTTCTTTATCAGGACGGATATGCCCTTCATAACTCTATTCCTGTGTATGTTAATCAGGATGGAACTTATTCTGCCGTGCTTTTTGATGGAGAATATAAACTCGTACGTATGGGTAATGCTCCTTGGGAACGCCCTACAAATGATACGATTCTTATAGAAGTACATGGAAATACGGTACAGGATATTCCTGTTACTCCTTATTTTGTGATAAAGAATGCTTCGTTCACTAAAAACGGTTCTAAGGTAACTGCGAAATTTACGGTGAAGAAAGTTTCTGAAGGTGCTGCATTGGAAGATGTACGCATATATTTGGGAGAAACTCTTATCACAGATAATAATACGAATCGTGCAAACCTTAGCTTAGGATCAAACATTACATTGGATCAAGAAATTACTGCTGAGATTGATATTCCAGAAAGCTTAGCTTCTGAGGATTATTTCTTTGCACGAGTAGGAGTAAAATCTGGACAGGCATCTGAATATTGTTTTACGCAGTCTACTAAGATTGAATAAGTCTGTTATTGCTAAGATATAGACTGTTTAACATGGAGGGCTGATTCCATTGAGGAGTCAGCCCTTTATAATTAATGGATATGCTCCTGATTCAAAGATTTTTATATAGAGATTTTATTATTTTGTTTATAGGTCTTGTCCTTTATCAGAAAAACATCTGTAACTTTAGCTTTTCTAAAAATGTACTCTTGTAAGCTTATTCTGAGCTTATGCAAATAATTTGTATGATTAATAAAAACGGTTCTATGGGAAACAGATTCTTTTTGTTTTGTTCATTCATTCTGCTTGCATGCTTTTCAGTGCAAGCCCAAGTATCTTTTGGCGAAGCCAAAAAATTCAATGAGAATTGGTTGTTCAGCTTGTCAGACGATAGTCTGGGTGCTTCTGCATCGTATGATGACAGTAAATGGCGAAAGCTGGATTTACCGCACGACTGGTCGGTAGAAGGACAGCTTTCTCCTTCACTGGCAAGCTGTACCGGTTATTTGCCGGGTGGTATAGGCTGGTATCGGAAACATTTTCAGGTTACCGATAAGGCCGCACGCCATTATATCTATTTTGAGGGAGCATATAACCGCAGCGAGGTTTATCTGAACGGACACTTGCTTGGTAAACGTCCGAACGGATACATCTCTTTTATGTATGACATGACTCCCTACCTGAAGGAAGGAGATAACGTGCTGGCAGTCCGTATTGACCACAGCCGTTATGCCGATTCACGCTGGTATACCGGTTCTGGAATTTACCGGGATGTGTGGATGATTTCTGCTCCTGACATTCATTTTGCCCAATGGGGAATAGGCTGGCACGCTACTTCGCTGACCGATAAGCAGGCGGTAGTGGCAGTCGATATGGAAGTAGAGAAACATGTGAAGGCTGCTGGTGCATTGGAGGTTTCTGCGGCACTTTATGATGCAGAAGGTACACTGGTAGCACAGGGCCGTAAGAAAGTGGCGGATAAGGCTGAAGGTATTGCGAAAGAAACAGTATCATTGAAGGTGAAGAAACCTCGCCGCTGGAATCTGGATGCACCTTATCTGTACACGTTGAAGACAGAGCTGCTTTGTGACGGCAAACGGATAGATGGCAGTTCGACGAATGTAGGTCTCCGTACGTTGAAGTTTGATGCCAACAAGGGATTTGCCCTGAACGGAGAGTGGATGAAGGTGAAAGGAGTATGTCTGCATCATGATGCTGGTGTACTGGGAGCAGTAGTTCCTCCTGAGGTATGGGAGCGCCGTCTGAGAAACCTGAAAGAAATAGGTGTGAATGCCATCCGTATGAGCCATAATCCGCAGGCACCGGTATTGTATGATTTATGTGACCGAATGGGCTTCCTGGTGATGGATGAGGCTTCGGATGAATGGGAGTTCCCGAAACGGAAATGGATAAAGGGATGGAATGTCGGTGAGCCAAGCTATGACGGAACATTTGATTTCTTTGAAGAATGGATTGAACGCGATGTGACGGATATGGTGCGTCGTGACCGGAATCATCCTTGTATATTCTTGTGGAGTATCGGTAATGAGGTAGACTATCCGAATGACCCTTATTCTCATCCGATTCTGGATGGCACAACCATCAATCAGCCTATGTTCGGAGGATACAAGCCTGATGCGCCGGATGCCATGCGTATCGGTAAGATTGCAAAGCGTCTGGCTGCCTGTGTACGTGCGGTAGATACTTCTCGTCCTGTTACCGGTGCATTGGCCGGAGTGGTAATGTCGAATCAGACAGAATATCCTGAAGCAGTAGATGTAGTAGGATATAATTATACGGAAAACCGTTATGATGAAGATCATGCTACTTATCCTGACCGTGTGATTTACGGTAGTGAAACCGGTGTGGGAATTGAAGCCTGGCATGCGGTACGCGACAAGGAATTTATTTTCGGACAGTTCCTCTGGACGGGTACAGACTATCTGGGTGAATCAGGCAGATGGCCTTCCAGAGGTTTGTATACCGGTTTGCTGGACTTTGGCAGCTTCCCTAAACCACGCGGATACTTCCGAGCTTCGCTTTGGAGTGAAAAACCTGTGACTTACATCGGTACATATCCCAAGCACGACTGGGTATCAATGGATGCATGGGATTTGTGGAACTACGAACCGGGCCAGTTGATTCGGGTAGTTTGTTATACCAATGCACCGCAGGCTCGTTTGTTGCTGAACGGAAAAGAAGTGGGCCAGATGAAGCCTTACGATGATAAGAGTGGTATCATTTACTGGGATATTCCTTATCAGGATGGAGAATTGCGTGCAGAAGGTTGTGATGCAACAGGAAAAGTGCTTTCATCTTATGCCATCAAGACCTCTGGACGTCCATCCGCCTTGCGGGCTACTGTGGATAAGGAAGTCTTGTCACCGGATAAGGCTACTGCACATGTAACGATCGAAGTGGTGGACGAACAAGGTACTATCGTAAAATTAGGCGATAACGACGTAACTTGTCAGATTGAAGGTCCGGCACGTTTGTTGGGACTGGAAGGTTCTAATAACGGAGATATGAGTGATTATACAGATAATCACCACCGTGCTTTCCACGGACGTTTGCTGGCTTATATCCAGACTACAGGTGAGAAAGGTGAGATTCGTGTGAAACTGACTTCTCCTCTTTTGAAAGGAGCGGAAGTGGTATTGAAGGCTGAGTAATCCTTCTTAGGCAGTACTGCGGTACTTCCGTGAAAGTACTGGAGTACTGCCAGGGAAGTACTACGGTACTGCCTAAGAAGTACTGAAAGCGTGCCGGCAGGCTGTCTGAAAAGCGCCTGCCGGCACGCTTTGTTTTCCGGCACCTGATAAGGTGATAGCCTGTTCGTGTTTCTGGAACAGGTGGTTTGATTTTACAGGGAAGCCGGATAGTTTAAGTTTTCTTCGGTGAGTTGTTCCAGCACCTCATGCAGGAACTTGGCTGCCTCCCATTTGGCCATAGGAAGATTCATCATCAGGTAGTTTCCGCAGTCTTTTGCACTGGCTCCCGGCACTTCACCTTCATAATCGGCGATGAAGCGGAAGGTTTCTGTCATCAGCGGAGCAATGTCTTTGGATTGTAAATCGCCTTTTACTATCAGGTAGTTTCCGGTCAGACAGCCCATTGGTCCCCAATAGATAATCTTGTCGGCCCATACCGGATGATTGCGCAGGAAAGTCGCTGCCAGGTGTTCAATGGTGTGGATAGCGGCAGGACCTAAGGCCGGTTCACGGTTAGGCTCTTTCATACGAATATCGAAGGTGGTAACGATTTCACCTCCAACTTCATCTTTGCGTGACACGAAAATACCGCGTTGCAAACGAATATGGTCTACTGTAAAGCTTGGTATCTTTTTCATAAAGCGATTATAGTTTGTTGGGTAATGCTTTCAGGAAAGTTTCAGTGACGTGGAAAGAACGGTCGGCCATTTCCCCCCAGAAATTCTGGTATTGTTCAAAGTGCTTGTCAGCTCCCGGAGTGTCACTGATGATGCGGAAACTGATGAAAGGAATCTGATAGAGGTAGCACACCTGGGCAATGGAAGCCGATTCCATATCCACAGCCAGTCCTTCCGGGAAGTTATGCTTGATTTCGTCCAGTTCGCTGCGGTCAGTAATAAACTTGTCGCCTGTACAAATCAGACCTCCGTGGATAGCCGTTTCTGTATCGAGTGAAAGGGCACACTGGAAGAGGGTTTCATTTCCCTGGAAGAAAGTAGGGAGACCCTGAATCTGTCCGTAGGCATTGCCTTCGCCGCACCATACGTCATGGTACACAATCTGCTGGCTGACTACTACGTCCATCACTTTCAGGCAGGTGTCGATTCCTCCGGCTACTCCGGTACTGATGATGCAGTCGGGCTGGAAGTTGCGGATAAGTTCGACCGTTCCGGCAGCGGCATTCACTTTGCCGATGCCACATTGCATCAGGATGATGGTATTTTGCTTGATGTTTCCTTCAATGTAGGTGAAGGGGCCTTCTTTGCGTTCAGTCTTGTTCTCGAGTTGATTAGCCAGTTGCTTCTGTTCGGAAGACATGGCCGTAATGATTCCTATTTTCATGCGTTAAAAAAGATTTTCAGCGGCAAATTTACGACTTTTCAGGCAGTATTGTGTTATCTTTGCCTGCCGAAAACATTAATTATGAATAATATGAACTTGTTCAAGAAACTATTACCCGATGTAGTGGTAATCGTGCTTTTTGCCCTTATTTCGTTTGCGTATTTCTATCCTGCGGTAAATGAAGGACGAATTCTGGCTCAGCATGATGCAGTAGCTGGCATCGGTTCTGGACGTGAAATGAGTGAATACCTGGAGAAGACGGGGGAACGTACGCGCTGGACAAACTCCATTTTTGGAGGAATGCCTACCTACCAGATGTCTCCGAGCTATGACTCTACCGATACGTTGGGCTGGATTCAACAGGTATATCATCTGTTCCTGCCTACTTACGTGTGGTATGTATTTGTCATGCTGCTGGGTTTCTACATCCTTTTGCGTGCATTTGATTTTAAGGTGTGGATGTCAGCCTTGGGGGCCATTATCTGGGCGTTCTCGTCTTATTTCTTCATCATCATTGCGGCCGGTCATATCTGGAAGTTTGTAGCACTGGCTTATATTCCTCCTACCATTGCCGGTATGGTGCTGGCTTATCGTGGTAAGCTGTTGGCTGGGGGGATTGTGACAGCCTTGTTTGTGGCCTTGCAGATTGTGGCTAACCATCCGCAGATGAGTTACTATTTCTTGTTTGTCATGCTGTTCATGGCCATTGCGTATGGGGTGATGGCATGGCGGGAAAAGATGATACCTCAATTTATCAAAGCCAGTGTGGTACTGGTAGTTGCCGGCCTGTTGGGCGTGTGTGTGAACTTGTCAAACCTATATCATACGTATGAGTACAGCAAGGAGACCATGCGCGGCAAAAGTGAGCTGGTAAAGGAGAACAGTGCAAACCAGACCAATAGCGGGTTGGAACGAAGCTACATCACACAGTGGAGCTATGGCATCGGAGAAACCTTCTCGTTGCTGGTTCCGAATGTGAAAGGAGGTGCTTCTGTTCCTTTGGCTCAAAATGAGAAAGCCATGGAGAAGGCCGACCCTAACTATATGGGATTGTATAGTCAGTTGGGACAGTATTGGGGGGAACAGCCGGGTACTTCCGGTCCGGTATACGTAGGTGCTTTTGTTATGTTCCTCTTCATTCTGGGATTGTTTATCGTAAAAGGACCGATGAAGTGGGCACTGGTGGGTGGAACCGTATTCTCCATATTACTTTCCTGGGGACATAACTTTATGGGCCTGACAGATTTCTTTATTGACTATGTGCCCATGTACAGCAAGTTCCGTGCGGTATCTTCTATTCTGGTTATTGCAGAGTTTACCATACCGTTGCTGGCCATTATGGCGTTAAAAGAAGTGGTAGAACGTCCGCAGTTGTGGAATGAATCACGTAAGTCTTTCTATATTACTTTTGCTTTGACGGGAGGTCTTTCTTTGCTGTTTGCATTGGCGCCAGGCTTCTTCTTCCCTTCGTATGTGTCTTCTGCCGAAATGAACGCATTGCAGAATGCGATTCCGGCCGATCAGCTGGCTCCGATTTTAATTAACTTGGAAGAGATACGTAAGTCCATCTTTACTTCGGATGCCTGGAGGAGCTTCTTTGTCGTATTGATAGGAGCTGTGTTGTTATGGGGATACTGTGCCGGAAAACTGAAAGCACAGCTGCTGGTTGGTTTGCTGGCTTTGCTTTGTCTGGTAGATATGTGGAGTGTAAACAAACGCTATCTGTATGACGAGCAGTTTGTGGCAAAGGGTACAGAAATGCAGCCTTTCCTGGAACCTTCGGAAACAGACAAGCAGATACTTCAGGACAAGTCTCTGGATTATCGTGTATTGAATCTGTCGGTCAATACCTTTAATGAGAACAATACAGCCTACTGGCACAAAAGTATTGGAGGGTATCATGCAGCGAAGCTTCGCCGTTATCAGGAAATGATTGATGAGCACATTCAGGGTGAAATTACGGCTCTGTATAAGACTTTACCCTCGGTAGGAGCTGATTTAAGTCAGGTAGGTGATACGTTGACTCCGGTACTGAATATGCTGAATACACGTTATTTCATCATTCCGTTGCAGCAGGGCAAGACTATTCCGATGTTTAATCCTCATGCATTAGGCAATGCCTGGTTTGTTAACGAGGTGCAGTATGTGAACAATGCCAATGAAGAAATAGAAGCGTTGCATCAGGTAAATCCGGCCCACGTAGCAGTGGTAGATAAAAAGTTCCAGAACGAAGTGAAAGCTTCTGTAGGTGCCGACAGCCTGAGTACGATTGTATTGACCAGCTATGAACCTAATGCGTTGAAGTATGAAGTAAACTCTCCGAAGGGCGGTACGGTAGTCTTTGCTGAGATTTACTATCCGGGATGGCGTTCGTTCATTGATGGAGAAGAGGTATTGCATGGCCGTGCAGATTATATCTTGCGTGCGATGAATGTACCAGCTGGAAAGCATGTGGTAGAATTTACCTTTGACCCGCAATCACTCCATGTGACGGAAACTATTGCTTTCATTGCATTGGGCATATTGGGCTTGGCAATATTGGTCGCCATTGTGCTGGCTCTAAAGAAAAATAAGAAGTAAACAGGCCGGGAAGTTTGTTTGAAGAAATAAAAGCGTTCCAGTGAAGAGGCTCAGGCCACTTAACTGGGACGTTTTTTAGTTTTCAGGGCCCGGATGACAAACCAGGCATGACGCAGTACGGTAGATACTACACCGTAATGCTTGCACATGATGCGGAAACGTTCTTTTAGGGAAGCTTTGTGGTTGCGTGTAGTCATTCCTTCATTCAGGTAGTCGATAAGCACCAGATGAGTGTGGTGGAGTACCTGGCTTTTCTTCATGATGCGGATGCACCAGTCAAAGTCTGCTGAAAAACGATAATGAAGGTTGTAGGGCTCTACAAGGTCACGTCGTGCGAAGAAAGCCTGGTGACATACGAGCATGCCTTCCTTGAAACTTTTCCAGTTCAGGTTTTCTGGAGGAGCCAAGCGGCGCATGTGCAGGAAGTGTCCTTCTTCGTCCACAATGGCTGTGTCACCATATAGCACATCCGGAAGTGTGGACTCTGTAATGGAGTGTACCATCAGCTGGAGAGTATCATCCTCATGCAGTTCGTCGCCTGCATTCAGGAAGCAAAGGTAATCACCGGTGGCCAGCTTGATTCCCTTGTTCATGGCATCATACAGTCCTTTATCCGGCTCACTGATTACGGTATGTATATGTTCCTTGTATTGTTCAATGATTTGTAAAGTTCTGTCCTTGGAACCTCCGTCCACGATGATGTATTCCACATTCTTGTAGGTCTGGGTGATGACACTCTGAATAGTGTCCTCCAGTACGGCTCCGGCATTATAAGTAACCGTGATGATGGAAAACTTCGGATGTAAATGATGAATGTTATGCATTTTTTCCGGTGATGTGGTTGTATATTTGAATGTATTGGCTGGCTACAGTTGCTTCAGAGTAGGTTGTCACAGCCTTGCGATAGGCTTCGGAGCTTAATGTTTCGTAGTCTCCCTCTGTCAGCGTCCAGCAAATGCCGTTGGCCAGGTCGTCAGCCGATTTATATTGGGCCACGTAGCCATTGTGTAAATGGTCAATCATTTGCGGAATACCTCCTACATTAAATCCTACACAAGGAATGCCACAGGCCATTGCCTCGACAATGGTATTTGGTAGGTTATCCTGCAAGGAAGGAGTGACGTAGAGGTCGACGGCATTGTATATATCTACCAGCTCTTTTTCATTGCTTACGTAATTCATGGGATAGATAGGGAAGGGGAAAAGTGATTTGCACTGTTCGGCCTGACTTCCTAATACCACTACTCCTAATTGCTGACTCAATTCCGGTTCCTGTTGAGCCAGCAGTTTGCATGCCTCAATCAGGTAGTCTATTCCTTTACGCTTATCCGTAATCTTCATGGAGCCGAACAAAAGAAGCTTCTTGTCGGCAGGTAGATTCAGCTTCTCGCGTGCGAATTTCTTGGTACGTGGTTTGAACAGATTAGTATTAATCGCATTAGGAATGTTTGTAATGGTGTGTCCTTGCAGCAGGCTGCTTCTGCGTGCCATAGATTCCAGCCATCGGCTACAAGCTATAAACGTAATGGGAGCCGTAGCGTAGAGCTTTTGCTTTTTATGGAACGTCTTTTCCGACAAGTCATGATGATGAGGCTTCAGTAGAAGCGGACAGTCATGACATTGTGCAGTGTATTTCTCGCATTCTCCGGAATAATGGCAGATACCGGTGAAAGGCCACATGTCGTGCATGGTCCATACTACAGGTTTCCCGGAAGCAAGAATGCGCTGGATATCTTTCAAGGAAAGCATGCCTTGGTTAATCCAGTGCAGGTGAATCACATCTGCCTGACGGAACTCCGGTAAGGAGGTAATATCTGTACCCGTGTTGGCAATATCCATCGCAAAAAGGTTATGCCGTTTGAAGCCGTTGGCTGCCCAGATGACAATTCGTTCCCATGTGAACTGCCAGATTCTGCGCCATGATTTCTTGAGGGCAACCACTGTCACCTGATCGGTTTGCTTGTTACGGACCAGCATCTTGGCTTTTATTCCGTTGTTCTTTAAAGCTTCCATCAGTCGGTTGGCTGCGATGGCAGCTCCTCCGATGCGTTCTGCGGTATTGATGATCAGTACTCTCATTAGTCTGTCGGCTTAATTTTATTGCAAAGGTACATTATTCTTTTTTGAAAGCATGCTACCGGTTAAATCTTTTTAGCAGGACTTCCGAAAGTTCACGGCTGTAATTTTCCAGGTTGTAGGTCGTTTCTGCAAGTTTTCTACCGTTTTCTCCCATTTTGAGGGCTTGTTCCGGATGGTCATGCAGATATTGTAAAGCCTTTTCCCATCCTGCCACATCACCGTAATCTACTAACATACCGGCTTGTTCCAGTTCCAGATTCATTTCAAATTTGGTGTTTCGGGTTGAAATGATTGGAAGCCCGAGTGCCAGTGCCTCTACCAGCGTAGTTAGTCCGACAGTGTAAGGATAGTTAAGGCAGGAAATGACGACAACTTTTGAGCGAGCTACCTCCAGTGCTAACTGATACGGTATGATACCTTCTACTATGTGGATATGGATATTGTTTTTCCCTTGAAACCGGTTGGTGATTTCCTCATATTTCTGGTCACCGTTAGCTGGGGAAGTATAGAGGTCGAATTCCAGTCCGGTATGGCTGAAAGCCTGGAGTAAGGTTGCCAGATCTCGATTTTCCTTTCCTGTAGAGATGAACTCTTTGTCTTTCGCCTCATTCCGCATGCGGTCGTAGAAGTCCAGATCGGCCCCCCAATGGATAAGGTACATGTCTTTTTCTTTTACCTTTCCAGTTTTCAGGGAATCGTCTATTAATGCCTTGCTGAAAAAGAACATACAGTCTATACCCTTATAGAAAAGGCGGGAAAGAAGATTTTTCAGCCAACCTTTGCTTTGGGGGACGGCTTGGTGATGCCAGACGGCTATTGGTTTACGGAACAGGCCGAGAGCTCGTAAGAATATGAGAAGTTCCAGTCCCCGGTAAGAGGTGCCATAAACTACATCATAATTTTCTTTACACCTCAGAATGGCGTGTAGGTTATACCACATCAGTTTCCAGCGTGAGGTGAAATGTTTGTATGGGTGAAGCACTGGGTCAATCCCGTTTTTAGGGAAGTGGGTAAGTCCGTATAGGATATGTCCAGGATGTGTATGCTCCTTCCATTCTTTTAGGGCAGAAGCAATAGGTCGGGTGTGGTAATAGTATATTTTCATGCGCCGAAGTCTCCTTTCAATGTACGTTTGATGCGTCGTATGGCCTTTGCCATGAATGAATTGGTGCGGGCATAGTAGCGGACATAGGCATTACGTGCCTGTATATTTTCTTCTATAGGGGAAATCTTTTTTACAGGAAGTCGCTCCATGTACAATTCGGATGCGTACAATCCTCCTCCGCCGCAGTTGGTACCGCTTCCATCGAATCCTTCGTTTTGCACCAGCGATTTCCCGACGTTAAGCGAGAGTATGCCTTTTAGAAAAAGTGAAGCATTCCAGCGAATGGCCCATGAATTATTTTTACCTTCAATTTGCCGGCGCAGCATACGGGTGTAACCATATTTGCCGTTAAAGTCGAAGGTATAGGTAAGCTTTCTGCTTTCCAGTTCTGTCAGCAGTGCCTTTCCGTCGGCATTGAAATGTTTCCAGGCGCGGTCCCAGGTACCCCAACCCCAGCTTCCGGTCCATTTAATGAGAAAAGTATCGGGCAGGGAGGGGTCATGAGTAAAATCACAGGCCTGGATATGACCTACCCGCTCTTCATCACGATAAGTTTCCAAGGCATCATTCATGAACTGCAGGAAATGAGGGGCCACGACGAGGTCGTCTTCCAGTACGATGACACGACCGTAACGGTTTATCTGGGTTGTCACTCCATCGATGATACTACGGGCGAGTCCCCAGTTTTCCGCACGTTCGGTAATGGTTATTTTCTTGAATCCTTGTATTGACCGGATAAAAGCGCGTACTTCTTTTACGGCAGCCTGTGATGTTTCATCTTTTGCCGCATCCGAATAGATAAACAATTCGCTTTCGGCTGCCAGTTCATTTTTCAGTAGTGCCTGGATATTCCGGCGGACATGTTCCGGACGGTTATATACAAATAGCAGGATAGGTGCGTAGGTGTTCGTCATTTTATTTGAGGGATTTTACTAATTTAATGATTCGGTTTCCGAAGTGCTCCCAGTTGTTTTCATTCAGAAAGCTCCGATAGTCTTCAAGGGATATGGGAGTCGTTTTATAGCAGGCGACCGTTTTTTCTATATCCTCGTAGTCATGAAACGTGTAGACGTTCAGGCGCTTTTCACGTGCATAATCCTTAAATGAACCTACTTCTGGTCCGATAATCTTGCTTCCGAAAGAGAGTGAATCCATCAGAATTCCTGAACTCAGCACCGAATCAGGACAATAAGGGGCAAGCACAAACGCCGATTTCCGGATATAGTGTGCCAGTTCCTCGAATGAAGGGCTTTCACAGATAAAAGTGACGTTCGGGGGCGCTATCTGGCGTATCTCATTGGCTAATGAATTCGGTGAACATTTTCCAATAATACATACTTTGAGGTCTTGCGGATTGTTCTTCAGATAGGAAAGATATTCTAGTACTCCTTTATAGGGTGAGATGTTTCCCCAGATAAGTATGTCGTATTCCGGCATTTCTGCAGGTAGTGATTCCGGCAGACGGTTTTTGGTAGGATGATGAAGGAAATGTATCTTTCCGGCGGCATAGGGATAATGAGCCTCAATCATTTTCACACCTTCGGTGGCATGCGTCAGGATAAGGTCCGATTTTTGTGCGATGAAGCGGGTGAGGAATTTTTTCAATCGTGCATGGCCTCCAGCATGAGGCTTTTTGTTGTGTAATACCCATACTATTTTCCGTCCGCATAGTTTCAGCAGTATGACGAAGCAGACTGCCACAACAGACTGCAATGGTCCGTATTTGGAATCGGGAATACTTTCGAACCAGTTAAATATAAATACATCTCCCCACCGTTTGGGAGGCAGCAGGCTGAACAATGGGTTCTTGTGTGGCGGATTGACCACCTGGGATACTTTTTCCTGCTCTAATGCAGCTACAAAATCACGGATATAAGGATTGGCCTTCTGGTGAGGAAGGATGCGCAAACGTGGAAAAACGGTGAAGCGAATCATATTCTTACGATTTTAACAGATGATGAATTGGCTGCAGTCGCGAATGAAATACAATGGTGTGAAAAATGACTTGATACATGATTGCAGCGGGTTGTGATAGGGATAAAGCTGTTTACGGTTGTGGCAGCAGAGCATACAACTTTGCAGAATGCCCCATAAATTCCCTTTTTTCATGCAACGTATAATTTTTGCAGCTGCATAGTCTGTAAAGGGGTAATCGCTTAGAGCCATGAAATAACGTTGGGTAATTTTGCGCTTATCCTTATTGCTTAGGGTTTGTACTGCGGATACCAATCCTTTCAGCAAGCTGTAGTGGCTGCTGCTCAGATAAGAAGTGGCTTGGGGATGACGGCGCCAGTACACCAATGCTTCATTTATGAATCTTATAGGTCCGCAGGTCACGGCTGCCAGCATCAACAGTGAATCGTAGGATATACGATGTTCCTTTTCCACAGCTTCCATGAAGCGCGGAAGGATGGTGCGGCTGAAAAAGCATTCATGACCGGGCACATAGGGTTTCATCAATAGGAAAAGCGGGTTATAAAGCACGTTGGATGCATTTTTCATTCCCAGGGAGTGTGTGATGTCTGTTGTGAAGAGCTGGGAATTGTGGAATAACAGGCTGTAGCCTTCGACGTGTTTCATCAGTACCTCAATCTTGTCGGTACGCCAAATGTCATCCTGGTCGGTCGAGGCAATGTATTCTCCTGTAGCCCGGGTGAAAGCGGTTGAGAAATTATAGTTGAAGCCCAGTGACTGTTCGTTCACAAACAGCTTTACGCGGGAATCCTTCTGCTGGTATTCGCGGACAATTTCAACTGTACGATCGGTAGAACGGTCATCCTGGATAATCAGTTCGTAAACGGGGCAGGTTTGGTTCAGGATGGATTCAATCTGTTCCCGGAGATATTTCTCTCCGTTATAGGTACACATTACTACCGAAACTTTTACCTGTGGCGTAAGGGCTTCTTTCATAAAAGGTTTTATTTGTAATTTCCCGTTGCAAAGTTACTACAAAAAAGTGAAATGCGGAAAGATATAGTGATAGAATTGAGTTACAAGGGTTTTGGTTGAAGTGGCGATAATCCGTGAAGCCATTACAATCCCTGCCGAAGCCAAATCCTGACGCCGCTACGTTACTTGTTCGTAACCATGCCCGAAAATGCGACAAACGGGTACGAATAGCGAAACAAGGCTCTAAGGAATAGTGAGTTATCCATAACTCATGCGAAAAATCAGGTTACGGAAAAAGATTGCGCCGTTCCTCCCCGTTTTGCGTACCAACACCGGACTCTTCACCAACTAATTTTGAAACCCAAAAATTAAGGACAATGAAGAGTACATTTTCAGTAATCTACTACCTCAAGCGTCAGGTAGTGAAAAAGGACGGGACAGTTCCCGTCATGGGACGCATCACGGTGGACGGCAGCCAGACACAGTTCAGCTGCAAACTGACTGTCGATCCGAAACTGTGGGACACCAAAGGTGGACGTGTCACGGGCAGAAGCACGGCGGCACTCGAAACGAACCGTATGCTTGACAAGATGCGGGTACGCATCAACAGGCATTATCAGGAAATCATGGAGCGTGACAACTTCGTCACGGCGGAGAAGGTGAAGAACGCCTTTCTCGGACTGGAACACCGCTACCACACGCTGATGCAGGTGTTCCGCCAGCACAACGAGGACTACGAGAAGCAGGTGGAGGCAGGCATGAAAGCCAAAGGCACGCTGCTGAAGTACCGCACCGTTTACAAGCACATGCAAGAGTTCCTCGACATCCGCTACCATGTGAAGGACATCGCCCTAAAAGAGCTTACCCCGGCTTTCATCTCCGACTTCGAGATGTTCCTGCGCACGGACAAGCACTGCTGCACCAATACCGTGTGGCTGTACGTCTGCCCGTTACGGACGATGGTATTCATCGCCATCAACAACGAGTGGCTGACGCGCGACCCGTTCCGCGAGTATGAAATCAAGAAGGAGGAAACAACACGCAGTTTCCTGACCAAAGATGAGATCCGCCTGCTGATGGAGGGGAAACTGAAAAACGCCAAACAGGAATTGTACCGCGACCTCTACCTGTTCTGCGCCTTCACGGGGCTGTCGTTCGCGGATATGCGCAACCTTACGGAAGAGAATATCCGCACCTACTTCGACGAACACGAGTGGATAAACATCAACCGCCAGAAAACGGGCGTGGTGTCCAACATCCGCCTGCTCGACATCGCCAACCGCATAATCGGCAAATACCGGGGACTGTGCGGGGACGGCAGGATATTTCCCGTTCCGCATTATAACACGTGCCTTGCCGGTATCCGTGCCGTCGCCAAGCGTTGCGGCATCACCAAGCATATCACGTGGCATCAGAGCCGCCACACGGCAGCCACGACGATATTCCTCTCCAACGGTGTTCCCATCGAAACGGTCAGCTCCATGCTCGGACACAAGAGCATAAAGACGACGCAGATTTACGCAAAGATAACCAAAGAGAAGCTCAATCAGGACATGGAGAACCTTGCCGCAAGATTGAACGGCGTCGAGGAATTTGCAGGTTGCACCATCTAAAAAGAAAAGCCATGAAACGTGACACAATCATCATCGAGGACAAGGCAGTCAGCGTAACCGGTAACGACGTGTGGATGACCGCCACCGAAATAGCCGGATTGTTCCATACGACCGTCCCGGCAGTGAACGCCGCCATCAGAGCCGTCCGCAAGTCGGACGTGCTGAACGACTACGAGGTGTGCCGCTACATGCAGCTTGAAAACGGGCTGCACGCGGACGTGTACGCCCTTGAAATCATCATCCCGGTCGCTTTCAGGGTGAATACCTACAACACCCACCTGTTCCGCACATGGCTGGTGGGAAAGGCACTCTCACAAGAGAAACGGCAGACATACGTGATGTTCATACAGAACGGAAAAGCCGGGTATTGCTGATTGCACATACCCCATAAGACAAGTAAACGGGTAGCACCACAAAAGGTGTCACCCGTTTACTTTTTCATGAAACCGCCTCACTCCAGCGGCTTGCGGTAGTTCGCTTCCAGTACCCCGCGCAGCCCCGTTTCCGGGTAAAGCACCTTCCCTCCCAAAAGTATGAAGGGCAACACGCGGTTGTTGCGGTATTCCTGCAAGGTGCGCCGGCTCACACGGAGCAGTTCCGACACCTCGCCGTCCGTCAGGTAACGTTCCCCGTCCAGCGGAGGACGGTAGCTTTCCAGAAATGCGGACAGCCATTTCGAGCCTTTGCGCATATCCTGCACCACAGAGGCTATCGGCTCGTCTTCCATCGTAAAAACATCGTTGTTCTCGTTCATCATAACTTCGGATTCAGTGGGTGAATAAATCAAATCATCTGCCGTGCGGATAGAGCGTGCCGACAAGCGGTATCAGCCGCTTCACCTCCTCTGGCTTGTAATAGAACCTGCGGTTTATCTGCGAGTAGCCGATAAGCCGCCTGTCACGCAGCGTCTGCAACGTGCGCGGGCTTATTCTCAACTGCCCGCAGACCTCCTCGCCCGTGAGCCATCTTTCCATGCGCCCCGTGTCGCTTTTGCGCCTCAGGGCGGCGACCTTCTCCGAGAGTGCGCCGAATGCCGCCACCATCATCTCGAAAGTCTTTTTCTCGATAGATACTATTTCCATATTCATGTCATTTAGAGTTTGCCGCAAAGGTAACGAAACGGCATACAAGACGTATCGTTTTCCGCTGAAAGGCTGCCTGTTGCGCCGTTTGACCGGGTTACGGAGCCATCTTCCGCAAAAATCTTACGTGAGTCACGTAGTGAGTTGTTAAAGCCCCTTTTGTTTATTGCCGAATTTTGTCGCAGAAACAAAAAGAAAGGACTGAACATGAAAGTGATAACAATGGAAAGTTCCGCCTACAAGGAGATGATGGCGCAGATTGCGAACATCGCAGGGTACATCCGCGAGGCAAGGGACGAGAAGAAACGGAAGCGGGAAACCGAAGACAAGCTGCTTGACACGGCACAGGCGGCGAAGATGCTCAACGTGAGCAAGCGCACCATGCAGCGTATGCGCACCGACCACCGTATCGAGTATGTGGTGGTACGCGGAAGCTGCCGCTACCGCCTTTCCGAGATACTGCGGCTATTGGAGGACAACACAGTAAGGAACGAGGAAGGGACAATAGACACCCTGTTCCACAACCACACGCTGCGCACGGGCGGCAAACCAAAAGGAAGGAGGACATAGGTCATGGAACTGCTCACACGAAACAACTTCGAGGGCTGGATGCAGAAGCTGATGGAACGGCTCGACCGTCAGGACGAACTGCTGCTGGCGATGAAGGCTGAGGGGAAACAGCCCACTATCACGGAAAGCATCCGCCTTTTCGACAATCAGGATTTGTGCATGTTGCTCCAGATAAGCAAACGCACCCTCCAACGCTACCGCAGCGTAGGCGCATTGCCCTACAAGACGCTGGGCAAGAAGACCTATTACAGCGAGGAGGACGTGCTGACATTCCTTTCCAACCATATCAAGGACTTCAAAAAGGAAGATATAGCCTTCTACAAGGCTCGTATCCATAATTTCTTTCATAAATAACCCATTAAAACATTTTTCAGATGGCAAAGAAAAAAGACGAAAAGGACGTGCTGGTAGTCCGTGACGAGAAGACAGGCGAGATCAGCGTGGTAGCCGGGCTGAACGCGGACGGCACACCCAAGCGCACCCCCGCAAAAGCGGAGAACGCGCAGAGTTTCCTGCAATTCGACCGACATGGCGACGTGCTGGACAACTTCTTCAAGAACTTCTTCCGGCAGTGCAAGGAACCCAGCCGCTTCGGTTTCTACCGCATTGCGGCAGACCAAGCTGAAAATCTCTTAGAGGTGATGAAGCAACTGCTGAAAGACCCCGAAGCGAACAAGGAGCTGCTCGCCCCTCACAAGGTGGACACCTCCGACTATGAGAAGAAGGTGCAGGAAGAGATGGCAGCACAACAGACAGAGAAACAAGAACCTCAAAAACAGGAGAACATGGAACAACGGAAAGAACAGCAACAGGACAAATCCGAACAGATGCAGGGCAAACGTGGCTACCAGCCCATCGACGAGAGTAAAATCAACTGGCAGGAGCTGGAGGACAGATGGGGCGTAAAGCGGGACAACCTTGAAAAGTCCGGCGACCTTACGAAGATGCTCAACTATGGCAAGTCCGACTTGGTAAAGGTCAAACCGACCTTCGGCGGCGAATCATTCGAGCTGGACGCCCGCCTCTCCTTCAAGAAGGACGGTGAGGGAAACATCAGCCTCGTGCCGCACTTCATCCGCAAGGAGCAGAAGCTGGATGAGTACAAGGAACACAAATTCTCCGACAATGACCGGAAGAACCTCCGCGAAACGGGCAATCTCGGTAGGGTCGTGGACATTGTGGACAGGGAAACGGGCGAGATCATCCCCTCCTACATCAGCATCGACCGCAAGACGAATGAAATCACGGACATTCCGGCAAGCAGGGTGCGCATCCCGGAGCGCATCGGCAAGACGGAAATCACCACGCAGGAGCGGGACATGCTCCGCGCCGGACTGCCCGTACGCGACAAGCTCATCGAGCGCAACGACGGCAGAAAGTTCGTCACCACCCTGCAAGTGAACGTGGAGCAGCGCGGCGTGGAGTTCGTGCCGGGAACCGGCAAGTCGCCCCGTACCGCACAGACACAGGAAACCAAAGGCGACACATCGAAAAGTCAGGCGCAGGGCGGGGAAAATGCCGCACAGACCAAGAAGGAGCAACGCCGCAACACGTGGACGAACGAGGACGGCAGCATCCGCCCCATCAGCAAATGGAGCGGCGTGAGCTTCACCGACCAGCAGAAAGCCGACTATGTGGCGGGTAAAGCCGTGAAGCTGGAGAACGTGACCGACAAGCAGGGCTTCCATGCCACGATGTATATCAAGTTCAACCCGGAGAAGGGACGCCCGTACCGCTACGACACGAACCCTGACAATGCACAGCAGGTTGCTCCGTCCAACGAGAGCCGCACGCAGGTGGCGGTGAACAACGATGGCAAGACCAACGAGGCTACAAAGAATCTGAGAGAGCCGTTGCAGAAAGGTCAGACCAACCCGAAGGACGCCCGCCAGCAACAGCAGCAGGAGAAGCCGCAGAAGAAAACGGGCAAGGGCATGAAAATGTAATCCCGTGTCCGCCACTGAATCCAAAATAAAATCCAAAGTATCAACAAAAAAGAAGAAGACATGAAGACAATCATTGCAGAAAAGCCCTCCGTGGCACGTGAAATCGCCCGCATCGTGGGCGCGACAAAGAGAGAGGAAGGATATTTCGAGGGAGGCGGTTATGCCGTGACATGGGCATTCGGACACCTCGTTCAGCTTGCCATGCCCGACGGCTACGGCGTGCGCGGATTTGTCCGTGACAACCTCCCGATTATTCCCGACACATTCACGCTCGTCCCCCGTCAGGTCAGGACGGAGAAAGGTTACAAGCCCGACAGCGGCGTGGTGTCGCAGATAAAAGTCATCAAAAGACTGTTCGACACAAGCGAACATATCATCGTGGCGACCGATGCCGGACGCGAGGGAGAGCTTATCTTCCGCTACCTCTACCACTATACGGGTTGCACCACTCCTTTCGTGCGCCTGTGGATCAGCTCTCTCACCGACAAAGCTATCCGCGAGGGACTGCGGAAACTCGAAGACGGCAGCAAATACGACAACCTCTACCTCGCCGCCAAAGCGCGGAGCGAATCCGACTGGCTCGTGGGCATCAACGGCACACAGGCGTTATCCATCGCCGCCGGACACGGCACGTATTCCGTGGGGCGGGTGCAGACACCAACGTTGGCTATGGTATGTGAACGCTACTGGGAGAACCGCCGCTTTACGTCCGAAGCATTCTGGCAGCTCCATATCGCAACGGACGGTTGCGACGGCGAAGTCGTGAAATTCTCATCCTCCGAGAAATGGAAAGAGAAAGAACCGGCGATGGAACTATATAATAAGGTAAAGGCGGCAGGTTGCGCCACTGTCACGAAAGCCGAGCGCAAGGAGAAGACGGAGGAAACTCCCTTGCTCTACGACCTGACCACGCTCCAGAAAGAAGCCAACGCCAAGCACGGCTTCACGGCGGAACAGACGCTTGAAATCGCGCAGAAACTCTACGAAAAGAAGTTGATAACCTATCCGAGAACGGGAAGCCGCTACATCCCCGAAGACGTGTTTGCCGAAATTCCCAAACTGCTCGCTTTCATCGGCACACAGCCCGAATGGAAAGACAAGGTGCGGGCAAAAGCCGCCCCGACACGCCGCAGCGTGGACGACGGCAAGGTGACAGACCACCATGCCCTGCTCGTCACGGGTGAGAAACCGCTCTTCCTCTCCAAAGAGGACAATACCATCTATCAGATGATTGCCGGGCGCATGGTCGAGGCATTCTCTGAGAAATGCGTCAAGGATGTGACCACTGTCACGGCGGAATGTGCCGGAGTGGAGTTTACCGTAAAAGGCAGCGTCGTGAAGCAAACCGGATGGCGTGCCGTCTATGGCGAGGAAAAAGAGGAAATTACCATCCCCGGCTGGCAGGAAGGCGACACGCTGACACCGAAAGGCTCGTCCATTACCGAAGGAAAGACCAAACCCAAGCCGCTGCATACCGAAGCCACCCTGCTCTCGGCAATGGAAACGGCGGGCAAGGAAATTGAGGACGACGCACTGCGGCAGGCGATGAAGGACTGTGGCATCGGTACTCCCGCCACACGCGCCTCCATCATCGAAACGCTTTTCAAGCGCGGTTACATGGAACGCTGCAAGAAGTCGCTTGTTCCCACCGAAAAAGGACTTGCCCTCAATTCCGTCGTCAAGACGATGCGCATCGCCGATGTTGCCATGACGGGCGAATGGGAAAAGGAGCTGGCGCGTATCGAGCGCGGGGAACTGTCCGACGACACCTTCCGCAAGGAGATAGAGGCGTACACACGTGAGATAACCTCCGAACTGATCTCGTGCGACAAGCTCTTCGGCAGCCGTGACTCCGGCTGCGCGTGTCCCAAGTGTGGCACGGGCAGGATGCGGTTCTACGGCAAGGTGGTACGCTGCGACAACACGGAGTGCGGACTGCCCGTGTTCCGGCTGAAAGCGGGACGCACCCTGTCCGACGATGAAATCAAAGACCTGCTCACCGAAGGGCATACCAAGCTGCTCAAAGGGTTCAAGAGCAAACAGGGCAAGAGTTTCGATGCTGTTGTCGCCTTTGACGGGGAATATAACACGACTTTTGTGTTCCCGGAGGCTAAAAAGGACAAGAAATTTTCAGGACGGAAGAAATAGTATTAACTTTGCCACTTGTTCAGAGTAATGAATTGTTCTTCGATACCGGATTACACTCATACTTTGGATTTAGTGGTGGCACTCGGAGGGATACCGAGTGCCTTTTTCTTCCTTTTTCCAACCGATTATCCCGTTAATTATCAATCCGCTAAATCCAAAGTAATGAACAACAAGAAGAAAAACGAGGGTCAGACCGACTTTTCCTATTACGGTCTGTACCTGCTGGACTATCTCCGCACGAACAAGTTTGAACAGGCTGACGACACCGCTTTCATACGGGAACGGGCCGACCGTGCCGCCGAAACGTATGAGAGGGCACGGCTTGAAGGCTATCCCGCCGATGGTGCGCAGGAACTGGCGATGGACACGCTGCTGCGCGGGCTGCATTATTCCCGTTACGCCATCCTCCGCGAAGTCGTGGAAAACGAGTTTGCCGATGAAGTGCCGGAAGAGAAGCGTGAAGCCTTTGTCCTGAAACTGCTGCCGCTTGTCGGCAACGTGTTCTCCGTCTATGACCTCTCGGATGACAATTTCGCCCTGTCTTCCGATTACGACCTGCTCTACACGGAGCTGACGGGAGCAACCGTCCTTTACTTAGACGAATATGGCGTTTAACCGCAAACAGAAACTGCGGGACAACATCGAGGCGATACGGACGGCATTCATCCTTGACAGGGAAAATAGGACAGCGACAACCGAAGAGCGTGCCATACTTCAAAGGTACTGCGGTTTCGGCGGTCTGAAATGTATCCTCAACCCTGCAAAGGAACTGACGGATGCCGTCCGGTGGGCGAAATCCGACCTCGAACTGTTCGCCCCGACGGTGGAGCTGCACAGGCTTATCCGTGAGAACAGCAAGGACGAAACAGAGTACAAGCGGTTTGTGGATTCGCTGAAAGCGTCCGTGCTGACCGCTTTCTACACCCCCAAAGAGATAACCGACACCATCGCGGACGTGCTGGCAGATTACAGCGTCCGCCCCGCCCGTATGCTCGAACCGTCGGCAGGTGTCGGCGTGTTCGTGGATTCCATGCTGCGGCACAGCCCCAATGCGGATGTGATGGCTTTCGAGAAGGATCTGCTCACGGGTACAATCTTGAGGCATCTCTATCCCGACCAGAAAATGCGCACCTGCGGTTTTGAGAAAATCGAAAGACCGTTCAACAATTATTTCGACTTGGCGGTGTCCAACATTCCGTTCGGTGACATTGCCGTGTTCGACGCGGAGTTTCAGCGGAGCGACTCTTTCGGCAGACGCTCCGCCCAGAAAACCATCCACAACTATTTCTTTCTCAAAGGACTGGATGCCGTGCGTGACGGCGGTATCGTGGCGTTCATCACCTCGCAAGGGGTATTGAATAGCACCAAGACCTCCGTGCGTAACGAGCTGTTCAGTCAGGCCAATCTGGTATCCGCGATACGCCTGCCCAACAACCTGTTCACGGACAACGCGGGCACGGAGGTGGGCAGTGACCTGATTGTCCTGCAAAAGAACCTCAGCAAGAAGGAAATGTCGCAGGACGAGCGGCTGATGACCGTGATACAGACGGACACGAAAACCGCCCTGACCGACAACGCCTATTTCATCCACCACCCGGAACGCATCGTGCATACGATGGCGAAACTTGACACAGAACCCTACGGGAAGCCCGCTATGGTTTATCTGCACGAGGGCAAGGCAGCAGGCATCGCCGGGGATTTGCGCCGTATGCTCGACGAGGATTTCCATTACAGGCTTGCCATGCGCTTGTATTCGGGTTCAATCCGGCAGGCAGGAACGGAAGAAAAAGTTGCCGTTCAAAATAAAGTAGAGCGTCCTGCCATAAAATTGGAAACAGTATCCTCGGCGCAGACGGTGGAAACTCCGACAGAAAAGCCGCAACCCGCAGATGAAAAGCCGGAGATAGAACCGCGCCCGCAATATTCCGCAGGCGTGCAGCTCACCCTGCTTGACCTCTGGGGGATGACGGAAGAGGTCAGCCAACCGAAAACCTCCAAAAAGAAAAAGACGGTGAAAAAGGCAGTTACGGCAAAGTCCACTCCGCCCAAACCGAAAGTCACGGTTACACCGACAGCTCCAACTGCAAAACCCGCAATGGAGAATAAGGAGGTGAAAGCGGAGAACACCGCCAAGCCTGCCGACCCGGACGACATCTATGCCACACTGGACTGGGATACCAATCCTCCCATCAACGGTTTCTATGAAATGATGATGGGTTTGACGCCGGAGCGTAGGAAAGAACTTCGGGAACTGGCAAGGCAGCATAACGAGAAACAAGTGGCGGAAAAGACGGAAGTGAAAGCCGTGCCGGAAACTTCCCGTGAGCAGCCACGACAGGAGGAAACACAGCCGGAGGCAGTCGCCGCACCTGCCGTTACAGATACCCCATCGGAAGCGGTGGGGACTTTCCTTTTCCCCGACATCGAAGCGGAAAAGCCGAAGGAGGAAGTCGTGGACCTTTCTCCGCGTGCCTACCACCGCACGCCGGAGATGCACCTGCGCGAAGGGTCGCTGGTGGCTGACCGGGGGCGTCATAACATCGGCTACCTGAAAGACATCACGCCATACGGGGCGACATTCCAGCCGCTCGACCTGAAAGGATACCAGAAGGAAAAGGCGTTGTTGTATGTGTCGCTGCGTGACGCCTACGAGCGTCTGTACCGTTATGAATCGCTCCGGCGCGAGGCAAATGTTCCGTGGCGAGAGCATCTGAATACCTGTTACGATGAGTTTGTCATGCGCTACGGCAACCTCAACGCCAAGCAGAACGTGAAGTTAGTGATGATGGATGCGGGCGGGCGCGACATCCTTTCGCTGGAACGGATGGAAAACGGAAAGTTCGTCAAGGCGGACATCTTCGAGCATCCTGTTTCCTTCGCGGTGGAGAGCCATGCCAACGTAGGCTCTCCCGAAGAAGCCCTGTCTGCGTCGCTCAACAAATATGGTACGGTCAATCTCGACTATATGCGGGAGATAACCGACAGCACGGCGGAGGATTTGCTCACTGCCCTGCAAGGGCGCATCTACTACAATCCGCTCGTGACCGGTTACGAAATCAAAGACCGTTTCATCGCCGGAAATGTCATAGAGAAAGCGGAACGCATAGAGGCATGGATGGGTGACAATCCCGAAAATGAGCGTATGCCGGAGGTGAAGCAGGCGTTGGAGGCTCTGAAAGATGCCGAGCCGCAGCGCATCGCCTTCGAGGATCTGGACTTCAATTTCGGGGAACGCTGGATTCCGACGGGTGTCTATGCCGCCTACATGAGCCGGCTGTTCGACACGGAGGTGAAAATCGCCTATTCCGCAAGCATGGACGAGTTTTCGGTGGTGTGCGGCTACCGCACCATGAAAATCACGGACGAGTTTCTGGTGAAGGGGTATTACCGGAACTATGACGGTATGCACCTCCTAAAACACGCCCTGCACAACACCTGCCCTGACATGATGAAGTCCATCGGCAAGGACGAGCATGGCAACGACATCAAGATGCGCGACAGCGAGGGAATACAACTCGCCAACGCCAAGATTGACGAGATACGAAACGGCTTCTCCGAATGGCTCGAAGAGCAGTCGCCGCAGTTCAAGGAGCGGCTTGTGACGATGTATAACCGCAAGTTCAACTGTTTCGTGCGCCCGCGCTACGACGGCTCCCATCAGACCTTTCCCGACCTCAACCTGAAAGGGCTGGCAAGCCGGGGTATCAAGAGCGTCTATCCCTCACAGATGGATTGCGTCTGGATGTTGAAACAGAACGGCGGCGGAATTTGCGACCACGAGGTGGGAACCGGTAAGACGCTGATAATGTGCATCGCCGCGCATGAGATGAAGCGTCTGAATTTGGCACACAAGCCGATGATTATCGGGCTGAAAGCCAACGTTGCGGAGATTGCAGCCACCTATCAGGCGGCATATCCCAACGCACGTATTCTGTACGCTTCGGAGAAGGACTTTTCGACCGCCAACCGTGTGCGCTTCTTCAATAATATAAAGAACAACGACTACGATTGCGTCATCATGTCGCACGACCAGTTCGGCAAGATACCGCAGTCGCCGGAATTGCAGCAGCGCATCCTGCAAGCAGAGCTTGACACGGTGGAGGAAAACCTCGAAGTGCTACGGCAGCAGGGAAAGAACGTGTCGCGGGCGATGCTGAAAGGATTGGAGAAGCGCAAGCACAACCTTGAAGCGAAGCTGGAGAAGGTGGAACACGCCATAAAGTCACGCACGGACGACGTGGTGGATTTCAAGCAGATGGGCATCGACCACATCTTCATAGATGAGAGCCACCAGTTCAAGAATCTGACTTTCAACACGCGCCACGACCGTGTGGCGGGATTGGGAAACAGCGAGGGAAGCCAGAAGGCACTTAACATGCTCTTTGCCATACGCACCATACAGGAGCGCACAGGAAAAGACTTGGGTGCGACCTTCCTCTCCGGCACGACTATCAGCAACTCACTGACTGAATTGTACCTGCTGTTCAAGTACCTGCGCCCGAAGGAGCTGGAACGGCAGGACATAAGGTGTTTCGACGCTTGGGCGGCGATATTTGCCAAGAAGACGACGGATTTTGAATTTAACGTGACGAACAATGTGGTCCAGAAGGAGCGTTTCCGCTACTTCATCAAAGTGCCGGAGCTTGCCGCCTTCTATAATGAAATCACGGACTACCGCACGGCGGAGGATGTGGGCGTTGACCGTCCTGCCAAGAACGAGATACTGCACCATATACCGCCCACGCCGGAACAGGAGGACTTCATACAGAAACTGATGCAGTTCGCCAAGACGGGCGATGCCACCTTGTTGGGCAGGCTGCCGCTTTCGGAAACGGAAGAAAAGGCGAAGATGCTCATCGCCACGGACTATGCCCGGAAAATGGCACTCGACATGCGCATGATAGACCCGAATTACGAAGATCATCCCGACAACAAAGCGAGTCACTGTGCCAAGATGATCGCGGAGTATTATCAAAAATACGACGCCCAGAAAGGCACGCAGTTCGTTTTCTCTGATTTGGGGACATACCAGCCGGGCGACGGGTGGAACGTCTATTCGGAAATCAAGCGCAAACTGACGGAGGACTACGGTATACCGCCAAGCGAGGTGCGCTTCATTCAGGAGTGCAAGACCGACAAGGCGCGGAAGGCGGTGATAGACGCCATGAACGCCGGGACGGTGCGTGTGCTGTTCGGCTCCACCTCCATGCTCGGAACGGGTGTGAACGCACAGAAACGGTGTGTGGCAATTCATCATCTTGATACGCCGTGGCGACCGTCCGACCTGCAACAGCGTGACGGACGGGGAGTTAGAGCAGGCAACGAGATAGCCAAGCATTTCGCCGGGAACAACGTGGACGTAATAATCTACGCGGTGGAAAAATCACTGGACAGTTACAAGTTCAACCTCCTGCACTGCAAGCAGACTTTCATCAGCCAGCTTAAAAGCGGTGCTATGGAAGCGCGTACCATCGACGAGGGGGCAATGGACGAGAAATCGGGCATGAACTTCTCGGAATATATGGCGTTGCTATCCGGCAACACCGACCTGCTGGACAAGGCGAAACTGGAAAAACGTATCGCCTCGCTCGAAGGGGAACGCAAGTCGTTCAACAAGGGCAAGCGTGATTCGGAGTTCAAGCTGGAATCGAAGACCGGCGAGTTGCGCAACAACACGGCTTTCATAGATGCCATGACGGAGGACTGGAACCGCTTCCTCTCTGTGGTGCAGACCGACAAGGAGGGCAATCACCTTAATATAATAAAGGTGGACGGAGTGGATTCCGCCGATGAGAAAGTCATCGGAAAGCGTTTGCAGGAGATAGCCAAGAATGCCACGACCGGAGGGTTGTACACGCAGGTTGGAGAGTTTTACGGTTTCCCGATAAAGGTGGTCAGCGAAAGGATACTCAAAGAGGGATTGGAGTTTACCGACAACCGCTTCGTGGTCGAGGGGAACTACAAGTACACCTACAACAACGGGCATCTGGCGCTGGCTGACCCGTTGGCCGCCGCCCGCAACTTCCTCAACGCGATTGAGAGAATCCCCTCCATCATCGACCAGTATAAAGCGAAGAATGAGGTCTTGGAACGTGAGATACCGCAGTTGCAGGAGATAGCAGGCAAGGTGTGGAAGAAGGAGGAAGAACTGAAACAGTTGAAGTCCGAACTTGCCGCCCTTGACCGCAAGATACAGCTGGAACTTGCGCCGCCTACACCCGAAATCACCGAAAAGGAGCATGAAGGGCAACAGGTCAAACCGGAAGCGAAAGGTGTGCGAAACGGTATCAGGCAATATCCCGAAGATACATCACCGCAAATACGCAATCCATCGGAAAGTATTATCGCCAATCACACCATAACTGGGCATCCGGGGCTGTATGCCAAGGAGGAAACCCGGTCCAAAGGATTGAAAATATAACCTTAGGAATTTTATCTGAAGTATTAATAAGGGCTATCCCAAAAGGTCTAAAAGTAAATTTTATCCTTTCTGCAAGTATCTGTAGGATGGCAACTGCATTTTTTTTCTTTTTGGGCAGCCCTTATTAAAATTTATTCTTATTTTAGGTTATATACATTCATGTCCATTTATGTAAAAAATCCTGCTGACCTTGTTTATGTCTTGTCAGTCACCATTTGCAAAACCATATTTGACCCTCAAAGAGGCTGAATTTGATAAGCAACTTGCTACATACTCATAATAAGGAGCTAAATAGAACACGAATGGGAAATACTCAAATGCCAAACTAAAGAAGATATTGGCCAAAATAAACGTTATACCGAGAGAGAAACTTGATTTTTTTCAACTTCCTAAAACGTTGTTGTTCAAACATTTCTACTTATTTGTACTTACCAGTTGAACCTACGCTTCCCTAATAAAATGTCTATGGTAAAAAAAGTTAAAAAATCCTCCCACTTTTGTTAGATATATTTTTTTTGTGTAATTTTGCAATCGTTATGCGGCAGTAATAATATACATATTAATACGAGTTAGTAATCCTGTAGTTCTCACATGCTACGAGGAGGTATTAAAAGGTGCGTTTCGACAATGCATCTATTGTAGTATATTATTGCTTAATCCAAATGAATATTATAAATTTAGGAATTCTTGCTCACATTGATGCAGGAAAAACTTCCGTAACCGAGAATCTGCTGTTTGCCAGTGGAGCAACGGAAAAGTGCGGCCGTGTGGATAATGGTGACACCATAACAGACTCTATGGATATAGAGAAACGTAGAGGAATTACTGTTCGGGCTTCTACGACATCTATTATCTGGAATGGAGTGAAATGCAATATCATTGACACTCCGGGACACATGGATTTTATTGCGGAAGTGGAGCGGACATTCAAAATGCTTGATGGAGCAGTCCTCATCTTATCCGCAAAGGAAGGCATACAAGCGCAAACAAAGTTGCTGTTCAATACTTTACAAAAACTGCAAATCCCGACAATTATATTTATCAATAAAATTGACCGTGACGGTGTGAATTTAGAGCGTTTGTATCTGGATATAAAAACAAATCTGTCTCAAGATGTCCTGTTTATGCAAACTGTTGTCGATGGATTGGTTTATCCGATTTGCTCCCAAACATATATAAAGGAAGAATACAAAGAATTTGTATGCAACCATGACGACAATATATTAGAACGATATTTGGCGGATAGCGAAATTTCACCGGCTGATTATTGGAATACGATAATCGATCTTGTGGCAAAAGCCAAAGTCTATCCGGTACTACATGGATCAGCAATGTTCAATATCGGTATCAATGAGTTGTTGGACGCCATCTCTTCTTTTATACTTCCTCCAGAATCAGTCTCAAACAGACTTTCAGCTTATCTCTATAAGATAGAGCATGACCCCAAAGGACATAAAAGAAGTTTTCTAAAAATAATTGACGGAAGTCTGAGACTTCGAGACATTGTAAGAATCAACGATTCGGAAAAATTCATCAAGATTAAAAATCTAAAGACTATTTATCAGGGCAGAGAGATAAATGTTGATGAAGTGGGGGCCAATGATATCGCGATTGTAGAAGATATGGAAGATTTTCGAATCGGAGATTATTTAGGTACTAAACCTTGTTTGATTCAAGGGTTATCTCATCAGCATCCCGCTCTCAAATCCTCCGTCCGGCCAGACAGGTCCGAAGAGAGAAGCAAGGTGATATCCGCTCTGAATACATTGTGGATTGAAGACCCGTCTTTGTCCTTTTCCATAAACTCATATAGTGATGAATTGGAAATCTCGTTATATGGTTTGACACAAAAGGAAATCATACAGACATTGCTGGAAGAACGATTTTCCGTAAAGGTCCATTTTGATGAGATCAAGACTATCTACAAAGAACGACCTGTAAAAAAGGTCAATAAGATTATTCAGATCGAAGTGCCACCCAACCCTTACTGGGCCACAATAGGGCTGACGCTTGAACCCTTGCCGTTAGGGACAGGGTTGCAAATCGAAAGTGACATCTCCTATGGTTATCTGAACCATTCTTTTCAAAATGCCGTTTTTGAAGGGATTCGTATGTCTTGCCAATCTGGTTTACATGGATGGGAAGTGACTGATCTGAAAGTAACTTTTACTCAAGCCGAGTATTATAGCCCGGTAAGTACACCTGCTGATTTCAGACAGCTGACCCCTTATGTCTTCAGGCTGGCCTTGCAACAGTCAGGTGTGGACATTCTCGAACCGATGCTCTATTTTGAGTTGCAGATACCCCAAGCGGCAAGTTCCAAAGCTATTACAGATTTGCAAAAAATGATGTCTGAGATTGAAGACATCAGTTGCAATAATGAGTGGTGTCATATTAAAGGGAAAGTTCCATTAAATACAAGTAAAGACTACGCCTCAGAAGTAAGTTCATACACTAAGGGCTTAGGCGTTTTTATGGTCAAGCCATGCGGGTATCAAATAACAAAAGGCGATTATTCTGATAATATCCGCATGAACGAAAAAGATAAACTTTTATTCATGTTCCAAAAATCAATTTATGAATTAATACAAAACAAGAAGAAAATATGAACAAGCAATTCATTATCACGAATTTCGCCGCATTTGCTCTCATGCTGTTCCTGCCGACCGGATGCAGGCAGGCGGACGGCAAGCAGGATGCGGTGCAGAGTTATCGGGTCATAAAGGTCGCGGCAAGTCCGGTGGAAATCTCCGAGTCCTATTCCGCCGCCATACGCGGACGGCAGGATGTGGACATCCTGCCGCAAATATCCGGGCGCATTATCCGTCTGAAAGTGAAAGAGGGTGAACGGGTGAAGACCGGTCAAGTATTGGCTGTAATTGACCAAGTGCCCTATCGGGCGGCATTACGCACGGCGCAGGCCAATGTCAGCGCGGCACAGGCAAAAGTGGAAACGGCAAGAATCGAGCTGCGGGGCAAGCAGGCATTGTTTGACGAGAAGGTCATATCCGACTACGAGCTTTCTCTCGCCCGGAACCAACTGGCAGTGGCGTGTGCTGAACTCGAACAGGCAAAGGCACAAGAATCGGATGCACGCAACAATCTCTCCTATACGGAAATCAAAAGCCCGAGCAACGGAGTAGTAGGCACATTGCCCTATCGCATCGGTGCGCTTGTCGGTCCCAATATGGCACAGCCTTTCACGGTCGTGTCCGACAATGCGGAGATGTATGCCTATTTCTCCATTTCGGAGAATATGCTACGGCGATATTCGGCTCGCTATGGCTCGATTGACAGCATGATAGCCGGGACGCCGGAAGTGGGCCTGCAACTCAACGACGGCAGCCTGTACAAGGCGAAAGGACGTATTGAAACCGTAAGCGGCGTGGTGGATCCTGTTACCGGAACGGTACAAATCAAAGCCCTGTTCCCCAATCCCGACCGCGAACTGTTGAGTGGCAGCATCGGCAATGTCATCCTTCAAAACCCGAAAACGGAGGCCGTAACCATTCCCATGACCGCCACCGTGGAACTGCAGGACAAGATTATCGCTTACCGTCTGAAAAACGGACAGGCGGAAGCCGCCTATCTCACGGTGGACCGCCTGAACGACGGCAACCGGTTTATCGTAAAAGAAGGTCTTTCGGTCGGTGACACCATTGTCGCCGAAGGCGTGGGACTGGTGAGAGAAGGCATGAGCATAACCCCTAAAAACGAAACGAAATGAACCTGCGATTTTTTATAGACCGCCCGGTGTTTTCGGGCGTTATCTCGGTGGTGATTGTACTGTTGGGCATGATTTCCATGTTTTCCTTGCCGGTGGAACAATACCCCGACATCGCACCTCCGACCATCAACGTATTCGCAACTTATCCGGGAGCAAACGCTGAAACCGTGCAGAAGGCAGTGATAACCCCTCTGGAAGAAGCCATCAACGGAGTGGAAGACATGACCTATATGACTTCCACGGCATCGAATACGGGAGATGCTTCCATCAACATCTATTTCAAACAGGGAACCAACGCGGACATGGCGGCGGTAAACGTGCAGAACCGCGTGAACGGCGCACTGAGCCAACTTCCGGCGGAAGCCACCAAGACCGGTGTCACCACTGAAAAGCAGCAGAATGCCGAACTGATGACTTTCGCGCTCTATTCGCCCGATGACCGCTTCGACCAGACCTTCCTGAGCAATTACGTGAAAATCAATGTCGAGCCGAGGCTGAAACGTATCAGCGGCGTGGGAAAGGCACAGTTGTTCGGTTCCAACTACAGCATGCGACTTTGGCTGCGTCCCGACAAGATGGCGCAATACGGGCTTATCCCCGATGACATCTCTGCCGTACTTGCACGACAGAACATCGAGGCCGCCACCGGCTCCTTCGGTGCCAATCATCCTACCGCCAATGAATACACGATGAAATACCGCGGACGCTTGTCCGGAGCGGAAGAGTTCGGTGAGCTGGTCGTCAAGTCACTGCCGGGCGGCAATGTGCTTCGGTTGAAAGAGGTTGCCGATGTGGAACTGGGCGATGAATACTACAACTATTCCTCCGAGGTGAACGGGCATCCGGCAGCTATGATGCTCATCAACCAGAAAGCCGGGTCCAATGCATCAAGCACCATCAAGGAGATTCACGAAGTGCTTGACGACCTTAGCCGGGACTTGCCCGAAGGGACGGAATTCGTGGTGCTTACCGATACCAACAAGTTCCTGTATGCCTCCATCCACTCTGTCCTCCGCACCTTATTGGAAGCGATACTTCTGGTCATCGTGGTGGTGTATGTGTTCTTGCAGGACATCAAGTCAACGCTTATCCCTACCATATCCATCTTCGTTTCCATCATCGGCACATTTGCCGTGATGTCCATGATTGGATTCTCCATCAACCTGCTCACCCTGTTCGCGCTTGTGCTTGCCATCGGAACCGTGGTCGATGATGCCATTGTGGTGGTGGAAGCGGTGCAGGCGAAGTTCGATGAGGGCTATCAATCAGCAGTTCTCGCGGCTGATGATGCCATGAAAGGCGTTTCGTCGGCTATCCTGACCTCTACCATAATCTTTATGGCAGTGTTTTTCCCCGTAGCCATGATGGGCGGGACTTCGGGAGCGTTCTACACGCAGTTCGGTATCACGATGGCTGTTGCCGTGGGAATCTCGGCAGTCAATGCCTTCACACTCTCACCGGCACTTTGCGCGCTGCTGCTGAAACCCTATATCGATGAGCAGGGCAACACTAAGAACAATTTTGCAGCCCGTTTCCGTAAAGCGTTCAATGCCGTCTTCGACAGTCTGAGCCGACGCTATGTACGTGGAGTGATGTTCATTATCCATCGCCGATGGCTGTTGTGGAGCATCATAGGCATTTCTTTCGGGTTGCTGGTGCTGCTGGTCAATGTCACAAAGACGGGACTTATTCCCGAAGAGGACACCGGGACGGTCATGGTGAGCATGAACACGAAGCCCGGCACATCCATGGCTCAGACAAGTAAGGTGATGGAGCGTATCAACAGCCGTCTCGACAGCATCGGCGAGATTGAATACAGCGGTGCGGTAGCCGGTTTCTCTTTCAGCGGTTCCGGTCCCTCGCAGGCGATGTATTTCGTGACACTCAAAGACTGGGAGGATCGTAAGGGAGAGGGGCAGTCGGTGAATGATGTCATCGGAAAGATTTATGCCGCCACTTCAGATATTCCCGATGCCACGGTGTTCGCCATGTCGCCTCCGATGATTGCCGGGTACGGCATGGGAAACGGTTTCGAGCTTTATTTGCAGGACAAGGCGGGCGGAAACATCGCCGCTTTCAAGGAAGAGGCGGACAAGTTTGTCGAAGCCTTGTCGCAACGACCCGAAATCGGCGAAGTCTATTCCTCCTTTGCCACGGACTATCCGCAATACTGGGTGGATATCGATGCCGCCAAATGTGAGCAGTCGGGTGTGTCGCCCGCAGATGTGCTTTCCACATTGTCGGGCTATTATACCGGACAATATGTTTCCGACTTTAACCGGTTCTCCAAGCTCTACCATGTGACCATGCAGGCTCCGGCGGAATATCGTGTGAATGCGGAATCCCTGCACCACATGTATGTGCGCGCCTCCGATGGCGGCATGTCGCCTTTGAGCCGGTTCGTGCGCCTGACCAAGACCAACGGCCCGTCAGACCTCACCCGTTTCAACCTGTTCAACGCCATCTCGATTAGCGGGTCGCCGGCGCAGGGTTACAGTTCAGGGCAGGTGCTCGAAGCCATCGGCGAGACGGCACGTGAAGTGCTTCCGTCAAATTACACATACGAGTTTGGCGGCATTTCGCGTGAGGAAAGCAAGACGACCAACAATGCCACGCTTATATTCCTGCTCTGCATGGTTCTGGTCTATCTGATTCTGTGCGCCTTGTATGAGAGCGTGTTCATACCCTTCGCGGTTCTGTTGTCGGTGCCTTGCGGACTAATGGGCAGTTTCCTGTTTGCGTGGCTCTTCGGTCTGGAGAACAACATCTACATGCAGACCGGATTAATCATGATTATCGGCCTGCTTGCCAAGACCGCCATCCTGCTTACCGAATACGCCGGCAAGCGGCGGTCGGAAGGCATGACGCTGGCACAGGCAGCATACAGTGCGGCAAAAGTCCGCCTGCGCCCTATATTGATGACTGTGCTGTCCATGGTGTTCGGTCTTGTCCCGCTGATGATGGCGCACGGAGTGGGTGCCAACGGCAGCCGTTCGCTTGCCACAGGTGTAATCGGTGGAATGATTGTCGGTACTTTGGCTCTGTTGTTCCTTGTGCCGTCATTGTTTATTGTATTCCAATATATTCAAGAACGTGTTAAGCATAATTAAATGAAGAAGACAGTAATATATATCATATTGTCAGGATGGATGTTTGCCGGTTGTGGCACATACAGCCGGTATCATCGTCCTGACCTCTCAACGGAGAATCTGTATCGGGACGTACCGGCGGACATTGATACAACGACCATCGCGTCCCTGTCGTGGCGGGAAATGTTTACCGACCCGAAACTCCAGTCCTTGATTGAAACCGGACTTGAACGGAACACAGACCTCAATGTGGCACGGTTACGCGTGGAAGCGACAGAAGCCGTCCTGATGACTGCCAGACTATCATATCTTCCATCACTGGGACTGACTGCCGAAGGTAATGCCAATAAACATGACGGAGCAACGGCAAAGACATATAATGTGGGAGCGTCGGCAAGCTGGGAACTGGACATCTTCGGCAAACTTACGGCGGCAAAGCGTGGTGCAGCCGCCGCGTTACAAGGAAGCCGTGCCTACCGGCAGGCCGTACAGACACAGCTTGTCGCCACTATTGCAGACAGTTACTACACCCTTGCCATGCTTGACGCACAAATGGCAATAAGTAACCGGACTTTGGAGAACTGGCGGACTACCGTACGTACTCTTGAAGCGTTGAAAAAAGTGGGGAAATCAAACGAAGCCGGCGTATTGCAGGCAAAGGCGAACGTGATGCGACTCGAAGCATCCCTGTTATCCATACGCAAGAGTATTTCCGAAACAGAAAATGCCCTGTCTGCGATACTTGCCATGCCGTCACACTCGATTGGACGAAGTAATCTGGCCGAGGCTGCTTTCCCCGATACTGTCTCGATTGGAGTCCCTTTGCAACTGCTTTCCAACCGTCCCGACGTGCGTCAGGCTGAAATGGAACTGGCGCAGGCGTTCTACGCCACCAATGCGGCTCGTGCCGCCTTCTATCCCAATATTACCCTCTCGGGGACTCTTGGATGGACTAATAACGGCGGTGGCGTAATCGTAAATCCCGGACAATGGTTGCTCAATGCCATCGGTTCCCTGACACAGCCCTTATTCAACCGGGGCACAAACATCGCCAACTTGAAGATAGCCAAAAGCCGTCAGGAAGAAGCCAAACTGTTGTTCCGGCAATCATTGCTGAACGCTGGAAAAGAAGTGAACGATGCTCTGACTGCATGGCAGACGGCAAAATCGCAAATTGAAATCAATGCTCGACAGGTTGAAACATTATGCGATGCTGTGCGAAAGACAGAATCGCTTATGCGTCATTCCAATGCCACCTATCTGGAAGTGTTGACCGCCCAACAGTCTCTTCTCGAAGCGGAAGTGCAACAGCTACAAACTCGTTTTGAACGCATACAAAGTGTAATCAAACTTTATCATGTGTTGGGAGGAGGAATGTAACTGCAATAAATAGAAAAATTTGAAATTATTATTAGTGTTATTCATCTCGGATATTTTTCGTGATTCTGCCGCATGTAGATATTGTACGAAAGCAATATTTGGATTGTAAAATATCAAGCCAATGAAAATACTTTTGCAGCATAAAATATTTATAGGATACTTTCTTTTAATGGCGATCATTGGCAGCATGGTCGCTATTGTTCTGCACGAGCGTAGTCGTGTACAGAAAATAGAGAATGAATCAATCGCTATTTTTCAAACCCAGCACAATATCAATACCACACACCGCTATGTGACCACGTTAGTAACTTATGGTGAATCCGTCATGGTATGGAATGATGAGGATTCTGGGTGAAGTATAAGAATATCAGAGAAGGGGAACAATTGCATTTCGATTTGCATTTTCTTAACCGCATAAAGAAACAGTTCCCGGGGATAAAAGCTATTTCGCCTGAAATAACAGGACCTTATTCGCAAGTGATGAATAAAGCTAAAAGCGGACTTTTTAAGATTATAGGAATCAATGAAAACTATATGGGAATTAAGATACTTAAAATCAACGAAGATGGACGATATTTTAATAAAGGAGATGACGAGAATACCCGTAATGTTACCATTATCGGCGAAAATGTCAGTACGACCTTATTTAATAATCAAAAAGCGTTGGGTAAGTCGATCAACATTGCCGGTATTGATTTTAAGGTGATAGGCGTACTAAAGAATGATGATATTTTCAGCGCTTCGGAAATCAATTCGGTATATGTGCCCTTCTCAAGTTACATAAACTGTATTGACAATAAGACTCCATTGCGCGCTTTCTGTTTATATCTGAACAAAGAAGTTGATTCCAAGCGATTTGAGAATGAGCTGAGAGCCTTCATCGCTAATAAATACCAATTTGCTTATTCTGATAAGCAAGCCTTACAGATAATCAATTTTGAGACACAAACATCTGCTTTTGAGGGACTCTTTGATGGATTGAAAATGTTTATCTGGATCGTAGGAATTTGTTTTCTGATAAGTGGTATTGTTGGAGTAAGCAACATCATGTTTGTCGTGATCAAAGAAAGGAGTAGCGAAATAGGCATCCGTAAGGCTGTAGGAGCAACTCCTAAATCCATTCTTGTGTTAATGCTGACGGAATCTGTCATCATAACTGTAATCTCCGGTATCATCGGATTGATATCAGGTGCAGCTATTCTTGAGATTATAAATTGGTTGCTCGAAAGCGCCCGTCACGCGACAATGATAAAGCATGCAGAAATAGATATAAATGTAGCTGTTCTCGCTTTGGTTATCTTGATTTTGTCCGGTGTCATTGCCGGAGCATTTCCGGCTATGAAAGCATCTGTTATACAACCCATTGACGCCATTAGAAACGAAAATATAGGATAATGAAGACATTTAAGATTATATTAATTTGCATCTTTTCCGCCACACTGGCATTTGTTGCTTTTCGTTCTTCGCTAAGAGGTACAAAGGCAATTTACGAAACTACACAACCACAATATCGCGAGATCAAAGAGGAAATAAACATATCCGGCAATGTTTTTCCGATGAAGGAGATCGAAATAAAATCGCAGATATCGGGAGTCCTGGACAAGATTAATGTTTCGATAGGAGATAAAGTGCGCATAGGAGATTAAATATAAATTCAAGCAATCATAGCCCGTAATTCACTGAATTTGGCTATCTTTGCATAACATTTGAGAAAAACGGCGATTGGCAGGAGCTTTTCGCCGCCAACATATAGGATAAGACCGCAAGGCGTTTCAAGCGAAAATCTGGTAAATTGGAACTACGGAGACGATTGCGTGATGCTTATGCTATGCTTACGCATAGCGTGCATTCACGTACTCTCCGTAAAGGCTTTACCAGAGCCATCGCTTGAAGGTAGTGTGAATTGCACGCTACTTTTTTACCCTTGCCTAACGAAAGGAAACGATTATGGGTAAAGTTCAGATTCTCGCCGTACTGACGATGGACGGATGTCTTTCTTCAGAGTTATATGATAAAGCACATCAGGATTTGTGCCTTGACCGTTGCGGTCTTGATGAAATCAGGAAGAAAGCCTTTTACCGTGTGACACCGGACTATTCCATTTCAATGCTGCACGAATGGAGAAAAGACTGCACAAACATCCGTTACCTCGCGGAAGCCACACCGGACACGGCAGACTATATAAACGGACTGCTGCGGATGCACGCTGTGGATGAAATCATACTATACACCGTTCCTTTCATATCCGGAAGCGGACGACATTTTTTTAAGTCGGCTCTGCCAGAGCAACACTGGACGCTTTCCTCTTTGAAAAGCTATCCCAACGGTGTATGTCGCATTATCTATATCCTTGATAAAAAAGCAAGATAGCCAAAATGTGCGGCAAGCATACATTTCTATTTTCAGGAATAGAATAAATGTTCCGATTACAAACAATTTAAGTCGGAGATAATTTGTCCTTGTGAAAAAATACTGAATTTTATACCTCTGAAATCCAGCACTTTGTAAAATTGAGTGTTGGATTTTTTATTTTCTGCCGCGTTTTTTGCCAATTATATTCATGTGCGCACGCAGAAAACAAAGTGTAATTTTCAAAATTGACAGAACCATGAATTATTTCTTGCTGGCGGAAACCGACTTTTTCCGCCTGATAAACGAAGCCGGCGACTGCAATATGGAAACGGCATACACGGCTTTCGCCACCCAAGTGATCGAACTGTGCAACGGCGGCATGGACATGAACCTTACCGTCATCGCGCTTGCCTACATCGAAATCGAGTTGCAGCACCATCCCGTACGTAATCTGTCAGAAGAAAAAAGAGAGATTGCCGCCTACGTCAGCAAGGCTCTGTCTTTCGTAAGAAAGATGCAGAAATTCCTTGCCACGCCCCAAGTGCCACCACTAATATCCGCCAACAACGCAACAGAAACCACCGCCAGCCTTCTTCAATGGACGGGCAATGCCATCGACCTCGTGGAACTTATCTACGGCATAGACGTGATGGGCTGCATCAACAACGGCAATATGCCGCTCAAACAGCTCGCCCCACTTCTCTATAAGATATTCGGGGTTGATTCTAAAGACTGCTACCGCTTCTACACTGATATCAAACGCCGGAAGAACGAAAGCCGCACCTATTTCATTGACAGGATGCAGGAAAAACTGAACGAGAGAATGTTGCGTGATGAGGAGTTGGAGCGGATGAGAAAATAAAAAAATATCCATTACATATGAGAAGACAGGAATACTCGTATCCTGTCTTTTTATTTTCATTTAATTATATATTAATTAGCACAATATATGTGAGTTTTTCATTCCTATAAGGACAAATTTCAGAAACGTATGTCTGGTAAATTATTGAGTCATCATAGTATGAACATATATCATTACTAAAAACAATGAAACAACTTCCATAAGATTGTGGTTGTAAAAATCGCCATTTAATAGCCCGTTTTTTTTGTAAAATTCGCCAATTAAAAAAATATGATTATCTTTGCATTATATTTTATAAGGTATGGAAACAGTAAATAGAATACTTCAAGAGAAGATTACAGCACGAATCGCGCCCAATAAAGCAGTACTGATTTTTGGTGCTCGCCGTGTTGGTAAAACGGTAATGATGCGTAAAATTGTGGACAACTATTCAGGTAGGACGATGATGCTCAACGGCGAAGACTACGACACATTAGCACTATTGGAGAATCGCTCAATAGCCAATTATCGGCATTTATTGGATGGTATTGATTTGCTGGCTATTGATGAGGCACAGAACATACCACAAATCGGTAGTATTCTGAAGTTGATAGTTGATGAAATACCGGGAATAAGTGTCTTGGCAAGTGGTTCTTCGTCATTCGATTTGCTGAATAAGACTGGTGAACCGTTGGTCGGCCGCAGTACGCAATTTCTCCTTACACCATTCTCGCAACGGGAAATCGCACAGACGGAAACGGCACTTGAAACCCGCCAGAACCTCGAAGCGCGCTTGATTTACGGTTCCTATCCCGAAGTAGTAATGATGGAGAACTATGAACGTAAAACAGACTACCTACGTGATATTGTCGGTGCATACCTGCTTAAAGATATCTTAGCAATTGACGGCTTAAAAAATTCGAGCAAGATGCGCGATCTACTGCGATTGATAGCTTTTCAGTTGGGCAGCGAAGTTTCTTACGAAGAGTTAGGTAAACAACTCGGCATGAGCAAGACGACCGTTGAAAAATACCTCGACCTATTGGAAAAGGTCTTCGTTATCTATCGTCTGGGGGCTTATTCGCGTAACCTACGCAAGGAGGTTACAAAAGCTGGCAAGTGGTACTTCTACGACAACGGCATTCGCAATGCCATTATCGGGGCTTTCTCACCGCTGGCCATTCGGCAGGATGTCGGTGCGCTGTGGGAGAACTACATCATCGGAGAGCGGCGCAAAGCGAACTTCAATGAGGGACTGCACAGGGAGTTCTATTTCTGGCGCACCTACGACAAACAGGAAATCGACCTGATTGAGGAGAGTGCCGACAGTCTTACCGCCTTGGAGTTCAAGTGGGGAAATAAAATGCCGGCCGCACCGAAAGCCTTCCAAGAAGCCTATCCCTATGCCGAGTTTCATGTGGTAAATCGGGAGAATTATTTGGAGTTCGTATAATCAATAAATTACGTATATGGAAACAAAACTACAATCCAAACAGCAATATCCGCGGTTTATCCAAAATAAACCGTGTGGTATTGACAAATTCGATGGAGGTTCGCAAGAAAGGTTGGCAAAAACTATTGCTCGCCATTTTTGTCAGAATGATTCATTGGATGAGGAATGTACTTTACCTCGAATTATCGGCATCGAAGGTATTTGGGGATCTGGAAAATCCAACGTGGTTAAAATGTTGGAACGTGAATTATCAGACGACTATTACTTTTTTGAGTATGACGCATGGGGACATCAAGAGGACTTGCAACGCCGCTCTATATTGGAATTGCTTACAAGCAAACTTATTGATGATGGTATCCTATCTGGAAATGCAACAATAAAAGTCAAAGGTGGAGGTACGAAAACCGTATCATGGTCTGAAAAGCTGAAATATTTATTAGCCCGTAAAACGGAGACCGTAACCGAAAAATATCCCCTTATCAGTAATGGTATGGTTGCGGCATTTTTGGTTGCAGTTTTAACTCCGATATTTACATTTATTGCGTATGCAGTAAAACCTACACCCACAACATGGTGGTTTTCTTTATTGTCTATTATCATAGCTGCACTGCCAGTTCTTATTGCATTGTGCGTTTGGAAATGGGCATATAGCAAAGATCATAAATATGGATGGAGTTATATGTTAGCTATTTATCAAGATAAAGTCGAAAAGGACGTTTGCTATGAGACTTTGAGCGAAGACGAACCAACGGTTTACGAGTTCAAAACATGGATGCAAGACATTTCTGATTTTATCAAGGAAAAAGGACAACGTAAATTAGTCCTTGTTTTTGACAACATGGATCGTCTCCCCGCTGAAAAAGTAAAAGAATTATGGTCTTCTATCCATACGTTCTTCGCCGATAGCGGTTTTGAAAATGTTTGGGCTGTTATTCCTTTCGATGAAACACATTTAGCTTGTGCATTCGGAGATGAGACCGACGAACAAACGAAACAACTGACCAAGTATTTTATCAATAAAACTTTCCCTATTGTTTATCGTGTTGCTCCTCCTGTTATTACCGACTATCGAAGTATATTCAACAAACTGTTTGTTGAAGCATTTGGAGAAACAGAAAATGAAGCGAAAGAAACTATAAATCGGATATTCAGATTGGTAAATCCTAATGCCAATGTTAGGGAAATTATATCATATATCAATGAGATGGTCGCTCTTAAACAAGAGTGGTGTAACGAAATTTTGATGATAAACATAGCATTGTTCTGTTTGAAGAAGACGGATATTCTGGCAAATCCAGTAGAACAAATATTGTCCGGCGACTATCTGAATGGCATTCAAACAATAATTAACAATGATCTGCAAACACAACGCGAAATTGCAGCTTTGGTATATGGTGTCGATGTTGAAGATGCTCGACAAATTCCATTGAAAAAATATATTGAAGGCTGCATCAACGGAGAAGAAGACCACGACATAAATCAATATGCAGAGACTAATAAACAATTTGACACTGTATTAGAAGAAGTTATACAATGTATGGACAATGCGCTTATCGATAAGATTATACATTGTTTGCATAAATTAACTCGAAAGAGCGATGTTATTCTGCGTGTATGGCAAAGAATAGCACAATTGAAATTAAAAGAATCCATAGAGAAGCAGGTGTTCCCTGTCGAATACCAAGAACTGCTGTTGCATTTAGACACGGAAAGCCAAAACCATGTGATTGCTCAATTATATAAGAAGATAGTTCGGTTCAATGACTTCAATGGCGGCGACTATTTCAAAACGTTAGATGCAATAGACAGGTTTATTGCGCAAAATAAGTTGGCGTGCGATTTTACGTCATTGATTGAAGCAAAAACAGTCAAGCCAAATACATTTATCGATTATATTCAAGCTGCAAATGCAACAGATGCTGCCTATCGGGATAACGCGACAACTAAAGCATATAAATATTATCAAGTAGCAACAAATTCGGAGGCGCTCGATAATTATTTGGCAAACTTACTACCCGATAATTTCGACCATGCAGATATTGTAAAAACGTTAAAAGATAATTCTACCTATACGTTTCCAACGCTTTTGCAAGCGATCACGAATTGCATTGATGAACAGAATGTAAATAAAGATAATATAGGGGCTATATTTACAACCTATCGTTTATTGGCATCTGACGAAGAAAGACCTTTACCTGTAACGTTAGATTCAACCTACATAAATCAGTTGCATTCTGAATTAGAAACTGATGGCCGAAACATTAAAGAGTCTGGATATTACGATTTAGTCGCCATGCAATTGGCACATGGTCATTCCGTTTCCTTAATAGAGGGTGGAGATATAAAATATGTTGCAGAACTCATGGACTATTATGTGGATCATGGAGACTTATTAGTAAATAGTGTGGGATGGAATATACCGCTATTAAATGAAACACTACAATACATGGTAAATCATAAACTTGGCTATAAATTATTGCTCTCAGACATATTGCCCCAATTTGAAGATATTAAGAACAGAATAGGTGTAACGGATGAGGTATTTATCGAGCATTTAGCAGAGTGGAATACCGATTTGGATAAGTATATCACTAAGAACAATATTAAAGATGTAATTCCTGACGCATCTTTTTACGATTTGACCACTAAAATAAGCAATGTCCTGACCGATCATATCAATAAAATAGCGTTCGAAGCGTTGTCTGAAATAAGTGTTGATACATTATACGCCCAAAGAACAGCACATACATCATATTATTGGTTTGTCGCAATAAAACATTTACTGGCTAAAATCAAATCCTTGCCAGATAACTTGACTGAATTTGGCAAAAAGATTCTGATGGATATTGCTTCTGGAACTCAAAGTTTGAATCCTTTCCCTAATTGTTTCAAGAATATAGTTGAAAGATTGGATAAACGAAAAATTAAATCGACAGTTACCGATATAAGAAATGATTTCTGCATCGGTAAAAAGACTATCAATGCAATAAAGTTTCAATTTTTCGAAACATGGCTTAGATCGCATGGTAATTTGAAAAGTCAAGCTGGAGACGTTATTGATAAAATAGTGAAACCTGTAATTTCCGATGGGGCATGCCGTTCATTGATTCTGCAAAACAAAGATTTTTATATGGATTTAATAAATACAGCAGGGGATGATGCTTATGAATTGAAAAAGAGTCTCCGAAACCTCATACAAAAAGATTCAGATCCGCAATTGGTTAAATTTGTCAATTCGATAGATTCAGTACCTGAGGTTGAAACCGCGTAAGTATTTGTCTAACAAGTCCGAATTTTACGATTTTACCCGTCAGAACTGAAGTGCCCCCCAAAAAAATTGTATCCAACTTTTGGGGGTCACTTCAAACTTCGATAGGGATAATTTTCAATTTTGGGGACTTGTTAGACAGTCTCATTATCTGGTAGCAGTTTACACAGCACCGGATCGTTTTTGATACGCTCCAGTTCCTCCTGCACAATCTGCTTCACCTCTTCCTTGATGCGCCGGTAGTTCGCCTGCACCGTTTCCTTCATGCGGTCGTTGCCGTCCTCGTCCGTGAAGTTTGTAATGACGGGAATTTTCTTGTAGGCACTTTCTTCCCGTTTCACCTTTTCGGCATCCACCACAATCTCGCAATGAAAAATCTTCTGCTCGATACGCTCGTTGAAGTTGTCGGATACAGAACCGACAAACATTCCCTGCGTAAGCCCGGAAATCTTACTCGGTGGAATGAGCGCGTCCATCTGCGTGTTGATGGAGGTGGAAACATCCTGCCGGTTGATGGAGATGGACTGCCGTTTCTGCAACACCTTACCGAACCGCTCGGAGAGCGTCTTGGCTGTTTCCCCCACCACCTGACCGGAGAAAATATTGCCGACAGTGTTCATCACCACTTTCGCCTCTTTGTCCCCGTAGTCACGCACTAACTGGCTGAAATCCTGAAAGCCCAGACACACGGCAACCTTGTTGCTTCGGGCGGTAGCTATAAGATTGTCCAACCCTTTGAAGTATATTGTGGGCAACTCGTCGATGATGACCGATGACTTCAGCATCCCCTTCTTGTTGATGAGCTTCACGATACGGGAATTATACAGACCGAGTGCCGCACCGTAGATATTCTGACGGTCGGGATTGTTACCCACGCAGAGGATTTTCGGCTCTTCGGGATTGTTGATGTCCAGCGTAAACTCGCTGTCTGACATCACCCAGTAGAGCTGCGGTGAAATCATCCTCGAAAGCGGGATTTTTGCCGACGCTATCTGACCCATGAGCTGCTCCGCAGCCCCTCCAAGCCACGCATCCATGAACGGCGAAAGGTAGTTCTCCAGCTCCGGATAAGAGGTCAGTATCGGAAATATATCCTCGTAACGGCGGTTCAGAAACTCGATAGCATGGGGAAACGTGCAAAACTTCCCGTTCTGATAGATTTTGAGATACCAGATAATACTGGCAAACAGAATGATAGGTGACTCCACGAAGAAGTCGCCCTGCTTTTGCACCCACGTTTTATTGAGGTTGAGCATTATTGTGTAGGCACTCTCATAGGCATCCGTAATATCTTCCATAAAATCCGGGTGAATGGGATTGCACCGATGAGAGCGTCGCGGGTCGTCGAAGTTGATCACATAGAACTTCGGCTTTACCTTGTAGCCGTCCGGGTGGTTCAGCAAATGGTTGTAGGCAATAGTAGATAGGTCGGGATACTTGAAATCGTAGATGTATTGACTAAAGCCCTTTTCAATCTGTTGCTTGATAAAATTGTTTACCACGGCATAGGACTTGCCGCTGCCCGGCGTACCCAACACGATGGACGCACGGAAGGGATTAACTACATTGATCCAACCGTTGTTCCAGCGTTTCCTGTAATAGAAACGTGTCGGCAGATTGACCGAATACTCGCTTTCGATAAGCCTCGTTTCCTGCATGAAACTCTCGTTCTCGTTGTTGAAAACATCCTCCATCAAATTGTGTTTCAACAGGCGGCTCATCCACAGACCACCCATCAACAGGCAGACATAGCCCGTTCCAATGGTAAGGACATACAGTCCCGTCACCGCTTCAAGCGGCAGCGGCAGGGGCAGCAACCACCAGTTCAGGAAAAACAGCACGAACCCGACGGCAAATGCTGTCCAGATTCTCCCCCAAGTGATTTTCTCACCCTTGACACCCTTCGTACCCAGACAGGACAAGGCAAGCAAAAGGACGGAAAACAGCTTCGTGTAGAGAATGGAATGGAACAGCCCCGCCGTGCGGTCGAAGTTCAGAAGGATTTTGTCCACCACGCCGATGTTCACGCCCCACAGCCGGATGGCTTCGTAGCAGAACCAGTACACGTTCATGACCACTAAAATGATACTCACGGCACGCAGAAAATCCATGATTTTCGCCAATGCCCTCAAATCGTCTTCTTGTTGTGACATACATTGATTTTTTAATTGTTGATACTCTGATTACATACCCAAGCCCTTGCGTTTTTTCTTCTTTTTGCGCTTCATCGCCCGGATGAAAGCCTCTTCCTCGGCATCTACCGCCGGACCTTCGGGAGTGAGCAAGCCCATACCGCCCGATATATCTTCACTGTCGTAGGCGGTCTGCCCGTGTGCCTTGTCCGCAGCATCCACAGGGATGGATAGCGGTATCGGCGGTTGTCCGGCGTATGGCAGGGTGAAGTGTTCCTGCAAGGCATTCGCCGAAAGCTCCTTACCCATGCGCGAACCGTTCAGCACGCATCCCGTGCGGTGGTCGATGAAGGTAGCCCCATAGATGCGCCCTTCCTCTGTGTAGCGCAGTACGGTGTCGATGCCCTTCTCTTTGAGTTGGGATACAAATTTGTCCTTGTCATAAGTGCCTTGCAGCACGGAAAGGACGGTGCGTTTCGTCATGTCTGCCAGTTTCCTATCCTTGATTTCCGATTTGGAACGGACAAACTTCTTCTGTACGGCTTCATAGCCTGCGGACTTCCCGAAAAGCGAGGATTTGAACGGGTTGCCCACCTTGTTACCCTTGTCGTCCGTGACGGAATAGACCAGCCCGTGATACTCCCGTCCGCGCACGTTGCCCCTCGCTTCCTCCACCGTCATATTATATAAGGAAAGGAGCGCACGGTATTCGCCCATCGTCTGGAAACGGTACTGCCCATTCAGAGCCTTCACGGTGTTGCCTACCTGCTTCTTCACATCACCTGCCGATGCGGCCACCTTGCGCAACGGATTATCCAATCTCTGATTTTTACGTTCTGCCGGATGCAATCCGTACTTCTGTTCCAGTTCCCTGCGGATACGGTCGCTGCGGCGGTAGAGAAAATCCCGGTTGAGCCTTTTCCCGTTCTCGTCCACGTTGACCGTCACGATGTGCAGGTGGTGGCGGTCGATGTCCTCGTGCTTGAATACAAGATAAGGCTGGTTTCCGAAACCGAGTTTTTCCAGATACTCGCGGGCGATATTCTGCAACTCAATATCGGTCAGCACATCCTCCGGGTGCGGGTTGAGAGAGATATGCACCACCGGCTTCTCGATCTTCATCTGCGGTGGCAGGAAGGTGAGAAAACCCTCCATCGCCTTGCCTATGTCCACCGTTCCCGAACCGTCATTGTAGATGCGGTTGGTGGTGAGAAGCCGCCCCTGCGCCTCGTTAATCTTCTCCCCGTTGTAGGCAATCGCGCCGTACAACGAACTTCCTACACTGATTTTTGCGACCATTTTGCCTCCATTTCCCTTGAAAGTTCCACAATCCGGCGGCTCAGTTTCACGAGTTCGACGGTGTGTTGCTCTAATTTGTAGAGCAACGCCATCGCCTTTTTCTCTGAAAAATGCAGCCTCAGTTCCTTCACGACTTGGTTGTAATTCGTACCCACGGCACGGAATTGTGCATGAAAATCCGACAGTTTGGTGTAATAGTCCACCAACGTCTTGTCCACCTTCAGCACCTTGAACGGTTGCCCGAAGAAGTGCGCTTTGAGGAAAACAGACCGTGCATAGACACCCGATTTTCCGAACATGGCGAGGAAACGGTTGTGTTCCTCCTCGTTGAAACGGACGGTGTACCGGTACACCGCCGGATCAAGTTTGGGATTTCTCCCTGATTTGCTTTTCCTTTTCTCTTTCATATTACTTTGGATTTAGCGGATTGACGGCATAAGCCGCCGCTTCGGATTACAGCACCGCAGTTCTGAAAGGCTTCCCGACTTCGGAGGGAAAGCCCGCCCCCTGCAAGGGCAAGTGCTTTTCGTGGCTGCTCAAAATATTTTGAGCGGCTGAAAAGACATCTTGCTATGTTCAGGTGAACATAAAAATCCGTCGGGGACGGATTGGGGATGATTCCTTTCAAACTCCGGGCTGCGCTACCTGCGGCGTACCCTGCCGTTCGGGTGCAAAGTTACGCCCTTAAGGCGATGTCCGACAGAGGCTTGACCCGGACAATCAGTGCCAACCGGCGCAACGTGCTGCCACTTGCCGGAGAAGTGATACAAGTTCCAAAATATCCTTGTTTATTTGCAGTGTGATTCGGATGTGGGACTGAAAATACACTCCTTCCGCCGGATGTTCGGACAGCAATCCGGGCATCAATCCAAACGGTTGAAAACAGGTGTATGTATTCAGATAGTTTTCCAAGCACACGTCCGTGCGGACGGATAAAAGCATGGACGGTTGGACAAACCGATGAATACCCGCAGGCACAGCCGGATTAAGGAGTGAATAAATAAATGAATGGGAGTGCGTGCGTACGTACTAATGACAATACGCTACCGCCACCGGACAGATGTATAACCAAATAAATTATCAAAAAAATGAAAGAAGCAACTTATGTGGCAATCTCCACGCAGAAAGGTGGAGCGGGTAAGACAACCCTGACAGTGCTTGTAGCAAGCTATCTGCACTATGTGAAAGGCTACAACGTAGCCGTGGTGGACTGCGATTTCCCGCAGTACAGTATCCATGACATGCGCAAGCGTGACATGAAAGCCGTCATGGAGGACGGGCATTACAAGGTGCTGGCGTATGAGCAGCTCAAACGACTGAAGAAGAACCCGTACACCATCAGATGCAGCCGTGCGGAAGATGCGGTAAAGACCGCCGAAAATCTGGTGGCAGCGCAGCCCGACCTCGATTTCGTGTTCTTCGACCTGCCGGGAACAATCAACAATGCCGATGTGGTGCAGACCATTTCCCAAATGGACTATATCTTCACGCCCATCATCGCCGACCGTGTGGTGATGGAGAGTTCCATCAAGTTCGCCACTGTCATCAACGAACAGATGATAAGCACGGGCAAGTCCGGCATCAAAGGGATTTACCTCGTGTGGAACATGGTGGACGGACGCGAAAAGACTGAACTTTACAAGGCATACGACAAGGTCTGTGCCGAGTTCGCCCTGCCCATTCTGGAAACACATCTACCGGACAGTAAGCGCTTCCGCAAGGAGACGGCGGCAGAACGCAAGGCGGTATTCCGCTCCACGGCGTTTCCGGCGGACAAAATACTGGTACGCGGCAGCAACCTCGACAAACTCGTCGATGAGATTCTCGGCATCATCAAAAACTGAACGGCATGGCAAAGAAAACAAGAATCGAGGACATCGACAGCGAAGCCGTAATCAACTCATTTCGACTGGACGATACAAGCATTCCGCCGGAAGCGAGAAGCACGGACGGGAACGCTCCTGTCCCACCTCCGAAAGAAGCGATACAAGAAGCCGTTTCTCCACCCGCCTCGCACTCCAAAGAGGAGCCGGAACGCAGGCGCAGGAACAGCAAGCCGGAAAAATTGGATTATGACATAGTATTCATATGCGGTTCCAATATCACGGCAAGGCTCGGCAAGCAGGTCTATATCCGCAAGGAGTACCACGACCGCATACAGAAGATGCTTCATGTAATCGGAGGCAACGAAGTGACTATCGCGGCATTTCTTGACAACGTGCTGACACACCATTTCACGCTGTTCCAAGACGAGATAGCCGAATCGTTCAAACGGCACATGGAATCCTATAATTTATAAACACTCAAAAACAACAAAGAAGTATGAAAAGAACAAATAAGAACCGTCAGGCTGAGTATCTGCAAACAGGAAAGAGTGAAAGAACCGCTGTCCGTGCAGCAAAGTGTGTAACCGACTACGGGCATGAAAATACCGACGTTGACTTCCGCAAGGATAAAGGCAGAGACAAACCGCTCTCGACTTTCCTGCAAGCATCGGAAATCAAAACGCGGCAATGTATATACATCAGCCGAGAAATTCATGAGAAAGTCGCTATCGTTACCAGTCGGATGGGAAACGGTTTGAGCATCGGCAAGTTTGTGGATAACATCCTCCGCGACCATTTCCGACAATACGGGCAGCAGTACATGGAACAGATTGAAAACGCCCAAAAAGTAAGATTATGACAAAGGCGTTTTTAATCGTATCGGTTGCTTGCAACGTGTGGTTTCTGTTTCTGCTGTTCTATGACCGCATCATGGACATGAAGCTCATCCGTTTCTTCAGACATATTGCCGGGCTGTGGCGGTCATTGGACAGTACGGTGGCAGAGCAAGGAAAGGATAAGGAAATACCTCACGCAGACACCTCGGACATCATTGGCAAGAGCCGTTTCAAGATGGCATCGACCCGGACAACCGCTGCCATACCGACGCAAGAAGCCGCCACTTCGGAAAAAGGCATTGAGCTGTCGGAGGAAGAGGCTACTTTTGACGACGGAAACACGGAAACCGTCTCACGCCCGACACAAGTACCGGAGGACAAACTCGATGAAACCTTCACGAGCATCCCGCCCTCGGAACTGGAGTACGGAGAAGATGAACCGGAGGATGAAGAACCAGACAAAAAGCAGGCTTCGGGAAGTAGCTTCGAGGATATTGACATGGCAGTACACACCATACGGAAGGAATCACCATCCGATGAGGAAATGCGACACGCCGGAAAGGTCATGACGGAACTGGACGGGACAGAGCTTTTCACAAGAATAACGGAACGCCTGACCGATGAAGCAATGAGCGAGAGGATTGCAAAGGCGATGGCAGTTTTCGTGGACACGGTGAACATGACCGTGACACAACAAAAGGAAAAGGTGTTCGTGATTCCCGACAACATCGAGGAGTTCGACTTCCGAAACTATGTATAACAACTAAAAAAGAATGGAAATGAAAACGTAAAATGACGACACCCACGCGCACGGCGGTACAAGGTACAGCCAACCCGCAACGGACAGCCCCAAGTCCGTAGAAACAAACGGGCAACCACTAAAACCAAAGTAAAGTAATCAAGTATCAACCGCCCGAAAAAGGACTATCCACCCTTTGGACGGCACAAAAAAGAACAGTTTATGAACAAGAACATCAGACAAAAGTTAATCATCGCTGCGGCACTTATGATTGCCGCAACCGCCTCCGCTTTCGCACAGGGAAACGGTCTGGCTGGCATCAACGAAGCCACCTCTATGGTGAGTTCGTATTTCGACCCCGGCACGAAATTAATCTACGCCATCGGCGCGGTAGTCGGGCTTATCGGTGGCGTGAAAGTGTACGGAAAATTCTCGTCCGGAGACCCGGACACCTCGAAGACCGCCGCCTCGTGGTTCGGGGCTTGTATCTTCTTGATTGTCGCCGCCACTATCCTGCGCTCATTCTTCCTTTAATAAACAATGTATGGCTGAATACCCGATAAACAAGGGTATCGGCCGTCCGGTCGAGTTCAAGGGTTTGAAGGCTCAGTACCTCTTCATCTTCTGCGGAGGTCTGCTGGCTCTCTTCGTCCTGTTCGTCATCCTCTATATGGTCGGCATCGACCAGTGGATATGTATCGGCTTCGGCGCGGCATCGTCTTCCGTCCTCGTATGGCAGACCTTCGCGCTGAACGCCCGGTACGGCGAACACGGGCTGATGAAATTGGGAGCGGCAAGGAGCCATCCCCGATACCTTATCAACCGACGGCGGATCACCCGATTACTCAAACGGCAACGAAAGGAAGAAACGACATGAGAAATACATCCAAAATGACAACACTGGAAAACAAGTTCCCCCTGCTGGCGGTGGAGCATGGCTGCATCATCTCCAAAGACGCCGACATCACGGTGGCTTTTGAGGTGGAACTGCCGGAGCTTTACACCGTGACGGGCGCAGAGTACGAGGCGATACACGGCTGCTGGTGCAAGGCTATCAAGGTGCTGCCGTACTTCTGCGTCGTGCATAAGCAGGATTGGTTCATCAAGGAGAAATATATGCCGGAGTTACAGAAGGACGACATGAGTTTCTTGAGCCGTTCCTTTGAACGCCACTTCAACGAGCGTCCGTACCTGAAACACTCCTGCTATCTCTACTTGACCAAGACGACGAAAGAACGTAACCGTATGCAGAGCAACTTCAGTACGCTGTGCCGGGGACATATCATCCCGAAGGAGCTGGACAAGGAAACCGCCGGGAAGTTCATGGAGGCCGCCGAACAGTTCGAGCGCATCATGAACGACAGCGGCTTTGTGAGGCTGCGCCGCCTCTCCACCGACGAGATTGTCGGGACGGAGAAGTCCGCCGGGCTGATAGAGCGTTACTTCTCGCTCATGCCCGAAGGCGACACGACCTTGCAGGACATCGACCTCTCGGCAAAAGAAATGCGTATCGGTGACAACCGCCTGTGCCTGCACACCCTCTCCGACGCGGAGGATATGCCAGGAAAGGTGGCTACCGACATCCGCTACGAGAAACTCTCCACCGACCGCTCGGACTGTCGCCTCTCCTTCGCCTCCCCCGTGGGGCTGCTGCTTTCCTGCAACCACATCTATAACCAGTATGTGATTATCGACAACAGCGAGGAAAATTTGCAGAAGTTCGAGAAGTCCGCAAGGAATATGCAGTCGCTATCCCGATACAGCCGGAGCAACAGCATCAACCGCGAGTGGATAGACCAGTACCTGAACGAAGCCCATTCCTACGGGCTGACCTCGGTACGGGCGCACTTCAACGTCATGGCGTGGAGCGATGACGCGGAGGAACTGAAGCATATCAAGAACGATGTGGGCAGCCAGCTGGCAAGCATGGAGTGCGTGCCGCACCACAATACCATCGACTGCCCGACGCTCTACTGGGCGGCGATGCCCGGCAACGCGGCGGACTTCCCGGCGGAAGAGAGTTTCCATACATTCATCGAGCAGGCGGTGTGCCTCTTCACGGAGGAAACCAACTACCGCAGTTCGCTCTCGCCCTTCGGCATCAAGATGGTGGACAGGCTTACGGGAAAACCGTTGCACCTCGACATCAGCGACCTGCCGATGAAGCGGGGTATCACGACCAACCGCAACAAGTTCGTGTTGGGTCCTTCGGGCAGCGGCAAATCCTTTTTTATGAACCACCTCGTGAGGCAATACTACGAGCAGGGTACGCACGTGGTGCTGGTGGACACGGGAAACTCCTATCAGGGCTTGTGCGAGATGATCCGGTGCAAGACAAACGGGGCGGACGGCGTGTACTTCACCTACACGGAGGAGAAACCGATTTCGTTCAACCCGTTCTACACCGATGATTACGTGTTCGACGTGGAGAAAAAGGACAGCATCAAGACATTGCTGCTGACGCTCTGGAAGTCGGAGGACGACAAAGTGACGAAGACGGAGAGCGGCGAACTGGGCAGTGCGGTGAACGCCTATATCGAGCGTATCAGGGCTGACCGGAGCATCGTCCCCTCGTTCAACACCTTCTACGAGTATATGCGCGACGACTACCGCCGCGAACTGGCGGAACGTGAGATAAAGGTGGAGAAGTCCGACTTCAACATCGACAATATGCTCACCACCATGCGGCAGTATTACCGGGACGGACGCTACGACTTCCTGCTCAACTCCACGGAGAACATCGACCTGCTCGGCAAGCGGTTCATCGTCTTCGAGATTGACAGTATAAAGGAAAATCGCGAGCTTTTCCCTGTGGTGACCATCATCATCATGGAAGCCTTCATCAACAAGATGCGCCGATTGAAAGGCGTAAGGAAACAGTTGATAGTGGAAGAGGCTTGGAAGGCTCTATCTTCGGCGAACATGGCTGAGTACCTGCGCTATATGTACAAGACCGTGCGCAAGTATTACGGGGAGGCAATCGTGGTGACGCAGGAGGTGGACGACATCATTTCCTCGCCCGTCGTCAAGGAGAGCATCATCAACAACTCCGACTGCAAGATACTCCTTGACCAGCGGAAGTACATGAACAAGTTTGATGCCATACAGTCCCTGTTGGGTCTGACGGAGAAAGAGAAGTCGCAGATACTCTCCATCAACATGGCGAACAACCCGTCAAGGCTCTACAAGGAAGTGTGGATAGGACTGGGCGGCACGCAGTCGGCAGTCTATGCCACCGAAGTTAGTGCTGAAGAGTATCTGGCGTACACCACCGAAGAAACGGAAAAAGTAGAGGTTTACCGTCTGGCGGAACAGTTGGGCGGCGACATTGAAGCCGTCATCCGGCAGCTTGCCGAAAGGCGGAGAAAAAAGGAATAAATAGAAACAGATTCATCAACTAAAAAAGAAAATGCGTATGAGTATATCAAGAACGAAAATGCTGCAAGTCAGCAAGTGTTTAATCGGGCTGGCGGTCATGGTGCTGCAATCCTGCGACATAACGGACAACCGACGCGACCTGCTTTGCGGAAACTGGGAGAGTGTGGAGGGCAAGCCCGACGTGCTTATCTACAAGGAGGGCGAAGCCTATAAGGTGACGGTATTCAAGCGGAGCGGCATCCGCCGCAAGCTGAAGCCGGAAACCTATCTCTTGCAGGAGGAGAACGGCAATCTGTTCATGAACACCGGATTCCGCATCGACGTGTCCTACAACGAGGCGACGGACATCCTGACCTTCTCGCCGAACGGGGACTACGTGCGTGTGAACCCGAAACCGGACCATCCGATAGGCGAGCAATAAATAATGAAATCCACTAAAATCCAAAGTAACATGAGAACAAGAATAACACTTATTATCTGCCTGTGCCTGTTTGCAGTCGGCAGGGCAAGCGCACAGTGGGCGGTGATAGACCCGTCCAACATCGCGCAGAGCATCGTGAACACCTCGAAGAACGTGGTACACACTTCCACGACCGCCCAGAATATGATAAAAAATTTTCAAGAGACCGTGAAGATTTACGAACAGGGCAAGAAGTATTACGACGCACTCAAATCCGTGAACAATCTGGTAAAGGACGCCCGGAAGGTGCAGCAGACCATTCTGATGGTGGGTGACATCACCGACACCTATGTGACCAGTTTCCAGAAGATGATGCGTGACGACAACTTCACGGTGGAGGAACTGGGAGCCATCGCCTTTGGCTACACCAAGTTATTGGAGGAATCCAACGATGTGCTGACGGAACTGAAGAATGTGGTGAATATCACCACGCTCTCCATGACGGACAAGGAGCGCATGGACGTGGTGGAACGCTGCTACTCCAAAATGAAGCGTTACCGCAACCTCGTGAGCTACTACACCAACAAGAACATTAGCGTGAGTTACCTGCGTGCGAAGAAGAAAAACGACCTTGACCGCATCATGGGGCTGTACGGGAACATGAACGAAAGATATTGGTAGCCTATGAATTTCGACAACCTTCACCAAATTCTGCGCTCGCTCTACGAACAGATGATGCCGCTATGCGGGGACATGGCGGGCGTGGCGAAAGGCATCGCCGGGCTGGGCGCACTCTTTTATGTGGCCTACCGGGTATGGCAGTCGCTGGCGAGAGCCGAACCGATAGACGTGTTCCCTATGCTCCGCCCGTTCGCTATCGGTCTGTGCATCATGTTCTTTCCGACGGTGGTACTGGGTACGATAAACAGCATCATGTCGCCCGTCGTGCAGGGTACGGCAAAGATGCTGGAGGCGGAAACGCTGGACATGAACCGATACCGTGAGCAGAAGGACAAACTGGAGTACGAAGCGATGATGCGCAATCCCGAAACCGCCTACCTCGTGTCAAATGAGGAGTTTGACAAACAACTGGAAGAACTGGGCTGGTCGCCCGGCGACATGGTGACGATGGCGGGGATGTACATCGAGCGCGGGATGTACAACATGAAGAAGGGCATCCGCGACTTCTTCCGCGAGATACTGGAACTGATGTTCCAAGCCGCCGCCCTCGTGATAGACACCATCCGCACGTTCTTCCTCGTGGTGCTGGCGATACTCGGTCCGATAGCCTTCGCCATATCGGTGTGGGACGGCTTCCAAAGCACGCTTACACAGTGGATATGCCGCTACATACAGGTCTATCTGTGGCTGCCCGTGTCGGATATGTTCAGCACCATACTGGCGAAGATACAAGTGCTGATGCTGCAAAGCGACATCGAACGGATGCAGGCTGACCCGAACTTCTCGCTGGATTCGAGCGACGGGGTGTACATCGTCTTCATGATAATCGGCATCATTGGTTACTTCACCATCCCCACGGTAGCAGGCTGGATTATCCAAGCCGGAGGCATGGGAAGCTACGGTCGCAACGTGAACCAGACGGCAGGACGAGCCGGAAGTATGGCGGGCAGCGTGGCGGGCGCAGCCGCAGGAAACGTGGTCGGACGTGTCGGGAAGCTGCTGAAATAATCAACTGACAATTAAAAACGAATAAACAACAATGGAATTTAAGTCACTTAAAAACATCGAATCATCGTTCAGGCAGATACGCCTGTTCGGTATCGTCTTCCTCTCGTTGTGTGCCGTAATAACGGTATGGAGCGTGTGGAGTTCCTACCGCTTCGCGGAGCGGCAACGGGAAAAGATTTACGTGCTGGACAACGGCAAGTCGCTGATGCTGGCTCTCTCGCAAGACTTGTCGCAGAACCGTCCGGCAGAAGCGAGGGAACACGTGCGCCGTTTCCACGAGCTGTTCTTCACGCTCTCACCCGAAAAGAGCGCGATAGAGCATAACGTGAAACGCGCCCTGCTATTAGCGGACAAAAGCGTGTACAACTACTATTCGGACTTTGCCGAGAAGGGGTACTACAACCGCATCATCGCCGGGAACATCAATCAGGTGTTGAAGGTGGACAGCGTGGTGTGCGATTTCAACGGCTATCCCTACCGTGCCGTGACCTACGCCACGCAGAAGATCATCCGGCAGAGCAACGTCACCGAGCGCAGCCTCGTGACTACGTGCCGCCTCTTGAACTCGTCCCGTTCGGACGACAATCCCAACGGTTTCACCATCGAGGGATTCACCATCATCGAGAACAAGGATTTACAAACCATCAAAAGGTAAACGGACATGAAGAAAATCAAAAAATCATTTTGGCGTGCGTACTGGAAGCTCCACGACAAAAAGAAAATGCTGGTGGCAAGGCTCAAAGGCTATCTGGACGGTTTGCCCCCGAAGACACGCAGGCGCATCGTGCTGGCGATGCTCGCCGCCTTTGCGGTGCTTGCCCTCTACACCTTCGGCAAAGCCGTCTATGAAATCGGCAGGAATGACGGCAGCCGGATGGTAACAGACCATGCCGGACAGGTGGAACTGTCCATAAAGCCGGACAACAATCATAATGTAATACCTTATTTATATGGAACAGACGAAGAATGAACCTAAAAACGAGAACAAGGCGGCTCCCGACAACGGGAAACCGAAGAAGGAGCGCAAGCCGCTGACCGAAGCCCAAAGGCTGAAACGTCAGAAAATGATAGTGCTGCCCGCTATAGTGCTGGTATTCATCGGTGCTATGTGGCTGATATTCGCCCCGTCTTCCGACAAGGAGCAGCAACCGGGAACGGGTGGTTACAACATCGAAATGCCCGACGCTGACAAGGCGAACCGCCAGATCATCGGCGACAAGGCGAAAGCCTACGAACAGGGAGCAATGGAGGAACGGCAGGAGAACCGCAGCCGCGCCATGCAGGAACTGGGCGATATGTTCGACCGCGAGGTGGCGGAAACGGACGGCGGCAGGGACTTCGACCTTGCTAATCCCGGAAATGCGGAAGATGCAACAGCAAAATCATCCGCTCCGAAAACCATCCAATCCTCCGCAGCTGCCTACCGCGACCTCAATACCACGCTCGGCAACTTCTATGAGCAGCCGAAGAACGACAACGCGGAAATGGACGAACTGTTAGAGCGTATCGCCTCGCTGGAATCGGAACTGGAAACCGAGAAAGGCAAGGCATCCGCTATGGATGACCAAGTGGCACTCATGGAGAAGTCCTATGAACTGGCGGCGAAGTACATGGGCGGGCAGAACGGCACACAGCCACCTGTCGGACAGGCGGCAGAGCCTTACCCCGTGCAGAAAGCCGGAAAGAACACGGCTGCACCTGTCAGGCAGGTAACGCATCAGGTGGTATCTTCGCTCTCACAGCCGATGAGCAACGCTGAGTTTGTCGCCTCCTTCTCGCAGGAGCGCAACCGCAGTTTCAATACGGCGGTGGGTGTCACGACTGTATCGGACAGGAACACCATATCGGCGTGTGTCTATGGGGCGCAGAGTGTGACTGACGGGCAGGCGGTAAGATTACGGCTGCTGGAGCCGATGGCAGTGGCGGACAAAATCATACCCCGCAATGCAGTGGTGGTAGGCACGGCAAAGATTCAGGGCGAACGACTCGATATTGAAATTACTTCGCTGGAGTACGCAGGTACGATTATCCCGGTAGAACTGGCGGTGTATGACACGGACGGACAGCCCGGCATCTTCATTCCAAACTCGATGGAGATGAACGCCGTCAGGGAGGTTGCCGCCAACATGGGCGGCTCGCTGGGCAGCAGCATTAATATCTCCACCAACGCAGGGGCGCAGCTCGCCTCCGACTTGGGCAAGGGGCTGATACAAGGCACGAGCCAGTATATCGCCAAGAAGATGCGTACCGTCAAGGTGCATCTGAAATCCGGATACAAGGTCATGCTATATCAGGACAGAGATTGAAAACAATAACAATCAACGACTAAAAAAACAACAACCAAATTTTTATTTACCACTAAAATCCAAAGTAGAATGAAAAAAGTAATCATCATGTTTGCCCTCGCTATGGGCATCATAACTGCCAACGCGCAGGAGAACGTAACCGTTGGAGAGAACAACGGAAGTGAACCGACGAACGAAGCGAGAGCAGAGACAAGCTCGCTTGACTATGCCTCGCAAGGAGGAGGAAGGCAAAGCCAACAACCGACCTTGACAAAGGAGGTCTATCCGCAGAAGGAGGCGGACGGCGATCTGTATCACGGGCTGACAAAGAAGCTGACCTTCGACCGCATGGTTCCCCCGCACGGATTGGAAGTGACCTACGACAAGACCGTCCACGTCATTTTCCCCTCGGAGGTGCGCTACGTCGATTTAGGCTCGCCCGACCTGATTGCGGGTAAAGCCGACGGAGCGGAGAACGTCATCCGCGTGAAAGCTACCGTGCGTAACTTCCCGAACGAAACCAATATGTCGGTAATCACGGAGGACGGGAGTTTCTATACTTTTAACGTGAAGTACGCCTCCGAACCGCTGCTTCTCAACGTGGAGATGTGCGACTTCATCCATGACGGCGAGAAGGTGAACCGCCCGAACAACGCGCAGGAAATCTACCTGAAGGAACTGGGCAGCGAAAGCCCGATGCTGGTGCGCCTTATCATGAAGTCCATCCACAAGCAGAACAAGCGTGAGGTGAAGCACATCGGCTGCAAGCGATTCGGCATCCAGTACCTGCTGAAAGGTATCTACACGCATAATGGGTTACTCTATTTCCACACGGAGATAAAGAACCAGAGCAACGTGCCTTTCGATGTGGACTACATCACATGGAAAATCGTGGACAAGAAGGTGGCGAAGCGTACCGCCGTGCAGGAGCAGATTATCCTGCCGCTCCGTGCGCAGAATTACGCCACACTCGTGCCGGGCAAGAAGAGCGAGCGCACGGTATTCACGATGGCGAAGTTCACCATTCCCGACGACAAATGCCTCGTGGTGGAACTCAACGAGAAGAACGGGGGGCGTCACCAGTCTTTCGTGATTGAAAACGAGGACTTGGTACGTGCCAATACCATCAACGAACTTCAAGTGCGCTGACCATGAGAAAGTACATCGCAATAATCATCGTGTCGCTTGCCCTGTTCACGGGGCAGGCGCACGCCCAGCGATGCCTGCCGAAGATGCAGGGCATCGAATTGAGAGCTAACCTTGTGGACGGTATGCGTTTAAGTGGCAACAATGGCGGTTACAGTTTCGGGGCGGCTCTCTCCACCTACACGAAGAACGGTAACAAGTGGGTGTTCGGTGGCGAATACCTCTTGAAGAACAACCCGTACAAGGATACCGCCATACCTGTGGCGCAGTTCACGGCGGAGGGCGGTTATTATTTCAAGATACTCTCCGACGCCCGTAAAATAGTGTTCGTCTATGCGGGGGCTTCGGCTCTCGCCGGATATGAGTCGGTGAATTGGGGCGAGAAAGTGCTGCATGACGGCTCCACGCTCCATGACCGGGACGCCTTCATCTACGGCGGTGCGCTGACGCTCGATGTGGAGTTTTACGTGGCTGACCGTATCGCCCTGCTCGCCAACCTCCGGGAGCGCCTGCTGTGGGGTGGCGACACACGGAAGTTCCATACGCAGTTCGGGGCGGGCGTCAAGATAATCATCAACTGACACGTCGCATGGAACGGACGGACATTGAGAATATGAGGCAGATACCCATTGCGGACTTTCTCGCACGGCTGGGACATGAGCCTGTCCGAAGGAGCGGAAACGAGCTGTGGTATCGTGCGCCATACCGCAGTGAACGCACGCCCTCCTTCCGTGTGAACGTGGCGAAACAGCTCTGGTACGACTTCGGCTTGGGCAAGGGCGGCGACATCTTCACGCTTGTCGGGGAGTTTACCCGAAGCGGGGATTTCATGGCGCAGGCGAGATTCATAGCGGAAACCGCCCGTATGCCGCTTGCCGCAGCAGAAAAGCCGTTGTACCTGCCGGAACCGTCCGAACCTGCCTTTGAGGGAGTGGAAGCCGTCCCGCTGCTCCGCTCTCCGCTGACGGAGTATTTGAAGGAAAGAGGCATCCCTTATGCCGTTGCATCCCGCCACTGCTGCCGCCTGAACTACGGCGTGCGTGGTAAGCGGTACTTTGCCGTCGGCTTTCCGAACGTGTCGGGCGGCTATGAAACCCGAAGCCGCCGTTTCAAGGGTTGCGTACCACCAAAGGACGTGTCGCTGGTCAAGGCGGGGGACATCCCGGCGGACGTGTGCAGCGTGTTCGAGGGCTTTATGGACTTCCTGTCCGCCGTCACGCTCGGTTTGGCAACGGGTGACTGCCTTGTGCTGAACTCCGTCGCCAACGTGGAAAAGGCTTTGAAACATCTGGACGGGTACGAGCGCATCGACTGTTACCTCGACCGAGACGAAGCCGGACGCAGGGCAATGGAAGCCCTGCGGACACGCTACGGAGGAAAGGTGACAGACCGTTCCGGCATCTATCAAGGCTGCAAGGACTTGAACGAGTACCTGCAACAAGTATCAAGAAAACAACAAAAGAACAACAATCTAAAAATCAAAGAATAATGAACATACTGAACAACAAGAACAAGAGAACATCAATCTTCAAGGCGTTGGCACTCTGCCTGTTCGCCGCAGTGTCATTCACATTCGTATCGTGCGACGACGATATGGACATCCAGCAATCCTATCCCTTCACGGTGGAAACCATGCCCGTGCCGAACAAGGTCACAAAGGGGCAGACGGTGGAAATCCGCTGTGAGCTGAAGAAAACGGGCGATTTCGCCAATACCCTCTATACCATCCGGTATTTCCAGTTCGAGGGTGAGGGCACACTGAAAATGGACAACGGCATCACTTTCCTGCCCAATGACCGCTACCTGCTCGAAAACGAGAAGTTCCGGCTGTACTACACGGCGCAAGGTGACGAGGCGCACAACTTCATCGTGGTAGTGGAGGACAATTTCGGCAACTCCTATGAGTTGGAATTTGACTTCAACAACCGAAACGTGAAGGATGACGGGGTTATCACTGTTGTCCCCATCGGGAACTTCAAGCCCTTTACACGATGATGCGTGTATTCATGGCTATCCTCTGTTCGCTTCTGGCGGTCTGTTCCGTGTCCGCACGGAACAGACGCCATGAGGGAACGGACGGGCAGGCGGCTATCTACCGGCTGCCACCATTTGAGAGGGCGGTGCGATGCACGAAGTATTTTGAGGGCTGGCATTCGGAAAAACATCACCCGTATGTAGGATATGGACATCGGTTGCAGCCGGGGGAAAGGTATTCGGCACGCACCATGACGAAGCGGCAGGCGGACGCGCTTCTGCGAAAAGACCTGCGGAAGTTCTGCGCGATGTTCCAGCAGTTCGGGAAGGATTCGCTTCTGCTTGCCACGCTCGCCTACAATGTCGGTCCGTACCGTCTTTTGGGGAGTGGGAAGATACCCAAAAGCACGCTAATCCGAAAGCTGGAGGCGGGTGACAGGAACATCTACCGGGAGTATATCGCTTTCTGTAACTATAAGGGGAAACGCCACGCCATGCTGCTCAAACGAAGGAAGGCTGAGTTTGCGCTGCTGTATGTACCATAAAGAATAAGTGTCTGACGAAAGAAACTCCGATGAAGCCGCCAACTTCATCGGAGTTTCAGTTTTCATACATTCGGGATTGTCCCTTTGCCTGCAACCTCACCGTCCCTGCAATGCTCTATGATACCGGGTGAAAATCCCATGCTGCCGATTGCGATATGCCGGATATAGTCTGTATATTCCTGACCTTGAAAATTCCTGCCCGTAAGGTTCTTGAAAACCATCTTTATGCTTATGCCGTCGTTGCTGTACAAGATGGTTTTTCCGTTCTGTCTGATTGTTTCCATGATTAAAACTTGTTTTTGTGAATACTATCGTAGATTGGTACAAAGGTTTCTTTGCCTACTTTCTTATCCGCCATCATGCTCATGAAAGAAAGTAGGCGGCTTTTGCCGCCCACCCCTCAAAAGCGGGTGTAAAGTCCCGTTACCATCGTGAACATTTCCTCCAGCATATCGCAATATATCCCCTCGTGCGTTTCAATGTCCTTCGTCCTGCTCTCGAATGTCTTTTTGCTGAACGTCTTGCGGTAGAAACGCATATTGTATAGGTCTGCCCCTCCGTCATAGATGATGTCAAGGCGGTTGGCACTGGTCTTGTTCCTCGCAAGGCTCATGCGCAAGCCGTTGCCCATGTCTGTGAAGTCTTTGCTTCCCGTCATGGCGGCAAAGCGTCTGCCGCCAATCTGCTCTAAAATTGTCTTTGCTATCATATCCGTTGTCTTTTAGGTTTATGGTTCGGGCGGTGCGGACACCGCCCCAATGTTCAAAATTCTGTTTTCTCGGTTATGGGTGTGCATTTTTCCAGCCACTCTTTCAGACATTCCATGCTATACTCGCTCGTGATGACTGCCGTATGGCTGTCAATGGCAGTGAAACGGCTGCTTTCATAGCTGTCTATCCACCCCTTTAGGGTATCAACTCCCCACGCTTCGGCATCGTCAAAGATGCCGTCCAATGCCGTAATGGGTTCGCTGAATTTGACTATCAGCGTTTGGTAGCCTGCTTCGTTCATCGCTTCTCCTCCTTCCTTTCCTTTGCCGTTAGCCACTTGTCCCGTGCGGCTCGACATTCGTCTAATGTGGGTTTGACACAAGAGAAAAGTTCCCCGTCCGTGTGGCGGTAGTCGTATTGCACAAGGGTGCGTTTGCGTCTGTCGATACCCGTTTGGAATTTCTCGTAGTTCTCCGTTCCTGCCGATTGGCAGGTGCTTACTCCGTTAATTGTCATTTTGTTGCCATAGTCGTTGTTATTTAGATGATTAGAAATGTACAGACAGCACTCTGTGTTGCATCACCATTTCGGGGTCGCTCGTGTAGCGTTGGTGCAGGTAGAAATGATGAGAGCCGAAGCCGTAAAGGAAGAACTTGTCAAGTTCGTGTTTCTCGGCAAAGTCCTTGACGCTCGCCCTTAATTGCTCCTCACTCTGACAAAGAGTGAGGAGGTTCATAAATTCAAGGAACATCGTGGGGATTTTATCATCCCATAGGAAAACCATGCTTTCAAATCTTACTTCCATAATGTTAGTTGTTAGATGTCGATATTATGCCGCTTTCATCCGCTGGCGGATAAGGTTGGCGTTCTTGTTCACAAGGGCGATGATGCGGTCGTGGTATTCGGAGTTCTCGTTGCATACGCCACGACACTGCACCACCTCAAAAGTTTTTAGTGACACCTCTATCGTTTCAATTCGTTTTCCGTCAATGGTGGCGGATAGGATAAGGGAGTCTTTTCGTTTGTGGTAACCGCCCACACAATGGTGCATCGTCCTTCCTTCCTCTGCCATTTCTTCCACGCTCTCTATGACTTTGACGCAAATAAGGCTGTCGGTAAAGGCAAGTCCGAAGAATATGCCCTTAGCTTTCAGATATTGTTTCTCGTCCTCAATCGCTTTCCTGCGTTGCTGTTCAGTCCGCTCATGTTTCCTTTGCAGGTTGCGCTTTGCCACCAACTTGTCGTGTTCAACTTTGAGGTCGGCAGGGCAAACGTATTTCGGGCTGTTTGTGTCCTTGCCGAAATGACGCAGGAGGTCTATGGTGTCACGCCACATTGAGCCGTCCTCAATAGTATAGCCGTTGCGGATACATATCTTGATTGAAGCCCAATACTCTCCAATATTGAAAGAGTGGTACAGATAGTAGCGCAACATGGGATATTGCCCTGCCTTCAACAGCGTTTCCGCACGGCTGTCCGACAATAATGCCGGTATTAGTTTGGTGGGTACAATGTCGTGGAAATTGCCGTTAAAGCCGTTTCTGCGGAGCGTCGGCAACACCTTATATCTTGGATATATCGGGGAATATGAGATATGGCGGTACGCTTCATTGTCATTGCGGATAGCAAAAGGAGAAGCGAATGAGAACGTGTCGATGTAGCATCCCAATGTGCGTGGAATGGCAACAACAGCCTTACGCCCTTGTTCATTCCACCAATACTGCCCGATTTCAAGGGCATAGGACTTGGCATTAACCCCTTTCTCCATACCCACGACAAGCAAGAACATTCGTAGCACTTGGTATTCTCCGCTTGTGGTAAGGGTTGTGAAATACTGCTTTTGTCTTACCTTGCGCTGATAGGTGAGGCAGACTTTCAAACTTGCTCCACATTCGGGACACGTACAATGCTCGGTCTGCTCCGTCATTACCCAACTATGACCGCAATCCATACAAGTGGTACGACCTTTCGGCAAGCGGTGTGCATAATGCTCCACGCAATTACGGAATGCCCAATTTATCTGTATCGGGGTTATCGGGCGTAGTTTCTTGCTTTGGGCAAGAACTGCTTTTTCAAATTTGTTTCTCGGTTTCATAAGCCAAAATCAAATAATGAGGGTTGAACTTGGGTTTCTGTTTTCGCCTTTGTCGGCTTGGTGCGGTTCTGCAACTTGCGGAGTTCCTCGTCTTGGTATCTGCGGACTGCCTGCTGACGTGCTTCTGCTTTTTCCTCTGCCGTGAGTTCCACAATGTGGTTCACCGCCACTTGGCATTGGATAGGCTTGCCCACCTCAATCTCGTTCTCGTCATAGTAGTGTACTGCTTGTCCGTATATCTCTCCGTCCGTGAAGCCGTTACAACCGCTTTTCTGCACATAGTTCAGAATGTAGGTTACGCAATCGTCAATGTTCTTGGCTGGATTGCGGTAGTTCTTCGCAAAGAGCGTGTCTTCCTCCGCACGTTGTTCCAAATACATCTGTATCGTTCTCTTGAAATGGTCTGTTCCTTTCATATCGCTGTCGTTTTTATGAGTTGTCAAATAGTATGTTTCAAAATCTCCCTCCAATAAATCGGCTCAACCTCGCTCAATAGGAAGTCTATAAAGTCCTTCCGTGCGTCCTTGTTCAGTTCGTGGTAGAGTCCACGGAACACGGACATATTGCCGTTGAGGTATGTTTCCACCATGTACTCGAAGATGTTGCCCACCTCGTAGTATCTGCATTGTTGCTCCACTGTCTTGCTTCTTCTCTTTGCCATGTCGGTAGGGATTAAAGGGTGAATAACCAAAGAATGAAGCCGAAGAACAGGATAACGGAAAGAATAGCCACGATTACCCCTATTGCCACTCGGAACACTCCGTTTATTATCTCTCTGACGATGTACCAAAGGATGCCGGACACCCAAAAGGCGGTGCGCATGATTAGGGTGCATATCGCAAGCCCTATGTATTGCGCCATTTGTCTGAAATTTACCGTTGCTGTCATAGCCGTATCATTTGTTAAGTTCCACGATGCTGTCTATCCTGCCGTATAGGAAACTGCGGAGTGCGGTCTTGTCGGTAGCCTTGTATTCCGCCCAATGTCCATACTGCTTTACAATGTAGGTTCGGAGAATGTCGGAAAAGTCAAACATCCAACCTTGCAAGGGTACTGCGCTCTTGAAATAGGTGTTGCTGTTCACGTTGCGTGTAAGCCAATCCTTTTCCTCTCGGCTCAATTTCTCACCATTGTTCAGTTTGGTGCGAAGTCCGTACACCTTGCTGCCTTGCAGGTTCTCCAAACTTGGTACTTCCCATGCCACGAATTTTGTTGCTATTGCCGTTCTCATATCCGTTTTGTTTTTGATTTTTTGTTTTTTAATGCGGATTCAAGAGCTGAGGGAGTTGAGTTTCAAACTATCTTATCTGCTTCTCGTTTATCCGACATTTTTTTTAATGCGTCTTTCTGTCGCATCGGTCGTTTTCGTTTCGGGTGCTTAAAAAGGTAGGGATTAGGGAATGCAAGGTTTTTCGGAAAAATACTACCCGAAAGGCTGGAGATTTTTCCAGAAAACAGGAGGCTTGACCTTGCTTTCCCGTACAATCCCGGAGTTACCTTTGCACCCAGCACGAAAATGACTGCCTGATGCGGCTCACTGAAAGGCGCGAAAATGGAGGTAAACGGAAGTGGAGGCAGATTAGACAGGAAAACTTCAAAAGAGAAATCCGTGAAAAAGACATCCCCAACAGAAAAGAACATAGCCGGTAGCGTGAAACCGAGCAAACCATCGGCAAGGAAGTATGTTTTTATCTGTTTGGCCAAACGTGTTTGGTCGGATGGATAAAATCATTCTTCCCGGTTTGTCTGCCGTGAGTGACGGCTTGTTCCATTTATGGAATGTGCGGTCATACACGGCTTTCCGCTTCCGGCTCAAAAGGACAACGAAAAAAGAAAAATCGTCAAAACCCCGTAAAAGCACCTCTTTGGCATAAGCACAAAAGAAAGGGGCCTTGTCTCATCAGTCTAAACTATTGTTTAGGCGTGAGGCAAAGCCCTTTTCTCCGCTTATGCGGCAGTCGGCACACGTTCGTTCAAAATCTTTTTGGGCGATGGTGTGCTGACGGATAAAATCGCTTTTACGGAAAAACTTGTGTGAGAAGAAAAAATCAGGAGATTCATTTCTAAATCTCCCGTTTTATTGTTACTTTTGCATACGAAGAGTTCTTTGAAGGTTACGCAACGCACAGAAGAATAATGCAGTAGATAACTAACTAATTCGTAACCTATTACTATTATGAGCGATTACCCAATGCTCATTTCCAATAAATTACACTCTTTTCGTAACTTCTATCTGCAAAAGTAATAAAGATAGATAAACTTATCTTATTTTTTTCCTGTCTTCTTCAGCAGATAGCTGAGGCTTTCTTTGAAGGTTTCTGAACCGCATATCCACATCAGTCCTCCATAGAGTATGGCTGTAACGGTTATCTTGGTAAGGATGAGCAGATAGATGTCAGTTATATGCCCAGTGATAAAGTAGGCCGCAGCTATGGCAAGTAGAGCTATACCAGCATACGGAACTACATCTTTTAGTGCGGCCCATAGAGAAAGTTTTATCTCACGGAACACAAAATAATGCCATACAAACAGCCATCCGATATTAATAGCCACATAGACTGTCAGCATGTTTTTCAGTCCGTACGGGCTGAGTATCAGCATGGCAATCAATTGCAGGATGCCCAATGTGATGGTATTCCACATGAAGATATTGGATTTCCCTTTGCTGATAATAAGGTTTGAATAGAGGGCTGTAATGGGGATAAATGCGCCACCTATTGCAAGTATTTGCAGGATATGTGCGCTTGGTAGCCATTTGGCTGTGATGGTAATCGTAATCAGTTCTGGAGCGATGAACGATAATCCCAACATGGAAGGAAAAGCAATGAAGGCTGTGAATCGGAGCATTTTGCGGAAAACGCGCTGCTGGCGTGTCTGGTCGCTTCCTACCTGATTGAACATGGGCTGTGCCACACTGCCTACCATGCTGCTGATAAAGGAGTGCCCCATGTAGTTCCATTTGTTGGCTTGGTTAAATTGTCCAACTTCTTTTTCGGAATAGTATTTCCCTAAAATGATGGAAAACAAGTTATTGTTGATATGATTGAAGATATTGGTTATCATCAGTTTGGCACTGAAGTTTACCATCCCTTTCAGAGGTTTGAAACTGAATTTCAGGGTGGGTCTCCAGGGTGAAAAACTCCACAGGCAGATGTTCAGGACGCTGATGTAGACAATGCTTTGTGTTGCAATGCTCCAGTAAGAACATCCCAAGCAGGCCATAATGATTCCTACGATGCCTGAAACGGCTAGTCCGCTGATGCTGGCAATGGTTTTTTGTTTGACCATCAGGTTGCGGAACAAATAAGCGTTCTGTGAAATGCCCAGGCTGGAAATAACAAAGCCTAAAAAAGCATATCGAGCCAGAGGAATCAGATTTTCATTGTCGTAGAAATCGGCTATCAGTGGGGCACAGAAAAACAAGATGAGGTAGAGTGTGACACTTATGGCGCTGCTGAACCAGAATACAGCGTTGTAATCTTCGTGGCGGATTTCTTTCTTGTTGGCAAGTGCCGAAGTGAATCCGCTTTCCTGAAGAGATGCTGCAATGAGAGAAAAGATACTCAGCATACCTATCATACCGTAATCGGTATCATTCAGAATGCGTGAAGTCACGATTCCGAATATCAGGTTCAAGAGCTGCATAGCACCGTTATTGATGCCACTCCAAAACAAGCCTTTCGCCGTTTTTTCTTTAAGTGACTCTGCCATATTTGAGGATTGTGTGGAGTTTATGAGGAAAAGAAAATTGAGAATGGCGGGATTCTCTTATCCGCTCATTCTCAATTTCTTTAATTATTTAAAGTAGATTATTTTACTTCGCTTCCTGGTTTTACTTCGTTCAAAGTAGTGGTAACGGACAATGAACCGTCAAAGTTTTCTGCGCTGAGAATCATACCTTCGCTCACCAGGCCGTTTTTGAACTGACGAGGAGCTAAGTTGGCGATAAACAGCACTTGCTTGCCTACCAAGTCTTCCGGTTTGTAATGCTGAGCAATACCGCTGACAATGGTACGGTTTTCCAGTCCGTCGGCAATCTTGAATTTCAGCAGCTTCTTCATCTTAGGTACATTTTCGCATTCCAATACAGTACCTACACGGATGTCGAGTTTCTCAAATTCTTCGAAAGCAATGGTCGGTTTAATCGGATTAGCCTTGTAATTGGCTGCTTCGTTGGCCTTCTTGGTAGCCAGCAATTTATCTACCTGTGCCTGAATAACGTCGTCTTCAATCTTTTCGAACAACAGTTCAGGCTTGTTCAGCTGATGGCCTTCTGCCAGCAAGTCTGTACGTCCCAGCTGTTCCCAGTCGAAGCTTTCCATGTTCAGCATCTTGCGCAGTTTTTCAGAACTGAACGGCAGGAACGGTTCAAAAGCAATGGCCAGGTTGGCAACCAACTGCAATGAAATGTTCAGGATGGTAGCCACACGTGCCATGTCGGTTTTAGCCAGTTTCCATGGTTCTGTATCTGCCAGGTATTTGTTTCCGATGCGGGCCAGGTTCATGGCTTCTTTCTGTGCGTCGCGGAATTTGAACACGTTCAGCAGTTTTTCTACTTCTTCTTTTACGTCGGCAAATTCCTTCAGTGTTTCACGGTCGTAGTCGTTCAATTCACCACAAGCCGGAACCTTTCCATCGAAATATTTGTGAGTCAGCACCAGGGCACGGTTTACGAAGTTACCGTATACTGCTACCAGTTCGTTGTTGTTACGAGCCTGGAAATCTTTCCATGTAAAGTCGTTGTCCTTAGTTTCCGGAGCGTTAGCAGTCAGCACGTAGCGCAATACATCCTGTTTGCCAGGGAAATCCTGCAGGTACTCGTGCAACCATACTGCCCAGTTGCGTGAAGTTGAAATCTTGTCACCTTCCAGGTTCAGGAACTCGTTAGAAGGCACGTTGTCCGGAAGAATGTAGCTTCCTTCTGCCTTCAACATGGCCGGGAATACGATACAGTGGAACACGATGTTATCTTTTCCAATGAAATGAATCAGGCGTGTTTCAGGGTCTTTCCACCATTTCTCCCATGAATCGGGCAACAGCTCTTTTGTATTAGAGATATAGCCGATAGGTGCATCGAACCATACATACAATACTTTTCCTTCTGCACCTTCTACCGGAACCGGAATACCCCAGTCAAGGTCGCGGCTCACGGCACGAGGCTGCAGCCCCATATCCAGCCAGCTCTTGCACTGTCCGTACACATTCGGACGCCATTCCTTGTGGTCTTCCAGAATCCATTTGCGCAACCAGCCTTCGTGTTTGTCAAGTGGCAAATACCAGTGTTTGGTTTCCTTCATGACAGGCTGGCTTCCGCTGATGGCACTTTTCGGGTTAATCAGTTCTGTGGGAGAAAGTGTACTTCCACATTTTTCACACTGGTCACCGTAAGCACCTTCTGCATGGCAGCGAGGGCATTCTCCCGTAATGTAACGGTCAGCTAAGAATGTGTGAGCTTCCTCGTCATAATATTGCATGGAAGTTTTTTCGATAAACTCATGCTTGTCATACAATTTACGGAAAAAGTCAGATGCTAACTGATGGTGAGTAGGTGAAGAGGTACGTCCGTACACATCGAATGAAATACCGAATTCTTTAAAAGAATCCTTAATGAGGGTGTGATAACGGTCCACAATATCCTGTGGGGTTACACCTTCTTTTTTAGCGCGGATAGTGATGGGCACTCCATGTTCATCCGAACCTCCGATAAAGAGCACGTCTTCTTTTTTCAGGCGCAGATAGCGCACGTAAATATCGGCCGGCACATAAACCCCTGCCAGATGGCCGATATGGACCGGACCGTTGGCGTATGGCAGAGCCGATGTAACGGTCGTCCGTTTAAAGTTCTTTTCCATATACGTATATAGTTTATTCTAAGTTGCAACCTTACGATGTGCAAAGATACGATTTATTTGGAAATTATTCTTTTTTGAGGCGTACGAAGCGAATTTTTCGGGATGGGTTTAAGATATATTGGTTTCAAAACTTTGAAGGTAGAATCCGGTGAATGTGTTTATAAGAATTTATGGAGTAGTCGAAATCTTTTTGTAACCTTATTGTGCCATAGTTTTAATTAACCTGCAATCATTGTGCAATGCCCCCCTCATACTTTTGCACAGAAATTTTATTCTATTAACAGGTTATGAAAAAAGTAATTAGATTGTTTTGTTTAATTGTCTGTATGACAGGATTTTTTACGAATTCTGCTCAGGCTAAAATTTTTGAAGATGATTGGGTTCAAGGTCTTGTTGTCGACCAAAATGGAGAGGCCGTAATCGGTGCCAGTATTTTTGAGAAGGGAACTCAAAATGGAACGGTAACGGATGTGGATGGAAAGTTCAGATTAGATGTACAGAGCTATGAACATACGCTGGAAATATCTTATATCGGTTATACCACACAGCGTATAAAACCGAAAAAGGGAGATAATCTGCATATTGTATTGGTTGAGGATTCTAAAACAATGGATGAGGTTGTGGTAGTAGGTTATCAGACCATGCGTAAAACAGATGTGGTGGGAGCTGTTTCCAGCATCAAGTCAAAAGAGTTAAACGTAACTACACCTACAGTTGGGCAAAGTTTGGTCGGAAAGGTCTCTGGTGTACAGATTGCTCAGGTAAGTGGTGCACCTTATCAGAGTACAAAAATACGTGTACGTGGTGTGGCCTCTATTAATGCGAGCTCTGACCCGTTATATGTTATAGATGGTTATCCTTCCAATGAAGATTTGATGTTGAGTCCTGAAGATATCGAGTCTATTGAAGTCTTGAAGGATGCAGCCTCGGCAGCTATTTATGGTTCACGTGCAGCTGGTGGTGTTGTGTTGATTACAACTAAGCGTGGAAAAGAGGGAAAAGCGAAGGTAAACTATAATTTTCAGTTTAGTGTAAATCAGCTGGCCAAAAAAGTGAAATTATTGAATTCTGCACAATTTGCAGATTTGGTTGTTGATGGACGTAATAATGCATATAAAAATTTCATGGTTAATGCAGGAAAAGCATGGGATGATGCTTACTTTAGTGATACGAATGATGTACGTGCACAGCGTTTAGGTTCTAGTAATAGTGCAGCTATGATTCCAGAATTTTTATATGATTTTGAGAATCAGCGTGTAATCACACCGGAATATGATACAGACTGGCAAGATGAGTTGTATCGTAATGCTCCTTCACAGCGTCATCATATCTCTGTAAATGGGGGTACAGATAAAATTCGTTATGAAGTTAGTGCAGCTTATCAGAATCAGGAAGGTATTATTCTTTCTACGGGACAACGTCGCCTGAATTTACGTGGAAACTTAGATATACAAGTAAGCTCTAAGTTTAAGGTAGGAGCTAATTTTTCCAATACATCTAACTGGAATCGAGAAGTGGAAGAAGGGCGTTTTGATCATGGACCGATTCTTGGGGCTTTGATTTATGCACCGATTTTCCGTTGCTATGATGAAAATGGTCAATTGGTAAAAGGTGAGATGACAAGTTATTCAAGTAATTATGGATTCCAGCAGATTGAGAATCCGGTAGCATTAGCTACGGAAACAAAAATCAGAAGAAACGGAGTACGTAATACATATAATTTGACAGCAAGTTATGAACCGTTGAAAGATTTATTCTTGAAGGCAAATTTAGGAATGTATAATTATAGTGAAAAATACGAGTTTTATCGTCCTACCAGTTTATCATCCGGGGCAAATTTACCAGGAACAGATCAGGCCAAAGCTGCGGCTAATTCTATAGCAAGAACTTCTTTGCAATCAGATTATTTGGCTGAATTTACAGCAAACTATAATAAGAGCTGGAATCAGGTACATAATTTCAGTGGTGTTGCAGGTTATTCTATTCAAAAAAATATGTATGATATTTTGGGAGTAAAAGCTACTGGTTATCAGGATGATCATATTACAGAAGTGACAGGTCATGGTGCTGATCCTAGTGATATTACATTAAATAGTACTTCAAAATCAAACTGGACAATGATTTCTTATTTTACACGTTTGAATTACAATTTTGCAAATAAGTACTATTTAACTGCTTCATTCCGAGGTGATGCTTCTTCTTTGTTTGGCCCTGAAAATCGTTGGGGATACTTCCCATCAATCTCTGCGGCTTGGACTGTTTCAAATGAAGATTTTTATAAAGCTGCTTTTGGTGATAGTTCTTCATTGAAAGTGAGAGCAAGTTGGGGTATGAGTGGAAATAACAATATTGGTAATTATCAATATGCTGCAGTAATGAATTCTCCATCTGGGACTGTGATTGGAAATGGAACGATTGTATCAGCTATGTATCCAGGTGGAGTAAAAGATAATGCGATTGGCTGGGAGTCAACTTCTCAATATAACGTAGGTGTGGATTTGGGCTTGTTTAATAATCGTTTGGCGATTTCTGCCAACTATTATTTGAGTCATACTCAAGATTTGTTGTTCGAGCAGCCTGTATCTGCAATTTCTGGTGCAACTTCTATGCTCACAAATCTTCCGAATTCTAAGATTCGTAATACGGGATGTGATATTCAAGTAGATGGTAGAGTATTGAGTGGAAAAGATTATAGTTTTAATATTAGTGGTAACATTTCTGTTAACCGTAATAAAGTATTGGAATTAGATGGTGGCAATACCATTATTACTAATGGTGCAGAACGTTCTTATAAAACTCATATTACAATGGAGGGACAGCCTATTGGAATGTTTTATGGGTTTAAGGTAATTGGAATGGTTACAGAAGCAGATATGGCTGGAATTCAGGCCGATGATGCTGTTTATAAAGCAAATGGAAATAAATTCCCTGAAGGATATAAATTAAAAGGTCCGGCTCGTTCATTGTCACAATCTATTGCGCTCCAACCGGGCGACATTTATTTTGAAGATGTAAATGGAGATGGGGTTGTAGATGACAATGATAAAACAGTGATTGGTAATCCTCATCCGAAATTTACTTATGGACTAAACCTGAGTGGAAGTTATAAAGATTTTGATATGAGTGCTTCTTTCAATGGCTCATACGGAAATAAAGTATTGGATGGACAAGATTACTATTTATTTAATATGGAAGGTTCTGGTAATCAATATGTGGAAGCAGACCAGCGTTATCGTGATGTAGAAAATCCAGGAAATGGTTGGGTTTATAAAGCATCTCGTGGAGGAACACAGAGTAATAGTACTCGTTTGTCTACTTTCTATTTGCAGGATGGTTCGTTTTTCAGATGTACAAACATTAGCGTAGGTTATACATTCTCCAATGTAAAGAATTGGTCAAAAGGAGTAATTAGCAACTTACGAGTATATGTGGCAGCTGATAATTTGTTTACTATTAGCAAATATAAGGGATACAATCCAGAGGTAGATTATAATGACGGTGCGAATTTGACTCCGGGGGTAGATTATGGAAAATATCCATTGGTGAGAGCATATAATATGGGACTTCAATTAACATTCTAAGAGATTACACAATGAAAAAAACAATATTATTTACTGCAATTCTGGCAGTTGGACTTAATTTAACTTCGTGTGAAGATTTTCTGTCAGAAGATAATCCTAATAAAATACCAGTAGAGAATTATTTTACTACTGAGAATGATGTTGAACGTGCTGTATACGGTGCTTATATGGCATTACGTTCAGGGTCTTGTATGGGCGAAGGAAGTACTATGTATACAGAGGAACGTTCAGATAATACAGGACGTTTGGATAATCAGTCTTCTGCCGGTGAGCCTTTTCAGTTTACAGACTTTTCATTACTCCCTAGTAATACTTATTTGAAAAGTCATTGGCAGGCGATGTATAAAACAGTCAATAATGCAAATTTTGCTTTAAAAGGTATTCAGACTGTGACTTTTAGTGATGAAAAAGAGAAAGATAATTATGAAGCTGAGGCCCGTTTTGTGCGTGCGCTAGTATATTTTGATATTGTGCGTAAGTGGGGAGATGCTCCATTAGTAACATCTTATCTTGCTACTCCAGCTGAAATTGAAGCGCATACTTTCCGTGAGGATAAGAAGAAGATTTATGAGCAGATAGTAGAAGATTTAGAGTTTGGAATTGAGAAAAGTACCTTGCCAAATCATCAGCCTGAAGGTAATAAAGGGCGAGCAAATAAAGCAGCTATGGCAGGATTACTTGGAAAAGTATATTTGACAATGGCCCATGTGCTGGATACCCAGAATCGGAAAGAATATTTAAACTCTGCAAAAACGTATCTCGAAATGTGCTTAGGAATGAAGCAGTTTAATCGCCTGAATGAAGTTACTTATGATGACAATGCACAGACTGGTTTATTTGCTGTTGCTAACAAGTCTACTTGTCCTGAAATTCTTTTCCAGATTGTATATAAACAAGGGGATAAAGATTACCATTCTTCGATTGCGGCAGATAATCAGTCAATTGGTATTACATGTAATTCGCAATATCCTTCAAAAGGTCAGGGAACTTATGTAAATGAGGATTTGGTAAATGAATATGAAGCTACTGATAAGCGAAAAGCATTCTCAGTTGTTTATGCTGATAATCCTAAAGCAATGGCTTATTGCATTACAAAGTTCCGTGATACTAGTGACGCTGCGGGTACTTTAGCTTATGGAGGCAATGATTGGATTATATTACGTTATGCCGATGTTATCTTGATGATGGCTGAGGTTTATGAAGCTTTGGGTGAAGAAACAAAAGCAATCCCTTATTTGGATGAGGTACGTGAAAGGGCAGGATTACCAGGTTATATTGAATCTATCCAAAATACCGACTACAGAAGTAAATATCCGACACTGAAATTAGCTATTCTTCATGAGCGCCGTGTAGAGCTTGCTTTTGAGAATCAGCGTTGGTATGATTTACTCCGTTTCTTTACGATTGATGAATTAGTAACTTATATGCATGCAAAGGATCCGAATTGTTATGGTATCTCCAATTTGCAGAACTTCAATGAAAAAGATATTTATTATCCGATTCCTTATGATGAGTGGAAGTTGAATCCGGAAGGAATGTATCAGAACGAAGGATATTAATCATTAAATAAAATTTGAAGATGAAGAGAATTACTTGTATGATTTTTCTTCTCTGCACAGTCTTTGTACTCTCTGCTCAGGAGAGTGCAAAGACTCTTGTGGTAGATTTGAAGAGTCATGAAACGAAGAAAGTATTGGTAGTGGCTCATCGTGGCGACTGGAGAAATGCACCTGAAAACTCATTACAGGCCTTTCAAAATTGTATTGCGATGGGAGTTGACTTGATTGAGATTGATTTGAAGATGACAAAAGACAATCAGCTGGTAATTATGCACGACAATACTATAGACCGTACGACCGACGGAAAGGGAAAAGTTTCGGATTATACGTTGGCAGAATTGCGAAAGTTTCATCTGAAAAATGGATTGGGAAGAGTTACTTTTCATCCAATTCCGACTTTGGAGGAGGTATTGGAACTGACAAAAGGAAAAATTCTGATAAACATAGATAAGGGCTATGATTATTTTCAAGAAGTGTATAAGTTATTGGTAAAAACACAGACTATAGACCAGGTGGTAATAAAATCCGGATATGCTTATGAAAAAGTCAAGGCTGAAAATGAGGATGTACTTGACAAAGTTATTTATATGCCGATTGTAGACTTGAACAATCCTGATGCAGAGGCGTTTATAGAGGGGTATAGACAGATGAAACCTGTGGCAATGGAATGCTGCTTTTCAGAAGTAACTCCGGAAGTTTTACGTTTACTTCAAAAGGTGAAAGATAATGGTTCTAAGATTTGGCTGAACGGATTGTGGCCTTCATTGAATGGTGGGCATGATGATGACCGTGCTGTGGAATTGAATCAGAAAGATGAAAGCTGGGGATGGTTGTTAGAAAAAGGAGCTTCATTAATTCAGACAGACCGTCCTGTGCAGTTACTGCAATATTTAAAAGAGGAGGGCAGACGATGAAAAAGATAGGTATATGCTGTTTGGGTTTACTGTTTTCCTTATGCTCGTATGCACAGGTTCAGAGAGAATACCATTTAATTTCTGCAGAGAAGATAGAGAATAAAGCATATTATTTTACAGCTCTGTTGCGTGAATTTGGTGAAGTAGATTCTATGATTTGTCATGACCCTGTTTTGAAAAAAATGGGGCTGAAGAAATTAGAGCGTTTGCATGAGGCAAAAACTTCGCAGGAACGGGTGGAAGCGATGAAATTCTCTGCAGAAGAGATTACAGAAGCTGCAAAAGCATTGGCAAGTCTTTATAAGCCAGGAAATCCGATTGATCGGTTGTTGACAAGGCATATAATCCCTTCCGGTTGCTATCAGCAGTATAAAGAGAATGGGGCAGAGTTCTTGAAAAAAATCTGGGAGCAAGATGCAGAAGGAATGAACTATGCGATAGAGGTGTATGCAGCAGCCCGGAAACCTCATTATCCTCAAATCGATTCTATTGGCTTTTACATACATAGCCGCCGGTTTATCGAGGAAATTCTTCCTGCTTGTCAGCAAAATATTGCATTTGAGGTAAAAACACATCCTGTTTTTTATTCTGTACCTATGGCTGCTGTTAAGGCTTTGCTTGATGTGAACGACCGCCGTCAGTCGATTGATTATGAGCCTCTGTGTTCGACAGAAAACAGAATGGCATATACTCAGGTTAGCCAAACAGAATGGAACAATTATCCTTATACAGCCATTTTAGTGTTAGGCGCAGGACCCGAGGAGCCCAATGTATCTATTAGCCCAGAAGGGAAGCTTCGTTCTGCCTATGCAGCCATGATGTATCGTCAGCATCAGGCACCATTTATTATTGTATCGGGAGGAAGAGTACATCCATATCATACTCCTTACAATGAGGCTTTTGAAATGAAAAAGTATTTGATGGACGTTTGGCAGATTCCGGAGAGTGCCATTATTATAGAGCCTCATGCGCGACATACTACCACGAACTTTCGTAATGCAGCACGTATTATGTTCCGTAACGGTTTTCCTGTAGAAAAGGCCGCAGTGGTAACGTCTTCTTTTTCTCATTTAAATTTTGTGGAAGGAATGGATTCACGTTGTCTTCGTGAATTAGGTTATGTACCTTATCGTTTAGGGAAAAGGCTGAATGAGCGTATGATGGAATTTTTCCCGTTGCAGGAGTCATTAATTATTCAGCCCACAGAACCCATTGACCCTTGAGTAGGAATTATAACTTGAAACGAGAATTAGTCTTATGAGGATAAAAGCATTTTTGTTTTTTCTATGGTGCCTGTTTCCCCTTTTGTTATCTGCGACGCCTCATAACATTGCCTCTTTGGCAAAGGTCTCTTGCTCTTCAGCTGCAGGGAAGGAGATGGATGCAACACGTGTGTCAGACGGGCTTATACGTATACTGAATACAGGAGAATGGCGTTCAGGTAGCCGCCTGGATATGAGGGGCAGAGTTCGTCCCTTCCCCTGGGTACAATTGGATTGGGATTACCCTGTAAACATTAGCCAGATTATTTTATATGATTGTCCGGATATAAGCAGCCATACGGCGGCAGGTACTCTTTCATTCAGTGACGGAACTTCGATTGATGTAAATTTAATTGCTAATGATGGTGCACCTAAAGTGGTTGATTTTGACTCTAAAAGAGTCAGTTGGGTACGTTTCCAGGTAACTGATGGTGAAGGAGAGAATCTTGGCCTGTCCGAGATAGAAGTCTTGCCTTCTCCTGAATCTTATTCAGACTATGTCTCTTGGGTAAATCCTTATGTGGAAACAGCCAAGGGACGTTATTTCTTTTTTGTGACCGGAAGTCTTCCTTTTGGAATGATGAGCTCTGCTCCTCTGACACGTAATATAAATCAAGGCGGTGGGGGATACAGTTATAACTCTACCCGGGTTTTAGGTTTTCCTCAGATTCATGACTGGGTTATATCAGGTTTGAATCTGATGCCGATAACAGGTCAGATTGATACCCGTAAAGGTGAAAGTGGGTGGAGCTCTTCTTTTTCGCATGATGGAGAAATCGTGCAGCCAGGCTACCATCGGTTATTTTTGGATAGATATGGAATATGGGTAGAACAGACAATCACTGAACGTGTGGGATTTTATCGGCTGACGTATGCACAAGAGTCACTGGCGAAAGTCCTGCTAGGACTTGGCGGACATATATCTACTTCTACGATGGTGGGTGCACACGCTTCGCGCGTAAATGAAACGGAAATCGCGGGATATTTTGACACCACAGGAAGAGTATGGGGAGGAGTCGATAAGGCGCAGGTTTATTTTGTAGTCCGTTTTGAACGTCCTTTTCGTACATTAAACAGTTGGACTGGAAATGAAAGACAATGTGATATTACTCAGATGAACGGCTCTACAGAGGTGTATACCATACCAGGGTCTTCTTTTAAGCAGTCACCAACTTCTGGAGTAGAAGCTGATTTTGGGGGGGTGAAGCCTGGTGAACAGATTTTGGTGAAAACGGCCTTTTCGTATGTAAGCATAGAAAATGCAAGAGAGAATATGGACCAGGAATGTCCTCATTGGGATTTTGAGCAAGTGAGGACTGAAGCATTATCTGTCTGGAATGAGTGGTTGGGTAAAATTGATGTAAAAGGTGGAACCAACCAGCAAAAGATGAAATTTTATACGGACTTATGGCATGTGCTGCTGGGAAGGCATAAAATTGATGATATAGATGGCTCTTATCCGGATTATTTGAAGGGAGGGACAAGAGTAGGAAAAGCTACCCGTATCCACACACTTTCTCCAGAGTATAAGTCACGTATGCTGCCAAAAGGAAAGGATGGAAAAGTGATTCATCACATGTATAATTCGGATGCATTGTGGCTGACTCAATGGAATTTGAATACATTATGGGGATTAGCCTATCCTTCTGTATTGGATGAGTTTTCTGCTTCATTTCTTGAATATGACAGGAATGGAGGGTTGTTGCCTCGTGGTCCGTCTGTAGGTGCATATACGTATATAATGACAGGTTGTCCGGCTACTTCGATGATTACAAGTGCATACCAACGTGGCATTTATCGTAAGTGGAATCCGGAGAAAGCTTTTCAGGCGATGAAAAGGAATCATGAAAAAGGAGGAATGCTGGCTTTTGATATGGACCGGGAGCTGGATTTTTATGTAAAACATGGATATTGCCCGAATGATGCCGGTCTGACCATACAGTGGGCTTTTGAAGACTGGAGTTTAGGGCAGATGGCTCTAAAAATGAAGAAACAGAGAGAGGCAAAGTATTTTCAGAAACGTTCTATGGGCTGGAAAGTTTCCTTTCATCCGGAGTTAAAATTAATGATACCGCGAAGTGAAAATGGTGATAGGCTGCATACGGACCCTCTGTCGGAAAAGGGGTTTGTTCAAGCTAATGCATGGCAGGCTACTTTTGGTCTGTCGCACGATATTCAGGGTTTAGCCCGTATGATGGGAGGAAAAGATAGTCTGGCGGTCAGATTGGATGAGGCTTTTCGAAAGTCGGCAGCAGATGATTTTCTGTTCAGCTATGTAAGTTATGCCAATCAGCCGGGTTGCTCAAGTGCACATGTGTTTTCGCATGTAGGGTATCCTTGGCTTACTCAGTATTGGGTACGTCAGGTTGGGAAGCAAACGTATGGAGCTATCACTCCAGAAAAGGGATATACTGGAAATGATGAAGACCAGGGACAGATGGCCGGTGTCAGTGCTTTGATGGCAATCGGATTATTTAGTCTGGACGGAGGTTCTTCCTCGCATCCATGCTATGACATCACAAGTCCGGTGTTTGATGAGATTACGATAAAGCTGGATTCTGATTATTATGCTGGAAAAGAGTTTAAAATTGTGACTCATCATAATTCTGAGGTAAACTGTTATATACAAAAAGCTACGTTGAACGGGAAAGCTTATAATTTCTATCAGTTGCTCCATCCAGATTTTGTACATGGGGGAATATTAGAATTGTGGATGGGGTCTGCTCCTAATAAAAATTGGGGGAAATCTATGTCGGAAAAGTAGTTTGGTAATGATATGAAAATATTTTTTCTTATGACATAAAAGCTACTTTTATGACAGAGTAAATACAAAGTGAACTCGTGACTGGATAACGATTCCTTGTTTTTCCTTGTGTAAGGAGAGGCAAGGAATTGTTGTTTTTATCAGTGTGCTAAGAAGAGACTGAAATGTCTTTATGTAAATCTCTGTTTATTGGAGAGATTTTTATGTTTCCCATGAGGGAAACATAGGTTTCTCCATGCGGAACCGTATGTTTCTGGTTCGGAAAACGTAGGTTTCTCTGTAGGGAAACGTAGAAAATGTAAAGGGATTTTTCAAAAAGGGCAGAAATGTTCTATGTTTCATGGTCGTAAGCATGTTCCGTTTATTTCCGAATCTTATTAATAGATATTTTTAAGACTTAAAAATCAGTCTTTAAAAGTGATGAAGAGAAGAAAAATGCATATTTTTGTATTCGAAACTAAAATCCTTAAATAAATAGTATGAGAAAAATCGCTGGTTTTGTTTGTTCATGGTTTAGCGTTTCTTTAGTCAAATATTTTAGTATGAGTGTCGTTGATTTCTGCAGAAACGGTTATTTCTTAAGATAAATATGTAAACTTTAAATTTGATACAATGAGACATCTGATTCTATGTAGTGTGATGTGGTTGTGTGGACTGATGATGGCTGTAGGCCAGAATGTGCCACAAGTGATTCCTGCCTTGCAGCAGTGGAAATCGGCAAAAGGAAAACTGGTACTTCCGGAAACTGGAAAAGTGATTGTTTCTTTAGATGAAGAGATGGAACTGAAAGGAGAGGCCGAAATCCTGGTGCAGGATTTGAAGGAAATGTTTGGTTGGGAGTATAGTGTCGTAGTAGGAAAGAAAGAAAAAGGAGCTGTTTATCTGACTTTGGGTAAGCCGGACAAAACTTTGGGTGAAGAAGGATACCGGATGAATATTCAGGGTGAGGTTACCATTGAGGCACCTACTTCTAAAGGTGTTTTCTGGGGAACGCGTACGTTGCTCCAGATGCTCCATAACCAACCGGAAGGGTTGATGAAGGGCCGGGCTACGGACTTTCCTTTGTATCCGAACCGAGGATTCATGATTGATGTAGGCCGTAAGTTTTTTACGATGGATTACCTGCGTGATTATGTCAAGATTCTTTCGTTCTATAAGATGAATGAGCTGCAGGTACATTTGAACGACAATGGCTTTGTGGAATTTTTTGACAATGACTGGAACAAGACGTATGCAGCTTTCCGTCTGGAAAGTGAACGTTTCCCGGGGCTGACGGCAAAGGACGGTTCTTATACCAAAGAAGAATTCCGTGATTTTCAGATTATGGCAGCACGTTATGGGGTAAATGTGATACCGGAGATTGACGTGCCGGCTCATTCATTGGCTTTCACACATTATAATCCGCGTCTGGCAGCCGATAAGAAAGAGTATGGTATGGACCACCTGGATTTATACAAACCGGAGGTTTACGAATTTGTGGATGTACTGTTTGACGAGTATTTGTCGGGTGAGAATCCGGTGTTCGTAGGGCCGGAAGTTCATATCGGAACAGATGAATATAATCAGAAAGAGGCAGAGCAGTTCCGTCATTTTACAAATCATTATCTTGATTTCGTATCAAAATATGGCAAGACTCCGCGTTTATGGGGAAGCTTGAGCATGATGAAAGGAAATACGCCTGTGGATTTGAAGGGAAAGGTGGTAAGTGCATGGAATCATGGCTGGATGGATGTACAGACTTGTCTGGATGCAGGAGCTAAAGTCGTAAATCTATGCGACGGGTTGTTGTATATAGTTCCGGCCGTAAATTATTACCATGATTTCCTGGACTATCAGTGGTTGTATGAAAGCTGGATGCCGGAAATGATGCGGAAGGATGACCCGAAGATGACTGTGCGTCATCCCAACTTCCTGGGTGCGATGCTGGCGGTCTGGAACGACCGTGTGGGTAATGGAATCAGCGAACAGGATGTACATCTTCGTACTTTCCCTGGGTTACAAGTAGCGTGTGAAAAGATGTGGAAAGGTGAGAATGCCGATAAAGTGCCTTTTGAACAATTCATGGCGCTTTGTGCGGTTACTCCTGAGGCTCCGGGGGTAAACCTGTTGGCCAAGGTAGACAAACAGACTACGCTGACTGAAACAGGAAAAGAAGTGACTTTGTCAGGTACAGAAGTGGTGACTACGGAAGTCGATGAAATTGGATATCCCTATGCGGTGGAATTTGAATTGTGTCCGGATGCAACGCCTAATGCTGATGCGATATTATTCAAAGGTCCGCATTCAGAATTCGTGTCCAACTGGCAGAATACCGGTAAGTTTGCTTTCCGTCGTGATGGATATGAGTTTGTGTTCCATGCGTATCGTTTGCCTGCCGGACAATGGACAAAAGTAAGAATTGAAGGAGATGAAAAGGGTACCTCCCTGTTTGTAAATGGACAGCTGCAGGAAAGACTGGAAGGCCGTGTGAAAGAGGTTTTCAATGAAAAGTGGCAGCGAAAAGATAAATTATGGTATCGGGAAACCTTGATTTTCCCCTTGAAACAGCTGGGAGATACCAAGATGGGATTTAAAGGAAAAGTTAGAAATTTAGTATGTATTCCACTTTAATATAGCAAATGTTATGATGAAAATTTATCGTTTTTTGATGGTCCTGGGACTTCTGGTATGGATGGCTCAGAATGTATCTTCGCAAAGCAGATACGATAAAGACAGGCTTTATAATGTATTCCCTGCAAAAGTATCAAATAAGGTACTGGGCTATGATAAGGGTTCGTCTGTGATATTGAAATCCTTGAGTAAGGACGACCAGAAACAGCAGTGGAACATTAACGAGTTATCGGGAAGTTGCCGTTTTGTGAATGTATTCGAAGACAAGGCGCTGAGAGCTGACGTAGACCATAAGGCATTGGTCGTTACAGAGGTAAACGGAAGTGATGAGGCGCAGTTGTGGAGCATACAGGAAACCGCAAACGGGGTGAGACTGGTTCCGGCCAATACTCCGTCGCTTATGTTGGTATGTCAGAAGGACGGCCGTCTGCAGTTGATGGACAGAAAGAAGGCTGAAACGATGGAAGCTTCTTTGTTCCAGATACGGGTAAGCGCCGTGCCTATGCCCGAAGGAGCGGGTATGGCTGCACGCGAAAAAGTGTACTGGGAAGATGAAACTCGCTTTGAAGAAAATAAGGAAGCAGGTCATGCCACGTATATGCCTTATCCTTCAGAGAAAGATATGCTGGCAGACAAGGCTTTCTATGACCGCCCGTGGGAGGAAGTACATAACTCTGCCTATATGCTGCTGAACGGTACATGGGCTTTCCATTGGGTGTCAGAACCCTCACAACGTCCGCTGGATTTTTATAAGGAAGATTTCGATGTATCGGGATGGGACCGCATTCCTGTGCCGTCTAACTGGGAAATGCAGGGCTACGACCGTCCGATTTATGCCAATGTAGAATTCCCGCATGCCAACACACCGCCTTATATTCAGGCACGTAAAGGTTTTAACGATGGCGGAAAGAACTATGGTATCAATCCGGTAGGTTCGTATGTACGTACGTTTAATTTGCCGGAAGGCTGGGATGGAAAACGTACTTTCATTCATTTCGGTGGTATTTACAGTGCAGCTTTTGTGTATCTCAACGGAAAATATGTAGGCTATTCACAAGGAGCAAACAATGTAGCTGAGTTTGATGTGACCAAGTACCTGAAACCGGGCGAAAATCGTCTGGCTGTGCAGGTGTTCCGCTGGTGTGACGGTTCTTATCTGGAATGTCAGGATATGTTCCGCATGAGTGGTATCTTCCGTGATGTGTATTTATATAATGTACCGAAAGTCAGCGTGCGCGACCATTACATTACTTGTCTATTGGATAAAGACAAGAACTATAAAAGTGGAACCATGAATGTGAAGTTGTCTTTGGATAACCGTGACAAGCTGAAGGGTACCAAGAATCTGCTGGTGCGTCTGTTAGATCCGGAAGGCCGTAAGGTAGCCGAATCGGAAGTGGCTGTGAAATACGCTCCTTCTTCTCCGGTAAGTACGGCTAATGTGTCATTCGATTTGACAGATTTGTCTTTGTGGACTGCTGAAACTCCTACCTTGTATACTGTGCAAGTGATACAGCGTCAGGGAGGAAAAGATGAAATGGCTTTCTCTACGAAGTACGGTTTCCGTGACATAGAGGTGAAAGGCTCACTGCTTTACTTGAATGGCAAACGAGTGTTCTTCAAGGGAACCAACCGTCACGATACGCATCCGATGTATGGTCGTGCGGTGACAACAGAGTCTATGTTGTGGGATGTGCTGACCATGAAACAGAACAATATCAATACGATTCGTACGTCGCATTATCCGAATGCAGCCAAAATGTATGCTATGTTTGACTACTATGGTTTGTACACAATGGATGAGGCTGACCTGGAAGACCATGCCAACCAGTCTATCAGTGACATGCCTTCCTGGATACCTTCATTCGTGGATCGTATTGACCGCATGGTGCTGAGAGACCGCAATCATCCGAGTGTGATTTTCTGGAGCTTGGGTAATGAAGCCGGAGGAGGAGCCAACTTCCGTGATTGTTATGACGCAGCTAAAAAGCTGGATAGTCGTCCGGTACATTATGAAGGCACACGTGATGGAAAGTCATACGGTGGTAACCGCTTCAGTGATTTCTACTCCAAGATGTATCCGAGCATGGACTGGATGGATGAGCATGTAAGTGCGTTTGAAAAACCGCTCTTCGTGTGTGAATATGCGCATGCCATGGGAAATGCCATCGGTAACCTGAAAGAATATTGGGAAAGTATTGAAGGCAGTACGGCTACTATCGGTGGAGCTATTTGGGACTGGGTAGACCAGGCTATTTATGAACCGCATGAAATAAAGAAAGGTATTTACCGTCTGCATACAGGATATGACTTCCCTGGTCCGCATCAGGGTAACTTCTGTTCCAACGGTATTGTGCCGGCTACACGTGAAGAATCTCCGAAACTGAAAGAGGTGAAAGCCATTTATCAGTATGTGGCCTTTAAGTGTGTAGGTACGGATGCTTCTCATAATATGGTCAATGTACAGGTACGTAACAAGTATGCATTCTTGTCATTGAAAGGCTTCGATTTGAAGTGGGAAAGCGTGAAGAATGGAGTGATTGTAGGAGCTGACAGCTTGAAACTGGAAAATATCCTTCCGGGAGATTCTACGGTGCTGAATCTGAAACTGTCTGGAGTAAACCTGGCAGATGCCAAGAAGGCTGGTGATGAAGTGATGGTCAATTTACATGTACGTATGTTAGCACCTACTGTATGGGCTGAGGCTGGACATGAAGTAGCTGCTTGCCAGTTTGAATTGCAGAAGAGAGCCGATTTACCACAACTGACGTTTAAGAAGAAGAAAAATGAATGGACCATTCAGGAAACCGATAAACTGTTGATGCTTTATAACAAGCACCTCCGTGCAGCTTTTGATAAAGCTACCGGACAGATGGTACAATTGAACATGGCTGGAAAGGAAATCATCAGTCATAATGGCGGTTTCTTGTATGATAACCACCGCTGGATTGAGAATGACTTGTTTAAGGAAGTTGCTAACGGACTGGATGCAGCCGGTACGTGTGAGGTAAGTGTGGATAAAGGAATTGTACAGGTAAGTACCTCTCGTGGCGGTTCTTTGTGTGCAACCAACATTGTGTACACATTTATGCCGAATGGAGTAATAGACATGGATGTACGTTTCTCTCCTCAGACTGCAAACTTACGTCGCTGTGGATTGGTTTGCCTGCTGGATTCTACTTTGACCCAGGTAGACTATTATGCACATGGTCCTTGGGAAAACTATGTTGACCGTAAGGATGCATGTCCTGTGGGACGTTACACACTGGATGCAAATGATACAGGCAAGTATGTGAAACCTCAGTCTATGGGCAATCGGGAAGGTTTGCGTAGTATGGATTTGAAGGATGCTTCAGGAAAGGGTATCCGTATCCAGACACAGGGCAATGTTTCTTTCTCTGCTTTACGTTATACGGATGAAGACTTGATGAATACCAAACATACTTGGGAATTGCAGCCACGTCCATACGTAGTGCTTCACCTGGATGCAGCTTTGCGTGGAATAGGAAATGCAAGTTGTGGTCCGGAAACCATGCTGAAGTACCAGATTCCGCAGAAACCGATGAGCTATAAGCTTCGTATATCTGCTTTGTAACCAAATAACCTAAATATACTTATGAATAAATTTTACCCCGTTGCCGGTATGGTTGCTTTATCGGCCGTAACTACAGCCTGTCAGCAGGCTGATAAGCAAGAGAAGAAGCAATACAACATTGTGTATATCATGACCGATGACCATACGGCACAGATGATGAGCTGTTATGATACGCGCTATATGGAAACTCCCAATTTGGACCGCATTGCCAATGAGGGAGTGCGCTTCACGAACAGTTTTGTGGCAAACTCGTTGAGTGGTCCCAGCCGTGCCTGTATGATTACAGGCAAGCATTCTTGTGGCAACAAGTTCTATGATAATACTACTTGTGTGTTCGACAGTGCACAGCAAACTTTCCCGAAACTGTTGCAGAAAGCCGGTTATCAGACGGCGATTATCGGAAAGTGGCACCTGGAAAGTCTGCCTTCAGGGTTTGATTACTGGCAGATTGTGCCGGGACAGGGGGATTACTATAATCCGAATTTCATTACGCAACAGAATGATACCATTCAGAAGCACGGTTACATAACCAACATCATTACCGATGATGCCATCGACTGGATGGAACACAAGCGTGATGACAAGAAGCCGTTCTGCTTGTTCATTCACCACAAGGCTATCCATCGCAACTGGATGGCAGATACTTGTAATCTGGCCTTGTATGAAGACAAGACCTTCCCTTTGCCGGATAACTTCTTTGATGACTATGAGGGACGTGAAGCGGCTGCCGCTCAGGAAATGAGCATCGTGAAGGACATGGATATGATTTATGACCTGAAGATGCTTCGCCCGGACAAAAACTCTCGTTTGAAGACATTGTATGAAAGTTTCCTCGGCCGAATGGATAGTGCTCAGCGTGCAGCATGGGAGAAGTTCTATGGTCCTATTATCGAAGATTTCTACAAGAAAAATCCTCAAGGAAAGGATTTGGCCAACTGGAAGTTCCAGCGTTACATGCGCGACTATATGAAGACGGTGAAATCGTTGGATGATAATGTGGGTCGCGTATTGGACTATCTGAAGGAAAAAGGATTACTGGAGAATACGCTGGTAGTGTATACTTCCGACCAGGGATTCTATATGGGAGAACATGGTTGGTTCGACAAGCGTTTCATGTATGAAGAATCCATGCGTACTCCGCTGATTATGCGTTTGCCGGCTGGATTCACTCGTCGGGGAGACATTACTGAAATGGTACAGAACATTGACTATGGACCTACTTTTCTGGATTTGGCAGGAGTAGAAATTCCGTCTGATATGCACGGAGTATCTTTGTTGCCGTTGCTGAAAGGTGAACACCCGAAAGACTGGCGCAAGGCTTTGTACTATCATTTCTATGAATACCCGGCAGAGCACATGGTGAAACGCCATTATGGAGTGCGTACAGACCGTTACAAATTGATTCATTTCTATAATGACATTGATACATGGGAATTGTACGACTTGCAGGCAGACCCGCACGAAATGCACAATCTGTACGGACAGAAGGAGTATGAGGCAGTGGTTGACGAGTTGAAGGCAGAAATGCTGAAACTGCAGGAACAATATGATGATCCCGTGCGTTTCTCGCCGGAACGGGATAAGGAATAATCCGTAAGAAGATAGTTATAAATGGAAAATGTCCGGATGGCTTTAGTGAGCAGTCCGGACATTTTTTTGTGGTATGCTATAGGAATTTAGCTTCATTCTCAGCAGCTATTTTCTTAATTGCCTGTTGCGAGGCGATGAAACCGCCTCCGAGTACACGGTTCCCTTCGTAGAACACTGCCGACTGGCCGGGAGTGATAGCGGAAGCCTCTTGCTCAAACCGGATTAATAGTTGCCCGTTGTCCAGCAGAATTACACGGCAGGGAATTGAGCGGCTGCGGTAGCGGATACGTACCGAAAGCTCCTTGCAGTTGAGTAACTCCTCCAGGCTGGTCACGTTATAGTCTTCCACTAACATGTAGTAAGTTTTGAGCTGGTCGGCATCCCCTAACATGACCGTATTCTTGGCCGGATTGATTTTCAGCACATACGCCGGTTTGCCCAAAGCAATCTCCAGACCTTTTCGCTGACCGATGGTGTAGTAGGCAAATCCCTTGTGCTGTCCCAGTTTCAGGCCTTTGCTGTCCACAAACCATCCCGGACCAATTCTCTCATCAATGTCGGGGCAATGCTCTTTCAGGAATTCCCGGTAATCTTTTTCGATGAAGCAGATTTCCATGCTTTCTCCTCCTCGTGCTTTGGCTTCAAAACCTTTGGATGCCAAATAATCGCGCACGCTGGCTTTGGTCATTCCTCCCAGAGGAAACATCATGCGTTTCAGAATTTCTTGCGGAAGTTTCCACAAGAAGTAGGACTGGTCCTTCAGCGGGTCGTCTCCGGTCAGGATGTAACGATAACCGTTGAGGTCTTTCAGTTGGCAGTAATGCCCCGTAGCAATCCAGGCACAGTTGCATTTGTCTGCCCATTCACACAGAATCCGTTCCTTAAATAAAGGATTGCACATGACACAGGGGTTGGGAGTGCGTCCGCGCATGTATTCGTCAATGAAATACTGCACGATGACCTGCCGGAACTCCGTACGGACATCGGCCACGTGGTGCTCGATGCCTAAACGTGCTGCCAGCTCCTGAGCTTCTATGACTTCATTGGGCTGATCATTCCCGGGAGTGAAATGAGAGGCCACGTCCCAGGTACGCATCGTGACACCTACTACCTCATACCCTTGTTCCTGAAGCATGATGCAGGCAGCCGAACTGTCTATCCCGCCACTCATGCCAACCAGTACCCGTTTTTCTCTTTCTTTCATGTAAACAAGTTTTGTGTTAGAAGAATAATTCCGGCTGACGGCGGGCACTGAACTTCTCGTGAAGGATGGCAGCAAACGGGGTATTGAACTCGCGGGCTTCGTTTGGACAGCATTTCACGCAGGCACAGCATTTGATACACTTGTGAATATCTGTTTCAATGGAGCTCTGGTCTTCACTGAAATGGATGGCATGTGTAGGGCAGACTTCAATACATTCTCCACAAGCAAAACAACCGTCTGTGCAAGTCGGGCAGGCGGGGGCACCGGGTGTCAATTGTTTGTAGGGGAAATTTCCTTTTACCGTTAATTCTGTGATGGGGGTTCCGGTAGCTTGCAGTTTTTCCCATTTTTCCAGACTGCTTTTTCCAAACTCACGGGCCTGTTGCAAATCATCTGCATCCGGACGTCCGGCAGCAATGGGAAGTTCCGGTGTACTAAAACTATGTTCCCCGATGAATGCACCTGCAGTGAGAGGTACAAAACCGAGTTGGACAGCGGTGTCACGGAGCTCCAGTAAGGCATCCTCGTAATCACGGTTGCCATATACCACGACAAGGATGGCGGGTGAGCCGTTGCCTTTGAGTCGTTGCAGGCGCTGGAGTGCCGTGGCGGCTACACGGCCACCGTATACCGGAACGGCGATGACGCACAGTTCTCCGTTCATTTCAATAGGGGAGGTTTGTTCATCCAGCGTCAGGTCTGTTTCCATTCTTCTTCCCATGCCGATGCCTTCTCCGATAGCTCGTGCAATCTTGGCCGAGGTCTGTGTGGGTGAGAAGAATATCAGGTGGGTACCATTGAGTTGGGTTGTTGCTGATGTCATAAGCTTATTCTAATAGGTTTTGTAGTAGACAAAAATACAATATATAAACGAAAATCGGGATTCTTCATCGGGGATTCTTCTTTTATTCGTACTTTTGTGGTCATACTTTTAAAGAATTTATGGAAGAACAATTTGACATACGCGATTATAAACCAACCGGAAAAGAGCGTGATTTTGAGAACGCTCTTCGTCCGCTTCAGTTCGAAGATTTCAGCGGACAGGACAAGGTGGTGGATAACCTGCGCATCTTTGTAAAAGCGGCGAGACTTCGTGCAGAAGCGCTTGACCATGTTTTGTTGCATGGCCCTCCCGGATTAGGAAAGACCACACTGAGCAACATTATTGCCAATGAATTAGGAGTGGGATTTAAAGTGACTTCAGGACCGGTGCTCGACAAACCTGGTGATTTGGCCGGAGTACTGACCAGCCTGGAGCCGAACGATGTGCTGTTTATTGATGAGATTCACCGTCTGAGTCCGGTAGTGGAAGAATACCTCTATTCTGCCATGGAAGACTATCGCATCGACATCATGATTGACAAGGGACCTTCAGCCCGCAGCATACAGATTGACCTGAATCCGTTTACGTTGGTGGGAGCTACCACACGCAGTGGTTTGCTTACAGCCCCGCTTCGTGCCCGCTTCGGCATCAACCTGCACCTGGAGTATTATGATGATTCAGTACTTTCACGCATCATCCTGCGCTCCGCACGCATCTTGGATGTGCCGTGTGATGCAGATGCGGCAGGAGAGATAGCTTCCCGTAGCCGTGGTACCCCCCGTATAGCCAATGCCTTGTTGCGACGTGTGCGTGACTTTGCACAGGTGAAAGGTTCAGGAAGAATTGATTTGGAGATTGCCCGTTTTGCACTGGAGGCTCTGAACATCGACCAGTATGGTCTGGATGAGATAGACAACAAGATTCTGTGCACGATTATAGACAAGTTCAAGGGAGGTCCTGTGGGACTGACCACCATTGCTACAGCTTTGGGTGAAGACCCGGGTACGCTGGAAGAAGTGTACGAACCCTTCCTGATAAAAGAAGGCTTCCTGAAGCGTACCCCCAGAGGACGAGAGGTGACAGAGCTGGCATATAAACATTTAGGAAAAAGTAAATACAATAGCGAAAGAACGCTGTTTGATTGATAAACATTATGGCCGGAATAAAATCTTTGGCAAAGGATACTGCCATTTATGGACTGAGCAGTATCGTAGGACGTTTTTTGAATTATTTGTTGGTTCCTCTCTATACGGCAGTACTTCCTGCTGCTTCCGGAGGATATGGAGTCGTGTCGAATGTATATGCCTATACGGCACTGATTCTGGTGTTGCTGACCTTTGGTATGGAAACGGGATTTTTCCGTTTTGCCAATAAGTCGGACGAGGATGCGCAGAAGGTATATGCCAATTCCCTGCTGTTTGTGGGAGGACTCTCGCTGCTGTTTGTGGTGCTGTGCATGGTCTTTTTGCATCCGCTCTCAGCCTTGTTGGAGTATCCGGACCATCCCGACTATATTGCCATGATGGTGTGTGTGGTGGCCCTCGATTCCTTCCAGTGTATACCTTTCGCCTACCTGCGTTATAAGAAGCGGCCTGTCAAGTTTGCGGCCATCAAGTTGCTGAACATCATAGGAAACATTCTGCTGAATCTTTTCTTCCTGCTGGTATGTCCGTGGCTCGATGTCCATGCGCACGAAACCGTCAGCTGGTTCTATAACCCCGATTATCTGGTGGGATATATTTTCGTGTCCAACCTGATTATGTCGGCCTTGCAGATATTCTTCTTCATACCCGAGCTGCGCGGTGTGTCCTACCGTATGGACAAGGTACTGATGAAGCGCATGATTAACTACTCTTTCCCGATTCTGATATTCGGGCTGGTCGGTATCCTCAATCAGACGGTCGATAAGATGATTTATCCCTATCTGTTTGATGACCGTTCGGAGGGACTGGTACAGCTGGGTATTTACAGCGCCACCAGTAAGGTTGCATTGGTTATGGCCATGTTTACCCAGGCTTTCCGTTATGCCTACGAGCCCTTTGTTTTCGGTAAGAATAAAGATGCTGACAGCAAGAAGATGTATTCTTCTGCCATGAAGTACTTCTTTATCTTTTCTCTTTTGGCATTTCTGGCCGTGATGGGTTACATGGACATCCTGAAGTACATGGTAGCCTCCGACTATTGGGAAGGGCTGAGCGTAGTAGCCATCGTGATGCTGGCCGAGATAATCAAAGGTATCTATTTCAACCTTTCTTTCTGGTATAAGCTGACGGATGAAACCTATTGGGGAGCTTATTTCTCTCTTATCGGGTGTGCCGTGATTTTAGGCCTGAACATCTGGTTGGTACCTACTTATGGTTATGTAGCTTCGGCCTGGGCATCTGTAGCCGGATATGGCGTGATTACTCTGTTATCCTATTTCATCGGGCAGAAAAAATACCCTGTGGCTTATCCGCTGAAGCGGATGACCACCTACCTGATTTTGGCCTTGGTGCTTTATGTCTTGTCGCAACAAACACCTATCGCCAACCTTTGGTTACGTTTAAGCTACCGCACCTTATTAATATTGGTTTTTGTGGCATTTATTATCAAAAAAGATTTACCTTTAAGGAGTCTTCCATTTGTCAACCATTTCTTTAAATAAGAAATGTGGGGTGGGGCATATAGGCTGAATTGTAATTTATAAATCGGATAAGTATGGAACTAGGGAACAAGAGGAAATTCCTCCTTCGTAAATTCTTCAATGAGTATCTGGACTTGAACCGGAGCAAGGAAGATGAGCAGCTGACGGTAGATGCCATCCGCAGTGGAGTAGAGTTTAAAGGAACCAACCTTTGGGTCTTGATTTTTGCTACCTTTATTGCTTCATTGGGGTTGAATGTTAATTCTACGGCGGTAATTATCGGTGCCATGTTGATTTCTCCTTTGATGGGACCTATCATGGGAGTGGGCCTTTCTATCGGACTGAACGATTTCGAGCTGATGAAACGCTCACTGAAAAGTTACCTGGTAGCCACGCTGTTCAGTGTGACGACCGCCACAATTTATTTTTCTTTTACTCCGCTGGATGAAGTTCAGTCGGAATTGCTGGCACGTACCTCGCCTACCATATACGATGTGTTCATAGCCTTAGTGGGTGGTCTGGCCGGTATTGTGGCATTGGCCACGAAGGAAAAGGGAAATGTAATACCTGGTGTAGCCATTGCTACAGCCTTGATGCCTCCGTTGTGTACGGCCGGTTTCGGCATTGCCACGGGTAATCTGTTGTATTTCTTAGGTGCCTTCTATTTGTATTTTATCAACTCCGTTTTCATCAGCCTAGCTACTTACATCGGGGTGCGGGTGATGCACTTCCAGCGCAAGCAGTTTGTGGATAAAGCTCGTGAAAAGCTGGTAAAACGTTATATCATCTGGATAACCATCGGTACGATGTGTCCGGCAGTCTACCTTACTTATAATATTGTGCGGGAAACCTTTTACCAGTCTGCGGCAAACCATTTCATTGCAGAAGAATTGCAGTTCCCTGACTCTCAGATTTTAAGTCGAGAAATCTCCTATGACAAGCGTGAAATAAAGGTCGTGTTTGTGGGAAAGGAAGTCTCAAAAGACCAGATTGCAGCCGCCCAGCATCGCCTGGCAGATTATAATCTTTCGAAAACCAATCTGGTAGTATTCCAAGGAATGGGAGACGGCAGTGCGGTAGACATCAGCAACATCAAGTCGATGGTAATGGAAGATTTCTATCGGAACAGCGAAAAACGCTTGAAGGAGCAGGATGAGGAAATCAATACTCTGCGTAAGCAGTTGGCTGACTTTTCCGGTTCAGACTGGATGGGTAAGCAGTTAGGGCAGGAATTAAAAGTCTTGTTCCCCGAAATCAAAACTCTTTCCGTTTCAAAGAGTCTTCGTCTGTCGGTTGACAGTTCCCGGATAGACACCTTGACATACGCCATTATTGATTGTCAGCGGGTGCCTGATTCAAAGAGCCGTGACAAAATCGTGAAATGGCTGAAAGCAAAGACGGGAGATGCTCATTTACAGCTGATTGTGGAATAGTCCGCAAGCCGGATTTTATTGCATAAAAAAACGTCTTTACGTTTAGTTTAAAACACAAGTACGTTTTAGATTAAACGCAAAGACGTTTCGATTCAAACGCAAGTACGTTTTAGTTCAAATGCACTTGCGTTTTTTTGTCTTCAAAAATTAGCTTACTTCACCTTCTTTGTACAGCGGATGGCAGTCACTTCCTGAGCCTGTGGGTTGGTTGCTTTTCGCGTGCAGTAATCAAATTCTGCCGATTTCTCTCCGCTGAAAGAATTCCATTTCAGTTTCAGTTTGACAGTCTCTCCTTGCGTATCGGTCAGTTCATCCAGTTTGAAAGCAACCAGTGCATCTCCCATTTTGCCCTCTGTATCGCCAAAAGCATTGTGGCGGAATTCTACTTCATAAGAATTGTCCGGGTTCTTTGTACTGATCAGGTTGACAAAATGCGGTTGTCCGTTGCCCCAACGAGTCGCAAACCGAAGTGTCAGGTACCCGTCCTCTGCAATGGTTACCCAGTCATTCAGTATTTCTACCGGGTCGTTTCCATACGTACGATTGTTTTCCTCCTCTCCCAAATTAGGAGCCATTGGTTTGGTTAGTATACTGTCTATCCAGTTGATGAATACAGCTTTGTCATATTCCTGAGGAGCTTCGTCGGCCAATTCAATATTGGCCAGTGCTCTTACTTCCTTCTCACCAAAAGGAGAGCTTGCCATGTTTACCGGACGCAAGGTTGTGCTGTCATCCAGTTGCAAGTATGGTGTATTGTCTGCACTCTGTTTTACAGTGACAAGTGCATTGGCGTAATAGTGTGAAAGAGAAAGGTTGTTATCGTCATCGTCCAGACACGATTGACCCCCCATAGATAAACACAGAGCTGTCAGGATGAAGAATCCTTTGCGAATGAATGATTGAGTTTTCATAATACATTATTTTTTAAGTTTACTCTCTTCTTGTCGTTTTGTACATAAAATGCTTGAAGTGGGTAATTCCTGCATGTAAAATGGTTAAATGGTGTTTTATTTTCGCAAAGGCACAAAAAAAGCAGTTACGAAATTCGTAACTGCTTTTTTGTGGACCAGCCAGGGCTTGAACCTGGGACCTCCAGATTATGAGTCTGTTGCTCTAACCAACTGAGCTACAAGTCCGACATTTCAGAAGAATTTGTTTGGAAATGCGTTGCAAAAGTAATGGTTTGAGTTGAAATCTGCAATATTTGGTTAGAAAAAAATGATAAAAAAAACTAATGGAACAGATGCTTGCAATATATGTTGTATTTTTGCCGATATTAATAATTAATTATCAGACGTATGTCACACAACACACAAGATTCTCGTTTTAAGGGGTTAACCGACCAGGAAGTTCTTCAAAATCGTCAAAAATATGGGATGAATCTGCTGACTCCTCCCAAACGTCCGTCAATCTGGAAACTGTATCTGGAGAAGTTTCAGGATCCGGTTATCAAAGTGCTGCTCGTTGCAGCCGCTTTTTCTCTGTTGATTTCAATCATTGAGAGTGAATATGCGGAGACAATCGGTATATTCTTTGCTATTTTCTTAGCGACCGGTATCGGGTTCTATTTTGAATATGATGCCAATAAGAAGTTTGATTTGCTGAATGCCGTAGGGGAGGAGACTCCGGTTATGGTGATTCGAAATGGAAAGGTGCATGAGATTCCTAAGAAAGATATTGTAGTAGGAGATGTAGTGATATTGAATACCGGTGATGAGATTCCGGCAGACGGGGTATTGCTGGAAGCAGTATCATTGCAGGTAAATGAATCAAGCCTGACCGGGGAATTGATGGTGAACAAAACAACGGATGAGGCTCATTTCGATGAAGAAGCTACTTATCCGTCTAATTCCGTAATGCGTGGAACGACAGTGACGGATGGTCACGGAGTAATGTGCGTAGAAAGAGTAGGGGATGCTACTGAAATTGGTAAGGTGGCTCGACAGGCTACAGAACAGAGTCAGGAACAGACTCCGTTGAATTTACAGTTGACCAAATTGGCCAATCTGATAGGGAAGGTGGGTTTTACAATTGCGACACTGACCTTCGTAATCTTTACAGCGAAAGATTTATATGTTCATTTAAATAATACAACTATTACCGACTGGCATCAGTGGCTTGAAATAGCACGCATCGTGTTGAAGTATTTTATGATGGCTGTCACCTTGATTGTAGTAGCGGTACCGGAAGGATTGCCTATGAGTGTGACCTTGAGTTTGGCATTGAATATGCGCCGTATGCTGAAAACGAACAACTTGGTTCGTAAGATGCATGCATGCGAAACAATGGGAGCCATTACGGTGATTTGTACGGATAAGACAGGTACACTGACACAGAACCTGATGCAGGTGTATGATGCCAAGTTGGATGAATCTCAGAAGAACCTGATAGCAGAGGGTATAGCAACTAACTCTACTGCTTTCCTGGAAGAGAAAGAGGGAGAAGGTAAGCCGTCCGGAGTAGGAAACCCCACGGAAGTGGCTCTCTTGCTTTGGTTGAATGAGCAGGGAATGGATTACATCTTATTGAGAAATCAGGCAAAGACGGTAAATCAGCTTACTTTCTCTACGGAAAGAAAATATATGGCTACGCTGGTCGACTCTTCTGTTTTGAACACACGTGTGCTTTATGTGAAGGGGGCTCCTGAGATTGTGATGGGAAAATGTAACCTGGAAGAAAGCCGGGTTAAGCAATATAATGAACAGCTTTTGGCTTACCAGAATCAGGCTATGCGTACATTGGGAGTGGCTTATAAGGTAATTCCTGAAAATAGCAGTACGGATTGTGCGGAACTGGTGAAGGAAGGCGGATTGACATTCATGGGAATTTTTGCAATCAGTGATCCGATTCGTTCGGATGTGCCTGATGCGGTGAAGAAATGCCAGTCGGCTGGTATCCGTGTGAAGATTGTAACGGGAGATACTCCGGGAACAGCAACTGAAATCGCACGACAAATCGGGCTGTGGACATCGGAAGATACGGAACGGAATCGCATTACCGGAGTGGAGTTTGCTGCCTTGAGCGATGAAGAAGCTTTGGAAAGAGTGGTCGATTTGAAGGTGATGAGCCGTGCACGTCCGATGGATAAGCAACGTCTGGTACAGTTGCTCCAGCAAAAAGGTGAAGTAGTAGCAGTGACTGGTGACGGAACAAATGACGCGCCGGCATTGAATCATGCGCAGGTGGGTTTGTCAATGGGAACGGGTACTTCTGTGGCGAAAGAGGCCAGTGATATTACGTTGTTGGATGACTCCTTCCATAGCATTGCTACTGCAGTGATGTGGGGACGTTCGTTGTATAAGAATATCCAGCGCTTTATTGTGTTCCAGCTGACCATCAATGTGGTAGCTTTGCTGAGCGTGTTGCTGGGTGCCTTTTTAGGTACGGAACTTCCGCTGACGGTTACTCAAATGCTGTGGGTGAACCTGATTATGGATACGTTTGCAGCGATGGCGTTGGCGTCTATTGCGCCGAGCATGGATGTAATGAATGAAAAACCTCGCAAGCGTACTGATTTTATCATATCTCCTGCCATGCGGAACAATATATTCGGTGTGGGTGCCGGATTCTTGATTGTACTGATGGGGCTGTTGGCTTTCTTTAAGAACATGCCTGGCGGTATGGATGTGCATCATCTGACTGTCTTCTTTACGATTTTTGTCATGCTGCAGTTCTGGAACCTGTTTAATGCCAGCGTATTTGGTACGAATCATTCTATCTTTAAAGATGCCGGTCATGCGATGGGTATGTTAGGAGTGGCATTGATTATTCTGGTTGGTCAGTTCATTATTGTTACTTTTGGTGGCAAGGTCTTCCGTACAGAGCCTTTGCCTGCATTGGAATGGGCTTATATTATAGCCGGTACTTCTGTGGTACTTTGGATTGGTGAGATTTGGCGAGGAGTTAAACGGATGATGAAAAAATGAACCGGATTAAAAATATTATATTTGATTTAGGCGGTGTGCTTCTTGATTTGGATGTACACCGTTGTTTAGAGCGTTTGGAGGGTATCGGGCTGCATGAAGTGCGTCAGTGGATGACTGGAACGAATGAAAAAGGTTTCTTTAAAGAATATGAGTGTGGCACATTGACCACGGAGCAGTTCCGGGACCGGATTCGCGAAGAGGTGGGTCGTGAACTTCCGGACGAGGAGATTGACCGGATATGGAACAGCATGTTAAAGGAAATTCCGGATTATAAGTTTGAATTATTGCTGAAGCTAAAGGAAAACTATAATTTATATTTGCTGAGCAATACGAATGACTTGCATTGGAAAGAGTGTGCAGGTAAGTTTATTTATAAAGGTATGCCGATGCTTGATTGCTTTACGCAGGTATTTCTTTCGTACCGGATGCATCTGGCAAAACCCGATGTGGAAATCTTTCAGACTGTGCTGAAAGAGGCAGGACTTAAAGCCGATGAAGTCTTGTTTATAGATGATTCTGAAGAGAATTGTCAGGCAGCTGCTAAGTTGGGAATCGGTGTGTGTCATTATGTACCAGGAGATAATCTGGAGGTACAGCTTCAAAAATTTATAGTGTAAGCAAATGAAAATAGTTACTGGCTCTACGGCCGCAAATCTTCCTGCATGTGTGGCAACCATAGGTTGTTTTGACGGTGTACATAGAGGACATCAATACCTGATAGAGCAGGTGCATAATATTGCGAAGGCGGGAGGACTTGCTTCTTGCCTGATAACTTTTGCTTCTCATCCTCGGCAGGTACTGGATACGGATTATCGTCCCCGGCTGCTGACATGCTTGTCTCAGAAAATAGAATGTTTTGAGCATTCTCCTATTGAATATTGTGTGCTACTTCCTTTTACGAAGGAATTGTCGTTGCTTTCTGCCCGTGAATTTATGAGGATTCTGCATGAGATGTATAATGTGCAGACTCTTTTTGTAGGATATGATCATCATTTTGGACATAATCAGGGAGAGGGGTTTGAGGAATACTGCCAATATGGAAAAGAATTAGGCATGCGTATGATGCAGTCAAGAGCTTTGGTAGAAGATGGTACTTCTATTAGTTCTACGTTGATTCGTTCATGTCTGCTTGCAGGAGATATAAAGAAAGCGAATGCTTATCTGGGTTACAGCTACTATTTAAGCGGAAGAGTGGTTGACGGAAAGAAAGTGGGGCGTACTTTAGGATTTCCTACAGCCAACATCCAGCCATTGTGTGCTGAAAAGCTTCTGCCGGCAACGGGAGTGTATGCGGTTTATGTATATATAGGGAAAGAACGCTACGCTGGAATGTTGAATATAGGAAGTTGCCCTACCGTGAACGAGAATGGACAGTCTGTGAGTGTGGAAGTCCATATATTGAATTTCCAGGGAGATATTTATCAGGAACTGATAAAAATTGAGTTTGTGGAGTATCTGCGCCCGGAAGTGAAATTTGAAAGTGTGGAAAAGCTTACATGGCAGTTGCGGCAGGATAAAGAGGTGGTGAAAAATCTTTTGCACCAAAAGGGATAAAGTTTTGGGCAGCATCTGATTTGTCTGTATCTTTGCAGCAAATTAGATAATTGAATTGAATGAAAACATTTGAAGAACTTGGCGTTTCACCGGAAATACGCAAGGCAATTGAGGAATTAGGGTATGAGAATCCTATGCCCGTGCAAGAAGAAGTAATACCGTATTTGTTGGGAAACGGCAATGATGTAGTGGCTCTGGCACAAACCGGAACCGGAAAAACAGCCGCATTTGGTCTGCCGCTGATTCAGAAAATTGATGTAAAAAATTGTGTACCACAGGCGTTGGTGCTTTGTCCGACACGTGAACTTTGCCTGCAAATAGCAGGTGACCTGACTGACTATTCGAAGTATATCACCGATTTAAAGATTCTTCCTGTGTATGGAGGTTCTTCCATAGATAGCCAGATTCGCAGTTTAAAGAGGGGAGTGCATATTATCGTAGCTACTCCCGGCCGCTTGATTGACTTGATGGAACGCAAGGTGGCTCAATTGGCTACAATCCGCGACGTGGTTATGGATGAAGCGGATGAGATGCTGAATATGGGCTTTACGGATAGTATCAATGCGATTCTTGAAAATATACCTCAAGACCGGAATACTTTGATGTTCTCTGCGACGATGAGTCCGGAAATTGCCCGTATTGCGAAGACTTATTTGCATGAGGCAAAGGAGATTACCGTCGGAACCAAGAATGAAGGAAGCAAGAACGTTAATCATGTGGCTTATATAGTACACGCAAAAGATAAATATCTGGCATTGAAACGTGTCGTTGATTTTTATCCTCAGATTTATGGTATCGTTTTTTGCCGTACGCGCAAGGAAACCCAGGAAATAGCCGATAAGCTTATACAGGATGGATATAATGCAGACTCGCTGCATGGCGAGTTGAGCCAGGCACAGCGTGACTTGGTGATGCAGAAGTTCCGTCAACGTCACTTGCAGTTACTGGTTGCAACGGATGTGGCTGCGAGAGGACTGGATGTGAATGACCTGACGCACGTAATTAATTACGGATTGCCTGATGATACTGAAAGTTATACGCATCGGAGTGGCCGTACAGGGCGTGCTGGAAAAACGGGAATTTCCATTGCAATTATCAATTTGCGGGAGAAGGGCCGTATGAAGGAGATTGAGCACATCATCAAAAAGAAGTTTGAAGTTAGTGTGCTCCCATCCGGACAGGAAATTTGTCAGCAGCAGTTGATAAAGGTGATTGATGATATAGAGAAAGTGAAAGTAAATGAAGAGGAGATAGAGACCTTCTTACCTGGCATTTACCGAAAACTTGATTGGCTGGATAAGGAAGATTTGATTAAGCGCGTGGTTTCATTGGAGTTTAATCGTTTCTTGGATTATTATAAAAATGCTCCTGAAATTGAGCAGCCTAAGGCTAATGAAAAGAAATCTGAGGCAAAGGAATCTCGTAAGGGAGATAAAGAGAAGGTAGGCCGTAAGGCTGAAAAAGGTTATACGCGTTTGTTCTTGAATTTAGGAAAAACAGACGGCTTTTATACCAATCAGATTATAGACCTGGTAAACCGTAATCTGAGAAAGGAGCGTATTCAGATTGGCCGTATTGACTTGATGCAGAATTTCTCATTTTTTGAGGTGATTCAAGAACAGGCTCCACAAGTGCTAAAGGCTTTGAACAAAGTCGTATTGAGCGGGGGGCGTAAGGTATGTGTAGAGATTGCCGGCGAGAATACCGGGAAAAGTGATAAGAGCGGAAAGAAAAAGAAAGTGGCGGCTGAAAAGAAAGCTGATAAACCTTCAAAGGTAGAGAAGGCGAAAAAGCCGAGCCGGGAGGAAAGAGGATATACCAGTCCTCGCGGTCCGAAAAAGAAAGATGACTGGAAGCAGTTCTTTCAGCAGGATAATCAACCGCTTCGGGGAGAAGAACCAGACTTTTCAGAAGAAGGTTGGGCTAAACGCAGCAAACGTAAAAAATAAATAAATAAAAAGCCGGAAGGGAATTGTTCCTTTCCGGCTTTTTATTTATTTGAAGATGCCTTCTGTTGTCATTTGTATACGTTTGATACTTCCGTCTTTCTGGTAAAAAAGCGGGTCAATACAGATGGATCTTCTGAATCCGCAGCCATCAGTATTTATGCTTCCGTTATGGTAGATGAAGTAGGATTTCCCTTTAAAATCGATGATGGCCTGATGGTTGGTATTGGAGTTTCCGGCTATTTCATTGAGGATGCCTTTATAGATCCAGGGCCCATTGATGTTCTTGCTCATGGCATAGCATATTTTTTCTGGGAATTCTGAAGCAAAAGACAGGTAGTACCAGTCTCCATGTTTGTGAACCCAAGGTGCTTCTGTGTATCTGGGAAGGTTGATGGGATGAATGGGGCCGTCCAGTTCTGTCATATTATCTTTTAGTTTTGCATAGTAACATTGTGTGTTTCCCCAAAAAAGATAAGCTTGACCGTCATCGTCGATAAAGACCGTCGGGTCTATATCATCCCATGCAATGGAAGTGTATTGGGTCGTCATGTCGTTGGTAATCAGTGCACTGCCGCGTGCATCTTTAAAAGGCCCTATGGGAGAGTCGGATACGGCAACTCCAATTGACTTCCCGGGAATAGTGGCATGTTCGACGGTGACATACCAGTAGAATTTCCCGTTATGTTCAATTACCTGACTGGCCCACGCTTCTCCTTTTGCCCACTTGAAATCGGTAGCTTTCAACGTATAGGCATGTTCGGTGAAGGTTTTCATGTCTCTGGTAGAGAAAATGCACCATTCGTTCATCAGATAATATTGCTGAGGTGCGGGACATTCATCGTGGCCGGCATAAATATATACTGTGCCGTCGTGGACTAATGCGGCTGGGTCACCCAGATATTTATAGGAAACCACCGGGTTTTGAGTCGCTACAAATGTAGTATCTTTTTGTGCGGCTTGTAGGATAGATGAATGTGTGGTAAAAATGGTGAGGGCAATAACCCCCAGGTTAATGAATGGATTTTTCATGATATATTAAATTTGAAAATGATTTTGATGCAAAGATAGCTGTCGTATGGGTCGGGAGGGTGGACAAAAGGTTTTTTAGATTGGATTATGGGTATGTGGGTTAGAAAAAGAATTGGATTTATTAGTTTACTCCAACTTTTTTCCTACATTTGCCGTATAAATTCATTAAACAGTTTAATCATTATGGAAAACGAAAACAAAAATCAGCTTCAGATAGAATTAAAAGAAGAAGTGGCACAGGGAACTTATGCGAATCTTGCAATTATTACTCATTCAAGCTCTGAATTTATTCTTGACTTTGTACGTGTAATGCCGGGTTTGCCGAAAGCAGGTGTTCAATCTCGTATTGTAATGACTCCGGAACATGCAAAGCGTCTGATGTTTGCATTGCAGGACAATGTGACTAAGTATGAGCAGAATTTTGGTCAGATTCGGATGCCGGAACAGCAGGCACAAGGCGGAAAAACTTTCGCTCCACCGTTGAGTGATTTCAAAGGAGAGGCTTAAAAAAATATAAATAGAGGACTCAAGAGGCTCATTTCCCGTTTTTTTCGGGGAATGAGCTTTTTTCTTTTTAAAAACAGTTTGTCTATTAAAAAGTTATTTGTAATTTTGCAGCCCGAAATGTAGTATTTCGACAAGGATTGTAGAAACAATAAGAAACAAATATATAACAATTAAAAATCAAACAAAATGCCTACTATTCAACAGTTAGTAAGAAAAGGAAGAACGGTTTTGGTTGATAAGAGTAAATCACCGGCATTGGATTCATGTCCTCAGAGACGTGGCGTTTGCGTACGTGTTTACACTACAACTCCGAAAAAACCGAACTCAGCAATGCGTAAAGTTGCTCGTGTGCGTCTGACAAACTCTAAGGAAGTGAACTCTTACATTCCGGGAGAAGGACATAACTTGCAGGAACACTCAATCGTTTTGGTTCGTGGTGGTCGTGTGAAAGACCTTCCGGGTGTACGTTATCACATCGTTCGTGGTACACTGGATACAGCAGGTGTAGCAGGCCGTACACAGAGACGTTCTAAATATGGCGCTAAGCGTCCGAAACCAGGACAAGCAGCTCCGGCAGGAAAAGGTAAGAAATAATCCTCGCTGAGTACAATCCTTATTAAGAAAAAAACTTTTATAAATTCGTTTTGGTTTGTTGGAAAAGCTTTAAGGTTGAGTAAATGCTTCGGAGGAAGCGTTGAAGTAGACAGAGATGCAGCCCCAAACTAAACACTATTATCAAACAAAATGAGAAAAGCAAAACCAAAAAAACGTGTGATCCTTCCGGATCCAGTATTTAATGATCAGAAGGTTTCTAAATTCGTAAACCATCTGATGTATGATGGAAAGAAGAACACTTCTTACGAAATCTTCTATAACGCACTGAAAACAGTTGAAACTAAGCTTCCGGGTGAAGAAACTTCAGCATTGGAAGTTTGGAAAAAAGCTCTTGATAACGTAACTCCTCAGTTGGAAGTAAAATCTCGCCGTATCGGTGGTGCTACTTTCCAGGTTCCTACCGAAATTCGTCCGGATCGTAAGGAGTCAATCTCTATGAAGAATCTGATTGCTTTTGCCCGTAAACGTGGTGGAAAGTCAATGGCTGATAAATTGGCTGCAGAAATCCTTGATGCATACAATGAACAGGGTGGTGCTTTCAAACGTAAGGAAGATATGCACCGTATGGCTGAAGCTAACCGTGCTTTCGCTCACTTCAGATTTTAATCTAGTTAATAACTTTAAGACGAATTAAAATGGCTAAACATGATTTGCATTTGACCCGTAACATCGGAATCATGGCGCACATCGATGCTGGTAAGACAACTACTTCTGAACGTATCTTGTTTTACACAGGTTTGACTCATAAGATTGGTGAGGTGCACGATGGTGCTGCTACCATGGACTGGATGGAACAGGAGCAGGAACGTGGTATTACTATTACTTCAGCTGCTACAACTACTTATTGGAAGTATGCTGGTAACAAGTATAAAATCAACTTGATTGACACTCCGGGACACGTGGACTTTACTGCAGAAGTAGAACGTTCACTCCGTGTGTTGGATGGCGCTGTGGCTACTTATTGTGCTGTAGGTGGTGTTGAACCTCAGTCAGAAACAGTATGGCGTCAGGCTGATAAATACAATGTTCCTCGTATCGGTTATGTTAACAAGATGGACCGTTCTGGAGCTGACTTCTTCGAAGTTGTTCGTCAGATGAAGGATGTATTGGGCGCTAATCCATGTCCGGTTGTAATTCCTATCGGTGCAGAAGAGTCTTTCAAAGGTGTAGTTGACCTGATTAAGATGAAAGCTATCTTGTGGCACGATGAAACTATGGGTGCTGACTATGATGTAGAAGAAATCCCTGCAAACTTGGTAGACGAAGCTCAGGAATGGAGAGATAAGATGCTCGAAAAAGTAGCTGAGTTTGATGAAGCTTTGATGGAGAAATATTTCGATGATCCTTCTACAATTACAGAGGAAGAAGTGATGCGTGCTTTGCGTGCAGGTACTTTGAAGATGGAAATCGTTCCGATGTTGTGTGGATCTTCATTCAAGAACAAAGGTGTGCAGACTTTGCTTGACTATGTATGTGCATTCTTACCTTCTCCGCTGGATACTCCGAACATCGTTGGTACTAACCCGAACACGGGTGCTGAAGAAGACCGTAAACCGGATGAAGACGAAAAGACTTCAGCTTTGGCATTTAAGATCGCTACTGACCCGTATGTAGGTCGTTTGACTTTCTTCCGTGTGTACTCAGGTAAAGTAGAAGCTGGTTCATATATTTACAACTCTCGTTCAGGAAAGAAGGAACGTGTATCTCGTTTGTTCCAGATGCACTCAAATAAGCAGAATCCTGTGGAAGTAATCAGCGCTGGTGATATTGGTGCTGGTGTAGGTTTCAAGGATATTCGCACTGGTGATACTCTTTGCGATGAAACTGCTCCGATCGTTCTTGAATCAATGGACTTCCCAGAACCGGTTATCGGTATCGCAGTAGAGCCTAAGACTCAGAAAGACCTTGATAAGTTGTCTAACGGTTTGGCTAAGTTGGCTGAAGAAGACCCGACATTTACTGTGAAGACTGACGAACAGACTGGACAGACAGTTATCTCTGGTATGGGTGAGCTTCACTTGGATATCATTATCGACCGTCTGAAACGTGAGTTCAAGGTTGAATGTAACCAAGGTCGTCCTCAGGTTAGCTACAAAGAAGCAATTACTAAGACTGTTGAATTGCGTGAAGTTTACAAGAAACAGTCTGGTGGTCGTGGTAAGTTTGCTGACATCATCGTTTCTGTAGGTCCAGTTGATGAAGACTTCAAACAGGGTGGTCTGCAGTTCATCGATGAAGTGAAGGGTGGTAACGTTCCTAAGGAATTCATTCCTTCAGTTCAGAAAGGTTTCTTGACTGCAATGAAGAACGGTGTATTGGCTGGTTATCCGCTTGATTCTTTGAAGGTCGTTTTGAAGGATGGTTCATTCCACCCGGTTGACTCTGACCAGTTGTCTTTCGAAATCTGTGCTATCCAGGCATACAAGAATGCTTGTGTGAAGGCAGGTCCGGTTCTGATGGAGCCGATCATGAAGCTGGAAGTTGTGACTCCGGAAGAAAACATGGGTGATGTAATCGGTGACTTGAACAGACGTCGTGGTCAGGTAGAAGGTATGGAAACAAGCCGTTCTGGTGCTCGTATCGTAAAAGCAATGGTTCCATTGGCTGAAATGTTCGGTTATGTAACTGCTTTGCGTACTATTACTTCAGGTCGTGCTACTTCTTCAATGACTTACGATCACCACGCTCAGGTTTCTAGCTCAATCGCTAAGACTGTACTGGAAGAAGTTAAAGGTCGCGTAGACTTGGTATAAAAAGAAATAGGATGGAAGTTGATGAGGACTAGCGAATGACTCTTAGTCCTCAAGCTTCCTTCCCAATATAAACAATTAATAATTTAATAAACAAATGAGTCAGAAAATCAGAATTAAACTGAAATCTTACGATCACAACTTGGTAGACAAGTCAGCAGAAAAGATTGTAAGAACTGTGAAGGCTACAGGTGCTATTGTAAGCGGTCCTATTCCATTGCCTACACACAAACGTATTTTTACTGTAAACCGTTCGACTTTCGTTAACAAGAAGTCACGTGAACAGTTTGAATTGTCTTCTTACAAGAGGCTGATTGACATCTACAGCTCAACTGCTAAGACAGTAGACGCTTTGATGAAATTGGAATTACCGAGTGGGGTAGAAGTAGAAATTAAAGTTTAATCAATTAAAAATTAACTGAAATGCCAGGATTATTAGGAAAGAAAATCGGAATGACATCCGTTTTCAGTGCTGATGGTAAGAATGTACCATGCACTGTTATCGAAGCTGGTCCTTGTGTAGTTACTCAGATTAAGAGTGTAGAAAAAGATGGCTATGCAGCTGTTCAGGTAGGTTTCCAGGACAAGAAGGAAAAGCACACTACTAAACCGTTGATGGGTCACTTTAAGAAAGCTGGAGTAACTCCAAAGAGACACTTGGCCGAGTTCAAAGATTTCTCAGAAGAATTGAATTTAGGTGACACTATCACTGTAGAATTGTTCAATGACACTGCTTATGTAGATGTTATTGGTACTTCTAAAGGAAAAGGTTTCCAGGGTGTTGTAAAACGTCATGGATTTGGCGGTGTAGGCCAGACTACTCATGGTCAGCACAACCGTGCCCGCAAACCGGGTTCTATCGGTGCTTGTTCTTACCCTGCTAAAGTATTCAAAGGAATGCGCATGGGCGGACAAATGGGTGGTGACAGGGTAACTACTCACAACTTACAGGTATTAAAAGTGATTCCTGAACACAACTTGCTGTTGATCAAAGGTTCTGTTCCGGGTTGCAAAGGTTCAATCGTAATAATTGAGAAATAATGGAAGTTAACGTATTAAATATTAAGGGTGAAGATACCGGCAAAAAGGTTGCTTTGAACGAAGCTATCTTCGGAATCACTCCAAATGATCACGCTATCTATCTGGATGTGAAGCAGTATATGGCTAATCAGCGCCAGGGTACTCACAAGTCTAAGGAAAGAAGCGAAATCAGTGGTTCTACTCGTAAATTGGGTCGTCAGAAAGGTGGCGGCGGTGCACGTCGTGGTGATATCAACTCTCCAGTATTGGTGGGTGGTGCTCGTGTTTTTGGTCCTAAACCTCGCGATTATTGGTTCAAACTGAACAAGAAAGTGAAAGTTTTGGCTCGTAAATCTGCATTGGCATACAAGGCACAGACTAACAACATCGTAGTAGTAGAAGACTTCACTTTCGAAGCTCCTAAGACTAAAGAATTTGTAAATGTTGTGAATAATCTCAAAGTGGCTGGTAAAAAGCTACTTATGGTTTTGCCGGAAGCAAATAAAAACGTATATTTGTCTGCTCGTAACTTAGAGCGTACAAATCTTGCAATTGCTTCTGCGCTGAATACATACTCTGTGTTGAACGCAGAAACTCTTGTTGTGACAGAAAGTGCTTTGAAAGCTATCGAGGAAACCTTAGTGAAATAATTAAAGGAGGCTGAAGTAATATGGGAATGATTATTAAACCGTTGGTTACAGAAAAAATGACGGCAATATCTGAAAAATTCAACCGCTTTGGATTTATTGTTCGTCCTGAAGCTAACAAATTAGAAATTAAGCGTGAAATCGAAGCTATGTATAATGTGACTGTAGTAGACGTAAACACAATTCGCTACACAGGAAAGAATAAGAGCCGTTATACTAAGTCTGGTCTTATCAATGGACGTACAAATGCTTACAAGAAAGCTATCGTTACATTGAAAGAAGGTGATACTATTGATTTTTATAGCAATATTTAAATAAAAGATGGCAGTACGTAAATTTAAGCCCACAACACCGGGGCAGAGACACAAAATTATTGGTACTTTTGAAGAAATTACTGCATCGGTACCAGAAAAATCTCTTGTATATGGAAAGCGTTCTACTGGTGGTCGTAACCACGTAGGTAAGATGACAATGCGCTATATCGGCGGTGGTCACAAGAGAAAATTCCGTATTATTGATTTCAAGAGAAATAAAGACGGTGTTCCAGCAGTCGTTAAAACAATTGAATATGATCCGAACCGTTCGGCTCGTATCGCTTTGTTGTTTTATGCTGATGGTGAAAAAAGATATATCATTGCTCCTAATGGATTGCAAGTAGGTAGCACTTTGATGTCTGGAGCGAATGCGGCGCCTGAGATTGGTAACGCACTTCCTCTTGAAAACATCCCTGTGGGTACTGTAATTCACAACATTGAATTGCGTCCGGGCCAGGGTGCTGCTTTGGTAAGATCGGCTGGTAACTTTGCTCAGTTGACATCTCGTGAAGGTAAATATTGTGTAATCAAATTGCCTTCAGGTGAAGTAAGACAAATCTTGAGTGCTTGTAAAGCTACTATCGGTAGTGTAGGTAACTCAGACCATGCATTGGAATCATCAGGTAAGGCTGGTCGTTCTCGCTGGTTGGGTCGTCGTCCTCACAACCGTGGTGTTGTTATGAACCCTGTTGATCACCCGATGGGTGGTGGTGAAGGACGTCAGTCGGGAGGTCACCCAAGATCACGTACAGGCTTGTATGCTAAGGGCTTGAAGACAAGAGCACCTAAGAAACAGTCTTCTAAGTATATTATTGAAAGAAGAAAGTAATAACAACTGATTAATTGAGTAATTTATGAGTCGTTCATTAAAAAAAGGTCCATATATTAATGTAAAACTGGAAAACAAGGTGCTGGCTATGAATGAAAGCGGCAAGAAATCAGTTGTTAAGACATGGGCTAGAGCTTCAATGATTTCGCCTGATTTCGTAGGGCATACAATTGCAGTTCACAACGGAAACAAATTTATTCCTGTTTACGTTACTGAAAACATGGTTGGTCATAAGTTAGGTGAATTTGCACCAACTCGTACTTTCCGTGGTCATGCTGGTAACAAGAAAAAATAATAACAGGACGCACATTTGAAATAATAAAGTAATAAATAATGGGAGCAAGAAAAAAAATATCGGCTGAAAAGAGAAAAGAAGCCCTTAAAACCATGTATTTTGCAAAATTGCAAAATGTGCCTACTTCTCCGCGTAAAATGCGTCTCGTGGCTGACATGATTCGTGGTATGGAGGTAAATAGAGCACTTGGTGTCTTGAAGTTTTCTTCTAAAGAAGCTTCTGCAAGAGTGGAAAAATTGTTACGCTCTGCTATTGCTAACTGGGAACAGAAAAACGAACGTAAAGCTGAAGACGGCGAATTGTTTGTAACTAAGATTTATGTTGACGGGGGAGCAACCTTGAAAAGAATGAGACCGGCTCCACAGGGTAGAGGTTACAGAATTCGTAAACGTTCAAACCATGTGACTTTGTTCGTTGATTCTAAGAATACTAATGATAAAAATTAAGAGTAGATGGGACAGAAAGTTAATCCGATAAGCAACCGTTTAGGAATTATCAGAGGATGGGATTCTAATTGGTACGGTGGCAAGAATTATGGTGACGCTTTGCTGGAAGACAGCAAAATTCGTAAATATCTGAATGCCAGACTTGCAAAAGCCAGCGTTTCAAGAATCGTTATTGAACGTACTCTGAAATTGGTGACAATTACTGTATGTACTGCTCGTCCGGGTATTATCATTGGTAAAGGTGGTCAGGAAGTTGACAAGCTGAAAGAAGAGTTGAAGAAGATCACCGATAAGGATATCCAGATTAATATCTTTGAAGTTAAGAGACCGGAACTTGATGCTGTGATTGTGGCTAACAACATCGCTCGTCAGGTAGAAGGTAAAATTGCTTACCGTCGCGCTATCAAGATGGCTATTGCCAATACAATGCGTATGGGAGCTGAAGGTATCAAAGTGCTGATCTCTGGTCGTTTGAATGGTGCTGAAATGGCTCGTTCAGAAATGTACAAGGAAGGACGTACTCCATTGCATACTTTCCGTGCAGATATCGACTACTGTCATGCTGAAGCTTTGACAAAAGTTGGTTTGCTGGGTATCAAGGTTTGGATTTGCCGTGGAGAAGTTTATGGAAAACGTGAGTTGGCTCCAAACTTCACTCAGAGCAAAGAAAATAACCGTGGAGGAAACGGTAACAATGGTGGAAAGAACTTCCGCAGAAAGAAAAATAACAATCGCTAACGATTTGAATTTTAGGAATTATGTTACAACCGAAAAAAACAAAATTCAGAAGACAGCAGAAAGGTAGCGCTAAAGGTAACGCCCAAAGAGGACATCAGTTGGCTTTTGGTTCTTTTGGCATCAAGTCTCTTCAGACTAAATGGATTACAGGTCGTCAGATAGAGGCAGCTCGTATTGCTGTAACAAGATATATGCAGCGTCAGGGTCAGATTTGGATTCGTATCTTCCCGGACAAACCTATTACTCGTAAGCCTGCCGATGTACGTATGGGTAAAGGTAAAGGTTCTCCAGAAGGTTTCGTAGCACCTGTAACTCCGGGTCGTATTTTGATCGAAGTAGAAGGTGTATCTTTCGATGTAGCAAAAGAAGCTTTGCGTCTTGCTGCACAGAAACTTCCTGTTACAACTAAGTTTATTGTTAGACGTGATTACGACGCAAGTCAAAATGCTTAATTGATATGAAGATTGCAGAAATTAGAGAAATAGCTACCAACGAATTGGCAGAAAGAATTCAGACTGAAGTTGCCAATTACAATCAAATGGTTTTAAATCATTCGATCTCTCCGCTGGAAAATCCTGCACAGATTAAGAAGTTACGCAGAACTATTGCGCGTATGAAAGCAGAATTGCGTCAGAGAGAACTTAACAAATAATAATGGTCCTCATGGAAGCTAGAAATTTAAGAAAAGAAAGAACTGGTGTTGTAGTTAGCAATAAAATGGATAAGACCATTACTGTTGCTGCTAAGTTTAAGGAAAAACACCCTATTTATGGTAAGTTCGTTTCTAAAACGAAAAAATACCATGCTCATGACGAAAAGAATGAATGCCAGATTGGCGATACTGTTCGCATCATGGAAACTCGTCCTTTGAGTAAAACTAAGAGATGGAGATTGATTGAAATTATTGAAAGAGCTAAGTAATTATGATACAAGCAGAATCCAGACTTACAGTATGTGACAACAGTGGTGCGAAAGAAGCTCTTTGTATTCGCGTATTAGGCGGTACAAAGAGACGTTACGCCTCTGTTGGGGATGTTATTGTAGTTTCAATAAAGAGTGTTATCCCCTCAAGTGATATTAAAAAAGGTGCAGTATCTAAGGCCTTGATTGTACGTACAAAGAAAGAAATCCGTCGTGCTGACGGCTCTTACATTCGTTTTGATGACAATGCTTGCGTATTGCTGAATAACGCAGGTGAAATTAGAGGAAGTCGTATTTTTGGCCCGGTTGCGAGAGAATTGCGTAACGCGAACATGAAAGTGGTTTCACTTGCACCTGAAGTACTTTAATTTTGTAAAAGATTTAAGTAATGAGTAAATTACATATTAAAAAAGGCGATACAGTTTACGTAAACTCTGGTGAAGATAAGGGTAAAACTGGCCGCGTATTGAAGGTTCTTGTTAAAGAAGGACGTGCACTGGTAGAAGGTATCAATATGGTATCTAAGAGTACCAAACCTAACGCAAAGAATCCTCAGGGGGGTATTGTGAAGCAGGAAGCTCCTATTCACATCTCTAACCTGAATCCTGTAGACCCGAAAACAGGAAAACCGACTCGTGTAGGTAGAAGAGAAAGTTCTGATGGAAGAACATTTGTTCGTTATGCTAAAAAATCAGGAGAGGAGATTAAATAATGAGTAATACTGCTAGCCTTAAGAAAGAATATGCAGAGCGCATTGCTCCTGCTTTGAAGAATCAATTCCAGTATTCTTCATCAATGCAAATCCCTGTACTTAAGAAGATTGTTATCAATCAAGGCTTGGGTATGGCGGTAGCTGACAAGAAGATTATTGACGTAGCAATCAATGAATTGACTGCTATTACAGGACAGAAAGCTGTAGCTACTGTTTCTCGTAAGGATATCGCTAACTTTAAGTTGCGTAAAAAAATGCCTATCGGTGTGATGGTTACTTTGCGCCGTGAAAGAATGTATGAATTCCTTGAAAAACTGGTTCGCGTTGCATTGCCACGTATCCGTGACTTCAAAGGTATTGAAAGCAAATTCGACGGAAGAGGAAACTATACATTGGGTATCCAGGAACAGATTATCTTCCCTGAAATCAACATTGATAGCATCACCAAGATTTTGGGTATGAACATTACTTTCGTAACTTCTGCTCAGACTGACGAAGAAGGTTATGCTTTGTTGAAAGAATTCGGATTACCGTTTAAAAACGCTAAAAAAGATTGATAAGATATGGCAAAAGAATCAATGAAGGCTCGTGAAGTAAGAAGAGCTAAACTTGTTGCTAAATATGCTGAGAAGCGTGCTGCGTTGAAGAAGATTGTAAATTCTGGTGATCCTGTAGAAGCTTTTGAGGCTGCTCAGAAGTTGCAGGCTATCCCTAAGAACGCTAATCCTATTCGCTTACACAATCGTTGCAAACTGACTGGTCGTCCAAAAGGTTATATCCGTCAGTTTGGTATTTCACGTATTCAGTTCCGTGAAATGGCTTCAAACGGTTTGATTCCTGGCGTTAAGAAAGCAAGCTGGTAATTTATTTTTTTTATTAAATATTGTCAGGGTAGTCCTGATTAATTTAACAATTAATTTTTATGACAGATCCAATCGCAGATTATCTCACTAGATTGAGAAATGCAATTAGTGCTAAGCACAGAGTGGTGGAAGTACCTGCTTCAAATTTGAAAAAGGAAATTACAAAAATCCTTTTTGATAAAGGTTACATCCTGAACTACAAGTTTGTTGAAGACGGTCCTCAGGGTACTATCAAAGTGGCTCTGAAGTATGATGCAGTTAACAAGGTTAACGCTATCAAGAAACTTGAAAGAGTATCTACTCCAGGTATGCGTAAGTATACTGGATACAAAGACATGCCGAGAGTTATTAATGGATTAGGTATTGCTATTATATCTACTTCCAAAGGTGTTATGACAGACAAAGAAGCTGCTGAACTGAAGATTGGTGGTGAAGTTCTTTGCTATGTATATTAATGTTAGGAGGATAAGCAATGTCAAGAATTGGTAAATTACCCATTAGTATCCCTGCTGGAGTAACAGTTACTCTGAAGGAAAATGTTGTGAACGTAAAAGGACCTAAAGGTGAGTTGAGTCAGTTTGTAAATCCTGCTATCATTGTAGAGGTTGCAGACGGACACGTGGTGTTGAAGGAAAACGAAGAAGCTATGCTTGATAACCTGAAACAGCGTCATGCATTCCATGGTTTGTATCGTGCATTGATCAACAACATGGTTGTAGGTGTTTCTGAAGGTTACAAGAAAGAATTGGAATTAGTCGGTGTAGGTTACCGTGCTTCTAATAACGGTAATATCATTGATTTCGCTTTGGGTTACACTCATAATATCTTTATGCAGTTGCCTCCTGAAATCAAGGTTGAAACTAAATCTGAAAGAAATAAGAACCCTCTTATCATATTGGAATCTTGTGACAAACAGCTGCTTGGTCAGGTTTGTTCAAAAATACGTTCTTTCCGTAAGCCTGAACCTTACAAAGGAAAAGGTATTAAGTTTGTTGGTGAAGAAATTCGTAGAAAGTCTGGTAAGTCAGCTGGCGCTAAATAATTCACATAAAATCGTACAATTATGACAACAAAAATAGAAAGACGTATTAAGATTAAATATAGAGTACGCAATAAGATTTCAGGTACTGCTGAACGTCCGCGTATGAGTGTGTTTAGAAGTAACAAGCAGATTTATGTTCAGGTTATCGACGATTTAAGTGGTAAGACACTGGTTGCTGCTTCATCTTTGGGCATGGAACCTATGCCTAAGAAAGAACAGGCTGCTAAAGTTGGTGAGCTGATTGCAAAGAAAGCTCAGGAAGCTGGTATTACGACTGTCGTATTCGACCGTAATGGTTACTTGTATCATGGGAGAGTAAAAGAAGTAGCTGATGCTGCTCGTAACGGTGGACTTAAATTTTAATGAATTATGGCAGTTAATAATAGAGTTAAGATCACTAACGATATAGAGTTAAAAGATAGATTGGTTGCAATCAACCGCGTTACTAAGGTTACAAAAGGTGGTAGAACTTTCAGCTTCTCTGCAATTGTAGTAGTAGGTAACGAAGATGGTATCATTGGCTGGGGACTTGGTAAAGCTGGTGAAGTAACAGCTGCAATCGCTAAAGGTGTAGAAGCTGCAAAGAAGAACCTGACTCGTGTTCCGGTATTGAAGGGAACTGTTCCTCACGAACAGTCTGCTAAATTTGGTGGAGCTGAAGTATTTATTAAGCCGGCTTCAACAGGTACTGGAGTAGTAGCAGGTGGTGCTATGCGTGCCGTACTGGAAAGTGTAGGTGTAACAGATGTTTTGGCTAAGTCTAAAGGATCTTCAAATCCTCACAATCTGGTTAAGGCTACTATCTTGGCTTTGAGCGAAATGAGAGATGCTCGCATGGTTGCTCAGAACAGAGGTGTAAGTTTAGATAAAGTATTTAGAGGATAAGGAGGAATCGTATGTCAACTATTAAGATTAAACAAGTAAAGAGTAGAATTGGTGCTCCGGCTGATCAGAAAAGAACTTTGGATGCACTTGGTCTCCGTAAATTGAATCGTGTGGTTGAACACGAAGAGACTCCTTCAATTCTGGGTATGATTGAAAAGGTAAAACACCTGGTAGCAATCGTTAAGTAATATATTGTTAACAATAAAGGATCTTACAATATGAATTTAAATAATTTACGTCCTGCAGAAGGTTCTGTCAAAACTAGAAAAAGAGTTGGTCGTGGTGCTGGTTCAGGTTTAGGCGGTACTTCTACAAGAGGACATAAAGGAGCAAAATCAAGATCTGGCTATTCAAAGAAGATTGGTTTTGAAGGTGGTCAGATGCCGCTTCAACGTCGTGTTCCGAAATTTGGTTTTAAGAATATTAACCGTGTTGAATACAAAGCTGTTAATCTTGACACTATTCAGAAATTGGCTGAAGCTAAGAATCTGTCTAAGGTAGGTATTAACGATTTGATTGAAGCTGGTTTCATCTCTTCTAACCAATTAGTGAAAGTTCTTGGTAACGGTAGTTTAACTACTAAGCTTGATGTAGAAGCAAATGCTTTCTCTAAGAGCGCAGTAGCTGCAATCGAAGCCGTTGGTGGTAATGCAGTAAAACTCTGATTCAATGATAAAATCTATTGAAACATTAAAGAATATATGGAATATTGAGGATCTGAGAAAACGGATCCTCATTACTATATTGTTTGTTGCAATTTATCGATTTGGTTCCTACGTCGTATTGCCAGGTATCAATCCGGATATGCTGTCTAAATTGCATGAACAGACGAGTGAAGGTCTTCTTGCCTTGTTGAATATGTTTTCTGGTGGTGCTTTTTCAAATGCTTCTATTTTTGCACTTGGAATTATGCCGTACATCTCTGCATCCATCGTGATTCAGCTGTTGGCTATTGCAGTACCTTATTTCCAGAAATTACAGCGTGAGGGTGAAAGCGGGCGTCGAAAGATTAATCAGTATACTCGTATCCTGACAATCATTATTTTGATTTTCCAAGCTCCATCTTATCTGATCAACTTGAAAATGCAAGCAGGGCCTGCCCTTAATGCTTCATTAGATTGGACTTTCTTTATTATAACTTCGACTATCATTCTGGCAGCAGGTAGTATGTTCGTTCTGTGGCTTGGTGAAAGAATCACTGACAAAGGTATTGGTAATGGTATCTCATTAATCATTATGGTGGGTATCATTGCTCGTCTTCCTCAGTCTTTCTCTGGTGAGTTTGTTTCCAGACTTGCTTCTCCGGGTGCAGGAGGTATCATCATGTTCCTGATTGAACTTGTTTGTTTGCTGGCTGTGATAGCTGCTGCTATTTTGTTGGTTCAGGGTGTGCGTAAGGTTCCTGTACAGTATGCAAAACGTATTGTAGGTAATAAACAATATGGTGGTGCAAGACAGTACATTCCTTTGAAGGTGAATGCTGCGAACGTAATGCCTATCATCTTTGCTCAGGCAATTATGTTCATTCCTATCACTATTGTAGGTTTCTCCAATATGGAGGATGCAAGCGGCATCACTCGCGCTTTGATTGACCATACAAGCTTCTGGTACAATTTTGTTTTTGCGGCATTGATTATACTTTTCACTTATTTCTATACTGCAATTACAATCAATACTAACCAGATGGCAGAAGATATGAAGAGAAATAACGGTTTTATTCCGGGAATAAAGCCGGGTAAGAACACTGCAGAATATTTGGATGTAATTATGTCTCGTATTACACTGCCGGGTTCTATATTCTTGGCTATTATTGCTATTCTGCCTGCTTTTGCCGGTCTTTTCGGAGTTCAAGCTGAATTTGCTCAGTTCTTCGGTGGTACATCTTTGCTGATTCTTGTAGGAGTAGTATTGGATACTCTTCAGCAGGTTGAAAGCCATTTGTTGATGCGTCATTATGACGGACTGTTGAGTTCGGGAAGAATTAAAGGACGTTCCGGTAATGTAGCTGCTTATTAAAAACTACTCGTCTCGAATGATATTTTTAAAGACAGATGATGAAATAGAGTTACTTCGTCAGAGTAATCTCCTTGTCGGGAGAACTCTGGCTGAAGTAGCTAAAATGATACAACCGGGAGTTACTACCAAGCAATTGGATAAGGTTGCAGAAGAATTTATTCGCGACCATGGGGCTATACCTACTTTTAAGGGTTTCCCTAATCCATACGGTTCTCCCTTTCCTGGTACACTATGTACATCGGTTAATGACCAGGTCGTTCATGGGATTCCCAATGATATTCCTTTGAAAGACGGTGATATTGTTTCTGTGGACTGTGGTACTTTCATGAATGGTTTTTGTGGTGATTCGGCTTATACGTTCTGTGTAGGTGAAGTTGATCCTGAAATCGTGAAATTGTTGAAGGTAACTAAAGAATCTCTTTATAAGGGAATTGAAAATGCAGTTCATGGAAAGCGGCTTGGTGATATAGGTTACTCGATTCAAGAATACTGTGAAGCACATTCTTATGGCGTGGTTCGTGAGTTTGTAGGTCATGGTATTGGAAAGGAAATGCATGAAGATCCTCCAGTTCCTAATTATGGTCGGCGTGGCACAGGAACTTTGTTAAAAAAAGGAATGTGTATTGCGATTGAGCCGATGATAACGATGGGCAATCGTCAAATTGTGATGGAGGAGGATAGATGGACTATCCGTACAAGAGACCGCAAATGTGCAGCACATTTTGAACATACGGTAGCTGTGGGAGTAGGAAAGGCTGATATATTATCGTCATTTGAATTTATAGAACAAGTTTTAGGAGATAAAGCAATTTAATATGGCAAAGCAATCCGCAATAGAACAAGATGGAGTTATCGTCGAAGCATTGTCTAATGCAATGTTTCGTGTAGAACTAGAAAACGGACATGAGATTACAGCTCATATTTCTGGTAAAATGAGAATGCATTACATTAAAATATTACCCGGAGATAAGGTAAGGGTCGAGATGTCTCCTTATGACTTATCTAAAGGAAGAATCGTTTTTAGATACAAATAAAAGAAAATATAAGATATGAAAGTAAGAGCATCATTAAAGAAACGTACGCCGGAATGCAAAATCGTTAGACGTAATGGCCGTTTGTATGTTATTAACAAGAAAAATCCTAAGTATAAACAACGTCAAGGATAATTTATTATTTTTGCAAAAAAAATAATTTAGTATATGGCTATAAGAATAGTTGGTGTAGATTTGCCTCAGAATAAAAGAGGTGAGATTGCGTTAACATACGTATATGGTATCGGACGCAGTAGTTCAGCAAAAATTTTGGATAAGGCAGGCGTAGATCGTGACCTGAAAGTAAAGGATTGGACTGATGATCAGGCTGCTAAGATCCGTGAAATCATTGGTGCTGAATACAAGGTTGAAGGTGATCTTCGTTCTGAAATCCAGTTGAACATTAAGCGATTAATGGATATTGGTTGCTACCGTGGTGTTCGTCACCGCTTGGGTCTGCCCGTTAGAGGTCAGAGCACAAAGAACAATGCTCGTACACGTAAGGGAAGAAAGAAAACAGTTGCAAATAAGAAAAAAGCTACTAAATAATTGTTAATATGGCAAAAAAAACAGTCGCAGCTAAAAAAAGAAATGTCAAGGTTGATGCTAATGGACAGTTGCATGTTCATTCTTCATTCAATAACATTATCGTTTCTTTGGCAAACAGCGAAGGCCAGATTATTGCATGGTCTTCTGCAGGTAAGATGGGATTTAGAGGTTCTAAGAAGAACACTCCTTATGCAGCTCAGATGGCTGCCCAGGATTGTGCAAAAGTGGCATACGATCTTGGCCTGAGAAAGGTAAAGGCTTATGTAAAGGGTCCTGGAAACGGACGTGAGTCTGCAATCAGAACTGTACATGGAGCTGGAATTGAAGTTACTGAAATTATCGACGTAACTCCATTGCCTCACAACGGTTGTCGTCCTCCTAAAAGAAGAAGAGTATAATAAAGATAACCTATTTAGATGTAACTTGATTTTGTTAAATAATGGATTGCAATTCCTTTCTGTAATCGCGGCTGCAACAAATTGAGTTCATGAATAACAATTAAATTAAGAAAGAAAATGGCTAGATATACTGGACCAAAAACTAGAATTGCACGTAAATTCGGTGAAGCAATCTTTGGAGCAGATAAAGTTTTGTCTAAGAAAAACTATCCTCCTGGACAACATGGTAACAACCGTCGCAGAAAAACTTCTGAATACGGTGTCATGTTGGCTGAAAAGCAGAAAGCTAAATATACTTACGGTGTGTTGGAGAAACAATTCCGTAACATGTTTGAGAAAGCAGCAAGTATGAACGGTATTACTGGTGAAATCTTGTTGCAGAGCCTTGAATGTCGTTTGGACAACGTAGTGTTCCGTTTGGGTATTGCACCGACTCGTGCTGCTGCTCGTCAGCTTGTAGGTCACAAGCACATTACTGTAGATGGTAAGGTTGTAAACATTCCTTCTTTCTCTGTAAAACCGGGTCAGTTGGTAGGTGTTCGTGAAAAATCTAAGTCTTTGGAAGTTGTTGCTAACTCTTTGGCTGGATTTAACCACAGCAAATATCCTTGGTTGGAATGGGATGAAAACTCTAAGACTGGTAAATTGTTGCATGTTCCAGAAAGAGCTGACATTCCTGAAAACATTAAAGAACACTTGATCGTTGAATTGTACTCTAAATAATAATTAATTTCATGGCGATATTAGCATTTCAAAAACCTGATAAAGTATTAATGTTGGAAGCGGATTCCAAATTCGGGAAATTCGAATTCCGTCCGCTTGAACCCGGTTTCGGTATTACCGTAGGTAATGCTTTACGCCGTATTCTTCTTTCTTCGTTGGAAGGTTATGCAATCAACACAATCCGTATTGAGGGTGTGGAACATGAATTTGCTACAATTCCGGGTGTGAAAGAAGATGTCACTAACATTATCTTGAATCTGAAGCAAGTTCGATTCAAGCGAGTAGTTGAGGAATTCGAAAATGAGAAGGTAAGCATTACCGTTGAGAATTCTACTGAATTTAAGGCAGGTGATATTGGTAAGTATTTGACCGGATTTGAAGTGTTAAATCCTGAATTGGTTATTTGCCATTTAGATTCAAAAGCAACTATGCAGATAGACATTACAATTAACAAAGGTCGTGGATATGTTCCGGCTGACGAAAACCGTGAATTCTGCACCGATGTGAATGTAATTCCTATCGATTCTATTTACACTCCGATTCGTAATGTGAAATATGCGGTGGAAAACTATCGTGTAGAACAGAAGACTGACTATGAAAAGTTGGTGCTGGAAATTACGACGGACGGTTCCATTCACCCGAAGGAAGCGCTGAAAGAAGCTGCAAAAATTTTGATTCACCACTTCATGCTGTTCTCTGATGAAAAGATTACTCTTGAAACATCAGATGCAGAAGGAAATGAAGAATTCGATGAAGAAGTATTGCACATGCGTCAGTTGCTGAAGACCAAATTGGTTGATATGGACTTGTCAGTTCGTGCCTTGAACTGTTTGAAGGCTGCCGATGTAGAAACATTGGGTGACTTGGTTCAGTTCAATAAGACCGACCTGCTGAAGTTCCGTAACTTCGGTAAGAAATCGCTCACTGAGCTTGATGATTTGCTCGAGAGTCTGAATCTTTCGTTTGGAACAGATATTTCTAAGTATAAATTAGACAAAGAATAAACAATGAGACATAATAAAAAATTCAACCATTTAGGTCGTACTGCTTCTCACAGAAATGCAATGCTGTCAAACATGGCATGTTCTTTGATCAAGCACAAAAGAATCACTACGACTGTTGCGAAGGCTAAAGCTTTGAAGAAGTTCGTTGAGCCGCTGATTACAAGATCTAAAGATGACACTACTAACTCACGTCGTGTTGTATTTAGCAATCTTCAGGACAAATATGCTGTAACTGAACTGTTCAAAGAAATCTCTGTAAAAGTTGCTGATCGTCCGGGTGGTTACACTCGTATTATCAAGACTGGTCACCGTTTGGGTGATAACGCTGAAATGTGTTTCATCGAATTGGTTGACTACAACGAGAACATGGCTAAGACAGCTGCCAAGAAAGCTACTCGTACTCGTCGTTCTAAGAAATCAGCTGCAACTGCAGAAGCACCGGCTGCTGAAGCTGCTGCAACTGAAGCTACTACAGAGGAAGCCCCTAAAGCTGAATAATTCTGTAACATGCTATATACTTAAAAGGCTATGCGTTTGCATAGCCTTTTTTATGCTCTATTGGGATTGAAAAACATCAAGGTCTTGGGAAAACATTGTCAATAAAAAAGGCTCGTGAAATCAGATTTAAACCTGCTTCACGAGCCTTTTATGTGATTACCTTGATTAATTTTCTGTGAGATTATGCTTCTTGCATTTTGGCTTTGAATGCTAAGGCGTACATGCGCATTTGTTTTACCATGGCAAGCAGACCATTACTGCGGGTTGGTGAGAGGTGTTCTTTCAGTCCAATCTTCTCGATGAAGTAAAGGTCAGATTCCAGAATTTCGTCAGGTGTGTGTCCAGATACCACCTGAATAAGTAAAGATATGATACCTTTTACGATTAATGCGTCGCTCTCTGCCTGAAATACCACTTTGCCGTCTACCAGATCAGCTTGTAACCAAACGCGGCTCTGACAGCCGTCAATCAGGTTCTGCTCGGTTTTATATTTCGGGTCAAGCGGCTGCTGGTCATTACCCAAATCAATCAGTAGCTGATATTTGTCCATCCAATCGTCGAAGTCGCTGAATTCTTCGATCACTTCGTCCTGGAGTTCATTGATAGTTTTCATTGCGGTAGTGTTTAATTATTTTTCGTTATAAATTACCCCCATCACCGTTTGTCCTACGGCTTGAAGAGTGGCTTTGTCAATATTCTCTAAGCTGTCGTCCAGTGTGTGCCAGGTCGGGTTAAAACCGGTGTTACTTTGCGTATCGTAGTGAATAATATCTACGCACGGAATCTGGCGGTACTGGTTTACATACACATGGTCGTCGGTAACCTGACCTCCGTCTTCCTTGATGAAGTAATTGCTGTAACCCAGATGGTCAGCCATTTTCCAGATTTTCTTCATGGCATTGTTCGCCGTCTGCTTGGAGAACGCTTCGTAGTAGAATGTGGCATTCTTTCCGCCTACCATATCAAGCAAGATACCAAACCGAGCCTTGTAATCAGGTACGTGAGGAATGCGGCCCCAGTATTGCGAACCCAGACACCAGGTATCTGGTTTGTAAGTACCTTCGTAGAAATCCGGTGTGCCGTAATCTTCTGAATCGAAGAATATCAGGTCGATGCCGACTTGTGGTGCCTGCTGTTGAATCTGACGGGCAATTTCGAGCAATACACCTACACCACTGGCACCGTCGTTGGCTCCATCTATCGGTTTCTGGTGATTAGATTTTTCATCCTGGTCAGCGTATGGACGGCTATCCCAGTGCGCACACAGCATCACTCGCTTTTTGTTTTCCGGCTGGTAAGCCCCGATGATGTTGCGCGATTTCAGGATGGTACCATTGTAGGCCACTAAATCTGCATGCTGGTTGTACACCTTCGCACCGAATTTCTCCAGTTGTGCGGCCAGGTAATCGCCGCATCTCCGGTGAGCTTCCGTATTAGGAACACGAGGTCCGAATTGCACCTGTGCGGCAATGTAAGCGTATGCACTATCCGCATTGAATGCCGGTGCCTGCACTATAGCCGCTTCAGATTCTTCTATTTGCTGGCTGTTCTTCTGACTGTTCCCGCAAGAGATGAAGGCCCCTCCTGTCATTAAAGCAGTTACTGCCAGCAGATTCTTTATTGAAATCATAATTCATTTGTTTTGATTGTGGTGCAAAGGTAAACTTATTTTTGTACACGCCTTGCAACGGCAATCGGGTTTTAAACTTTATTTGTAGGAGCCATTCTCCTGCACTTGCTGCATGACACGTAAGAAGTTACCTCCCCAAATGCGCCGGATGTCTTCCTCGCTGTACCGTTCATGAAGCAACTGACGAGTCAGATTGATTATTTCCGAAGAGTCATTGCATCCGATAATACCTCCGTCACCGTCAAAGTCACTGCCGATTCCCACATGTTCGATACCCATCACGTTCACCATGTGATTCAGGTGTTCGATGGCATCCAAGATGTGAGCCGGACGCTCCTTACGGAGGAAGCCGCTATATAAGCATACCTGTACCACGCCTCCCTTGCGGGCTATGGCACGAAGCTGGTCGTCGGTCAGGTTACGGGGATGGTCGCAGAGCGCACGGCTGGAAGAATGCGAACAAACCACCGGTTGGCTGCTGATGTCCAGTGTCTCGTAGAATGTCCGTTCTCCACTGTGTGACAAATCTACCATCATTCCCAGGCGGTTCATCTCCTGAATAACCTGCTCCCCAAACGGAGTAACTCCCAAGTTTTCTTCATTGTAGCGTGCAGAACCACAGATGTCATTGTTTCCATTGTGGCAGAGCGTCATATACACTACTCCCCGTTTCCGGAAATGTGCTACCCGGCTTAAATCCTTTCCGATGGCATATCCGTTTTCAATGCCCAACATAATGGCCTTCTTTCCTTCCCGTTTCAGACGGTATAAGTCGTTGGGGGAATAAGCGATGTCTACAGCCGTACAGTTCATAGCTACCATCTCCTCAATCTCATTCAGCAGACGGTCTGCCTTGGCCGTTGTAGCCAGCAGTGCCTCGTCCGTACGTTCCTTCTGTTCCAGGTAAGCCACCATGATGGTCGCATCCTGTCGCCCCTCCGTCATTTTATGTAAGTCCACTTTTATTTTGGAGTCCCGTGCATGGAAGCGGATGTGCTGGTCGAAGAACATCGGAGTATCACAGTGCGTGTCGAGAATCAGCAGACGTTCATGCAGCTTCTTGGCCTTCTGGAATGAGCCAGCTTCACGGACGAGCCATCCGAACAACGGCATCATACACTTGTCCTGATTCAGGATGAAACATTCCGGATGCCACTGCACCCCTATAATAGATTTGTATTCTGTGCTTTCTATTGCTTCTATTACTCCATCGGGTGCCGTAGCCGATACACGGAAACCCGGAGCAGCTTCTTTCACGGCCTGATGGTGGAAAGAGTTTACAGCTACCTCCTTGACGTTTAAGATACGTGCCAACAGACTGCCTTCTGCTAACTCTACCCTGTGCGATGGGAAACTCCGTTCCAAATCCTGACTGTGCTTAATGGATGGTGTATCCTTCTGTGCATAGATGTCCTGATAGAGTGTGCCTCCCAATGCCGCATTGATGACCTGCATCCCTCGGCAGATACCTAATATCGGAATCTGTCGGTTGGCAGCCAAACGCGTCAGAAGCAGTTCCTGACGGTCGCGGTACGGATTGATGCTGTGAAGTTCCCGGATAGGATCTTCGTGCAGGAATAGCGGATTCAAATCACCTCCTCCAGTGAGCAACAATCCGTCAAGCTGCTCAAGCGTATTAATCAGCAAGTTTACATCCTCGTAGGGAGGAATGACCACCGGCACCCCTCCGGCCTGAATGATAGACTGATAATACCCCGGAGCCAATGTCAGATTTCCGTCGCTGAAGTTTCCGGTAAGTCCGATAAGCGGTGCTTCCTTATGATTGGGGAAGCGGCTGTGAATGCCCTCGTCGAGGGCCTGCATATCGAAAGAAAAATTTGTTTTCATGTGTTCCTTCTTTATTTACCAAGTAAGGCAAATATAGAGAGAACTTGCGAATTATGCGCACAAGAAAAGAAGGAATAAAGTAAATAATTGACAATTAAGATAGAGTCTCATAAAAAAGGGAATACAATACCTTCTAAAAAAGGAGCTCGTATTCCCCGTTCATGTGTATAAGGTAATGTGTTATCAGTCGAAATTCTGTATGGTCTCTTTGCGGATTTCCTTACCGTACTGGCTGTACACAATCGTAAATAAAGTCTGGTTGTCAATCTTAGCTGCGTTTATGCAAGGCAGGCTAAGTTTTACACTTTCATACGGTGAAAGCGTTTTCACTTGTCCTTCTGCCAGTTTTACTCCATTGACCAGTACGGTCAGGTCTGTTTCTTCTGAGGTGGACAAACCGAAATTCTTCACTTCCAGTTCCAATTGCTTGTCATACGCCATAGGATATGCCGCCGACAGGCATGCCGGATGATAATTGACGTAAGGCAGTCTGGCATATCCGTACAGCAATTCTCCTTTTTTCGTCTTTCCGAGCAGTTTGGGAGCAAATTCATCTTTTCTGATGGTATTGTTTCTGCCATCGAATACGAGAATCAGGTCCTTGCCCGAAGCGATACGTTTGACAGCCTTGCATCCCTTTCCGTAATTTACGTCCGAGGAGCTTCCGAATCTCAGCGATTTCATGTCGAAATCCTTGAAGTCAACTCCTTCCTCCGCTTTCACCAGTACCTTGATTTCTTTGGTCTGGGCGGTAATCGTATCTTCGTTCAGGACAGACAAGCGCAATCCTTTGTTCAGAGGGATGCATATATTCTTTGAACTGTGCCGATCGTTGGGATGATCTTCCCATTTGATGGTATCGATAACGGCAAAGTTGGCCTGAATGGGGCGTCCGTATTCATCCTGAAACACTTTCATACGCTCATACTTAAACCAGTTTTCCTTGTAACCATTCTTGTGAGCGGCTATTCCCGGAGTGTAAGCTTCGCCCTCCTCCGTAATCCAGTGGATACCGTCAATGGAACGCTGGTAGTAGGCAATTCTTCCCAGCCAGTCGTTGACGATAAGGTGATATTGCAAGCTGTCTTTCCAGATAACCGGGTCCTCAAATTCCCCGTTTACGTCAGGATACACACTTCTGTCACTTACCTGTTGATAGGGAGAGATACCATTTTCACTAATCCATACCCCTCCTCCGCGGCATACCATCAGATAAGAACCGTCACTTCTTCTGGCAAAGGTCAGGTTAGACAGCCCCTCAATGATTTTTCTGTTTCTCTTGTCGAAGGTGAAATGACTGTACGTCCACGGCCCATTCAGGCTGTCTGCAATGTAATATCCGTCGATTACGTACACCACGGGACGTCCGTCTTTTAGTATGAATGCTTCCGGATTATGTCCCTTCCCAATCGTGTCACAGATGGTATAAGGTCCGCTCAAACAGTCACTTGTCGTATGGAATACGGTAGATTTGGGCCATGTCATGTGCCCCTTAGGTGAGTTTTCCGGCCATCCGCAGACAAAGAGATGGTATTTGTTATCCTTACCTTTGAGAATGTTTCCTCCCCAGAAAGAAAGTTCCGGATTCTCAATCCCGTTGTCAACGTACCGGAGACGTACCGAGTCAGTTCCCCACACATTTTCGCCGGACTTCCCGTCGGGCATAGGCAGGAACCGGTCTTTAAACCGCCCTCCATCAATAAGGTGCTTCCATTCGGCGGGCAATGTACGTTCTGTGATTTGAGCATTTGCACCCAGACTGAGCAATAAGGTTAAAAAGCAGAATATATTTTTCATGGTAAGTATTATGTATAATTTTCTGCAAAAGTAGGTATATCTCCTTGCACGGTTGTAGCATATAATACGTACTTCGTAGGATTTTATCGACAAATTGACGTTGAGAGGATTTTTCCTTCTCCGGCTCTATAGCATTAATTAGCATCCCAAATAGATATTTATTCAAATTATTTTCTCATATTTGTTTAAAATCTAATGATATGGAACTGATTCGAACCCTTTCTCAGATGGTCAACTGCCTGCGTTCGCGCGGCATACGACGGAAAGTGGCGGTGGTCTGCCCGAACGACCCGCACACGGAATATGTCATTATCCGTAGCCTGAGAGAGGAGATTGCTGAATATCTGCTAGTCACAGATTCTGCTCATTTGAAAGAAGCGCTCGACTTGCGGGCAGCTTCTCCCGACTTTGTACGCATTTACGAAGCTGGAACACCGGATGAAGCGGCTGCACTGGCTGTGCAACTGGTACGCACGGGCGAGGCGGAAGTCCTGATGAAGGGACTTATCAACACCGACAACCTGCTGCGTGCGGTCCTGAAAAAAGGAGAGGGGCTGTTACCCGAAGGAGGAGTGCTGAGCCATGTGGCCGTGGCGCAGGTTCCTTTGTATCATAAACTGCTGTTTTTCTCGGATGCGGCAGTAATTCCTCGTCCTACTTTGGAACAATACCGTTCAATGATTGCCAACGACCTGGCTTTGTGTCGTACGTTGGGATGCGAAGAACCCCGGGTGGCACTGATACACTGCACGGAGAAAATCAACGAGAAATTTCCTCATACCCTGAGCTACGTGGAACTGAAAAAAGAAGCGCAGGAAGGCCGTTTCGGAAAAGTCTTTATCGACGGGCCGATGGATGCCAAGACCGCCTGCGACAAGCACAGCGGGGAGATAAAAGGACTTTCCTCGCCTGTGGTAGGCAATGCAGATATTCTGATTTTCCCTAATATCGAAGCGGGCAATACGTTTTACAAAACCCTGTCTCTGTTTGGCGATGCGAATATGGCAGGTATGCTGACCGGTACCATTGCACCGGTAGTAGTGCCTTCGCGGAGTGACTCCGGAAACTCCAAATACTACAGTCTGGTACTGGCATGTCTGGCAGGGACACGAAAAGAATAAAACTAGACCTTATGAAGATACTTGTCATCAATCCGGGCTCCACTTCTACGAAGCTGGCAGTCTACGAGAATGAGAATCCTATCTGGCGTGAAAGCATTGCGCATCCTTCCAAGGAGTTGGCCGGCTTTCACCATATTAATGAACAATATGAGTACCGTCGCAAGTGTGTGCACGATACGCTGGAGAAGGCTGGCATTCCGCTTGTCTTTGATGCCGTGATTGCCCGTGGAGGCTTGTTGAAACCTACTCCCGGAGGAGTATATCAGATTAACGAGCGAATCAAGCATGATTTATGGCATGCCGATATGGAACATGCATCGAATCTGGCGGCATGGATTGCCGATGAGATTGCGCATTGTGCCGGTTGTCCTTCTTATTTGGCCGATCCGGTGGTGACTGATGAGTTGCGCGATTTGGCCCGTATCTCCGGTATTCCGGAACTGCCGCGCATCTCTATTTTCCATGCCCTGAACAGTCGGGCTGTTTCCCGCAGTTATGCAGCTCGTATCGGACGAAAGTATGAAGAACTAAATCTGATTGTAGCCCATTTGGGAGGAGGCATCTCGGTCAGTGCCCATCATTATGGAAAGGTAGTCGATGTTAATAACGCCTTGAATGGAGAGGGGCCTTTCAGTCCGGAGCGGGCAGGAACGTTGCCGGCCCGGCAGTTGGTGGATATGTGTTTCAGCGGAAAATATACCTATGCCGAAATCCGTAAGATGATAAACGGTCGGGGAGGCCTGGTGGCTCATTTGGGTACCACCGATGTGCAGAGTATTATCCGTTGGGCACATGCCGGAGCCGAAAAGCACAAGTTAGTGCTGGATGCCATGCTTTATACGGTAGCCAAGCAGGTCGGTGCCATGCACATCGCACTTCACGGACAGACTGATGCTGTGATTCTGACTGGAGGTATCGCTTTCAATGACTATTGCATCCAGGGGTTGCGTGAATGGCTGGAAGGCCTGGCTCCGATTGTGGTAATTCCTGGTGAGGATGAAATGGGAGCATTGGCCATGAATGCCTTGGGAGTGCTGCGAGGAGAATTGACTTTGCAGGAGTATGCGCCGGAAACTTCATCGGATTGATTTGATTACTATCTGTATAATATGACAGTGATTCAGGATTAATTTGATTTGTCGGCAGAATTAATTGAAGTTCGGGTAAGTATTTTTTGAAATCCCTTTGTATATTCTCTGTTCCACAGTGCGGGATTTGTATTTCACAGTGTGAAATATGTATCCCACACTGTGGTTTTTGTATCCCACAGTGTGAAACAGAGAATTTGTCTTGACGTTTGAAAGAAAATTATCTTGGTTTGAATATTTTTAATGCGTTTGTAATGATATTGTTAGCTTTTAGAGTGAAGCAACTTTTATATAGGATAGACGTTTGCAAGCGGTTATTATTCGTATTTCAGAGCCTCATAACTTTTTTCTATTGAACACTTACTGCCACAAAAACGTCTCATAGGTGTATATTCATATTTTGTATATCCTTGGTGAAAGGGTAAATTAGGTGCTATATATCAGCATAGATTTTTTGTTATGTTTATCTGCCTTTGCATGATTCGGTAAGAATTCATATCTTTGTTTTCGTGTCTGTTTCATCTCTTTATCTTGTGTAACATGAAAAAGTACTTTCTTCTCATCCTATACATGCTTGTGTCGGCAATACAGGGATTGTACGGGCAGCAAATGTTTTACCTCCAATTAGACCGTATTCCTTTACAAGCCGATGCTTCAACTATCAGTTGTATTTTGCAAGATCAAAGTGGTCTTATTTGGATGGGGTCGAATGCTGGCTTGCTTAGTTATGACGGATATACCATACAATCTCACTTTGAATACGGAAAAAACAGTAACGTACGTATCTATTGCGGTGTTGTTGCAGGAGACTCTATCTTTCTTGGAGCAGACAACGGATTATTGATATATAATTACAAGACTGACCATTACGTTACTGCTGAAGTCTCTTTCCCAAACGATGTGCGTAGTCTTGCTTTCTACAAAAATAACCTTTGGATAGGAACATTAAACGGACTTTACCGATATACGCTTAATACACACGAACTGAAAGCTTTTACGCCCTATAACAGCCGTCTTCCCCATGTTGCTGTTTACTCACTATTGCATACGTCTGATGGAGAACTGTATATCGGGACCTATGACGGGGTATGTCGGTTGGATGAAACTGGTAATGATTTCTACCTCATCGGTATTCCTGCTGCTCGACGCGAAAAGAATTTTTTTGCCAATATAATGCTGGAGGATAAAGAGCGTAAATGTTTATGGATAGGAACAGAAGGCGAGTTGATTTGTCTGCGATACGGACGGGCAGAAAGTATTCCTCTCTTTCAGGACAATTCGGTGAAATCACTGGCTTTTGATGTCGATAGAAACTTACTGATAGGAACAGATAACGGACTATACATTTATAATCCTGCTACCGGAAAACATAACCATTTGTTCCACGATTCACGTAATAGTCACTCGCTATCAAATAATATCGTTTGGAGTATCTTTTCTGACAAAGATTCTAACATCTGGTTGGGTACAGATAATGGCGTATCCCTTGCCCGCAATACTCATCCTTATTTATTCATACCTGTATGGCAACTGACGCACAGTAGTGAGGGAAATTTATTCCATTCCATTTTCCGCGACAGTAAAGGTAATTACTGGCTGGGAGGTACAGACGGATTATTATTCGTAGAGCGCGGCTTGATAAATAGTAATCCGAAAACACGATGGTATAAGATGAACAAAAAAGATTACCCATTATCCCATAACCGTATACGCCATATTTATGAAGACCGAACAGGTAATTTATGGATTGCCACAGACGGTGGCATAGAGCGGTATGATGAATCGACTCAACAATTCATTCCATATACAATCGTTGACCGGACGCGTTCGTATAACGCGAATTGGGCTTACTATATGTTTGAAGACCTTGACGGGAATTTCTGGATAAGCACTTGTCTGGGCGGACTTTTTGTTATCCGGAAAGATAAATTGTTACATTCCGCATCGGGTTATTGTGTGGCCGACAAGAACTATACGACCCAAGACGGACTGAAAAGTATGTTTATCAACCAAGTGGTAGAAGACCGTAGCGGCAACGTGTGGATTATGTTATATAATAACGGGATTCAGAAACTGAATCCGAAGAGTGGGAAATTCACCGCATTCCGCCTGCCAAGAACAAATGAAGAAATCACTACCGATTTTCTGATGAGCGACAGCGAAGGATATCTTTGGGCAGGATGCCACAATAAAGTGTTGCGTATCAATCCCGTCACGGAGACAGTCACGGAAATCAATTTGAACCAGAAGAATTGTAATATTCTTTCCATGGCAGAAGTTGAAAGCAGCATTTGGGTTTCTACAACCAAAGGATTATGGGGAATTGACAAAAAGAACAATGCGGTATCACGCATCCCTGTCGGTGACCAGATGTTTACATGCGTCTGCTACGATAAGACTGACCGGCGTGTATTTTTGGGAGGTTATGATGGTATCGGGCTGTGTACTCCTTCGGCCGCTAGCAAAGCAGCAAAGTATCTTCCTGTCCACATCACTGCAATAACAGCCAACAACCAAAAGATAACTACCGACAGCAGTGTGCGGTACACACAAAACATCGAATTAAGTTACAAAGAAAATAATCTGTCGTTCGAATTTTCTGATTACTCGTATGACCATATAAAGAAAGGTAACTTTGTATATAAATTAGAAGGATTGGACAAGGACTGGCATCAGGTGGACGAACGTTCTAACCGCATTTCCTATACCAATATTCCTCACGGTAAATATACCCTGTTCATACGGCATGCCGGGGACAGACAAAAAACTGCTTCCATGCTTTCGGTTACCATTCTTTCGCCGTGGTATCAAACTTTGTGGGCAAAAATGGCTTATTTCCTTATTATCGGAGGATTGGTCGGATGGATAATCAACTTTTTCATGGTAAAAAACCGTCTGAAACTGGAACAGATGGAAAAACGCCAGATAATGGAACAGTCGCAGCAAAAATTAGATTTCTTATCAAATATTTCCCACGACCTGAAAAACCCGATCAGCATGATTGTCACTCCGATAAGCAAATTACTGATTGATGTGAAAGACTATCATCAAAAATCAATGTTGGAAGTGGTTTACCGAAATGCGGTCAGTCTGAATGAAATGATTCATAAGCTGTTGGAATTTAACCGTATAGACCGGAAAGAAGACTCTATGCTTATCGTGTCGCGTATCGAACTGGTTTCGTTTGTCAAGAACATATATGCCGTTTATAAAGAAGCGGATGTGGAAGAAAAATATCAATGGAATCTTTCCTGCAACACCAATTCTTTGTTTATGGACATGGATGTCATCAAACTTAAGTCAATAATAAACAACCTGCTTTCGAATGCAACTAAATATACGCCGCGGGGCGGCACTATCAGTATTGTAATTGAATATCATGAAGATTTGCAGGCTGTAAGCATCCGTATCGCTGACACCGGAATAGGCATTGCCGAAAATGAGCTGCCTTATGTCTTCCAGCGTTTTTATCAGTCTTCACGCACTAAACAGCAATACGAAGGCACCGGAATCGGACTTTACCTGGTAAAAACTTATACGGAACTACATCACGGAAAAGTTGAAGTAGCATCAACTATCCAAAAAGGAACAACTTTCACCGTGACTTTTCCCGTAGATGAATCGCTCAACTTGTCCGTATCCTCAACCCAGGAGCCGGAAACCAGAGAAGAAGCAGATAGCCACGAACTCAAGCCGTTGATTCTGATTGTAGATGACAATCCGGAAATGCGCAATGTCATCCAAACCATCCTGGCTGATGGTTACCGGTGTGTATTCGCAGCCAATGGGAAAGAAGGGCTGGAGGTTGTAAACAACCAGCAGCCCGACTTAATTATTTCCGACTTGATGATGCCCGTCATGGACGGCATTGAAATGAGTCGCATATTAAAGAAAAACCTGACTACTGCCGTGATTCCTATCATCATGCTGACCGCAAAAGATGATAAACAAACAGAACGCAAGAGCTTGCAGTCGCAGATAGATGCTTTCATCGCCAAACCTTTCGATGCTGAGATTCTTTACTTCAAAGTTTCCCAGCTGTTGCATAACAGGGTTGCCTACGAAACGAAGGCACGGATGGAAAAGATTTCTTCCCCTAAGCCAATTGAAGAAATAGCCTCGCAGGACGAAAAGTTTTTGACAGCTATAACCCAGCTTATCGAGGACCATATATCTGACTCCGACTTGAATGTCAATGCGCTTTGCAATCTTTCCGGTGTAGGAAGCAAACAAATCTACCGGAAAGTAAAACAGCTCACGGGCATGTCTCCGGTGGAATATATCAAATCCATCCGAATGAAGAAAGCCGCAATGCTGTTACAGCAGCGGAAATTTACCGTATCGGAGATCATGTACATGGTAGGTTATTCTAATGCGTCTTATTTCTCGAAATGTTTTCAGGGAGTATTTGGTAAAACCCCCAAACAATACGCTTCAGAAGACTGAAAAAAGCTGTTTTACAACAGTTGTCCGATTTCTTTTGTTATATGTCCGATATGTTTCTTTGAAGTAGCAGGTTGTATTCTACCTTTGCCACGAACAAAAAAACATAATACGTAACATGAAAAACAACATTTTTAATCTGCTGAAAGTGTTCCTGTTCTTTCTGATAATAACAGGAGGCGGAAACACAATCACACTTTCCGCGCAACAAAGCGGAAAAAGAATCATTACCGGACAAGTCATCGATGATGAAAATCAAGAACCTCTTATCGGAGTCAGTGTATTGGTAGTAGGTACCACAACCGGGACTATCACCGATTTCGATGGAAACTACTCAGTAGAACTTCCGGCAGGAAGCAAGCAACTTCAATTTTCGTACATCGGATACGCTTCTCAAACAGTAAATGTGTCTGCCAACGTATTAAACATTCGACTGAAATCGGATACAGAAATGCTGAGCGACGTGGTAGTCATCGGTTACGGTACACAGCGTAAAAGCGATTTGACCGGCTCGGTTACCAACGTGTCGAGCGAAGATTTCAATACGGGACTGGTCAGCTCGCCGGAGCAGCTTATCAATGGGAAAATCTCCGGTGTACAGATTATGTCGAACAGTGGTTCGCCTACGGCAGGTAGTACCATCCGTGTACGTGGAGGTGCTTCGCTGAACGCCAGCAACGACCCGCTTATCGTGCTGGATGGTGTGCCATTGGAACAAGGAGGTATCAGCGGAAACGATGGAAACTTCCTCAGTCTGATTAATCCGAATGACATTGAAAGCATGACCATTCTGAAAGATGCTTCTTCTACGGCAATCTATGGCTCACGTGCTTCAAATGGTGTTATCATCATCACTACTAAAAAAGGGAACTCCGACAAGTTGAAAGTAACGTTCAGTACAACCAATTCCATTCAGACCCGCACAAGAATGGCAGACATGCTGAGCTATGACCAGTTTGTAAACGTAGTAAAAACGCAAGGAAGTGCTGCCCAGCAAGCTTTATTGGGAACGGCAAACACCGACTGGAACGACCAGGTTTATCATAACGCTTTCGGAACAGATAACAACCTGAGTTTGGCAGGACGTATCGCCCCGAACTGGCCAATCCGCGTATCGGTAGGTTATTATAACCAGGATGGTTTGCTTAAAACAGACAATGCCGAACGCTTTACCGGTAGCCTTTCGTTGTCTCCGTCTTTTTTTGATGACCATCTGAAATTGACTATCAATGCCAAAGGTTCGCTCAATAAGAACCAGTTTGCCAACACTTCGGCCATCTGGGGAGCTTCTACCATGAATCCCACTATACCTGTTTATTCTGGGACTGACGCATTTGGAGGCTTTACAGAAGCCATTACGGGCGATGGGAGTCCGGTGACGGGCGGAGTAAGGAATCCGGTTGGTTTACTGGAACAACGCGATGCTCATAGCAAGGTAGTCCGTTTTATCGGTAACTTCGATGTTGACTACCGTTTGCATTTCTTCCCTGACTTGAAACTCCATGCCACATTGGGATACGACTATGCCGAAGGAAAAGGATCGGAATACGTATCGCCCGAAGCTGCTCAATATTATACTACCGGGGGATATTATTATCCGTATGGACCGCAGAAAAACGAGAACAGGCTGCTGACCCTGTATGCTAACTACAATAAGTTTGTTGATACCCTCAACAGCAGTTTCGATGCAACCGTAGGATATGATTACCAATATTGGAAATCCGCCACTCCGGCTACTACACAAATGAATGCCGCCGGAGAAATACAAACTCAATACAGGACATCCGACCAACGTCATGTGTTGCTTTCGTACTACGGACGTCTGAATTATTCTTACGGTTCGCGCTATATGCTGACGGCTACTGTTCGCCGTGATGCCACCTCCCGCTTTGCACAATCGCAGCGCTGGGGTACATTCCCTTCTGTTGCTTTAGGATGGAGAGTTACGGAAGAATCGTTTATGAAAGACCAACAAGTATTAAGTAACCTGAAACTGCGTGCAAGTTATGGAGTCACTGGCCAGCAAGACGGTATTGGCAATTATAATTACCTGCCTGTTTATACCATCAGCCAAGATGGGGCACAAGGTATCGTAGGAGGTACTCCTATTTATACATACCGCCCGGAAGCATACGTATCAGACTTGAAATGGGAAACAACTACCTCGTGGAACTTTGGATTCGACTTTGGTTTCTTGAAAGACCGCATCACGGGTAGCTTGGATTATTATACTCGGAAAACAAAAGATTTGATTGCCACGGTTCCTGCCGCCGCAGGTTCTACGTTCGACCGCAACATCACAACCAATGTCGGTAACGTAGACAGCCAAGGTATTGAATTGTCTTTAAACGCTACACCGGTTCAAACCAAAGATTTAACATGGGATGTCAGCTTTAATATGACTTGGCAGAAAATGAAGGTTAAGAATTTGTCGATTGTGGAAGGAGGACAAGCTACCAACACACAAGTAGGGCCGGCGGTAGACGGACAATATGTGCAAACCCTTTCCGAAGGATATGAACCCTATATGTTTTATGTATATAAGCAGCTGTACGATGAAAAAACCGGAAAGCCTATTGAAGGTGTTTATGCCGATTTAAACAATGACGGTACTATCAACGAAGGCGACTTATACCGCTACCATTCGCCTGCCCCGGATTTTATCATGGGATTAAGTACTTCACTACAATGGAAACGATGGAACCTGGGCATGAGTTTCCGTGCCAATATCGGTAACTATGTTTACAATGGCATGGCTATGACTACCGGAGCCTTTGAAACAATGAGCTACAATGCTTATCAGTTGAACAATCTTTCAACCAGCTATCTGGAAACCGGATTCCAGACCCGCCAGCATTTATCCGACCATTACGTTGAAAATGCTTCTTTCTTAAAGATGGACAATCTTACATTGGGTTATAACTTCGGAGAAATCTTCAAGGGATGCAACCTCAATGTCAGTGCGATGGTTCAAAACGTATTCTGTATCACCAGATACAGTGGCGTAGACCCGGAAGTACCTAATGGTGTGGACAATACGTTTTATCCGCGTCCGCGTACTTATTCTTTGAATATCGGACTTAATTTTTAATCTTCAATCCAGTACCAAGCTATGAAACGAATATTATATACAGCAATGATTTGCTGCGGATGTTTTCTTACTCCTTCCTGCGTAGGAGATTTGGATCAGTTCCCGCATACGGAAATCACTTCCGAAAATATTTATAACAGTGCAGAAAGTTATTATCAGGTATTAGCAAAATTATATACGGCAATGGTCACTACCGGCCAGGAACAGAACGGCAGTCAAGACCTCTCAAGCAACAAAGGATTCGATTACATGCGCTGTTATTTTAACCTGCAAGAAGTCGGTACCGATGAAGTGGCCTATACATGGTTATCCGGTGAAACGCTGAGCGACATCAGCAACCTCTCTTGGGATGCTACCGATGTATGGGTTTCGGATATGTACTATCGTATCTATTATAACATTGCGCTTTGTAATGAGTTTCTCCGTCATACTACAGACGATGCAATCGCTGCATTCGACGGACAAACACAGTCTACCCTGCGTACATATCGTGCGGAAGCCCGTTTCCTCCGCGCACTGTTTTATTACCACGCACTCGACTTTTTCCATGATATTCCATTTGTCTCTGAAAACGACCCTGTGGGCAGTTACATTCCCCCACGCTATACAGCCCAACAGATTTTCGATTTTATTGAGACGGAATTAAATGAAATTACAGGAACAGAGAACGGATTGCTGAACCGCGACGAATGCCCTTACGGACGTGCTTCGAAAGGAGCGGCTTACACGCTGCTGGCAAGAATGTATCTGAACGCTGAAACCTATATCGGCGAGGCTCGCTATACTGAATGTATCACTGCTTGTAACCATGCCATCGAACAAGGCTATACGCTGGAACAGGATTATGCCAAGCTGTTTAATGCTGATAATGATAAACGTACCAACGAAATTATTTTTACACTTCCTGTTGATGCTACCACTACTGTTTCATGGGGAGCTTCCACGTATGTGGTATGTGCGGCGGTACCTGCCGGCATGGCACAAAACTCAGTCGGAGTAGCCAGCGGATGGGGGTCTATGAGAATGCGCGGTGCTGCCTCTGCCCAATTCAATAATGACCCCAGAGGTATGTTTATCACCGAAGGGCAAACCCTCAATATTACAGACATGACTAACGAGAAGGAAGGTTATGTGGTAACTAAATGGTCAAACGTAACCGATGCGGGAGAAACGGCATCCAATACGGCACAATCGGGTGTGAATACGGACTTCCCGTTATTCCGTCTGGCAGATGTTTACTTGATGTATGCCGAAGCTACGGCACGGGGCGGGCAAGGAGGCAGCATGGATCAGGCTTACAAGTATGTAAACGAACTGAGGGACCGTGTGGGAGCTGAACCGATTCCGAACTGGGCTGCCATGACCAATGACAATTGTATCTTTTTCCTTGCCGAACGCTTGCGCGAACTGTATTGGGAAGGCACACGGCGTACTGACTTGATTCGCTTTAACCGTTTTACTTCTAATACATACGTATGGGAGTGGAAAGGAGGAACACTGGCAGGAACAGGGGTAGACAGCAAATATAACATTTATCCTATTCCGTCTACCGAACTGACTGCCAATCCGAATTTATATAATGAGAACTATTAATACTTAAACTCTTTTGTTATGAAAACGATAAAAAGCCTGTTTGCCGTATTGTTCGCATTGCTTGCTTTTTCGGCTTGCGAGAAAGATGGCGACAAAATATATTTGCAGAGCCTGGAAAGCAATAACTTAATGGCTACCACCGACAGGGTTGAACTGAATGCTGACTTGGCTCAAGAGATAGTGGTTTCACTGGCGTGGACAGACCGCACGATTCAGATAAGTGACCCTGCGGTAGGAACAACTGTCACCGTTACAACCTATGTGGAAGCATCGCTGTCGGAGGATTTTTCTACCACCGTCAGCAAGACTGCAACGACTTCACTTTCCATCGCATTCACAGGGCTGGAACTGAACTCATTAGCAAGCGAGATTGGAGCTGTTACGGGACGGAATAATAAGATTTATTTCCGTCTGGCAGGAACTACCGGAACAAATATTCCTCCGGTATACAGCAATGTGGTAAGTATCGATGTCACACCATACAAAATGGATATGAACACCGGTACTGTCATCCTGTCAAATGATCAGACGGAGAATTTGGGTGAAACAGGTGTTACTTTTTACTCACCGGATGCCGACGGTATATACAGCGGATTTATCTCTATACCTGAAGCATGGTATCATATCCTTCTTAAAGAAGGAGACGGCTCGATATGGGGAACATCAGGAAGCGAAGGGGCATTCCATCTTACAGACGACCCGAACAACTCGCTCCAGAATATGTGGTTTCCTGGAACAGCTGGATGTTACTATGTTATCGTCAATACGCAAGCGGCAGAATGGAGTGCGCTTCATATCAGTTCGCTCTCTGTCAGCGGACTGACAAGCGAAAGCATCGACCTTACGTTAGACCAAGCCACAAACCAATGGGTTGCCACATTTACTGCCGACGCTGCCGGAAGCCGCACGATAACCATCAACGGGCAGGGAGAACAGTATAATGTGGAAACCGGAGACGGCTCGGGCACAGCCACCGGCATTGCGTTTGCCGCCGATGGAGAGCATGTCGCTTTAGCCGAAACTGCCGGAAACATTACGGTTGATGTGCCGCAGGCAGGAGAATGTACCGTCCGACTGAATCTGTATGATCCGACAAACTGCACGGTCAGCGTAGAGGCAGGAGCAGCCGAACTGCCGGGCGGAGGAGACTCCGGTGAAGAGACTCCCGTCACGCTTCCCGAATCGCTCGACGTGGTTTCTTATTCTACCGGTTCCGAAGTCATCCTGACTACACTCTACCCTACCGGCAGCGAAAGCGGTGTGTACACAGGCACTTATTCCGGAGAAGTAAGAGACCAAATCAACATCGTAGACCGGACGAACTCGGTATGGTATGGATGCGACCCGGATGAAAACTCGCAACTGTCTTCACAAGACGACAAATGGAATATATGGTTCGACGGAACCGGAGCGGTTACCCTTACCGTTGACCTTACTAACATGACTTGGAATTACACAGCAAATTAAAAAACGAAACAACCATGAAAAAGATAAAAAACTGGTGGATGGGCTTACTCCTATTGGCGGGGGTTGCCATCACTTCCTGCAACGACGATGATAAACCGGTATTCCCCGAAATTCCGGAAGAGACATACGATATGACGGGATTTGCCCGCGGTGCCGATGTAAGCTGGCTGACCGAAATGGAAGCTAACGGAAGGAAATTTTATGATGCCGACGGAAAAGAACGGGAATGTATGTCTCTGCTCCGCGAACTTGGGATGAATGCTATCCGTTTACGTGTGTGGGTGAATCCTGTCGACGGCTGGTGTAACCAAGCCGACGTAGTTGCCAAAGCATGGCGGGCACATAACTTGGGATACCGGCTGATGATTGATTTTCATTACAGCGATACATGGGCGGATCCGGGAAATCAAACCAAACCGGCGGCTTGGGAGGATTATTCGTTTGATGAACTGCGTCAGGCTGTCGCCAACCATACGACTGAAGTATTGACTACGCTTAAAAATCAAGGTATCGACGTGGAATGGGTACAAGTAGGAAACGAAACCAGCAACGGCATGTTGTTTGACGAAGGCAAGGCAAGCACGGATATGGCAAACTTTGCGGCATTGGTCAATTCGGGTTACGATGCTGTAAAAACGGTTTATCCTGAAGCTCAGGTTATTGTTCATTTAGACCGGGGTAACGAGTTGACGCATTATGCATGGATATTTAATGGCTTGCAAGGGAACGGAGCGAAATGGGATATTATCGGAATGTCGCTTTATCCGGGCGAAGACCCTGATGAAAACAATGGACTGGCTGAATGGAGTCCGGTAGATGAAAACGGGCAGACATGGAAGGCACAAAACGATGCTTGCATTGCCAATATGCAATCGCTTATCAGTACGTATCATACCCAAATCATGGTTTGCGAGATAGGTATCCCGTGGAACTACGAACAAGCTGAAGCCTTTTATTCCGATTTCATGACCAAAGCTAAACAGGTAGAGGGATGCTTGGGGGTATTTGTTTGGGAACCGGAATGTTATGGAGGATGGAACGGATACCAAAAGGGCTTATTTGATGACAGCGGAAAACCTACTGCCTCACTGAATGCTTTCGCTCGTAACTAAAATTTGTTATCAGGAGGGGAGTAGTGAAAAGACTTCCCTCCTGAATAGATTATTCAAATCTAACTATTCAAAAACCAACAATATGAAACATACAAACCTATTTAAACTCATCTTCTTCTTTGTATGTGTTATCACGTCGGGCTCTGTATGGGCACAACGCAGCGAGCAACTGTTAGAAAAAGGATGGCGGTTCACAAAAGGAGACGTGAAAGGGGCCGAGACTCCCGGATTTGATGATTCGGAGTGGGAGGCTGTTACGATTCCTCACGACTGGGCTATCTTTGGTCCGTTCGACCGCAGCCATGATTTACAGAACGTAGCTGTTACCCAGAATTTTGAAACGGAGGCTTCGGTGAAAACCGGACGGACGGGCGGATTGCCATACGTGGGTGTAGGCTGGTATCGTACTACTTTCCATGCACCTGCCGGCAAACAGATTACGCTGATGTTCGACGGCGCGATGAGCGAAGCCCGTATCTACGTAAATGGAAAAGAAATAGGCTTTTGGCCCTGGGGATATAATTCTTTCTATTTTGATGTAACACCGTATGTCAATAAAGATGGACAAGCAAACACGCTGGCAGTACGCTTGGAAAACCGTCCGCAGTCTTCGCGCTGGTATCCCGGAGCCGGACTTTACCGGAATGTGCATGTCATTGCTACAGACGACATACACGTACCCGTTTGGGGTACGAAACTGACTACCCCACACGTAAGTGTTGATTATGCTTCGGTAAAATTACTTACAACGGTAGCAAATGCCGACAATAAAGATGTCCGTATCGTAACCGAGATTGTTTCGCCCGAAGGAAAGATAGTTGCCGCCAAAGACAATACGCGCAAAATCACTAACGGAATGTCTTTCGAACAAAACTTTCTGGTAAATTCCCCGATGTTGTGGTCGCCCGAAAGTCCTTCATTGTACAAAGCCGTTTCTAAAGTCTATGCAGACAACCGGCTTGTTGATGAATATACCACCCGTTTCGGCATTCGCAGTCTGGAGTTTGTAGCCGACAAAGGATTTTTTCTGAACGGCAAGCACCGCAAATTTCAAGGAGTATGCAATCATCACGATTTAGGGCCGTTGGGAGCGGCTATCAATGTATCTGCCTTGCGCCATCAGCTGATTTTACTGAAAGACATGGGATGTGATGCCATCCGTACCGGACATACCATGCCTGCCCCTGAGCTGGTGGAACTTTGCGACGAGATGGGTATCATGCTGATGGTTGAATCGTTCGATGAATGGGATATAGCCAAGTGTGAGAACGGATACCACCGCTTTTTCAATGAATGGGCGGAAAAAGACATTGTAAACATGGTTCGCCATTACCGCAACAATCCCAGCGTGGTGATGTGGAGCATCGGCAACGAGGTTCCTACCCAATGGAAACCAGAAGGTTGCAAAGTTGCTGCATTCTTACAGGAAATTTGCCATCGAGAAGATTCTACACGTCCTGTCACTTGCGGCATGGATCAGGTTTTGAGTGTGTTAGACAATGGATTTGCTGCCTTGTTGGATGTTCCCGGTTTCAATTATCGTACCCACCTCTATACGGAAGCATATAACCGCCTGCCGCAAAATATCGTGCTGGGTTCAGAAACCGCTTCTACGGTCAGCTCGCGTGGAGTATATAAGTTCCCGGTCGTTAAACGCCACACAGCGATGTATGACGACCACCAGTCTACCGGATATGATTTGGAATATTGTTCATGGAGTAATGTACCCGATGAAGATTTTGCATTAGCTGATGATTATCCGTGGACAATCGGGCAGTTCGTATGGACCGGCTTCGATTATCTGGGCGAACCCTCGCCTTACGATACTGATGCTTGGCCCAGTCACAGCTCATTGTTCGGTATCATTGATTTGGCAAGCTTGCCTAAAGATCGTTATTACTTATATCGTAGCATCTGGAATAAACAGTCGCCTACATTATATATATTGCCCCACTGGACTTGGCATGGGAGAGAAGGAAAAAATACGCCTGTGTTTGTTTATACCAGCTATCCCGAAGCCGAACTTTTTGTCAACGGAAAAAGTTATGGCAGGCAGTGCAAACTTACGGTCGAGGAAAGCAGGGCATTACAGGGAAAAGATTCGCTCTGGCTGCAACGCCGCTACCGCCTGATGTGGACAGACGTGGTTTACGAGCCGGGCGAAGTAAGAGTAGTGGCTTATGACGAAGCAGGAAAAGCGGTGGCAGAACAGACAGTCCGTACTGCCGGAAAGCCGCATCATATCGAACTTTCCACCCCTCACCATACACTAAATGCCGATGGAAAAGAGCTTGCTTATGTAACCTTGCGCATCGTAGATAAAGACGGCAATCTCTGTCCTACCGACGGGCGCTTGGTTAACTTTAGGGTAAAAGGAGCCGGAACTTACCGTGCTTCAGCCAATGGCGACCCCACTTGCCTCGATCTTTTCCATCTGCCCCGGATGCACGTTTTTAACGGAATGTTGACGGTTATCCTCCAGGCGGGCGAAGAAGCCGGCACATTGGAACTGCAAGCTACAGCTAAAGGCGTAAAAAGCGGAAGTATCCGGATTAACGTGAAACCTGTAAAATAACTGGGTATGAAGAAGATAATATATCTTGCGTGGATGGCTCTTTGTTCCTTCCACGCGTATGGACAAACAGACACTACGTTCTACAAAGGTGCCGACATCAGTTGGACTACCCAACTCGAAGCAGAAGGGCACCGGTTTTATAATCAGAAAGGCGAAGAACGTGAATGTACTGCCCTGATGAAAGAATTAGGGCTTAACGCCATCCGTCTGCGCGTGTGGGTAGACCCTGAAGACGGATGGAGCAGCAAGGAAGATATGCTTACACTGGCTAAGCGCGCTCAAGCAAACGACATGGAGCTGATGGTAGACTTTCATTATAGCGATTTTTGGGCAGACCCTGCACATCAAACCATTCCACGTGCTTGGCAGAACCTGTCGTTCGAAGATTTGAAGGTAGCTGTGGCCACACATACACGCGATGTCTTGTTGCTACTTAAAAATAGCGGCATCAAACCTCGCTGGGTACAGGTGGGCAACGAAACCAGCGACGGTTTCCTTTGGGAGGTGGGACGCGCCAGCACTAATATGCCGCAATATGCTGCCTTGACCACTGCAGGTTATGATGCCGTAAAAGATATTTTCCCGGAAACGACTGTCATCGTCCACCTTGACAACGGGTTTAACAACGAATTGTATAATTATATCTTTGACGGACTGAAGGCTAACGGAGGGAAATGGGACATGATAGGTATGTCGCTTTATCCGTACTGGTCGATTATGTACAAACACGTTAAAAATGCTGATGAAGCGATAACGCGGTGTATGGATAATATTCGTCGGATGAGCCGAAAATATAACTGCCCCGTCATGATTGTTGAAACGGGAATGGAGTCGGCAAAACCGGAAGAAGGGAAAGCGCAGCTTGCCCGTATCATCCGCCAAGCCCGTATGGAAACCGAAGGAAAATGCCGGGGTGTGTTTTATTGGGAACCCGAATGTAAACCCACTCCTTACGTATTGGGTGCATTTACTGCCGATGGACACCCTACCGCCATTATGGAAGCCTTTACGGAAAATTAGTGAGTGTAAGAGTTTGAAAAGCCTTTTTTTATTGCATTCTATTTTTTCATAAGGTAATTTTCAATTACGTTTAATTATTAGGCTCAGTCCTTCATGGAGCATATCATGGCTTCATTACTATGTCTGTAAAAAACGGGTTCTGGAAGTTGTCATATTGCTTCTAGAACCCGTTTTCTTACTGCTCGTATTCTTTCTTCCGCTTCGGATTCATCGGGAACCAGCCTTTCAGTACGCGTTCGCGCTGTTCGAAGACCTCCTTGATGGTCCAGAAAGAAGAGAATGAGAAAACTCCCAACAGGGTCGACAGCAGAATCTGACTTACCAGTATGTAATCGATGACCTATATTTCAGTAATTTATCTTATTATGGACAGAAGGCGGCTGGAGCATTGAAATAAATTTTTTATGGTATATTCAAATCAGTTATAATTTGAGAAAGAAATATTTATTGTTTCATTTAATTGATTAATTTTGTGTTTATACGATAGATTTGAATTTGGTTTAACTTATAGTTATTGTATCTAGAATGAAGAAATTCTTGATTTCGTTGTTTCTGCTTTTTTTTGCTATTGTTTCTATGGCAGATGAGATGCCTATGTTGTTATCAGAGCTTGATAAAGCAATTAAAGAACGTCCTTTGTATATAAAGAAGCGTTTGGAATACTTGGAGCGTTTGAATAAAATGTTAGATAATTCAGAAACTAATGAACAACGTTATCATATATTAGGAGAGTTATATTCTGGATATTCTTCTTTTAATGCTGACTCTTCATTGCATGTGGCTCGTGCTATTTATGAAGTTGCTCAACGTATCCAGAATGAGGATTACCAGATAAATGCTTTAATGAATATGGCGGAGATTTCTGGAGTTGCTGGTATGTTTAAAGAATCTCTGGATTTGATGAAAAAGGTTAATCGGGAACGGTTGCCTGATTATTTGCGACCTTATTATTATCATGTTTATCGTACTGTTTATGGGAATATGGCTGATTATACGGTTTCTGTTGCCCAAAAAGGCCAATATAATAGATTAACGGATTCTTATAGAGATTCTATTTTGCTGGTAAATAATCAGGAGTCTGTTACTTATCAAATTGTTAAGGCTGATCGTTATAATGTTCATGGTCAATGTAAGGAAGCTATTGCAATGCTTGAAGATTATACTAATAAACATAAAATGGAAGTTCATGATGAGGCTATACTTTATTATACATTATCAAACTCTTATTCTTTAATTGGAGATAAAGAGAACCAGAAACGCTGTTTGTTGCTTTCTGCTATAGCTGATATGAAATCGGGAGTTAGAGAATATGCTTCCTTGAGAGAACTGGCTGTGTTACTTTATCAAGAGGGAGACCTCGATCGTGCTTATTCTTATTTGAAACTTTGTATGGAAGATGCAGCTATGTGTAATGCCCGTTTACGGATTATAGAAACCTTGAAAATATTTCCGGTGATAAATGAGGCTTATCATTTAGAAAAAGCAAGGCGGCAGCATAAGTTACAAATAATGTTTATTTGTATTTGTATCTTGTCATTTATTTTATTGGGAGGAGTTTATTATATGTATTGCCAGATGAAACGTCTGGCGGTAGCACGACGTCAAGTAATAGATGCGAACCGGAAACTACAGGATTTAAACAATGACTTGTGCCTGTCAAATGCTAAGTTGAAGGAGTTGAATCACGCATTGAGTGAGAATACTTATTTAAAGGAGATTTACATAGGACGTTATCTTGATCAATGCTCAACGTATATTGAGAAGTTGGATGAATACCGTAAAAGTTTAGCTAAATTAGCTGCGGTTGGAAAGGTTGAGGAATTGTATCATCAGTTGAAGTCTTCTCGACTGGTTGATAAAGAATTAAAAGATTTTTATGCGAGTTTTGATGATACCTTTTTGTTGCTGTTTCCGACTTTTGTTGATGATTTTAATAAACTATTAATTGAAAGTGAAAAAGTTCATTTAAAGCCGAATGAACGGCTTAATACAGAGTTGCGTATTTTTGCATTGATTCGGTTAGGTATTACAGATAGTGTAAAAATAGCTCAGTTCCTTCGTTATTCGGTTACTACCATTTATAATTATCGAACTAAGGCACGGAATAAGGCGGCTTGCAATCGGGATGAATTTGAAAAATATGTCATGCAAATTGGTAGTTTAGAGCAGTAGCGTCTTGTTTTTCATTTATTGGATTACTACTTTTTTGACATTGAAATCATTTTCTAATATTATAATAATAAGAATGTTATGATTATTTGAACACCTTAAATTACTACTTTTATACTTGGTTGCCTTGAAGCTTTTATATTAGCATAATACTTTTGCATTGTTGGAAAAGGATGTAGTAATATTACATCTAATTTATTAATTAAAAGTCTAATTTATGCAAAACAACACTTCAAGGTTTCTACAAAAGAAGCGAGCGCTTTCTCTTTTAGGAGGGCTATTTATTACAGCGAGTGTATTTGGTCAGAATCTTACGGTAACAGGTACTGTAAAGGATGTTACAGGGGAACCTGTTATTGGGGCAAATGTTATCCAGGAAGGAACGTCGAATGGTTCTATAACGGATATTGATGGAAAATTCTCTTTAAGTATTCCTAAAGGATCGGTTTTGGTGATTTCTTATATAGGATACGCAAGTCAGAATGTAACAGTGACAGGTAACCAGCCGCTTGTTATTACTTTGAAAGATGACACGGAACTATTGGACGAGGTAGTTGTTGTGGGATATGGTACGATGAAAAAGAGTGACCTGACAGGAGCAGTAGGTTCTGTCGGAGCGAAGGATATGAAGAACTCTCCAATATCTAACGTAGGTCAGGCACTGCAAGGTAAAGTTGCAGGATTGCAGATTATAGATAGTGGTAAGCCCGGAGATAATGTTACTATTCGAGTACGTGGTATTGGTTCTATCAATGATAGTAATCCGTTGATAGTAATTGATGGAGTACCTACAGATTTAGGACTTAATTCTATCAATATGGCAGATGTCGAGCGTGTTGATGTTCTAAAAGATGCTTCTGCCACAGCTATTTATGGTTCTCGCGGTGCTAATGGTGTAGTAATGGTTACTACGAGAAAGGGAGAAAGTGGGAAAGGTAAGCTTTCTTTCAGTGCTAATTGGGCTGTACAGAATGTTACGAATCAACCAGAGATGTTGAATGCGAGCCAGTATGCAGCTTATAGCAATGATATGCTTTCTGCAGCTGGGCAAACAACAAATCCTTTGTGGGCAGATCCTTCTTCATTGACTTCAAGTACTGATTGGCTTGATGAAATGTTCCGTACAGGACTATCACAAAATTATACAGTTAGTTACTCTGGAGGGAGTGAAAAGTCTCATTATTATGTTTCTGGTGGATTTTTAGAGCAAAAAGGTGTGGTAGAGAGCGTTAAATATCGCCGTTTTACGTTTCAAGCCAACACGGACTCTCAGGTTTTGAATTGGTTGAAGTTCTCAAATAACCTGACATTTTCTACTGATACTAAAACTTCAGGAAGCTATGATGTGGCCGGTGCAATGAAGGCACTTCCTACACAGCCGGTTAAAACAGATGAGGGTGACTGGAGCTATCCTGGTTATCCGGACTACGACAATCGTTCACAGGCTAACTGGTACGGAACGATGCGTAATCCTATTGGGCCTATATACAATGATAGCAAGCGGACGGATGGATATAATTTCTTGGCTAATATTTCAGCAGAAATAAAGTTTTGTGACTGGTTGCAATTTAAGTCAACATTTGGCTATGATGCTAAATTTTGGTTTAATGAGGACCTTTATCCAAAGTATGACTGGACTGCTTCTGGAGAAGCTGGTGAAACAAGTAAGTACCAAAGTAGTGATAAATCTTTTACTTACTTGTGGGATAACTATTTTACTTTTAATAAAGATTTTGGAAAGCACCATTTAGATGCTATGGTAGGTAGTTCTGCACAGTGGAATAAATATAATTACATGAATGGTAATGTATCCGGCTTTTTATTTAATGAATTTAGTCAGTTGACCAATGCGAAGGAAATAACAAGCTTGACGGGTTCCATGAGCGAATGGGCTTTACTTTCGTATATGGCTCGTGTCAACTATTCATTTGATGATAAATACTTAGTTACGGCAACTGTACGACGTGATGGTTCTTCACGTTTTGGAGAAAATAATCGTTGGGGTACATTCCCTTCTGTGTCATTAGCATGGCGTATATCCAAAGAATCTTGGTTTCCACAAAGTGAGGTCGTGTCCGATTTAAAATTACGTGCAGGATATGGAGTAACTGGTAATCAGGCTTCAATTGGTAATTATGATTTTGCAGCATTGTTTGATATCCGTAAATATGCTTTTGGAGGGGAGGTTGTCGATGCGTTGACTACAACAAGTTTGTATAATCCTGATATCCGTTGGGAGGCTATTCATCAGGCCAATATCGGAGTTGACTTAAGTTTGTTTAATTCGCGTGTAAACCTATCTTTGGATGCTTATGTAAAGAATACAAAGGATATGTTAGTTTCAGCTTCAGTTCCTATTACTGCCGGATTTGATGAAACAGTCTCAAGTTGTCAGACTAATGCTGGAAAGGTCCGTAATAAAGGTGTTGAGTTGGCTTTACATACTTATAACTTTGTTGGAGGGGATTTTAACTGGGATACTAGTTTGAATTTGACTTATAATACCAATGAGATTGTAGATTTAAATAGCAACATACCGATGTTCCGTAATGAGATTGCCGGTGAAAATGTAATTCGTTTGGCTAATGGATTTCCGATAAATACTTTTTATGGGTATGTGACTGATGGTATTTTCCAAAATTGGGAGGAAGTTAATTCACATGCATTCCAAAGTACGGAAACTAGTCCGGGTGATATTCGTTTTAAAGATTTGAATAATGATGGAAAAATTAATGAAGATGACCGTACTGTTATCGGTAATCCATCTCCTAAGTGGATATTCTCAATGAATAATAACCTGAGTTATAAAGGATTTGATTTGTCTATTTATTTGCAGGGAGTGAGTGGAAATGATATTTTTAATGCAAATAATATAACGAATGAGGGAATGGCTGGGGCTGCGAACCAGACTACGGCAGTTTTGAACCGTTGGACAGGGGAAGGAACAAGTTATGTTATGCCTCGTGCGGTACTAAATGACCCAGCTAAGAATAATCGTGTTTCTGACCGTTGGGTTGAGGACGGCTCTTATTTGCGTATAAAGAATATTACGTTAGGATATAATTTCCCCAAAAAATGGATAAAGAAGTTAACCTTGGAGAATGCACGTCTGTTTGTTTCTTGCGATAATGTGGCTACTATTACTGGATATTCTGGTTTTGACCCAGAAGTAGATATTAATGGGATAGATAATAATCGTTATCCTATTTCACGAACTCTTAGTTTAGGAGTCAACTTTAATTTCTAATCTGAAAAAACAATTATTATGAAACATATTACTTATATAATATTGGCATCTGCTTTGCTGACTTGTTCTTCTTGCAGTGATTTTTTGGAAAAGTATCCTAAGGATTCTCCTAGTACTACTATTCCTATGAGCGATGATTTGGCTGTAGCTATGACTAACGGATGTTATCAGTCTTTACAGTCTATGAATCTTTATAATCAGCGTATCTGGAGTATGGATATTTGTGCCGGTGATAGCGAAGCGGGGGGAGATCCTTCTACAGGTACTGATGGAGTTGAAACAAAAGAAGTTGCTAATTTCTATGCAACTCCAAGTAATAATCTTGCAGTTGGATTATGGAGAGGAGGATATACTGGTATTGGTAATTGCAATACAGCCATTCAGTCTTTATCAGCTAATGCGGATAATATTTCTCCGGAAATATTGACCCGTTCTTTGGGTGAGGCTTATTTTTTACGTGCGCATTATTATTTTATCTTGGCTCGTTGTTTTGGAGGAGTTCCTATTCGTACAGAACCGGCTAAAGTTAGTGACCCTAAAGACATTGCCCGTAATACAGTAACAGAAGTCTATGACCTGATTATAAAAGATTGTAAGGAGGCTATAGAACGCTTACCTCAAAAAAATGAGTTAGCTCCAGCTGACTTAGGACGTGCTACTAAGGATGCCGCTTGCACTCAGTTAGCAAAAGTTTATTTGACTCTTGCTTCATACGGTAATACCTATGCATCTTTAGCACCCGAAGAAGGATTTTATCAAGCAGTTGTTGATTTATGTGATGAGATCGCTACGATGGGATATGATTTGGCAGCTTGTGATTATGCTTCTTTATGGAATGAGAATTTAATTAAAAATAAGAATAGTGCAGAATCTATTTTTGAAATACAATATTCTGGAGAGAATGCAGGAACGGGCGGTTTTTGGGCAAATGATGGACAGTCATCCTGGTGTTCAACATTTATGGGGCCTCGTAACTCTGGATTTACTTATGGCTCTTATGGGTGGAATCAACCTACTGATGAATTCTTTGAATCGTATGAAGAAGGTGATAAACGTAAAGATATTACCGTATTTTATGAAGGATGTCCGGATTTTGATGGAAAGTCCTATAAGGCAAGTTATGCTTTTATGACTGGGCGTAATGTGCGTAAATTTATTATTCCTATTTCTTTAAATTTATATCAGGATGCAGAGACAAGTCCTCAGAACTTTATAGCTTACCGTTATGCGGATGTATTATTGATGAAGGCGGAGGCTTTGAATGAATTGGGTGAAACGGTTCAGGCGCAAACTCCATTGAATATAGTACGACGTCGCGCCGGATTAGGAGACTTTCTGTCAACTAATAAGGAGGAAATGAAGGAGAAAATCATTCATGAGCGCCGGATGGAACTTGCATTCGAAGGTCATCGCTGGTTTGATTTAATCCGTATTGATGGGGGAGATTATGCCTTGAAGTTCTTTAATTCTATTGGCAAGGTAAATGCAACTAAAGACCGTATGTTACTACCTATTCCACAAGTAGAAATGGATGCGAATGCATTGATGGTACAGAACCCCGGTTATTAATAACTTAAACTTATAGATTATGAGAGTTCAAAATATATTTTTTTATTTATCCGTATTGCTTTGTTGTGTTTTTACGTTAAGTTCTTGTTCAGAGGATTTGGCTGAAACAAATAAAGGCTATGATGTGCTGACATTGACTGCTGATAAGGAGGTGATTAATCTTAATGAAAATGATGCAGCTTTGACAGCTCTAACATTAAAGTGGACTAGTGGTACAAATTATGGGACAGGAGCGCGGTTGAATTATAAGTTGGAGCTGCGGGAGAAAGGAAGTACTGAACCAGCAGAACCATTGTTAAATAAGCGATTTAATGATCAGGAACTTTCTTATGCTTTTACAGTTAGAGAATTAAATGATTATTTGCATGCTGCTGGAATTAGTTTGACATACGGTGAAACAGTGGAAGTTGAAGCAACTGTGATTGCAGAGGTCGTCGGTTATGAAGACTATGAGCAGAATTCTTCTGTTTCTTTTAAAGTGACTACTTATGAACCGGTTTCTGAGACATTATATATTTGTGGTGATGCGACGGAAGGTGGATGGTATGTAGAACAAATGGGAGTGTGTAGTTTGGTTGATAACCAGCAACCTGGTATTTTTAATATTACTGCAACATTGACCGAGGGTAAGGATTTTAAGTTCTTTACTCAAATGGACTTTTCTTCTATTGCTTATGTTTGTGCTCCTGATGGAGAACAAATATTAAGTGATGGTATGACCACAAATATTATTCAAAAAGTTGATGATACGGTAGATGACTTGAAATTTCAGGTAACAGAAACCGGAACCTATAAGCTTACGATTGATTTGTTGAATAATACTCTGAATATAGTCAAGAGTACTCCAGCGGCTCCAGCTTTTAATACTTTGTATTTTGTCGGTAGCTTTACTAATTGGACTTTTAAACCGATGAAGCAAGATCCTGTGAATCCGTTCGTATTTTTATATGGTGATGTATTTACATGGACTCCTGATGGTGAGTTTAAGTTTGGAACCATGGATGGAAGTTGGGATAATATGTATATGGCAACTCAAGATAAAGCTCCGTATACGGATACTAATGTAAAATTGGGTGGTACAGATCAGAAATGGGTTTTGAAAGAAGAAGAATGCGGAAAGGCTTATAAGATTCGTTTGGACATAACAACAGGCCAGGAAAAAATGGTGATGGCTCCTTTTGAACCTTATACGGAAATTTCTTTGATAGGTAATGCTACTCCTGCAGGTTGGACTTTGCCTTCTTCTGCTCCAATGACAAAGATTAACGAATATACTTATCAGTGGACTGGAAATCTGACAGCAGGTGAAATTAAGTTTACCTGTGATAACCAGTCTGATTGGATGGGAGCTTGGTTTATGGCTGTAGAAAATGGTCTTACGTTTGAAGCAGGTGAATATGATATGTACTGGATTGATAAAACGAATCCAGATTATGGTTATGGAAGCTTAGATAATAAATGGGTTGTGACTGATCCGGGAAACTATACGATTACCCTGAATCAAGCTACAGAAAAACTCGTAGTTAAGAAAATTGATTAAATTAGAATTGTTTATCATGAAAAAAATAATTTACTTGGCAGGAATTTTTCTCCTTTTTACTGCATGTAAGAACGATGACGGAGCAGGAATGGCAAATTTGGAATATGAAGGAGGTGAAGTTTCTGTTAAAATAGAGGAAGGAACTGGTATTTCTTTATTTACGGATAAAGCTTGTTATGCACCAGGAGAAACAGTAAGTTTTGGTATTTTAGGTAACATTCCGTCGAACGCAAAAATTCGTTATCGTCATTTGGATGAAGTAATTGAAGAACAACCTTTGGCTGGTTCGTCATGGACGTGGACTCTTCCAACTGTCGATTTTACAGGTTATATGGTTGATATTTATGCATCATCGGATGATAAGGAAGTAATTTACGGAACAATTGCGGTTGATGCTTCTAGCGATTGGAAACGATTTCCTAGGTATGGATTTGTGGCAGAGTTTGGTCAGAAATCGGATGAAGATATAAAGGATGAGATGTCTTATTTGAGCCGTTGCCACATTAATGGTGTACAATTCCAAGACTGGCATAATAAGCATCATTGGCCTTTAGGAAGTACTCGTGATGGACAGATTATGCCTGTGTATAAGGATATTGCCAATCGTGATGTATATACGGAAACTGTGGAAAAGTATATTGAGGTGCAGCATGCTTTGGGGATGAAGTCCATTTTTTATAATCTTTGTTTTGGTGCTTTGGATGATGCGAATTTGGATGGTGTGAAAGATAGCTGGGGGCTTTTCAAAGATTATAAGGCAAAAACGCGTGATTGCCATGAATTGCCTGATAGTTGGAAAAGTAATATTTATTTGACAGATCCGGGGAATAAGGCATGGCAGGACTATTTGATACAACGTAATACAGACGTATATAATCATTTTGCTTTTGATGGTTATCAGATAGACCAGTTGGGAAACAGAGGAACCGTATTTAATGTATATGGTAAGGAAGTTGATTTGCCACAAGGTTATGCGTCATTTATAAAGGCAATGAAGCAGGCACATCCAGATAAGAGGTTGATTATGAATGCTGTCAGCCGCTATGGCGCAGAACAGATAGCCAAAACAGGAAAGGTCGATTTTTTGTATAATGAGGTATGGGGTAAAGATAATGACCGTACTGAGGCGAAATTTAGTCATCTGAAAACAATTATAGATGAGAATAATGAATACTCTGGCAATCAGTTGAATACCGTATTTGCAGCCTATATGAACTATTGGTTGGCTGAAAATCAAGGTGAATTTAATGCTCCAGGGGTTTTGTTGACTGATGCGGTGATGTTTGCATTGGGAGGCTCACATCTGGAACTTGGCCCTCACATGTTGTGCAAGGAGTATTTCCCTAATGACAATTTGAAAATGACGGAGGCTTTAAAAAAGGATATAATTCATTATTATGATTTTATGACTGCTTATCAGAATGTGCTGCGTGATGGTGGTTCATTGACAACTAATGTCGATATTGTATCTGTTGACGGTAAATTTGAGGTGCAATCCTGGCCACCGGTTAAAGGAAAGTTATGTACGATAGGGCGTAGTCTGGAAAATCAGGATGTTATTCATTTGTTGAATTTATCACAAGCTGATAGTGATGAATGGCGTGATGATTATGGAACTATGCCGGAACCCAATACAATTGAAAACCCTTCCTTTAGTATTTGTCCTTCACGTTCTGTGAAAGGTCTTTGGATGGCATCACCTGATTATGCCGGAGGAGCCGTAATCCCAATTGCATTTAAGGTAAATGGGAACCGTTTAGAGTTTACTTTGCCTTCATTAAAATATTGGAACATGTTGGTTGTTGAATATAAATAAGAATAAAAAACAGTATGAAGCTAAAATTAATTATATCTGCATTATTATTTTCAGCATTAAATGTTGATGCTGATGTGGTAACATCACCTAATGGAATCGTTTCAATTGATTTCCAGTTAAAGAATGGGATACCTACTTATAAAGTAGATTACAAAGGTAAACCTGTAATTAAAGAAAGTAGATTAGGTCTGGAATTACGTGATGGAAAGAATTTGATGGATGGCTTTGAACAACTTAATGTTACTACATCTACTTTTGATGAAACTTGGCAGCCTGTATGGGGTGAGGTCAAAGAAATACGTAATCATTATAATGAACTTCTTGCAGAGTTGAAGCAGCCATCAACAGATCGTTATATGAATATTCGTTTTCGGGTATATGATGATGGGGTTGGATTCCGTTATGAATTTCCCCAGCAAAAAAATTTAGTTTATTTTGTAATAAAAGAGGAGCATAGTCAGTTTGCTATGACTGGTGATCATACGGCTTGGTGGATTCCTGGGGATTATGATACTCAGGAGTATGACTATACGGAGTCGAAGTTATCTGAAATACGTTCATTGTTGCCAAATGCAGTAACTTCCAATGCCTCTCAAACTGTATTTTCCCCAACAGGAGTGCAAACATCATTGCAGATGAAAACAGATGAGGGGTTGTATATTAATTTGCATGAAGCAGCTTTGGTTGATTATTCATGTATGCATTTAAATCTGGATGATAAAAATTTAGTATTTGAGTCATGGCTTACTCCTGATGCAGACGGATTTAAAGGTCGTTTACAGGCTCCATGTCATTCTCCATGGCGTACGGTTATGGTCTCTGATGATGCACGTGATATTTTGTCATCTCATTTGATTTTGAATTTGAATGAGCCATGTAAAATTGAGGATACTTCTTGGATTAAACCTGTAAAATATATGGGTGTATGGTGGGAGATGATTGCTGGAGGGAAGCCATGGAGCTATACTAATGATATTCCGTCCGTGAAGCTTGGAGAAACGGATTATCGGAAAGTAAAATCTAATGGTAATCATCCTGCTAATACAAGAAATGTGAAGAAGTATATTGATTTCGCTGCGAAACATGGATTCGATCAGTTGTTGGTAGAAGGATGGAATGTTGGTTGGGAAGATTGGTTTGGAAATCAAAAAGATTATGTTTTTGATTTTGTGACTCCTTATCCTGATTTTGATATTGAACAGTTGAATAGATACGCACATGATAAAGGAATAAGATTGATGATGCATCATGAAACATCTGGTTCATCTCGTAATTATGAGAGACATCTTGAACAGGCTTATCAGTTAATGAATAAATATGGCTATACAGCCGTAAAAAGTGGGTATGTGGGAAATATCTTGCCTTATGGTGAACACCATTATGGGCAGTGGATGAATAATCATTATTTGTATTGTGTTGTAGAGGCTGCTAAACATAAAATAATGGTGAATGCTCACGAAGCAGTTCGTCCTACAGGACTTTGTCGTACATATCCTAATCTGATTGGAAATGAATCTGCACGTGGAACGGAGTATCAGGCTTTTGGTGGAAGTAAGACATTCCATACAACTGTTCTGCCTTTTACAAGACTTCAGGGAGGACCGATGGACTATACTCCTGGTATTTTTGAAATGAATATCTCCAAATTAAATCCAAATAATAGCTCACACGTAAATGCTACATTGGCAAACCAATTAGCATTGTATGTAACGATGTATAGCCCTCTTCAGATGGCTGCAGATCTTCCAGAAAATTATGAGCGTTTTATGGATGCTTTTCAATTTATAAAAGATGTACCGGTTGATTGGGATAATAGTATTTATCTTGAAGCAGAACCAGGGAAATATGTAACTGTGGCTCGAAAAGAAAAAGGAACGAATAATTGGTTTATTGGTAGTGCTACAGGTGATGCTAATCATCAATCAGTTATTTCGCTTGATTTCTTGGAAAAAGGGAAGAATTATATAGCTACCATATATGCTGATACAAAAGATACTGATTATAAGTCAAATCCTCAATCATATCAGATTGTAAAAGGGCTCGTTAACTCTAAGAACAAACTAAAAATAAATACGGTAGAAGCAGGTGGATATGCTATAAGTCTATTTGAAGTTACAACTTCAGACGAAATGAAGGGGTTGAAAAAGCTATCTGTATCGCCTATAAAATAATATTTTATTATAATAATTAATTAGAACTTTGATGTTAGCACCTCTGTGAGGTTAGATTTACAGAGGTGCTTATTTTTTTTTAGGATGAAGAACTTTACTCTATATGATATAAATTAATTGTGTATTGGAATAGATTGTAAGGTTAGAGGATTATAACTATAAATCATAAGCCTATGTTTAGATATATTGTTGGATGGTTGTTTCTAGCTGTGTCAGTCGTAGCGCAAGCTGCAGTGCCTGTTTGTAAGTCATTTTCGCAACAAGGGCGTGAAGTAACATTTCATTTGGATAATGGAGCAGCTTTTCAATTGAAATTGTGTGGGCAATCCGTAGTTCGGATATGGTATTCTCCAGATGGGAAATTACAACGGTTAAATTCTTCGTTTGCTGTTATTAATGAAGAATTGGAAGATGTGGGAGTAGTCAATGTGAATGAGGAAGCGTCTTGTTATGAGATTTTTACACCTGTATTGAGAATACGCGTTAATAAATCCCCCTTGAAGCTCCAGGTTTTTGATAAATATCAAAAGCTTATTTTTAGTGATTATGGTGATGGCCGGACTTGTGAAGGTGAAAAGAAGGTAGAATATAAAATGCTGAGGCGTGATGAGCATTTTTTTGGATTGGGAGAAAAAACCGGTAAATTAGATCGACGAGGGGAAACATATAAAATGTGGAATAGTGATCGGCCTTGCTATGGTGTAGCTGATGATCCTTTATATAAGAGTATTCCGTTTTTTATGAGTAATTATCGTTATGGTATATTTTTAGATAATACTTATAAAACAGAGTTTAAGTTTGGAACAGAGAGTCGAGATTATTATAGTTTTGAAGCTCCAGGTGGTGAAATGATATATTATTTCATGTTTGGTAAGGACTATAAGGAAATTATGGGACATTATATAGGACTGACAGGAAAGCCAATTATGCCGCCCAAATGGGCTTTGGGATTTGCTCAATGTCGTGGAATGCTCACTCGTGAGGATTTAACACGGGAGATTGCGACTGGATATAGAAAGCGTGGTATTCCTTGCGATATTATTTATCAAGATATTGGTTGGACTCAGAACCTGCAAGATTTTGAATGGCGTAAAGGTAATTATGAGAATCCTAAACAGATGCTGGCAGATTTGAAATCACAAGGTTTTAAGGTTGTAGTTTCACAAGATCCTGTTATTTCTCAATCTAATAAAAAACAGTGGCAGGAGGCTGATAGTCTTGGTTATTTTGTAACTGATTCAACAACAGGCAAAACTTATGATATGCCTTGGCCATGGGGTGGAAACTGTGGTGTGGTAGATTTTACAAAGCCTGAGGTAGCAGATTGGTGGGGAGCATATCAGCAAAAGCCTATAAATGACGGTATCAGTGGATTTTGGACGGATATGGGTGAGCCTGCTTGGAGTAATGAAGAGGATGTGGATCGTTTGGTGATGAAACATCATTTGGGAATGCATAGTGAGATTCACAATGTGTATGGGTTAACTTGGGACAAAGTTGTGAAAGAGCAGTTTGAAAAACGTAATCCCAATCGTCGTGTATTTCAAATGACTCGTGCTGCTTATGCAGGATTGCAGCGTTATACTTTTGGTTGGACTGGTGATAGTGGAAACTGTGACGATGTAACGCAGGGATGGGCGCAGATGGCTAATCAGATTCCTGTATTACTTTCTGCAGGATTAGGCTTGATACCTTTTACTACAACTGATATATCAGGATATTGTGGAGATATTAAAGATTATTCAGCAATGGCTGAACTTTATACACGTTGGGTACAGATGGGGGCTTTTAATCCGTTAAGTCGTATTCATCATGAAGGTAACAATGCAGTTGAACCATGGCTTTTTGGGGAAGAAGCAGAACAGAATGTGAAAAAAGCTATAGAATTGAAATATTCATTGATTCCTTATATCTATACGTATGCTCGCGAAGCTCATGATGCAGGATTGCCAATTATGCGTCCAATGTTTCTTGAATATCCTTATGATGTGGAAACATTTGATACAGATGCACAGTTTATGTTTGGTAAAGAATTGCTTATAGCTCCAGTCGTAAAGAAAAATGCGAAAACCAAGAACTTGTATTTACCAGAGGGTAACTGGTTGAACTATAATGATAAAAGGACGCTTTACTCGGGAGAACAGTGGTTGACAGTGGATGCACCATTGTCATGTATCCCAATGTTTGTAAAGCAAGGATCAATCATTCCTACTATGCCAGTGATGAATTATATTGGTGAACATCCCGAATATCCTGTTATATTTGAAGTCTTTCCAGCAGTAGAAGGTCAGAGTGCTTCTTTCCTTTTGTATGAAGATGAAGGGACCGACTTGGGATATTTAAAAGACGAGTTCTTGAAGACTCCGATTAATGTGAAAACAACAGTTGAAGGGTTTGAAATTGCTATTTCCTCACGTGAGGGTAGTAACTATCAGTTACCATCTAAGCGGAATATGATTTTCCGATTTTATGTAGAAAAATCTCCTCAGAAAGTTGTGATTGCTGGGAAAAAACAAAAAAAAGTAAAGCCTGAAAAATTACATGACCAGGAAAATATATTTGCTGATGCTGTAATATGGAGTTATGACAAGGAAATGCAAATTTTAAATGTGCTTGTTCCTGATAGTGGGGAAGCGTTGGAGATGAGTATTATACAATAATATGTTGGTCGTAGATATGTATGTTTTGAGATTAGGAGTTATATAATAAAAATAGAATCAGAAAGAAAATCTAATATTCTTTCTGATTCTATTTTTATTTGAAGTATAATTACTGTTCATATTCCTTCTTCCGTTTCGGATTCATTGGGAACCAGCCTTTCAGCACGCGTTCGCGCTGTTCGAAGACCTCCTTGATGGTCCAGAAAGAAGAGAATGAGAAAACTCCCAACAGGGTCGACAGCAGAATCTGACTTACCAGCACGGAACCGATGAGGCCGGCGATGCCCAATAGCAGAAAAATCCACCAGCAGCGCGTTCCCCAATAATATTCCGCTTTGACTACTATCGGATGAAACAGACCGATAATCAGGAATGTGCAGATGCCAATGAGGATTCCTTCCCAATGAAGGCTGTCAATCCATTCCATTATTCGTCAGCGTCTTTACGGATGGGAATTTCTTTCTTGATGCTCTGTTCCAGTGAAATCAAGGTCTCCGTAGCAGTTACACCCGGAATTTCCTGAATTTTGGAGTTCAGCAAATCCATCAGATGCTCGTTATCGGTAGAATACAGTTTGGTCAGCATGGTGTACGGACCAGTGGTGAAATGACATTCCACGATTTCCGGAATCTTCTTCAGTTCTGCCACTACGCTCTTGTACATAGAGCCTTTTTCCAGCTTGATTCCTACGTATGTGCAGGTGCTGTATCCCAGGCTCTTGGGATTTACATGGTAACCTGAACCGATAATTACGCCAAGGTCAATCAGGCGCTGAACGCGTTGGTGAATGGCAGCACGTGACACGCCACATTCTGCTGCAACGTCTTTGAACGGGATTCTGGCATTCTGTGAGATGATTTCCAGAATCTGTTTGTCAAGTTTATCAATTTTTTCCATATTACTAAATGGTTCTTGTTTTTATCATATTGTAAGCAAATGTAGAAAAACTTTTTTATCTATATGCTATTTTGCCAAAAAAAACGTGATTATTTTTGGCGAAAGAACAAATTGTGGGTAAATTGTGTAAGTCGTTCGGCCCTATTTGACTATCTTTGATTCCCAGAAGATAGGATGCGGTTGGGAAGTAGAGCCGAAAAACATGTTTTTCGTTCGTACTTCTCTCACCTTTCACTATCTTTGTAAGACTTATTATTTATTAAACTCAAGAACTATGCATCCATTGGAATTGTTTAAGTTTTGTCCGGTATGTGGTTCTCCTCATTTTGAAATACATAATGAGAAGTCCAAGAAATGTGCGGACTGCGGGTTTGTGTATTATTTTAACTCAAGTGCGGCTACGGTGGCTTTTATCCTGAACGGGAAAGGGGAACTGCTGGTTTGCCGGCGGGGAAAGGAACCTGCCAAGGGCACGCTGGATTTGTCGGGCGGATTTATTGATATGTTCGAGACTGGCGAAGAAGGGGTAGCACGCGAGGTGAAAGAGGAAACGGGGCTGGTAGTGACGGAAGCGAAATATCTGTTTTCCTTGCCCAACACATATCTGTACTCCGGTTTTCTGGTACATACACTCGACCAGTTCTTCTTGTGTCAGGTGGAAGATGACCATCTGATAAAAGCCATGGACGATGTGGCCGATGCATGGTGGATGCCGCTGGACAAAGTGAATCCGGATGATTTCGGGCTGGACTCTGTACGTAGGGGAGTCGCACGCTTTTTGGAAACCTGTCGGAACAAAAAATAAAAGGGATTATGGGTAAATATAAGAAATATATATGGATGGCGGGGCTGTGTTGTGCCTTGCCGTTGACGGTTTCCGGGCAGCAGGTGGAGCCGCTGACCGGGGCAGACCGTTTGTTCAACGAGGGACGGGAGCTGTTCTTGCGTCAGGATTATGCGGCAGCCCGACAGACCTTGGTGCGCTATACCCGTCAGGCGGGGGAAAAGGCCTGGGCCGATGAAGTGGACTATATGCTGGCTTGCACGGCCTATGAATTGAAAATGCCGGATTGTCGGGAAGTGTTGTCGGATTATCTGGAAGCACATCCGGAGTCGCGTTACCGCAATCGGGTGCAGGCACTGATAGGGGCCAGCTATTTTTCGGAAGAGAAATACATGGAAACCATTGCTACGCTGAAGGGCTGTGACATTTCTCTTTTATCTGATGAAGAACGTGATGCCAGTGCCTTGCGCATGGGTACGTCGTACCTGAAAGTCGGTAAATTGCAGGATGCGGCTTTCTGGTTCGCTGTGTTGAAAGAGACGAGTAAGGACTTCCATAACGATGCGGTGTACAACCTGGCTTATATTGATTACGTACAGCAGAAATATGATACCGCCTTGCAGGGATTCCGTGAGGTGCAGGATGACCGGAAGTTCCAGAAACTGGCACCTTATTATATTGCCGACATTTACCTGATTCAGGGAAATTATGCACAGGCCCGAAAGGTGGCAGATGCTTATCTGGCTTTGTATCCGGAAGAGAAGTATGCGGCTCAGATGAACCGTATCTCCGGTGAGGCGGCTTACGGACAGAAAGATTATGCGGCTGCCATCCAGTCGCTGGAACGCTACCACGAAGCGGAGGAGGTGCCTGCCCGTCTGGCTATGTATAAGTTGGGTATGAGTTATTTTAATACGGGAGTCTATTCCAAGGCGTTGTCGCATTTGGGTGAGGCAACCGGTGCGCAGGATGCACTGGCTCAGAATGCTTACCTGCACATGGGATTGGCCGGACTGCAGTTGAAGGAACGCAATCAGGCACGTATGGCGTTTGAGCAGGCTTCGCGCATGGATTTCGACCGTAGCATTCAGGAGCAGGCTTTGTTCAATTATGCACTCTGCATTCATGAAACGTCTTATTCTCCTTTTGCCGAGTCGGTAACGGTGTTCGAACGCTTCCTGAACGAATATCCCTCGTCGGTATATGCTGAAAAGGTGAACGATTACCTGGTAGAGGTGTATATGAACACCCGCAGCTATGAAGTGGCGTTGCGTTCTATCGAGAAAATCACGCATCCGAGTGCACGTATTCTGGAAGCGAAACAGAAACTGCTTTTCCGTATGGGAACACAGCTGTTTGCGCAGGCCGACTATCGGAATGCCATTGATTATTTTACCCGTTCTTTGCAGTTGGGCCAGTATAATCAGAAGACCAAGGCCGATGCCTATTATTGGCGCGGAGAATCGAAATACCGTCTGGAGCGTTATCCGGAGGCTGCCAATGACATGCGGCTGTATCTGGAGTTTGCTACCGACAAGAATTCACAGGAGTACGGACTGGCTCTTTACTGTTTGGGATACAGTCTGTTCAAGCAGAAACAATATAATTCCGCACGCGACTGGTTTGTCCGCTGTGTGCAGAACGGACGGACGCAGGAAGCTTCTGTAGCAGGCGACGCGTACAATCGTATCGGTGACTGCTATTTTTATGAGCGTCGTTTTGAAGAAGCCCGCCAGCAATATGCGCAGGCTGTCGTCACTTCTCCTTCGCTGGGAGATTATTCGTTGTTCCAGGAGGGTATTGTGAAAGGATTGCAGCGTGATTATGCCGGAAAGATTCAGGTGCTCAACAAATTGATTACGGATTATCCGTCGTCGGCTTATCTGGACGATGCCCTGTATGAACAGGGACGTGCCTTTGTGCAGATGGAGGATAGTGAGAATGCCATCAAGCGTTACTCATTGCTGGTGCAGCGTTATCCGGAAAGTGAGCTTTCACGTAAGGCAGCTAATGAAATAGGTCTGCTTTATTATCAGAACGACCGCTACGAGGAAGCCATTACGGCTTACAAGCAGGTCATTACGAAGTATCCGGGTAGTGCGGAGGCGCGCTTGGCACAGCGTGACTTGAAGTCCATCTATGTGGATTTGAATAAGGTGGATGACTATATGGCGTTTGCTTCTACGGTACCTGGTGGTGCGACCTTCAACGTGAGCGAGCGTGACTCTTTGACGTATACGGCAGCCGAACGTGCTTACATGCGTGGAGATATTGCCGGAGCAAAGACCAGTCTGACCCGCTATCTTCAGTCGTTCCCGCAAGGAGCTTTCAGTGTGGATGCGTCTTATTATTTAGGTTTGATTGATTATAATCAGAAGGATTATGCGGCAGCGTCAGCCCGCCTGGAAGAAGTGTTGCGCTTTTCCGGAAGCAAGTATGAAGGAAAGGCTTTGGCGCTTTGTGCCGATATGGCTTACAACCAGAAGGAATATGCCAAGGCATTGAACCTTTACAAGCGTTTGGCCGACCGTTCGGCTGTGCAGGAAGAGCGTCTGCAGGCTGAAGTGGGTGCTCTGCGAAGCGCTTGTGCGTTGGATGACCGGGCTGAAACCGTGACGACTGCTTCGGCACTGCTCAAGCAGAGCAAGCTGACTCCGGAGGTACGTAGTGAGGCGTTGTATTTCCGTGCCAAGGCGTTGTTGGCAGAAGGGCAGAAGAAGGCTGCACTGGCCGACTTGACCGAACTGGCTAAGGATACGCGTAATGTGTACGGGGCAGAAGCCAAATACCTGGTGGCACAGACTTACTTCGATGAGGGAGAAACTGCCAAGGCAGAGAAGGAAGTGCTGGAATACATCGAAGTCAGCACACCGCATGCATACTGGCTGGCAAGAAGCTTCGTCCTGTTGTCGGATGTGTACGTGAAGCTGGACCGCAAGATGGAGGCTAAACAGTATTTGTTGTCTTTGCAGCAGAATTATCAGGCCGATGATGACATCGCCGGAATGATTGAAAGTCGCCTGGAAAAACTTAAAAGTGTAAAGTAAGATGAAATACATAAGTACGATATTGGTTTGCGCCGGTCTGTGGCCCGCAGCTACGGTATGTGCGCAGAATGGAGGGGAGAAAGATTCTACACTGAACCGGACGGTGGTAGTGGAAAATCAGTACAACCCCGAGGTGATGGATGCCTTTAAGGTGAATGTCATGCCCGAGGTGGAGGAGCCGGCGGCTCCGAAGCAGGCTATTAATTATGCGACGGATTTGCGTCCGTTGGGAGCCTGGAAAGCCACTCCTATGGAGGCGATGTCCAGAGAACTGGCTCAGAAGGGAGCCGACAGGGGCTATGTCCGTACGGCTTACGGTACGCTGAACAATGTGGACCTGAAAGGAAGTTATCTGTGGGATATTTCTTCGAAAGACCGTCTGGGAATCATGGCTTCTTTGTACGGACTGAATGGGGATATTCCACATTTCATGGAAGGAGAGGAGTGGAAGTCGCGTTTTTACCGTACGGATGTGTCGCTGGACTACCGGCATGATTTCCGGAAGGTGGCGCTGAAATTAGGAGGTGCCTTTGCTTCGCAGGTATTTAATTATATGCCGTCTATGAATGAAGGGGTGGAGAACTGGCCTACCACACAGCGTTATACGTTGGGTGAAGGGTATGTAGGCGTGATGTCCCGCGACCAGGACTTGCCTATACAGTTTGCTTTCCAGACTGGCTTGCGTAGCTTTAGCTTGCGTTATGATAATTATTACATGGAGTATGGTTCTGAAAATATTTTCCATACCGAAGGTTTCATGGCTGGAAATATCAATGAGGAGCAGCAGGTAGGCGTCGGTCTGGAGATGGACAACCTGATTCACGATGTGTCGCAGCAGGATTATACACTGTTGCAGCTGAATCCGTACTACACCTATCAGGGTGAATCCGTGAAGTTGCGGGTGGGTGCCCATGTGGATTTGCAGACGGCTTATGGCAGCGGACTGAAAGCTGCACCGGATGTCAAACTGGAATATACGTTCGCCGATACGTATGTGGCTTACCTCAATGTATTGGGCGGAACACGCCTGAATGATTTCCGCCGGTTGAATGACTTCTCACCTTACTGGACGATTGCACAGCAGATGCGTACGTCCTATACACCGCTGGATGCGAAAATCGGTTTGAAGGCTTCTCCGGTTATCGGATTAGGTTTTGAACTCTACGGAGGTTATCGTATTACCAAGAATGAACTATTTGCCGTACCGGGAGGATTCTATACGGATGAGCAGAATGTGTTCTATACAGGAATTCTGCAGGATAAGGGAAAAGTCGGTTATGGAGGCGTTTCTGTGAGCTATGCCTACCGTGACTGGGTAGACTTTTCTGTAAACGGTGCGTATTATAGCTGGAACGTGACGGAAGGCAACGAAGGCTTGTTGCAGTTGAAGCCCGAATTGAAGGCCGATTTCAGTGTGCGTGCCAAGGTGATCAAGAATTGCCATGCCCTTTTGAACTACAACTACGAACGTCGTCAGAAAATGGGTGATTTTGGGCGTGCGGATGCCATCAATAACCTGTCTGTAGGAGCAGAGTATGAATTGCTGAACCGCATCAACGTGTTTGGCCGCCTGAATAACCTGCTCAATAAGGTATACGCTACTGAAGCAGGTTATCCGGTGGAAGGTCTTCATTTCATGGCAGGCATCAGCTGCCGTTTCTAAATTTATTCTGCGTGGCGGCAGTGCTGAATTAGTGCGCCGTCACGGAAAAAGAAACGGCTTTCTTGTCCGTGCGGAAGGAGGGGAGCAGGAATACCGTCGTGCAAGGTCACGCGGGCATGTTCTATGAATGCTTCGTCCCATAGCCCTTGTTCCAGAAAAGCCTGGAGCGTCTGGCTTCCGCCTTCTACCAGTAATGTTTGTATTTTTTGCTCATAAAGCACCTGCATGATTTGCGGGAGAATATTCTGGCCGAAATCCAGTTTCACGTAAGTGAGGTTCTGGGTAGCGGCCTTTTCTTTTTCCGTAAAGACGAGGGTAGGAGTGCTGCCGTCGAACAGGTGCAGATGAGACGGCAAAGTCAGCTGTCGGTCGATGACCAGCCGGAGCGGGTTCTGTCCGTACCATTCGCGTACCGTGAGCGAAGGATTGTCGAGCAAGGCCGTGCGTCGTCCTACGAGAATCGCTTTCTGTTCGGCCCGCATCTTGTGAACCGCCAAGGTAGAGAGAGGAGTGGAAAGGCGTACCGCGTTTCCGTCTTCACGCCGGATGTCCAGAAAACCGTCGGCCGACTGTGCCCATTTCAGGGTGATGTAAGGACGCTTTTTCAGGTTGAATGTCACGAAAGCACGAATCAGTTCCCGGCATTCTTTTTCCAGTACACCGACCGTCACTTCAATGCCGGCATCCCGCAATTTTTGGATTCCCCTTCCGGCTACCAAAGAAAATGGGTCCACGCAGCCTACTACGACTCTCGGAATCCCTTTCCGTATGATTAAGTCGGCACAGGGAGGAGTTTTCCCATAGTGAGAACAGGGTTCTAAGCTCACATAAATGGTGGCATCCTTCAGCAGACTTTCATCTTTGACTGAGGCGATGGCATTCACTTCGGCATGTCCTTCCCCGCACCGCACGTGATAACCTTCACCGATGATTTTTCCGTCGCGTACAATGACGGCCCCCACCATGGGGTTGGGAGCTGCATGGCAGATACCGTTTCGGGCCAGTTGTATGCAGCGCCGCATATATTTTTCGTCTATCGTCATATTCTTCGTTTTTTATCGTTACTTTTGCAACTATGCATCCGGTTTATGTACATATCAAAAAAGAGCTGAGTCCTTTTTATGCAGAAGAAGAGGCTTCAGCCATGGCAAAGTGGATATCTTCGGATATTCTGCATCTCTCTACTCTTGAACTTTATACAGGCAAAGATATGAATTTTTCCACGAAAGAGTGGGAGGAACTGGAGGATATTCTTCGGCGCTTGAAGCAGCGGGAACCCCTTCAGTATATTTTGCAGGAAGCCTCTTTTTGTGGAATGTCTTTTCATGTGGAACAAGGGGTACTGATTCCTCGTCCGGAAACGGAAGAGCTGGTGGAATGGATTGTCTCCGATTATCGGGAGGCAGGACAGGTGCGTATTCTGGATATTGGCACCGGAAGCGGCTGCATTCCCGTATCGCTGGCGCAGCTGTTGCCGGAAGCGCAGGTTTCTTCGTGCGATGTGTCGGCTGAGGCTTTGCGCATTGCAGCTATGAATGTAAAGCGTTATGGAGACAAGGTGACTCTGTTCTGTGCCGATATTCTGAAAGAGGAACTTCCTGAATGTCAGGTAGACGTGCTGGTGAGTAACCCTCCTTACATTACGGAAAGCGAGCGGACGGATATGGAGGCGAATGTACTCGACTGGGAACCTGAACTGGCATTGTTTGTGCCCGATTCGGATCCGTTGCGGTTCTACCGGAGGATAGCCCGGAAAGGACTTGACTGGCTTTCGGAAGGAGGAGCATTGTATTTTGAAATCAACCGAGCTTACGGGGCTGAGACTGTGCGGATGCTGGAGGCGCTTGGATACCGCCAGATTGAATTACGGAAAGACTTGTCGGGAAACGACCGGATGATAAAAGCAATCAGACCATGAAAGAATATAGTGAAGCAGAGATAAAAAGTAAGGCCGAAGTGTATTGTTCGTCGGTGGAGCGTTGCCCGTCGGACGTGGAGGAGAAAATTCGCAAGTGGGGGGCTTCGGAAGAAGTGACAGAACGGATTATGGCCTATTTGCAGAAAGAACGTTATTTGGATGCGGCTCGTTTTTGCCGGTTTTATGTGCGCGACAAGTACCGTTTCAATCAGTGGGGGCGGATGAAGATTGCACAGATGCTCCGTATGAAACGCCTGTCGGACGAAGACATCCGTGCCGGACTGGAGGAAATCGATACCGAAGAATACGACGGAATCCTGAAAAAGATGCTGAAGCAGAAAATGAAAGGAATAAAAGCTGCCAATGACTATGAACGGAGCATGAAGCTGATTCGTTTTGCTGTAGGTCGGGGCTTTACGCTGGAAGAAGTACGTCGTTTTGTCAATCAGGTAGAACCGGATGAATATTTTGACTGACATCCGGGACTTCTTGTTTCCTCGCCTCTGCATGGCTTGCGGACGGAAGTTGCAGGTCTCCGAACAGGCTCTTTGCTGTGATTGTCTGTCACAGCTCCCTCATACGCACTTAGGAAATACACCGGGCAATGAAATGGAAAAGATTTTCTGGGGTCGTTTCCCGATACAGCGGGCGTCGGCTTTGTTTTATTATGCCCGTGGAGGGAAAGTTGCCCATATATTGGCCGGCATGAAATACTATGGCCGTCAGAAAGTCTGCCGGCAGATGGGAGAGATGCTGGCGCATGAATTGCTCCCGACGGGTTTCTTTGAGGGAGTAGATTATTTGTTGCCGGTTCCCTTGCATCCCGACCGTCTGCGTACCAGGGGATATAACCAGAGTCGTCTGCTGGCAGAGGGCATTTCTGAGCAGACAGGCATTCCGGTGTGCGACGGGTTGCTCTGTCGGGTGCGAAACAACCAGACCCAGACCCATAAATCCGTGCTGGAACGGCAGGAAAACACGGTTCATCTTTTTCATCTGGCTGGCGATACCCGTATGCTGCAAGGCAAACATGTGATGCTGGTGGATGATGTGCTGACCACAGGGGCCACGTTGGGTGCCTGTGCAGATGTACTGGCTGATATTGAGGGAATAAGCATCAGCATTGTTACACTGGCGTGGACGAAATAAAACAATCTGACGGGTTTTAGTAAAATTAATGCTCTTAAATTTTCTATTCCCGATGTATTTCTATAATTTTGCAAAAACATTTATCAGAGAATTAAAAAGTTATGAAAGCTTTGGAAAGATTATTTGCAGAAAAGTTGCTGAAGGTGAAGGCTGTGAAGATTCAGCCGGCTAACCCGTTTACTTGGGCATCAGGTTGGAAATCGCCGATTTATTGTGACAATCGTAAGACGTTGTCATATCCTGCACTTCGTAACTTCGTAAAGTTAGAAATTTGTCGTGTTATTCTTGAAAAATTCGGTGAAGTAGACGCCATCGCAGGTGTAGCTACAGGTGCGATTGCACAGGGTGCGCTGGTGGCAGAAGAGTTGAACTTGCCGTTCGTATATGTTCGTTCAAGCCCGAAAGACCATGGCTTGGAAAATTTGATTGAAGGTGAATTGCGTCCGGGTATGAAAGTGGTTGTTGTAGAAGACCTGATTTCAACCGGTGGAAGCAGTTTGAAAGCGGTAGAAGCTATCCGTCGCGACGGTTGTGAAGTAATTGGAATGATTGCTTCTTTCACTTACGGTTTCGATGTATCAGTAGAAGCCTTCAAGAAAGCAAAAGTAGAACTGGTTACACTGACCAACTACAATGCGGTGCTGGAAGTAGCTTTGAAGACCGATTATATCAATGAAGAGGATATCCCTGTGCTGCAGGCATGGAGAGAGGATCCTTCTCACTGGACTGGAAAATAATAGATTCTGTAACTGGGAAAGCAGTCTCGGATTGTAAATAGGAGATGTCATCCTGAGCGAGTCCACTCTGCTCAAGATGACATTTTTTTATGCGATGACGGGAGAATTTTCCTGAAGATTGAAAAAATATGGCTGTACAATTTGAAAGCAATGTGAAGCATGTTCCTTATAGTCAGGAACGAGTATATAACAAACTGTCCGACCTGAATAACCTGGAAGGAGTTCGGGAACGTCTGGACATGGTGAAGGACAAGCTGGACGGGAAACTGGAAGATATGTCGTTCGACCGTGATTCCATTACCTTGAAAGTACAGGGCATCAGTCTTACATTGCGCATCATTGAGCGTGAACCTTTGAAGTGCATCAAGTTTGAAGGTGACAAATCGCCCATACCTTTGAATCTGTGGATTCAGATTCTTCCTGTAACACAGGAAGAGGCTAAAATGAAAGTGACTATCCGTGCGGAAGTGAACATGTTCATGAAAGCCATGGTGTCAAAGCCCCTGCAGGAGGGAGTAGAGAAACTGGCTGACATGCTGGCCATGCTTCCTTATTAATTGAAATGACCGGCAGATGCCGGAGATAAAAACTGAAATTATGGCTCAAAAACTTTGGGAGAAAAATGTACAGGTAAATGCGGAAATTGACCGCTTTACCGTGGGACGTGACCGCGAAATGGACATGTATCTGGCAAAGTACGACGTGTTGGGTTCGATGGCGCATATTACCATGTTGGAAAGTATCGGCCTGCTGACCTCGGACGAACTGAAGATTTTGCTGGAAGAACTGAAAAATATATACGCTTCCGTAGAACGCGGGGAGTTTGTGATTGAAGACGGAATAGAGGATGTACATTCACAGGTGGAGCTGATGCTGACACGCCGCCTGGGGGATGTGGGAAAGAAAATCCACAGTGGACGTTCGCGCAATGACCAGGTGCTGGTCGACTTGAAGCTGTTTATCCGTGCTCAGTTGAAATCGGTGGCAGAAGCTGTAGAACGTTTGTTCCATGTACTTATTTCTCAGAGCAACCGTTACAAGGATGTGCTTATGCCGGGATATACCCACCTGCAGATCGCCATGCCTTCTTCTTTCGGTCTGTGGTTTGGAGCTTATGCAGAAAGCTTGGTGGACGATATGATGTTCCTTCAGGCTGCTTATAAGACTTGTAACCGTAATCCATTGGGCTCGGCAGCAGGGTATGGCTCTTCTTTCCCGTTGGACCGTGAGATGACCACTCGTCTGTTGGGATTCGATTCAATGAATTACAATGTGGTGTATGCCCAGATGGGCCGTGGCAAGGTGGAACGCAACGTATCGTTTGCGCTGGCTTCTATTGCCGGAACACTGTCGAAGATGGCGTTTGATGCCTGCATGTTCAGTTGTCAGAACTTCGGCTTCGTGAAGTTGCCCGATGAATGTACCACCGGTTCCAGCATCATGCCGCACAAGAAGAATCCCGACGTGTTTGAGCTGACCCGTGCCAAATGCAACAAGATTCAGGCCCTTCCGCAGCAGATTATGATGATTATGAACAACCTTCCTTCCGGTTATTTCCGTGACCTTCAGATTATCAAGGAAGTGTTCCTTCCTGCTTTTGAGGAGTTGGAAGACTGCTTGCAGATGGCTACTTACATCATGGAGAAAATCAAAATCAACGAACATATTCTGGATGACGACAAATACCTGTATATGTTCAGTGTGGAAGAGGTGAACCGTCTGGCTTCAGAAGGAATGCCGTTCCGTGATGCATATAAGAAAGTAGGGCTGGACATTGAGGCTGGAAACTTCTCACACGATAAGACCGTACATCACACGCATGCCGGAAGTATCGGTAACTTGTGTAATGACAAGATTGAAGAACTGATGCAGCAAGTGGTAAGTGGCTTCAATTTCGAGAAAGTGGTTCAAGCTGAAAACTCACTTTTAGGAAGATAATTGCATAAAATTAAAAAGAAAACGGGTGAAAAGTTTGGAGTATATCGCAAAACTCCCTACATTTGCACCCGTAAACGCGGAAATAGCTCAGTTGGTAGAGCATAACCTTGCCAAGGTTAGGGTCGCGAGTTCGAGTCTCGTTTTCCGCTCTTTCTTTGAAAGGATGCTCGAATGGTGGAATCGGTAGACACGAGGGACTTAAAATCCCTTGGCCATTGCGGCTGTGCGGGTTCAAGTCCCGCTTCGAGTACAGGAATAAACGCTAATTACTTGATAATGAGTAGTTAGCGTTTTTCTTTTATCCGTTTTTGGCGTTAAGCCGAAAGTGAAACCAAGATTTGACTTTTCTTTGCTTTTAGTTTATGTTATAACTGATATTGAATTGAAACTAAGATTTCTCTTGGTCGCATTTTAATCCATGAAGTATATTGTTGGATAGCCGAATAAGTTGTATATCGATATTCTTTTTGGTTGAACAAGTTGCACAGACTCATGGAAAACCGCCATTTGTTCTTGATATACGAAGTTTCGGCATCTGCAAGCCATACATGCTGATGATGGTTTTCGTCGAGCTGGTTATAATAATGTTCGCCAGTAAGACGGATTTGGTAGGTAGAGTTTCCTATTTCAAGGTAGATTTGCTGACGGATGTTCCATAAGGCAGGTAAATTATTGTTTCTTCCGATAAGGGAACGATTGCAGGTAAGAGATGCCAAATACGAGGTGTTGAGCCAGGAAAGGGGTGTCCAGTTGATTTTAGGAGTTAGTACGAGTTGGGTGTAGCAGTAGTTTTGGATGGAACCCTGTCCTGCTTGTTTCCCTTCGCTATGAATGAGCTGGGTTTCCAGTGAAGTTTTTAGATTCCAGTTATAGAAGCCTTTTGAGAGCAGACTGGTGAGGCTGTAGCTGCGATTGTGATTAGGTACTTCCCAGGTTGTAAGAAAAAAGATACTATCTCGATATTCTGAATGAGTCAGTTGTTGGTTTTTCTGGTTCCAATAGCTTCCTGAAAGTGACCAGAAAAATTCGTGGACAGTCCGTTTGTAGGTCAGGTAAAAGGAGTAGAGTTGATTCTGAAATTCTGGGACATGGGATGAAAAGGAAGCTACGGTCCGGTAGTTCTGCCAGTAGGAATACGGGTAGTAAGCGGTGGCTTCTTCGTTTTTCTGCTGGAGTTGGGCACGGGTGATTAACTCCCAACGTGGACTGAACTGCCAATATAGTGAGGCCGTCGGACTGATTCGTAAGTCTGTATATTGTGGATTGGTTTTTCTTAGATAAGCCGCATTGGCAGATACAGTCAAGCGGAAAGTGTTTCGTTCCCACATCCACATAGGAGTGGCGTAGAGCTTGAACTGGGGACTGGAGAAATTGGTTGTCTGATGCAACAACAACCATTCCCCTTGGATGCCTCCAGTAATTCCAAAAGTCATTCCGTTCTTTTTCCATTGGCAATAACCTTGGTTATCCATATAAGCCTGTTGCAGCCCGAGCGACTGGTTGACTTGCGCAAATTGAAGTGTAGTGGGGTGGTAGGTATAGCGGAAGAAAGAGCGAAAGCCGGAGGTAGTTTGCTTGCGAGTGGTCAAGAGATTCAATTGGTTGGTTAGCTGAAGGTTGTTCGTTTGCAGATTCTGTGTCAGTTCCCGATTGCCATGTAGGTTCTCCTGACTGTGCCCCCAAGTTCCATGGGCTTCCAGTAGATTACGAAAGAAAGACCGTGTGCCATTCCGTTCATAGTTGTAGGAGGCCTGTGCCTGATGCGTATACAGACTGTAATCTTGTGCTTGTGCGACATGGATTGTATCAGAAGGATAGTAGTAAATCTCTTGAGTCCCCTGGTTACGGTGCTGTTCATCGTACAGATAGTGGAAGGTGAAACGGGACTGTTGTTCTTCATTTTTTCGGTAAAGACGGTTCACAGATGCCAGATGGGTAATATTGTCCATTAACCGTTGTTTTTCCAAAGGGAATGAAAAAGTGGGTTGGTTGATAAAGGTCGGAACATCGGTAGGCGTGAGAAAGTTTTGGTTATCGGAAATCAGCTGTTGCAGTTCGGTGGAAAGATCTTTTCCGGTCTGGTCTGCCTTATATAAATAGATACCTTGCCGTTCACGAGCCAGTTGTAAAGCATTGAGCTTTCCGTTATACAACATTTGGTCGCCATACCCGCCGGCTGCCTGCAAGGTGAGTAGCCAGCGGGAACGGATCTCCGGTTTTAGTGTGAGGTTCAAAGCCACTTTGTCACTTGGCATTTTGTTGCGTAAGGAACGGATGGGCTGGAAGTGCTCAATCACTTCGGCATCTTTCACCGCATCTGCTTTCAAGTTCTCAGTGACTTGATTGTACCGGCCTCCTGACACATCCATTCCTTCCACAGTAAACTGGCTGATAGCTTTTCCGTTGTATCGGATTTCCCCACTTTGTTCGTTTACGTCAATTCCCGGTAGTCTTTTCAGTGCCTCCTTGATGTTCTGTTCTTTCCCGGAAGTGAAACGAGATAGGTCATATTTCACGGTATCTTGTCGTCCATAGATACGTCCTCCCTTGATTTCCACTTCTTTCAAGGAGATGGCTTCTGGTTTCAATTGAAATGTCATTCCTTTTCCCTTCTGGACTGGCTGGCTTTCTTTCTGGTATCCCAAGTAGGTGACATGTACCGTCCATGTATTGTTTTCGGAGACGGAAAACGAAAAACATCCTTTCGGATCGGTTAAGTCATACTTGTAGATGGTACTGCTTGAGTCACGGGTGAGGGTGACCGTAGCCCTTTCCAGTGGTTGGTGCGTTTCGCTGTCGATGACTTTTCCTTTTATGAAGAACTGCGCTTGCATCTGACAGGTGAAAAGCAGGAAGAAGAAAAAAATCAGGGATTTCATACGGCAGGAGGATTATTCAGACTGTTCAATGGGGTTATAAGGTATGGAGAATGATTTCATCGGGTTCCCATGCTCATCGGTCACACTGACCTTTACATTGGGCGCAGTCGAGGCGAGAAAACTCATCGGGTCTTTGGCCATCCGTTCATACATTTTGTTTAAGTTGGAACGTGAAACTTTTTCCCTTCCTTTGAGATTGATTAGAATGGGTTTCGGGATTTTGCATTGCTCTATCCCGGTACAATTGAATGTATAGTGCTTCTTGTCATCCTCTGCTTTGATAATCAGTCCCGGCAATCCGAACAGTTTCCAGGGTCCTTCCGAGACTGGAATCTCTAAGGTGTACCAAACAGTATAGTTTCTGCCTTTAAAATGGCAGATAGCCTTTTGGCAGGAATAAGAAAGAAGGGTAGTTGTATCAGGAAGAAGCGTCCATTCCGGCATTTCCTCTTTTTCCTCACACAAGAAATTGGTGGTTGCTAGGCGGTCGAGCGTGGTGACTTTTCCTGCGGGGTAATGTTTGAATATCTGGTAAGAAATCCGGGGATTTCCAATTGCAGTGGCATGTTGTAGCATGGTTTCCTTGGATGCGCCTGCTTTGGCATCAGCCATCAATAACGAGTCACGTACATAAAAGTTATAGCTGTAGCATTTGCTATACTGTTTGCCAATCTCGAGCATCAAGGTTTCTTGACTGAGTTTGGCATCTTCTGAAACCGTATCTTGCAGATAAATCATCTCGTATTGTACCTTGATGCGTTGGGTATCAATGGAGTCTTGGTTAAAGATGGAACCTGTATCCACGACAAATATTTGTGCGTGTGAAGAGATTGCAGTGTACAGACAGCCTAACAGACTGAATGTAAGAAATAAAGTTTTTTTCATTTTCTCGTAATTTAAAGTTTTCTGATGCAACAAAGGTAAATGGATACACGGCGAATTTCAGAGAAAAGTTATTACTGAAATATTATTCTTTTTAAATTGGGAGAAGGGACGTACCTTATAAATCGTATAAGGTTTTTATTTTTGTAGAAAAGAATTTGAAAGATGGGAAAACAAATCAAACTGGTGTGGGTATTGACAATCGTAACTGCTTTGCTGGTAATTGGTGGGCAAGTGTATTGGCTGCATCATCAATACACCTATACAGCGTTGGCCTATATGGCCCGGTTGAATGATACCCTGCTGGTGCTTCAGGATAAGAATTTTACATCGACATTAGATGCTAACCATACCATCAAAATGATGGACACGAATCGGACAAAGAAAGATTCTGATTTGGTCAAGCTAGGGTATTCTTTGAAAATGAATTTTGAGGAAGGGAAAGCTGAATCGTATGTCAGGTTTTCTAAATTATATGATGCGGATTCGTTGGGTAATTTGCATCTGGTAGACTCATTTAATGTCACCGGTTTGTCTCTCGACCAGGTTGTGAATGCAAGTTTGCATTATACTAAGTATGCAGGCAGGTCGTTTGATTTGCATGCATTAGATTCACTCTTCACCAGCCACCATATTCATGCGATGGATTTGCAGCAGGTCAAACTTGATTCTTTTCTTTGGCAGGGGACGTATGTGGTTGAGAAATCGTGCATGAGGTATCGCATGAAATTTATCTACCCTTACAATCCTTTTGTCCGCGATGCGGTGACAGGATATATCGACCTTCCGACAAATCCATTGTTAAAAGAGATGGGATGGCAGCTGGTCGGTTCACTTATACTGATTCTGTTATTGATTTTCTGTTTGATTTATCAAGTACGAACCATCTTGAAACAGTACAAACTGGATGAATTGAGGAAAGGTTTCGTCAATACGATGATTCATGAGTTGAAACGTCCGGTGCAGACCTTGAAGATGTGTGTGGCGTTCTTGAACAACAAGCGGATGCGGAAAGATGAGCAGATGATGGATGAAGTGGTGAAAGACTCTATGTTCGAACTTGATAATCTTTCAGCCTATTTGGTGAAGGTACGCGAGATGACGCGGGCGGATGATGAGCAGACCCCGCTTTCTGTACGTTTGTTTAATTTGAGTGAGACCTTGGAGAAATTGTTGAGGCTGACCGTGATTCCGGTTGACAAACATGTACGTTTTGAAACTCAGCTCACCCCTGAACAGTTGTGGGTCGCTGCCGATTCCGTACATCTCACGAATAGCATCAGTAACCTGGTGGAGAATGCCATAAAGTATTCGGGTAATGAGGTCTGCATTCGTATCAGTGCCTCGCTGACAGAAGGTAAGCTGGTGATACAGGTGGCCGACAATGGCTTCGGTATATCTCCCCAAGACCAGTTGCATATTTTCGATAAATTCTACCGCTCGGAGCAGGTCATTGACCGTAGCTTGCCGGGAATTGGGCTGGGATTGAGTTATGTAAAACTGATGGTGGAAGCCCATGGAGGGACTGTGGGTGTAGAAAGTATATTGGGTAAAGGTTCAGTCTTTACCCTCGAGATCCCTCAATCAAAATGACAATGTATGAAACACTTGAAGATTCTTTTTGCAGATGACGATTTGAGGTATGCCATGATTCTGAAACGCTTTCTGGAAGCTGAGGGGTATGAGGTGTTCTATGCCGGCAATGGACGGATTGCTTTGGAGCAATATCCCGAAGTGAAACCGGATTTGGTGTTGCTGGATATCAATATGCCCGAGGTGAATGGGTATGAGGTAGCCCGACAGATTCGGGAGCGTGACCGGCATGTGTTGATTTTCTTCCTGACAGACCGTTCTGACAAGAAGGATCGTCTGGAAGGCTTTAAAGTGCGGGCCAATGATTATCTGTCCAAACCTTTCTACCCAGAGGAACTGATTGCCCGGATTCAGGAGCGTTTCGGGGATGTGGAAGATACGGTGGACAAAGAAGTGTATCAGTTGGGATATACTACTTTTGATTATACGAACAATGAATTGCGTACCCAAGCCAATAAGGTGATGATTACTTCCCGTCAGGCAGAAATCCTCCGTATGCTGATAAAGAACAAGAGTTCTGTAGTGAGTAGGAAGCAGTTGCTGGAGCAGGTATGGGGAGATGCTTCGTATGCTAACTCCTTGGCCTTGAACGTACAGATTACGTACTTGCGCAAGGCTTTGAAAGGAGATTCATCTGTTAAAATCGAATCGGTGATGAAAAAAGGCTATGTGCTGCGGGGATAGTTGAAGACAGGCTCTAACCTCCATGCTGGGTGGTCGCAAATTTTGCGACTATCACTTAACCCTCTAATTCTTCATGCATGGCATTTATTACAATTCCTGGTGTCATTGCTCAGTACTGCTTAGGCAGTACTACAGTACTCCCCTGAAAGTACTACAGTACTTCCTTGACAGTACTGCAGTACTTCCACGGAAGTACTGGAAATTATGAAGCTGATATAAATAAAGTTGTTATGAAATTGCTGCTTTATCAGCTGGCAGCACGCAGCTGGTTGAACAAGTCCTTCTGTTTTTCGGTCAGGGAGGTCGGGATATTGATGTGGTACGATACAATCATATCGCCGAACTGGCCGGTCTGTTTGTACACCGGGAATCCTTTTCCTCTCAAACGGACCTTCGTGTCGTTCTGTGTACCCGGTTTTACTTTCAGTTTGACGATTCCGTCCATGGTCTTCACCTGTACTTCTCCACCCAGTACGGCAGTGTACAAGTCGATATTGACGTGGGTGTAGAGGTCATCTCCCTTACGTTCGAAGGTATCATCCTTATCGATGACAAAGGTGATGTACAAGTCTCCGTTTTCTCCTCCGTTCATGGCTTTCTGGCCGTAGCCTTTCAGACGGATGGTCTGTCCGTCGGCCACACCTGCCGGCACAGTGATACGGATATTTTCACCGTTGATGCTGAAAGTCTGTTTGTGGGTGACGTAGGCTTCATTGAGCGACAAGTGCATCTGTGCTTCTATATCCTGTCCCCTCGACATGGTGTGGTATCCTCCTCGTCCACCTCTTCCGTGGCCGAAAAGCTGTTCGAAGAAATCGGAGAAGCCGCTTGCCCCTGTTCCTCCAAATCCTTCCGTAAATTCACCGTCGTTCATGGAGTACCAGTAGCCGGAGCCACCGTGCTGTTGCTGTGCCCTGCTGTATGCCTCACGTTCCTGCTTAAACTCATCGGCATGTTTCCAGTGTTCGCCATATTCGTCGTATTTCTTACGCTTTTCCGGATCGCTCAATACTTCGTTGGCTTCATTCACTTGCTGGAACTTTCCTTCTGCCGACGGGTCATCCTTGTTCAGGTCAGGATGATATTTCTTGGCCAGCTTCCGGTATGCCTGCTTGATTTCATCCTGAGTGGCATTACGGTCTACTCCCAAAATCTTATAGTAATCAATAAATGCCATATATCAATCGTTTTAAGTTAGTTCCAAAATAAAAACTCTCGCCCACAATGGATGCAGACGAGAGTTTTCCGTTATTTGTGATGATTAATGTATTTCAATCACACGATTAATTTTTGCTTTTTCTTCCTGAGAATACTTTGGCAGCTCAATAGTCAATACACCATTTGCTACATTGGCAGTAATCTTTTCTTTATCGACATTGTCGGGCAAGTAAAGTGACTGTTGGAACTTGGTGTAAGAGAACTCACGTCGTAAGTATTTTTTGTTTTCTTTGTCTTCGTTTTCAACTTTCTTTTCCATGGAGATGACCAGTTCGTTTTCATCACCCAAGTGGATATTGAAATCCTCTTTAGTCATTCCCGGAACGGCTACTTCTACTTTGTAATCCTTGTCGCTTTCCACCACATTGATTGCAGGTGCGGTAGCGTTTGCTTTTTCCATCCAGTTGTTATCGAAGAAGTCATTAAAGATACTTGGTAACCAGTTCTGATTGTAATATTTTCTAGTCGGCATCATAGTTGTAATCTCCTATTTTTAGTTGTTAATCAATTTTGTTTCTGAACCCGAACCCTTTTGAAATTCAAGTTCACTTACTCTTTTGCAAACAGTGTACCACAAATCTTGAATGGAGGTTGTTGTAACTTCCATTTTTAATGTAGTACCTTTATTTTAAACCTTCTATGCCGATTTTTAAACCTTTGCAAACTATATTAGCTGTCTGATGGAATAGATTGTAACAAATTGTCACTTTAAATTTAAATTATAAAGACAAAAAGTCTTATTCTGTGACATATTGTCATTTATTCGCTCTTTGAGTGCCGTAATCTGACGGAATGTGAAGACAGCCGTTTTTCTAACATAGAAGCGGGAATGATGGATTTAAGAGTATCTATGACCGCATTGACCATTCTTTCGCGGATAAAGTCTTCTTTGATAAGAATGGATACGTGGCGTTGTGCCGGAGGATTTGCCTGAAGAGGCAGGACATGGGCTTTCTGTTTCTCGGTTAGCGACGCAATATGAAGTTCGGGGATGATGGTATATCCACCGTTCCGGTCCACGATTTTTATGAGGGTCTCGATGCTTCCGGCCTCATAGATGTGATTGCCGATGTCCTTGTTCTTGCAGAAATTCATTCCGCCGTTGGGTACACAATGACCTTCTTTCAGAATCCACATTTGTTCGGGAGGAAGGGTACCGTTGGCGATACAGCTTTTGGCCTGGTCGCATGCTTCAGAAAAGTAGGCCACGAACTTCTCGGTATAGACCGGAATCTCTAACAGGCCGTTCAAGTCCTCCGGCGGGGTGGTCAGGATAATGTCCAGGTTGCCATAGTGCAGCTCCTGTAGCAATGACTTGTTTTCTTTCTCATCAATGAACAGGCTTACGTGCGGGTAGGTTTTCCGGAAATGATGGATAAAGTCGGGCACGAGGTAAGGAGCAATGGTGGGCAGAATACCGATACGCAGGTTACCGTTCATGCTGTCCGTTTCGTCGGCTACCACTTCCTTTATGCACTGGGTTTCATTCAGCACAATCTGTGCCTGACGGATGATTTTTTCGCCGATGCGGGTAGGGGTGATATTCTTCCGGTCGCGGTTGAAAATCTTGACATCCAGTTCTTCTTCCAGCTTTTGAATCATCGCGCTGAGGGTAGGCTGTGTCACGCCGCATGCCTCGGCTGCAAGCACAAAGTGGCGGTACTTGTCCAGTGCCACGATATATTCCATCTGCTGTAATGTCATGGTTCAATAGATTTTATCAATACAAAGATAAATAAAATCTGTTGTGCCCCTGCGCATTTCCATCTACATTTGCATCAGAAACAAACAAAAAAGGTGTTGACAATGAAAAGGTTATTTCGTAATTGGGATGTTCTCCGGGTGATACGCCTCCTTTCGGGAGCAGTGTTTGCCGCTTATGGCATCTATGCTTCAGACTCCCTGATGATAGTATTGGGCGGGTTGTTGATGCTGATGGCTATGGTGAACTGGTCCTGCTGTGCGGCAGGAGGATGCGGCACCTCGTCCGGGAACAAAGCATTGTATAAGGATTTTGTGAAACCTTATCAGGCAACAAAAGAAAGTAAGTAAAAATTTAAAAACAGAAGAATATGAGTGCAGTACATTTAACCAAAGCAGATTTTTTGACAAGAGTAGCAAATTATGAAGCGAATCCGAACGAATGGAAATTCCTGGGTGAGCGTCCGGCCTTGATTGATTTTTATGCCACCTGGTGTGGTCCGTGCAAGATGCTGGCTCCGGTATTGGATGAGCTGGCCGATGAATATGCCGGACAGGTAGACATCTATAAGGTGAATGTAGACGAAGAGGAAGAACTGGCAGCCTTGTTTGGTATCCGCAGTGTGCCTTCCCTGTTGTTTGTGCCGATGAACGGCACTCCACAGATGGCACAGGGAGCCTTGCCTAAGAAGAACCTGAAGGAGGCTATTCAGAATGTGTTGTTGAAGAACGATTGAGGTGATATCTTCAGGCAACTATAAAAAAAGGAGGGCTTTAGAGCTCTCCTTTTTTTATAGCTTCCATGATGTTGGCCGGAGCACGTTCGGCCAGCAGTTCTTTTTTCATATAATCCATGTAGGGGGCTACGTGTTGGAAGAACTGATGGTATCCCTTGCACAGGTAGTTCAGTCCCGGCTCACCGTCGGCTGTGCGGGCGAAACGGTTTTTCGGGCATTCACCGTTGCAGGCAAAGAGGAACTCACATTCCTTGCACTGGCGGGGAAGGGAGTCTTGTTTCATTTGTCCGAACTTCATCTGGCGTTCGCTGTACATCATTTCCACCAGTGTCTTTTCATGAATGTTGCCCAGCTTGTATTCCGGAAATACAAAGTGGTCGCACGAATATACGTCGCCGTTGAATTCCATGACGCCGGCATGTCCGCAAGTCTTGGCCATGGTGCAGACGCCCGGCTGCGCACCTACCCAGTTGGCCAGGGTAGAGTCGAACAACTGGATGAAGAAATTTCCTACATCCTGGCGTACCCATTCGTCAAACAAGGTGCAGAGGAAGTTTCCCCATTGTTCCGGTGATACGGAGAAATCGGCTAATTTCTCGTCTTTCTGTAGCGGACTGGCCAGGTGACGGCCGTCGGCATGGGGGCTGATACGCTCTACAATCGGGGTAAACTGGATGTAGTGGCAGTCAATTTCCTTGAAGAAATGATAGAAGTCCAGCGGATAGTCTGCGTTGAAGTCATTCACTACGGCCAGGGCATTCCATTCTACCCCGTGTTTTTTCAGCAAGTGGATGCCTTGCATTACCTTGGTGAACGACGGACGTCCCTGACGGTTCTTGCGGTATTCATCGTGGAACTCCTGTGGCCCGTCGATGGACACGCCTACCAGCCAGGTGTTCTTTTTGAAGAATTCGCACCACTCATCCGTCAGCAAGGTACCGTTGGTCTGGATACAGTTGTCGATGGTACGTCCCCCGGCATATTTCTGTTGTAGTTCCATTACTCGCTTGTAGAAGCTGAGCGGACGCATCAGTGTTTCTCCGCCGTGCCAGGTAAAGAGTACCTGCGGCATGGTTTGCGAGCCGATGTATTCGCGGATAAATTTCTCTAACAGCTCGTCGCTCATCACGTGCTTGGAGATGTCTTTGTATAAATTTGCCTTTTCCAGGTAGTAGCAATAGTCGCAAGCTAAGTTGCAGACTGCCCCTACGGGTTTTGTCATTACGTATAGCGGACGGGCAAAAGGTGCAATGGTTTGACTCATGGTATTGGGTTTAATAAGTTTCAAGTTATTTCTTTTCGTCGGACAGATGCGCCAATAGTCCTTCACACGCATCCTCCAGTATGTCGAGCACATTTTCGAAGCCTTGAGCGCCACCATAATAGGGGTCAGGCACATAGTCGATTACCTTGGTACGGCAGAAATCAGTCATGCGGTGAATCTTCTGTTCGCTTTCCACGTCGGGCGCTTTGTCGCGCAGGGCATCGATATTGCGGTCGTCCATACCTAAAATCCAGTCGAAGTGATAGAAATCTTCCGTGCGTACCGGACGCGAGCGGTGGGTCAGCTGGTAGCCTCTGCGGCTGGCGTGAGCCCGCATACGTTCATCGGGCAGTTCTCCTTCATGGAAACCGCTGATGCCTGCGGAATCAATTTCAAACTCTTTTTCTCTTCCTGCCCGGCGCACCAGCGTACGCATGATTTCTTCGGCAGAAGAGGAGCGGCAGATGTTGCCGAGGCAGACGAATAATATTCTTTGTTTCATCATTTATCAAGGTGTAAATACTGTTTAAAACGTGCTACATCCGTATTCAGGATGAGGCTTTCGGGAAACTCGGTTTCCTTGACCAGCTCCAGGGCATGGTCGTAAGTCGCAATGTCGAATGAGATGTGTGCATCACTTCCCAGGATGACGGGCACCTCATATTGCTTGCAGAGACGGAGTATCTCTAAGTTGTTGGGCCGTGCCTCCACTTTGTTGCGGCAAGGCTTCAAGGAGCTGTTGTTGATTTCCAACAGGGTGTGATGGGCTTTTGCAGCCTGCACAATCGGTTCAAAAAGCAGTTTGGCCGTACCGTCACCCGGGTGGCTGATGATGTGCGTGTAAGGGTTTTCGATGGCTTTTATCATCCCTTGTGTATTTTCTTCGGGAGTTCCCGGCGTGTAGCACAGGGAATGAATACCTGCGATTCGCAAATCCAGCAAGCTCATGTGAAATTCATCCAGATCAAGTGTGCCTTGTGTATCAAGGATATTGATTTCCGCCCCAAGCAGGAGCTCGATACCGTACATCTGCCGCGGTACCACGTGCAGGTTGCGGAAGTAAATCAGGTGACAGCTTCCGGGAATTCCCGGTGTATGTTCCGTGATGCCGAGCAACTTCAGGCCTCTGTCGGCAGCTGCCCGTGCCATTTCCTGCAGACTACTGAAAGCATGTCCGCTGGCAATGGTGTGCGTATGTACATCTAATTCTATCTTCATGTGTATAGGGTTTAGGTAGGGTCTACATCATAATATACCATCAGTGAGCGGAAGCGCTCATCTTCTATGAGGGTGCGTTGTACCTGCGTCAGGTAGCGGCGTACCTTGCTCATGGAAGCTTCCTGCTCTATCTTGATGACAATCTTCCGGATGAAAAGCGATTGTATCCGTGCCACGGGTGGTTTGTCCGGACCTAATATCCGTTCGCCCATGCCTTGTCGCAGGTGAGCGGCCATCAGGTCGGCTGCCTGATTCAGGATGTCCTCCTTACGGTGCTTCAAATATACATAAATCAGCCGGTAGAAGGGAGGGTATTTGAACAGGCTACGTTCTTCCATCTGCTCCTGATACAAACGGGCATAATCGTTGGCCATAATCTGATGAATGAGCGGATTCTCCGGCGACTTCGTCTGAAGCACCACCAGTCCCTGCTTGTTCTTTCGTCCGGCTCTTCCGGCCACTTGTGCCATGAGCTGGAACGCCCGTTCGTACGAGCGGAAATCAGGATAATTCATCATCGAGTCGGCATTCAGGATACCTACCACGCTTACCCGGTCGAAGTCCAGTCCTTTGGAAATCATCTGCGTGCCAATCAGAATATCCGTCTTCCCCTCTTCAAAGTCGTTGATGATACGCTCATAGGCCGTGCGGGTACGGGTGGTATCCAAGTCCATTCGGGCCACTTTGGCTTCCGGAAAAATCTGCTTGATGTCGTCTTCAATCTTTTCCGTGCCGAATCCGCGGTTCATAAGTTCCACTCCTCCACAAGCCGGACAAGCTGTAGGCACGGCATAGGTATAGCCGCAATAGTGACACGTCAGCTGATGAAGCCCTTTGTGATAGGTCAGACTCACATCGCAGTTCTTGCAGCGCGGTACCCATCCGCAGGTGCGGCATTCAATCATCGGAGCAAAACCCCGTCGGTTCTGGAACAAGATGACCTGTTCCTTCTGCTCCAGTGCTTCCCGTATTTTCTGTAGTAAAAGTGGAGAGAACTGTGCCGTCATCCGTTTCTTACGGGCCAGTTCCTTGATGTCCACTAACTCAATGTGTGGCAACTGAATCTGCTGATGGCGTTCGGTCAGTTCCACCAGACCATATTTCCCGTTTCGGGCATGGTAATAACTCTCCAGGCTGGGAGTGGCTGTACCTAACAGGGTTTTGGCCCCATACATGGAAGCCAGCATGATAGCGGCATTCCGTGCATGATAGCGTGGAGCAGGGTCCTGCTGCTTGTAGCTCGTTTCATGTTCCTCGTCCACGATGACCAGTCCCAGTCGCCGGAACGGAAGGAATACCGAGGAACGGACTCCCAATATCACGTCGTAACCTTGTTCAGTCAGTTGTTTTTGCCAGATTTCCACCCGTTCCGCATCCGGAAACTTGGAGTGATATACTCCTAAGCGTTTGCCGAATACCCTTCGTAACCGTTCGGTAATCTGGGTCGTTAGGGCAATTTCCGGAAGAAGATAGAGCACCTGCTTGCCAGCTTTCAGCACTTCTTCTATCAGATGGATATAGATTTCCGTCTTTCCGCTGGCCGTCACGCCGTGGAGCAGGCATACGTTCTTGGTCTGGAAGGAAGTCAGGATTTCATAAAACGCCCGTTGCTGTGCGGGGCTCAGGGTGTGTAGCGGAACTGTTTCCGCATGGTCTCCCGTAAGTCGGCCAATCTCATGCAGGTACGTCTCCAGTATTTGTTTGTCTACTAAGTTCTTGAAGACGGATTGCGCCTGTCCGGAGGCATCGAGCAGATCCTTCTTGCTGACTTCCCGGATATTTTTCCCTTCGGCATTCCATCCCGACAATTCAAGGTATTTCATCAGGATGGCTTGTTGCTTGGGGGCCCGTGCCAGTAAATCAAACTGAATGTGCAGGTGATGTTCGTTCTGCAACGCTTCTGTCAGTCGGACCCGTACTTCCGTACGCGGTTTATAGCTTCGTTTGATTTCTTCCTTGATGCAGATAGCCTCTTTCTCCAGCAGCGATTTGATGACCGGCAACAAATTCTTCATGCCGCTGGCCTTCTCCAGTTGGGTGACACATTGCTCCGGGTCCGCACTGAGCAAGTCCAGAATACGCTGCTCCCGAGGAGGGAGCGGTTCCGAGGCTACAAAGTCCGGATTGTATTCCACCAGTGTTTCGCTTTCCAGTTTCATACCCGAAGGAAGGGCTGCCTTGTACACGTCTCCCAACGTGCAGAGGTAATAGTCGGCCAGCCATTTCCAGAAAGAAAACTGCTGTCCTAACAAAACCGGACGTGAATCGAGCACTTCCGAGATGTCTTTGGTTTCATACGCCTCCGGAGCCGTTTCGTGTACCTTGGTGACAATGCCCGTATAAAATTTTTTAGGACCGAAAGGCACAATGATCCGGCAGCCAGGCTGTATGCTTGCTTCCATACCTTCCGGAAGCAAATACGTGTACTGGCTGGCAATAGGCAGGGGTATTATGACATCCACGAATTTTTTCATATTGCAAAGTTACAAAAAGCCCCTCACATAGCTGGTTCCCTCCTGAAACTTTTATAGATTTGTACCTGCTGTTTTTAATCTTTAATTCAAAATGAAAATTTACAATATTGGAATCATCGGATGTGGTAGCATTGCGGCAAAAATGGCGGCTACGCTTGGAGGAATGAAAGGGGTGAAACGCTATGCCGTGGCTTCGCGCACGGTAGAGAAGGCAAAGGCTTTTGCCGAGAAATGGCAGTTTGCGAAGGCTTACGGAAGTTATGAAGAACTGGCTTCCGATGCGGAAGTGGATTTGATTTATATTGCCACTCCTCATGCCATGCACTATGACAATGCCCGTTTGTGTATTGAGAAGGGCAAGCCGGTGCTGTGTGAGAAGGCCTTTACGGCCAATGCCCGTCAGGCAGCCGACCTGCTGAAACTGGCTGAAGAGAAGAAAGTATTTCTGACTGAAGCTATCTGGACCCGTTACATGCCGCTTTCGTTGAAGATTCGTGAGTTATTAGAAGAAGGAGTGATAGGCACGCCCCATATTTTATCGGCTAATTTAGGATATGTAATTGATCGGAAGGAACGTATCTTGCGTCCGGAACTGGCGGGAGGCGCTTTGCTCGATTTGGGCGTGTACCTGCTCAACTTTGCTGCCATGTATTTCGGAAAGGAAGTAGCTTCCGTGCATTCCGTTTGTCAGAAAACAGATACGGGAGTGGATGCACAGGAAAATATTACATTGTTGTTTAAGGATGGCAAGATGGCTGCCTTACAGGCAAGCATTCATGCCGCTACCGACCGTATGGGAATCATTTCAGGTGATAAAGGCCATTTGATAGTGGAAAACATCAATAATCCGCAATCGGTCAAAGTGCTGGATACGAATTATCAGACTGTAGCCGTGTACGATGCCCCGCAACAGATTACAGGCTATGAGTATCAGGTGTACGCTTCACTGGAAGCAATTGAAAAAGGCTGGCTGGAATCGCCTTACATGCCGCATGCCGAGTCACTTCGTATCATGCAGCAGATGGATGCCCTTCGCCGGGAATGGGGAGTGGTGTATCCTTGTGATAACGAATAAACGGTCTGTATGATAAAAAGGAAACCTCCTTTCAAGTGAATATCCAATATCACCTGAGAGGAGGTTTTTTTAATATGTTTTTCTATGTGTGTCTTTAGAATAGATAAGCAACAGAAACCTGCCATGTGTTCTGTTTGAAACCGATAGTAGTTAAATCATCCGGGTCGCCACTATGTATTTTTCCATTGTCTTTTAATGCAAAGTTATAGTTGGCTCCTACCTGCAAATGGCCAAGAAGTTTCAAGCCGGCACCGACATTGAAGCTGGTCGTGTTTTTCTTGAATTCACATACATTGTTAAACCAGCGGTCGCCTACATTAAATCCGAACTGAGGACCTACAGCTACGTATGCGCCAATCAGACTGCTGAATCCGACAGTCCATCTCAGATTGATAGGAATTTCTATACTTTTCTTGGTTGACGTTCCTTCTTCAGAATCTACGCCAAATTGGTTATACATTGCAGAGGCGTCGATACCTAATCCTAAAAGTGGCAGGGTGAATTCTGCTGTCGGACCGATAAAGAAGCCGGTTCTGTTGTCTGACTTGAATGTTTCTTCAGAAAGATGTAGTTTGGAAACATTCAAACCACCTTTTACTCCAAATTTTATTTGGGCTTGCGCCGGAATGGCAAGTGCCAGACAGGCAATTACCATCAGTGTAGAGAATAATTTCTTCATATATTACTTCGTTTAGAGGTTTTTACAAAGTTAGATATTAATTGGAAATAAAAAAGAGGATGCTGAAGAAATGTGCATGTGAGAGTGAATTAATTACGAAACAACTTCGTGCTTTTGTCTTGTTGTTTGGCTATAACTGAATTTACTCTCTACTTTTTTAATAGGCTTGTTACTGAAAAAGCTCACATGGGGTCAACGTAATAATCTGAGGGGTAAATCCGATAAATTTATATCTTTGCCG
>NZ_QSQT01000010.1 GCF_003437535.1 Phocaeicola plebeius
TTTATACCCTAATAAGCTGCCGGAAAGTGAACGGGTATGCTTCGGAATATGTACTTAAATCATACAAACTAGTTGTGATTTGCTTTCATTTTAGTATCTTTGAACCATTAGAAACAACAAAATAATTATTTACATTATTCAAAAATAGTTGTGATTTGCTTTCATTTTAGTATCTTTGAACCATTAGAAACAACAAATAAAATCGCATATACATTGCTATTAAGTTGTGATTTGCTTTCATTTTAGTATCTTTGAACCATTAGAAACAACTTTTAACAGTAGTAGTAGTACCTTCAGCAGTTGTGATTTGCTTTCATTTTAGTATCTTTGAACCATTAGAAACAACACAACCTACAAAAGATATACGTTATAATAAGTTGTGATTTGCTTTCATTTTAGTATCTTTGAACCATTAGAAACAACCTTAAACTAAAATATATATTTTCTTATATGTTGTGATTTGCTTTCATTTTAGTATCTTTGAACCATTAGAAACAACTAAATGCACTAGATGCTAACCATTCTAACAGTTGTGATTTGCTTTCATTTTAGTATCTTTGAACCATTAGAAACAACCTCAGCTATAATCGAACAAATTCATACTTAGTTGTGATTTGCTTTCATTTTAGTATCTTTGAACCATTAGAAACAACTGAACTCGATACAATCAGGATGATTGCGAGTTGTGATTTGCTTTCATTTTAGTATCTTTGAACCATTAGAAACAACTCTATGCGCTTGTTATATAGTAATAAGAGGTTGTGATTTGCTTTCATTTTAGTATCTTTGAACCATTAGAAACAACCGAACTAACCAGAGCACAAGCGGCCAAGAGTTGTGATTTGCTTTCATTTTAGTATCTTTGAACCATTAGAAACAACTATCGATGGGCGCGGCTGTTGTTGTTTCATGTTGTGATTTGCTTTCATTTTAGTATCTTTGAACCATTAGAAACAACGGGACACTGAATTTTGCCAACAATTATCTGGTTGTGATTTGCTTTCATTTTAGTATCTTTGAACCATTAGAAACAACTTGTTGATTGTTTCTTGTTGTCTATCAGTAGGTTATAAGTAAATTTAGAAAAAGAAAAAGTTGTTTCTTGAAATAATAAATCCCATATTAACCATGGGATTTATTATTTTAAAAGAGTTCTAATTGTTGTCCTGGTGTTTTTACCCCACTTGCTTTCTTGCCATAAAATAGCTCAATTTCTCCAAACTGTTTGTCTGTGATACATATAATTCCAACTTGACCATATTCAGGTAGAAAGGATTTTACTCTTTTTATATGCACTGCTGCATTTTCACTGCTTGCACAATGGCGTACATAGATAGAGAATTGAAACATTGTGAATCCATCTTTTTGTAGATTTTTGCGAAAATCAGTATAAGCTTTTTTGTCTTTCTTTGTTTCTGTTGGTAGGTCAAAAAGAACTAAAATCCACATAACTCTATATTCGCTGAAACGTTCCATTAGAATTCAGGATAAATGATTTTTCGTGATTCTCCAGAAAAGCATTTATATAGTGATGCCGTTGTTTGGCTTGCTGCTATCATAAGAGGACTTCTTTTCCCACTGATTCTGACATCTATTGTGGGGATGGATAATAAACTGGCTTTTACTTCTTTTGTAAGTTCCATTTTGTTTTCAGAGTATAGTTGATAGACTAGCCGGTCTATGAAGGGGCGATATGGTTCCATAATATCGTCTGCTAAGCAATAGGCATTGTATCGGTTATGATGGTGAATGCCTAATGTGGGTAATAATCCGCTTGTTACAAGAGAACGTGCGATAACTGCACGGAGAATGGCATAACCATAATTTAAAAGATTGTTAGGGGGTATGCCATCTCGGTCCCTTGTAAAGTTTTCGATGTCATGAAAAAGTGTTTTCCAGTAGAAAGCTGCAGCACGTGCTTCCAGATTGTCGGGGTCTCCACTTCGTACATCGTTAGCCCATATACGCATGCATTTTATATCTTCGTTTATACATATGGATAAGGAAGATGCTTGATTGTTGATTTTTGCTTGAATGGTTTGTTGCCATAGTTGTTTCTTTAAAGGCAAAGAAGCATCCAGTTGTTTCCGAAAACGCTCATTTTGGGTAGTGTTTCCATAGAGAGGGAGCATTAATCCTACAGGCATACTTTTACTGTCACAAGTAATAAGTGCACAATTATTTTCAAGCAATGCTTCAATAGCTCCGGAAGTAATGGTGATTTGTTTATTATCCAAAATAACAACGCCTATATCTTCAATAGGTTTGGTTATTTCAGATTGACGTTTCATCGCTTCCGGAAGTGAAGGACATTTTTCTACTTCCGGAAGTTTTATGACAAGTTGGGCATTACGTAATGATAGGTATGCTGGGTTACCAAAATATAATGTTTTCTTTATCATAGGCTAATTGACGTTATAATGTTTCCTAGTCTGTCTGTTTTGATGGGGATGCATATTTCTTTTATCATTTCATCTTGCCAAGTTTTTTGTGCTTTGTTATTACTTCCTAACTCAATAGTTTGAATTATGGGCTTTGCAACGAAATATGGAATGAAATGACATTCCCCTTCAGTACAACTCACCATCTTATAAATTCTATCTTTTTGTATTGGTTGATTAATATGTCCATTTTCTATTTCTTCTTTTGTTGGTACATATACTAAATCATTGGGTGATAATATAAATTTAGGTAGATTACCCTTTTCGTTTTCGGGTGCTGGTGACAAGCCTTTTTTTAGTCGTTCAATGACTACGTTTAATGGAATAGAGGCGAAACTGCGTTTATGGGCAGTTTCATATATTGCAAAGAACAGGTTAGTACCTTTTGCTGCCTCTACAAACTTAGTGGATTTATTTCCTGTTTGTCCAACAGCGAATTTATCGGCTTGTTCGTATGTTCTGACTTTATAAATTGGTTGATGAAATTTTCCATTATTATTTAGGGACATAATATTTTTATTCATTTGTTCAATACCTTCAGGTGAGAAGGCTTGTTCCGGATTATTGCCATTCTGCTCCAAATGGCGCAGTAAAATTTGTTGGATTCCTGTATCTGCAACTTTTTCTTCTATTTTCTTTTTATTGAAAGTTGTATTTATTGATTCACGGCAAGCAAAGAATCTGTTGGCAGTTTCTTTGGTGAAATAGTATACTGGTATCTTCTTTAGATTTATTTCTTGCCAAATATCTTTATTGTCTTCAAAGTATTTTTTGATTTGTTTTTCATTGAGTCCTTGCGTTAAAAGCTCTTTTATTTTTTTCTTTAAGTCTTTTTCAATAATTCTTTGAGGATTCTCAAGAACGGCTTTCAATGTAGCAGTGGTTGTTCTGCGCAGGTTGATTTCTCCATATACGGTTTCTTTATGCATGGGCTTACGGATAGCCCAGCTATCACCTTGTTTTTGTGAGCAACTTACTTTTTTCCCGTTTTCATAGTGGATATAATGGTTAGTTGTTTTATTGATAATACGCAGATTTTGTTTGAAGCTTACAATGATGTTGCCTAAAATGGAATACACATCTTGGGTAAATGTATCCCAAGGTTTGTCAATGAGCCATTGATAGTTTCCCAAATTGTCGGTTTTTGTTTTCTTGCATAATATTTGTCGCAGGTCTTGACGTGAAATCTTTGCATTCTTGCTGGCTGATTCATTATTTAAATAATTGACTATATTCCGATTGGCGCAGGCTATGACAATGGCATCCATGGCATGATGGCGGTGGTCAATACGTTTTTTGTTGAATCCTTTTTGTAAATCTAATGGCATAGCAGGAATTGTCTTGTTGCATGCATTGGTTGTCGTAAAGCGATTGCTTTCCGTAATTTCGTTCAAGCGTATGAAACGAGGTAAAATGAGTTTATTCCATACGTCGTTGATCCCCCAGTCTTTTTTTAGTCGGTCTGTGATACTTCCAGTACAAACAATAACATTCTTAGATGTAGCTTCTTCTTCTCCTTCATCACGTACAATATTAGATAATAATGATTTTATTAGCTTACTAATATAACGGCTGTCGTTTAATTGACGTTCAATAAACTGATCTGGAATATCTTCCATCAATAGCTTTTGCATTTTAGTGCGGTTGTAGGAATAATGTTCTTTCACAAATAGCTCATAAGCTTCAACCGTCTGTATTTTAACGTTTTGTCCGAATCCTAGTTCTACTATTCTTTCTTGATTGTTTTTGATGAATTCATAGCCTAACATATTGCCTTTTAGCTTATTAACTTCTGCTTCACAAATAACTTTATTTGTGAATGAATCATCAAAATAACGAGATTGAGGAATTACATGTTCAATTTCGTATGCAGGGGTGAAAAGTTTTCCTAAAGGAATCATAGCTCCAGTATAAGGAGAACGATATTTTTGTTCCAGCCAGCATTTATAACGTAAGACATCGGATGTAGACGGGCGTTTTTTGGTATCAACTTCATTGAATTTCTTTAAAATAACAGCAATATCTTCTGGTATATCTTTAGTTTCGTTTAGAGCTTCTTCTTCATATATACGCAATAAATCTTGCTGGCTTGGAGAGTGCGGGCGTACGTTCTCAATTCCCAATTCTGGATTGGCAAATTCAGCAAGAAGTGCCTTGATACGCAGATTGGTGTTTTCGTTTTCTTGTATTTGTTGGGTGAGTTTTCTGCGTTTCTCGGCAGGATTCTTCATTTCACGTCCTAATTCGACATGAATTTCATCAATATGCCCTGTCTGTTTCCAAATATCTCGTACAGTGCGTAAGGTTTCCATGATGATTTGTTCCACAATAGGATTGTGTAAAGAATGTTGCTTGAATGCGTTTAGAAAAGCATCAATATCTGAAGGTTGTTGCCATTTAGTAACGTCCTTTATCTCTGAATGGCGGTTATATACGATATAGCATGCCAGCCAGGTTGGAAGTCCCTGAAATGAGTATAAATTGTCCAAATGGATTGTTTTTTCTCTGGTTCGGTTCTTTATGTTTTCTTCAAACTCTCCAGTTAATATTTTTTCTATACGGTCAAGAGTTGTACTGTCGAAATTTTCTGCTTTCCAATATCTTCCTATACGCATAAGTGGCAATAGTTTTTTGATAGCTTTGGCAGAATAGGAACCGTAATCTTTCTCGAAAGGAGGAATTTGCTGAAAAGTATCTGCAAATTTATCGCTTAAATAGTTTTTATCAGCGAAATGCTGTAAAGCTTTTCTGAGTTCATTCTTGTCAGAAATAGAGTATAGAATATGCCATAGTTTCTCTTCTATTTCTGATGTTAAGGCTGATTGCTCTATTCCTGCTTTTTCCCAATATGAAAGTATCTTGTAGTGAGTCTCATTACAAGGATATGTCTTGTCTTCTACATAATTCCAGCGATAATTTGCTGTATTCTTTTTTAATCCAAATGCTGGGTTTTTAAGAAATGTGTCTTGTCTGATTTCTTTTTTCTGATTGAGCCAGTCGAACAAGTTTGCGTAGGCATCTTCGGTTTTCAGAAATTGACTTGTTACATCTATGTCAGTAGTGAATTTTCCGTTTATGGTTCCTTCCTTTTGATAAATTCGCAAGTTTGATATAAATTGCCATAGACGAAACTCTTGAAAAAGAGGATGTGATTTGGCTATACACTTTAACGGAGAAGTGCATATTTCTCCTGTTTCTTTATTGATGTATGTGTATTCTTCGTAAGGACAATTACTAATAAGCGATTTTTTGCTTTTAAGTGGACGTTGATAGAATAAAATATCCTCAATAAGCAATTGGGCAATGCTATATTTTGCAATAGCATTACGATGGGCTTCGTTATTAGGATACAGTTCTTCAATGCAGGCTTCTAATAAATTGGAGTCTCGCAATTCTGGGTGAAATTCTTCTTGTTTCTTTAATATCTGATTTAATTCGTCTTTATAATACTTGCGTTCAATGGTGCGAATCAATTTTCCCCGAATCTTTTGGCTAGGAGTTTGTAATAGTGTATCATAGATGTATGCGCCTACTGTTTTATGAGATGTGTCAAGATCTTTTTGAGTTTTTGTTTTAATAAGCTCCCACTGTTCTTCCCATTCTTGTTCGGTAGGAATTTTGAAACGACGGCTTAACTCTCCATTTTCATCATATTTGTCATTTCCGTTTTTATCAAGGTCTATGATTGCAATAATATCTTTTTTCTGACTTTTCCAGTCGGGCATGTTTTTACTGAAAAACTTTCCTTTCTCTCCGTTTTCAAGTGTTATTGTGAATATTTTTAATCCTTTATAAACTTGCCCTGTGTCAGTAATATCTGTTACAATCTGGCTGTCAAAATATTGCCGTGTTTTAGAAGATGCTTTTTCTGTTTCCTCTTCGCGCAGCTGATAGTATCCTCTTTTCTGATTGAAATTTAATAAAACCCAAGCTAATTCTTCTTTTTCAATTTTCTGTATCAATGCCTTTTTGCGCAAATAAAACAAAGTCCAGTCGTATGGAACTTTTTTTATTTGGCTGTTGTTTTGTAAAAAGTCATTGAGCATCTCCTGAAATGAACTTTGAAAGATAAAGTAAGGAAGTCCATGCGTATTTGTTGTCCAAGCGAGTTTTGGCTCAGAATTGGCAATAAATTTTCCATACCTGTCTAATTGGTTGGCATAATGCTTGGGAAGAAATCCTAATAATTGTAGGATGCGATGCAGTCTTTCTCTTCTGAGTTTTTTGCGTTCATATAATCGGCGTACTCCACGAAATTGAGTACGGTTGGCTGTTTGTGAAACTGTATTTCCTTTATTGAAGTCTCCTAATTGGGCGGCATCCATAGGAATTATTCTGCTTCCTGCAGCCTCTATACCTTTTAGTTGTTCTTTTTGGGTTGTTTCGTCAAAGCTTGAACTGATAACTGCCCATCCTATACTGTTTGTGCCTAAGTCTAAACCTAAAATGTGTTTCATAGTTGTATTTTTTCAATTTTTTCAAAACTACTAATTTTTTATGAAAAAAACTTGTCTTTTGTATTGTTTCTTTTTACTTTTGTAAAACTAAAATGAAGCAAATCACAATAAGGATTATTCCGTTGTGAAAACATTTAGGCGCTTGCCCATCGTCCTTTATCGGTGGGCTTTTTTATTGTTTTGTATTTTCTATAAATAAAAATCCCCTCCAGAACTCATTCATTACAAATAGTTCCGGAGGGGATTAATTTTATCTATATTTTTAAGCGGTACGGATTATTTGTATTCGTCCCAGCTCTTGATAGCGATGTCGTCAATGCTCATAGAGCAGAAGGCATTGATGAATGCACTTGCCAGACGGGCATTGGTTACCAGAGGAATGTTCAGGTCGACTGCGGCACGACGAATCTTGTATCCGTTTTCCAGCTCGGTAGGAGTGAGGTCACGCGGAATGTTTACCACCATGTCGATTTCTTTCTTGTGCAGCATTTCCAGTGCCTGAGGCTGACCTTCTTCGCTTGGCCAGTATACGCGGGTGTTTTCCACTCCGTTTTCTGCCAGGAACTTAGAAGAACCGCCGGTAGCGAAGATGTTGTAACCTTTGGCCTTGAGGGCGCGCGCTGCCTGAAGCAAATCTACTTTCTGTTTCAGTGTACCGGTAGACATCAGGACGTTCTTTTCCGGAATGCGGTAGCCTACAGACAGCATGGCTTTCAGTACGGCACATGAAGTGTCGTCGCCGATACAGCCAACTTCACCTGTAGAAGCCATGTCTACACCCAGTACAGGGTCGGCCTTCTGCAAACGGTTGAACGAGAACTGGCTGGCCTTGATACCTACGTAGTCGAGGTCGAAGAGGTTCTTTTCAGGCTTTTCTACCGGCAAGCCTAACATGACTTTGGTTGCCAGCTCGATGAAGTTAATCTTCAGCACCTTGCTGACGAACGGGAATGAACGGCTGGCACGCAGGTTACATTCAATTACCTTGATGTCGTTTTCACGAGCCAGGAACTGGATGTTGAACGGACCAGAGATGTTCAACTCTTTCGCAATCTGACGAGAGATACGCTTGATGCGGCGTACGGTTTCTACGTACAGTTTCTGCGGCGGGAACTGGATGGTAGCGTCGCCTGAGTGTACACCGGCAAACTCGATGTGCTCAGAGATGGCGTAAGCTACGATTTCACCGTTCTGTGCCACGGCATCCATTTCTACTTCCTTAGCGTGTTCGATGAACTGGCTTACTACTACCGGATGCTTCTTCGACACGTTAGCGGCCAGCTGCAGGAAGCGTTCCAGCTCTTCCTGATTAGAACATACGTTCATGGCTGCACCAGAAAGCACGTATGACGGGCGAACCAATACAGGAAAGCCTACTTTTTCGATAAATGCGTTGATATCTTCCATAGAAGTCAGTGCGCTCCATTCAGGCTGGTCTACGCCGATACGGTCGAGCATAGCCGAGAACTTGTCGCGGTCTTCAGCGTTGTCGATGCTCTTGGCAGAAGTTCCCAGGATGTTTACCTTCTGTGCGTCCAGGCGCAATGCTAGGTTGTTCGGAATCTGTCCGCCAGTAGATACGATGACTCCGTGCGGGTTTTCCAGGTCGAGGATATCCATCACACGTTCGAAAGTCAGTTCGTCGAAGTACAGACGGTCGCACATATCGTAGTCGGTCGATACGGTTTCAGGGTTGTAGTTGATCATTACTGAGCGGTAGCCTTCCTTACGGATGGTGTTCAGTGCCTGTACGCCGCACCAGTCGAACTCTACGGATGAACCGATACGGTAAGCACCTGAACCCAGTACAACGATACTCTTGTGGTCGCCCAGGTAGTGTACATCGTTGGCCACGCCGCTGTAAGTCAGGTATAGGTAGTTGGTCTGTGCCGGATATTCGGCTGCCAGCGTGTCAATCTGTTTTACTACCGGCACGATGCCTACACTCTTACGGTGGTTACGGATTTCCAGGATACCGTCTTCCATATCGCCTTCGTAGCCGATGGCACGTGCCACCTGGAAGTCGGAGAATCCCTGACGTTTTGCCTTGTAGAGCAGCTCGTTCGGAAGCTGTGAAAGCTGTGTATGGTTGTTGCCCCACTCGTGGAGTTCCTTAGAAGTCTGCATGATGTTCATCAGCTTGTCGAGGAACCACTTGTCAATCTTGGTGAGGTCGTGAATTTGGTCTACTGTGTAGCCTGCACGCATAGCCTTTGAGATGACGAAGATACGCTTGTCGGTCGGTTCGCGCAGTGCTTTGTCGATGTCTTCGATAACCAGCTCCTTGTTTTCCACGAAACCGTGCATGCCCTGACCAATCATACGAAGGCCTTTCTGGATGGCTTCTTCGAAGGTACGTCCGATGGCCATGACTTCACCTACCGACTTCATGCTGGAGCCCAGTTCGCGGTCTACGCCGTGGAACTTACCCAAGTCCCAGCGAGGAATTTTACATACGCAGTAGTCCAGTGCCGGCTCGAAGAAGGCAGAAGTTGTTTTTGTTACCGAGTTCTTCAGGTCGAACAGTCCGTAACCCAATCCCAACTTAGCTGCAACGAAAGCCAGAGGATAACCTGTAGCCTTAGATGCCAGTGCAGAAGAACGGCTCAGACGGGCATTTACCTCGATTACGCGGTAGTCTTCTGATTCAGGGTCGAACGCGTACTGTACGTTACATTCACCCACGATACCGATGTGACGGATGATACGGATGGCCAGTTCGCGCAGTTTGTGGTATTCGCTGTTGGTCAGCGTCTGTGACGGAGCGATAACGATAGACTCACCGGTGTGGATACCCAGCGGGTCGAAGTTTTCCATGTTGCAGACCGTGATACAGTTGTCGAAACGGTCGCGCACTACTTCGTATTCCACTTCCTTCCAGCCTTTCAGACTCTTTTCTACCAGCACCTGCGGAGAGAAAGAGAACGCTTTTTCGGCCAGCACGTTCAGTTCTTCTTCGTTGTCGCAGAAACCTGAACCCAGACCTCCTAATGCGTAAGCTGCACGGATGATGACCGGATAACCCAGTTCCTTCGCTGCGCGGCGGGCATCTTCAATGTTTTCTACTGCCTCACTCTTGATGGTCTTCACGTTGATTTCGTCCAGTTTCTGTACGAAGAGCTCACGGTCTTCTGTATCCATGATGGCCTGTACCGGAGTACCCAGTACGCGGGTGTTGTATTTCTCGAACACACCGGCTTTGTAGAGAGCCACACCGCAGTTCAAGGCAGTCTGTCCACCGAATGACAGCAGCACGCCGTCGGGACGTTCCTTGTCGATGACCTTTTCTACGAAATATGGAGTAACGGGCAGGAAGTAGATTTTGTCTGCCACACCTTCCGAAGTCTGCACGGTGGCGATGTTCGGGTTAATCAGGATGGTTTCGATACCTTCTTCCTTCAGCGCTTTCAGAGCCTGCGAACCCGAGTAGTCGAATTCACCAGCTTCACCGATTTTCAGGGCTCCTGAACCTAACAGCAATACTTTCTTTATGTTTTCTTTCATTGTCTTCTTTGTTTTTTAGTAGATTACAGCAACTTTACAAACTCATCGAACAGGAATTCCGTGTCGGTAGGACCGCTGGAAGCTTCCGGATGGAACTGAGCCGAGAACCAGGGGTTCTTTTTGTGACGGATACCTTCGTTCGAACCGTCGTTCATGTTGATGAAGAGCGGTTCCCAGTCGGCTCCCAGTGTATTGTTGTCTACGGCATAACCGTGGTTCTGTGAGGTGATGAAGCACTTATCTGTGCCCACCATGCGTACCGGCTGGTTATGGCTGCGGTGACCGTATTTCAGCTTATAGATTTTGGCACCTCCTGCCTTTGAAAGCAGCTGGTTACCCATACAGATACCGAAGATAGGAAGTTTTTCGTTCTGCATGGCCTTGCGGATGTTCTGTACGGCTGCATCACAAGTGTCGGGGTCGCCCGGACCGTTGGAGATGAACAGACCGTCGAACTGCAGAGAGTTGAAGTCGTAGTTCCAGGGCACGCGGATGATTTCCACGTCGCGCTTGAGCAGGCAACGGATAATGTTTGATTTCACGCCACAGTCTACCAGCACAACTTTTTTCTTGCCTTCGCCTTCGTTGTAGCGAATCACTTCCTTGCAAGAAACCTTGTCTACGTAGTTCACACCTGCATAGGTAGCTTCGGGAATGTTATTTGGTTCATCGTCGAACACGATTTTTCCCATCATCACTCCATGTTCGCGCAATACCTTTGTCAGTTCGCGTGTGTCGATGCCCGTGATGCCCGGAATCTGTTCGCGTTTCAACCAGTCGCCCAGACTTTCCACTGCATTCCAGTGAGAGTATTTTTCACTGTAATCGCTTACGATAATCGCTTCGGCATGGATTTTCTCGCTTTCCATGAAAGTGGGCAGTCCGTTTGCTTCGAATGTGAAGGGAGGCACACCATAGTTACCTACCAGCGGGTAAGTCAGTGTCATCAACTGACCGGCATACGAAGGGTCGGTCAAGCTTTCGGGGTATCCGGTCATTGCCGTATTGAAAACTACTTCACCGGCTACCGGTTTCTCATAGCCGAACGACTTGCCATGAAAGCGGCTCCCGTCGTCGAGGATCAATGTTACATTTCTCATTACCTTGTTACTAATAATCTTTATATCTTGTATTTTTTTTCTATTCTACTCTCGTATATACGAAAAAACGCCCGGACTTGCCGAAAAGCAGTTCCGGGTGTTTGAAAAAATAGGAAATCTTAAATATTCAGGAAATAAGTGACATAAAAGAAAAAAGAAATAGCTTCCGGCATTTGTCCATTTCGCCGGAACTCCGAATGTGCGCTTATTCTTTTTACTATGTGCTGAACAGTAATACATCAAACTCTTTTGTCACGTCATAATTCGGAGTGCAAAGATAATGTTTTCTGCTCAAATGAAAGGATGTTTGCCAAAAGTTTTTACAAAAATATTTCATTTTCCTCTTTTTACTTCTTTTCTCCGCTGTGGCGGGCGGCTCTTTCGCGCATGATGCTGTCCGACCACTCCTGCAGGCGCTTGTATTCTTCTTCGGTGAGCCGCATGAACGAGCCGTGCTGCGGATGTTTCACGCCCTCCATGGTGACGGGGGAGTGGAAGTTGGAGAGTTTCTCGTCGGCCTGACAGATGCGGTATCTTTTGGGTTTGGAGGAGTATTCGATGTAGGCCACGCGCCAGGTAGAGTCGCCCACCAACTGGAAGGCAGAGCAGCCCTCACACTTTTTGTTGCCTTCAAACTTCACATAATCGTTTTCATCTTTTATTTTATAAAGACCGGTCAGTTTTGTAGCTGTAGCGGCAAAGATGCCGGGTGTACCTCCTTCTTTCTTGATGAGCATGTGATAGAGTCCGTCGGCCGGCACATAGTTAATGTCGGCATCGATGGTAGCATATCCCCAGTCCACCAGCAGGCGGGGTTTAGTGAGACGTGTAAAGGTGGCGTCGGCATAGGAATAGAACACGCGGTCGTACTGGTCTTCTGCCGGATTAAGCAGTGAATAGTATATCATGTATCCGCCCTTCGTGCCATCAGTCCATACGTACGAAGGGTCCCAGAAAATTTGCGGTGCCCATACGCGTTTGATGGTGCTGTAGTCCTTATAGACGTCGGGCGACTGAGGGTCACAGAAAATGTCCGGTCCCCGGCGGAAGTCGAAGGTGGTAGAAGTCCAGTGAATCAGGTCGTCACTTTTCAGCAGGTTGATGCCGTAGTTGAACCACGAGCGGCTCTTGGCGTTGCTCATGTCGGTAGTCACCATCAGATAGCCTTTTCCGTCGGACGTGCGGCAGATAAAGGCATCGCGTGCTCCTCCCTCTATTTTTGACATTTCTTCTACATTGTATACGGGGTCGCCATCAATCAGGTCGTGAAAGTGTACGCCATCACGGCTCAGGGCGTAGGCCGTCCATTCTCCTCGTCCGCTCATGTGGCAGTACAAGTATCCGTAGTCTCCCTTTTGCAAGTTTTGTGCTCCGGCTCCCAGCGAAGCCAGTGCCAGCAGTGAAATTATCAGTTTCTTTTTCATGGTAGTGTAATGTTTCATTTTGCGGGTAAAAGTAGAAAATCGGCAGAAGGCAGACAAGGGACTATTGTACAAATTACACGTAATAATGTGTCAAATGCTCCTGCGATGTAACGGAAACGGGTTGTACGGGCTGGAAAAATGTAGTTTCTCGGAAAAAAATCTCTTTTTTATTTGGCTGTTTTCAAGAAAACAGTAATTTTGCAACCGTTTTCAACGAAACACGTTGCCGAAATAACTCAGTTGGTAGAGTAACTCATTCGTAATGAGTAAGTCGCGGGTTCGAGTCCCGCTTTCGGCTCCGACTTAAAACCGCTTATTACATTGTGAATTAGGCGGTTTTTCTATTTTCTACAGCTTATTACGATGATTAAAAAAAGGATTTGAATTGTAAATTTACAATTCTGTGAGTATCCCTGGAGTATCCTTAAATTTTTTAATCATTATGGCAACTCTATCACTTACCATTTTCAAGGCAAAAGCATTAAAAGACGGAAGACATAAGATAAGAATTGCACTCCGTCACAAGCATGAAACAACATATATCGTCACACGATTCATTATTTCAGAGAACCAGTTTAAGAACGGTCAGGTCGTGAAGCATCCAGAGGCATCTGCGATAAACCGGAAACTTAGGAACATCCTTGATGACCTTCAAGAGAAACTGGACTCAATAAAACATCTTGAACTTTATTCCTGCCGGCAAATTAAAGAAATCATTTCTACAGACAATCTTTCCGATGAGCAAACCTTTTCATCAGCATGTAGCAATTTTGTAGACTATCTCAAGTCTGAGGGAAGAGATTCATACGCATTATCTATTGAAAGGGTGGGGAGATATTTTCGTGACTTTGCAAGAGGTGACATACTTCTCTCTGATTTAACCCCGTCACTAGTCCAGAATTTTGCCGCATTCATACGGAAGCGGAAAGTGACTGAAACTACAGTAAACACAATGCTTGCCCAAATGAAATCTGTCGTCAATAGAGCGATAAGAGAGTGGAATATATCTTACGATATACATCCTTTTGTAACGACTAGAATATCTGCAGCCCCTATCAGGAAGCTTGATCTGACAGTACAGAATTTTAACAAGATTCGTGAATCTTCACCAGAAAAGAGAAAGCTGATTATGGCACGTGACCTTTTTTGCCTTTCCTTTTACTTGGGAGGGATGAATCTTATAGACATTATGCAAACAGACTTTAGAAAAGATGTATTGGAATATTCACGCTCAAAGACTAAAGGGCGAATGCAGTCGGATAGTGTAATCACATTTACAATACCGTCTCAAGCAAGAGAGATAATATGCAGGTGGATGGATAAAAGGACGGGGAAACTTGATTTTGGGTATAAATTCACATATCACAACTTTTCTCAGTATGTTACGTATTCTCTTGGAGATTTGGCTGAAGAGTTAAATATTGATGAACGTGTTACATTTTATTCGGCCCGCAAGTCTTTCGCTCAGTACGCCTCTGAAATAGGTATTCCTGACGGGATAATAGACTACTGCTTAGGCCACTCAGACAAATCAAAAGGAGTTATACGATACTACACCAAAGTCCGGCAGAAACAGGCTGATATGGCCATATCTCGTGTGATTGATTACGTGAACAACCCGGAAAAGTACAAAGAATATATCGAACTGAGGTCTGATATTATGATGATGAGAGGGTAATTTGTCTGACACTTTATCTGTTATGTTATGTATGAGGCAATGGAGCCACTACATAATATTTATTGTAATATGAAAAGAATTATCAACAAATGCCCATGCTCGTTAGAAGCTTGGGTTGGGGCAGATGAACCTGTCTTTAGCGAACAGAATCTTTACTTCTCTCGTAAGGTTGAAGTGAAGGAGTATTTATACAAGAGACTCCAAAAGTACAAAGGCGAAATGGTGGAGTGCTATGTATATCAATTTTACAAGGGTAAACCGCGTGAAGTGCTTGTATCTTTTAATGTAAAATAGCCTAAAGTATAAGTCAATAAAAGCCCCTTCCGGATATTAATCTGGTTGGGGCTTTCGTTTGCAATAAAAGCAAACTTCTACACTGCAAAGATGTATATAATTTCCCAGAAAAGTTGTATATAATTATTGGAAAATATTGTATATCAGAATGGCTACAATCTTAAATTTAAAACATAGTAATTACAATGTAAGTATTTATATGTAAGCACTAATCATTTTTTATATCTATGGATTTATATAATCTGCTTAGAAACTCATAAGATACATATTCGTTCTTAACTGGATTTTGTTGTAAAGTTGAAGGGAAACTTATGTATTCCATACGTGATATATTATTTATATTTTCTTTCAATCTTATATCTTTTAGTTCAAGGTTATTGAATAAATCTGCATCTAAATATAATTGTCGGGTTTTGTTGTTTGACAAAGAACTAAAAGAGTTAAAGAATAAAAGTACGAGTTCATCTTTTGATAATTGAGCACGGAATATATCTGAATACTTTTTAGGATAGTTGAATCCTGAGACCATTTCCAGAATATAATAAGCGTTTCTAAAATATGTACCAAGTTGATTTATATATTTAGAAAAACAAAAGTCAGCAGTTTTCGATATAGCTTCTATTATTGGTTTAAAGTTATTCTGTTTAAGATAAGTTCTTATAGCTATTAAGCAAATATAATCGTATGTATTTAAATTAATAGGTATTTGATTAACAACGCCTCCAGATTTACTCCAATTATATCCGTTATAAATATTATTTATAGCAATTGCTAAATAATTGTATGAAGAATACCATTGTATTGTAGATCTATTTGATGGAATGATTTCTTTTGCGAATTCCTCTTTGGATAAATAGTTTGGTATATTATTTCTTATTTCTACGTAAAATATACAACATAATTCAAAAGTTATTTGTTGATAAGTCTTTTCAGTAGTACAAAATTCCTCATATTGAATAATGTTCCAATCATGAAGTGTTTTATCATATTTCCAATCTATTTTTTTTACACGTAATGAATCACGATAAGAAATGAATATTTTAAGCATTTCAAAGAATGTAGATCTTTCCTCACTATTCAAAAACTGCTGTTTATTTTGTTTTGATGTGTATAATACTCCGATAAATGCTATTAACCCTGTAATAGCTCCAAGGATACTTCCAAAATCACCCCAATGAAATTTACTCCTTTCTGAAATAAAAAAACAGCATAAAATAGAGAATGCTATTATTGATATGGTAATTATCCATGATCTTTCATTTTTTATATACTTCTTCAATCTTCTCATAATTTGTAGTTTAATGTATTTTCCGCATTAACTACAAATATACTACTTCTTGAATATTTTAAGCACCAATAATCCTATTATCACTATAATTACAATAAATGAGAGTTCACCAAGTCTAATTTTTATCTTTTGATATAAAGTAAGTTCCTTTTCTACTGGGTAAGGAACTTTTTCCTTTTTGGAAACAACCACTTCCTTCGCTGGAAGGTAAACCGTATCCGGCTGAGTTTTCATCTTCGCCAGTAGATTACCTAGGCTATCAATGGTAAGCTGCGCCTGAGCGTTCTTACTGTTTGCGATGTCCAACCATTTCAGTACGACCTTCCCGTTCTCGTCGCACTCTAACAACGCCCGGATGGTGGCACTGTCAGGAGGGATCTGTACTTCAACCAATTTCTCTATTACCACGCTATCAGCTTTGGTTTCAACCGGAACATACTTCACTGTCTGGCAGGAATAAATGAGAACGAGGCACATAAATGGAGCCAGCGTAATACACCAGCTCACCTTATCCATTATGTATTCGTATAACTTCATGGCTTCACAACGATTTCAGGGACAAAAGGATATTCGCTCCGCACATCGAAGCAAGGACACATCTTCGTCCACTCTTCAGGTTCCACGATACCATCACCGTCCAGGTCAGGCGATGTGTCACGATGCCCCAGCACCTCGACAATCTGGTACTTTCCGCAAAGCTCCTTAATCAGTTTGGCTAACGCTTTCTTCTGTTCCGGTGTTCGGGTGTCAGCTGCCTTACCGTGCGCGTCCAGACCGCCCACATAGCAGATACCAATTGAATGTTTGTTGTACGACACACCTGAGAATCCCTTGCTATTACAGTGCGCCCCGTCAATAGTGAGCGAACGGCCAACTTCTACCGTACCATCCAGCCGGATAACGTAGTTGTACCCAATACACTGAAAGCCACGGGATACGTGCATCTGATTAATCTCCTTTTTACCTATGTCCAGCCCGGCACGTGTGGCTGAGCAGTGAATTATTATTGAATCTATTTTGTTCATAATAAAATTACATCTATATTTGTGGAGTTCTGCCAATGGTAGGATGGTTAATAAAAAATTTATTACAAGGAGTGCAGTGGCACTCCTATTTTATTTTAGTTCAGTTTCTTTTCTTCAGCACGCTAATCCGTTTCCCGTCTTTGAAATACATTCGTGACATGTTCTTATCACGAACAAATCTTCTGTCCATCGAAAAATATCCATGCTTCCCGTCACTGAATACCGCCCTTTCGCCGGTCTTAAAGCGAACCGGCATATTAGGCAGTCCATTATTCATGGCCGCCAGTATAAGCAATCTGCGTCTTAACAAACTCATAAAGCACCTCCCATCACAGCTATATTATTAAGAATACTTACCTGATACGTCCTGTTGGCCCTGACAACACTGCTTCCTATCCATTTCACACCTTCAGGAAGATTCAGGACGGTAGGCGTAACACCACTTGAAAACTGGAACATGTACTCATTGGCAATGCCTGGAAAGCCTTTTCCAAATGTGACGTTAAGTACGGATACTTCTCCGAACACATGGAACACGTTCGGAAGAAGCTCGGCACTGACCTCGCCCGTACCAGCATTCACGCTGGATATGCAGCCATTGCCATAATATTCCCCATGGGTATAGATAGCCCGTATCTCCTTGATGTAGGAAACGGAATCAGGCAATATGTTACCGGCTTCCAGTTCTTTCTTGAAGGTGGCATATTTCAAATAATTGTTGAATCTCTTTTTCGCCATGTCATTGGGATTTATGGGGGGCTCCGATACAAAGCCCCCCACATGTTATTACTCGGTTTCCTCATTCCATGCAAACGCATCGTCAAGATCCTGTTTAGTGGCATACTGCTTCAGAGTCTCGTTCGTTGCATAGCTGGTCAGTTCAGCCTTGGTCGCATAAGTGGAGGAAAGCCCTTCGATAGCCTCACTCAGTGCGGCTTTTGTGGCATAGGTGTTCGCCACATCTACAGCCTTGGCATATCCAGCCAAATCCTCTTCGGTAAGAAATCCTTCGAGGTCAGCTTTCTTTGCATACGCTGTCAAATCGACCGTACCACCCAAGGAATCCCAGTTGGTTTCCACACTTGCCTGATTGGCCGTTTCTCCGATGTAGACGAAGTTCGTTTCAGCCGGATATTTCTTGCCGTTCAGGGTAACTTCTGCCGTAACGTTATATACGTGGCCTTTCGATACAGAAGCCACCCCTTTCAGGGCACTAAGGTCTGCCAGAGTACCCTTTGGCACATATACGGCACCAAGCGCGTTGACCTTGTTTGTCAGTGTGTCAACCAGACCTTTCAGAACTTTACCCTGCTCGGCGGAAAGTGCCTTATTAGTCCCGCCCGTTGTGAGGTCATTGATAATCTGGATGAGTGTCTGTGCACCAACGTCAAGACGAATCCATCCGCCATAATCAGCCTGGGTAATCTTTGTCATGTCCTTCAGGACATACAGAGCCGGTTTGCCGTCCCCGTTATCTCCAACAACGACCAACATGCCGTTATAAGTATTCTTTCCTGAATAGGTAGCTGCGGCAATAAGGTCTGTCTTGTTTGGAACAAGCTGACGGGCATCCAGTGGCGCCTGTCCTCCAGGCTCAAAGTTCACGGCAAAGGAAGCAATACCCGCAGGACGGTTTCCTGTTGTCGAAGCCATCGGCATGACATTGTTCATCGGCATGGCAAAGGGAACTTCACGGCTGTTTCGTGCAAGCATGGCTATCACTTCATCCGTAATTTCCTCGCCATTATATGTGTCCGGCTCGTCTACAAGTTTTTTTCCGGCATCGGAAACTGTGAAGCGAAGTTGTAATGCACCGGACATGGCACCTGTCGTTGTCAGCTTCTTGTATGCAATCTGAACACTTTGTACGGTCTTGTTTCCTGCATCAGATACGGTGTACTTGTCCGTTCCGAAGACTTCCCACTTTCCGGACACCGTATTATAGAACTCGACTTTTGATACATTCTTTTCTGAAGGGAAGTAGAATTCAAGGCGGGTTCCGGTTGCTGCTTCAGAAGCAAACTTCGCTCCAATTAATGTATCAGTCCATTTCTGCAGCGGAAGCTTTGTATCTGGAGCTGCGGCAGACGGGAAATTGGTATCTCCGGCAGAGGTAGAAGCTGAAGAACCATTACAGTAAAACGGATAGGTACCATAAAGGTAGACAGCACCTGATTTCACAGTACCTTCAGGAAGCGGATTAGGGGACACGGTCGCCTTGTTTCCTTTTGAAGTGAGCAAGGTGTCACCTGCGCCATGATGAGCCTGGTAATTGTACTGCATCGTACCGAGTGTAACTTTCGTCGGCAATGTCTTGTTGCTTGTACTGTTTCCTACATAGATGAAAGACTGGTCATCGGAGATAAGTTCTCCTGCACGGTTCTTGTTTGCCTGGCCAACAACCGTACAATTACCACGGTTAAATCCTGTCTGAATCTGTTCTGAGGTAGGTGCGCTTTCACCAACCTCCAGAATCTTGTTGGCGGTAAAAGGAGACTTGAATGATATTGTTGCACTTGGTGCCTGTACCGTCGGCTGGATTTCCTCAAAGAGAATATCCTCGAAAATCTGGCTCAGCGTCTTTGTCTTCAAGGTCTCGACCTTTGTCCCAGCCGGAAGACCTCCCAGTTTCGAAGGAGTGGCAAGGCTGTCTGGCAATGATGTCTTGAACCTGATGAGTTCCGTCAGATCATATTCGGTCTTGCCTAATGATTTGGTAACGATAAGTTTATTGCTGCCTTTGTCAAAACTGACATCTGTGACACCGCTTCCTCCATAATTCACACCGTTCATCAACAGTTCTTTGGTGTCGGTTGCAAAATAGATAGCATCCAGATGTTTTGACGCTGCATCATAACGGGCCTTTAAGCCCCTGTAGAATTTTAATTTTGTTGTTGCCATAAAAGTCTGATTTTAACTGTTTGTTTCTTCATTCCATACTGCTTCTGTTATCTCCTCCCATTCTCCATCCTTCCGGCCGTATATCTTCCCGTCTTTTGGCGCATCAGGAATGGGAATGCTTCCACCGGTTGATATGTCAATGGAAGAAGCACCAAGGTTGACGGTGGCCATTTCAAGGTTAGGGACACTTATGCTGTCCTCTTCACAAGTTGTTGCAACAAGCCTGAAAGCCTCACACATGTCAACGGCAGTCTGTCCTTCCTTACCATAGTTCTCCCACAAAGTCAGCGAATACGTACCAAGGTGTTTGTGGTCCGTTCCATGAAAAGTAAATTTCAGCTTGTTTCCCTGGTATATCTCAAAATGGAAATCGAGAAATCTGCCTAGAGGATTCTTCAGCATGAGTTTCAAGTCCCTTCCTTCCAGTGGAACAGGCTCCTTGTTCGTGAGTATCTGCCAGGTGAAGTATATATCTTTCCCTATCCTTATCTTTCTCATATCAACTAGGTCATGAAACTTATTGTCATAAGTAATATTATGATTACGGAGTAGATGATTTCCGCTATCAGGCGTCTATCTGCCTTCTTCATCCTTTGTAACTTTTTCGATAATTTCGCCAGCCGTTGTGTACTTCTTTTTAATGTAGCCCACCAGCAGGCGCTTAATGGAAACCTTGTTCTTGATTCCGTGAATTTCACATACATGTTCCATGATTGAATCAAATTCAAATACAATAGCTATCCCCAGTCCGCACATTGACGATGTCGTATAGGAACAAATACCTACAGGCTGGAGAATAGCAACACCAAAACCGAATCCCAACACTAAATACGAATTATATTCGATGAACTTGCACATCGTTCGGCGGCCTGCTCTGGAAAAGCGGAAATCCTCTCCTCGCTTGACCACGCTGTCAATGATACCAAGGACAAAATCCGCTATAATCATGGCTACAATGAAGACCAGCATCCAGCGAAGCTCAAAGACAACGCTTCTTATCTCTCCTACAAAGGAGTAAGCCCCGGCAACAAGAATCTGCGGGGCTATGACGGTTATAAGGTTCTGCATCACTCCTTATTTACCTTACCACCGAACAACCTGGACAGCCATTCACTTGTTACAACCGACACGATACCAGTAGATGCCAGGGCGACAAATAACGCATCAATCACCACAACCCATACGCTTGCATCTGCAGGAGGGAAACCGAGATGCATCCACCAACTGAAGAAGGTAACGATTACACCAACTACAGCAGTTACCCACATAGTCACCCACTTATTCATAGGATTGGATAGCTTCGAAGCGATAAATCCTACTACAGCAGGAACCACGACCGTAACAAGCCCGGTGAAGCTGGCAAATCCGGTCAGGAACTCCGGAACGGAAGGTTCTACACTAACGGAAGTCTCCGCGAAAACACTCACTACGCACATCAGCAGTGCGACCATCATGAAAACGAATCTTTTCATCTTACTAAGGTTTTAGATTAAACAAAAAATGCCCACAAGCGCATCCCAACTTAATGGAACACGCTCATGGGCGTAACTACTATTTCACACACAAAACTACTCATTTACCATCCTTTTTCAGCGAAGGTAAATGATATAAAAACGAACAAAGAATAAAAGGTTTCAAATCGACTGACACGCCTTGTCAGTAAGTTGGTAGAAGCCGGGTAGAATAAGCAAGCTAGTTACTATTTTCTACCCAATTTCTACCAGTCAAATAATTTTCAATACAGCTTTCTTTATTTCAGTTGTTTTCATTCATACCCATAAGTCCTGGCGGAACTTATTGGGATTGCAACATTAGAAAAATCGGGGCTTCACCCCGCTGCTAAATTCAGCCAGGGTGATAATGTTACATGATGAACATAGAGATGATGAATTAGCTGTATACAGGAAAGAGGATGGAGGATATTATCTATATACAGCTAGTTATAACTTATATGCATATATTATTAGCTCTTCGTTTACTCTATCTATTGTTAAAGGACAAGATGGCAACGGGCTTATTAAAATCAATAGGGCCTAATATTATAATCGAGTCCATTTAAACTATGATTAAAATTCTCTCCACTCTCCCCATGAATTACCACCATTAGAAGACATACGGGTAAACCGTTTATTGTCATATATGGACATTGCTATTTGCGTGTGATATTCACCTTGACTGAAATATAATAAATTCCCATAAGTGAATAAATCGAAGTTAATAGTTCCTAGAGATATATTAATCATATATACCCTATTATTCAAACAATTATCCGGATTTATGACAATACCACCATCCCTGAACCAAGTATTGTTAATCCCAATAAGTCCCGCCAGAACTGACGCAACCTGTTCTTTTGTCATCAATCCGATTGCATTTCCGGCGGCATTCACGGCCACAAAACTGGAGATGTCTTCCAAAGCTGGAAGAGCCAGTGTAGACTTCTTCAGTAGCTCCGTTTTCGACACTTTATGCGGAACGCCGTTTGTATCGTACACCTGTACCGTTTCACCATCTTCTTCCGTTGTCTGATTCTTCATACTTTCTGTATGTTTCAATAGATTGTCAGTTTCTTCACCTGTAAAGCTTAATACAAAATCTTCTTCTGCTGCCATAATTGTTTTTAATTTATAGTTATTAATGATGTTTCCAACGCTGTATAGATTATAATTGCCTTGTCTATAACTAATAAAATCCCATTCTTTTTACTTCAAAGAAGAAAGCACCTCCCTGACCGGTACCATATGCCATGTAATTCAGGGAGAATTCCGTATCACTTTCGATGCTTACGTAATATGTCCCGGATGAAAGTCCGACTCTCATCATCGGAGTGACCATTACCATATATTCATCTTTAACTGTGCCCCACTGGGTTGGCATGGTTACTCTATATTCTTTGCTGGATACTTTGGTAAATGACAATGTACTGCCATCGAATGTGTAATACTTTTTTGAATCATCTCTTAAATCAACATAACCTCTGGCCAATACCTTATCAGGACGCCCCATTGCGTAGTTGACATCCAAGTCCTCCCGGCATGTGACAATCCAACCGTAGAATATATCACCAAGACCATAGCCAATCAGCTGAACTATCTCCTTGTTCAATATCAACTCATTGTAACTTCTTCCATATTCGTAGAACTTTGCATTACTTGATGAGATTGACGCCTCTCCTGTACCAATGCAGCATACGGTAATCTTTCTTCCTATCTGTTCTTTTCCTGTTGGTATTGAATATACCTTTGTCCAGGAACCTCCACCTTCAATAATGATGTTATCATTGTAGTTCGTGTTAAATGAATCGGATACCTTGGAAAATGGACTTCTAAGGGAGCCGCGCATAAGCACGTCCTCAAAATATCCATTAATAGCTGTAACATCAACAAATGTTGCTCTTCCATCCGTATCTATCGTTGAATAGATTTTTTTCCCATCACCAATTTCAAGTTTCTTGGCTTTGATGGCACCGGCAATCAATTTCGATGTGATGATGACAGCCGCATTTATCAAGTCCGTATTGATAACCCCGCCTTTTATTATAGTCCTACCTGCCAGCGCTTCACCAACCAGGCTTTCCCATCCATCATATCCGATATACTGGGCCATACGGTCATTCACCTGTTCGGCGAAGTCCAAAGCATCGTCAAAGTTTGACATACCGTTACCGCCCAGTACTTCAATCATTCCTTCAACACGCAATCCCTTTGATGGTGAATAAAGGAAACAGCCATTCTTTCCTTCATGGCCGATTTGGAATCGGCATTCTTTCGTAACTTGGTCATACCTTGCCGTAAGTATGTCTCTCTCGCTTAATGAATAAGAATTTATCCCCTGATAGAAGGTAAGAGAAGGCGCACCGTCTCCGTATGCAGACAACACGATTGCAGCCTGATAGTCCGGGTCGGCTATGTCTCCAAGTTGTACCATCACGTCACCCACTTTGGGTATATCGCTTCCTTCGTCACAATGATTCACGGATACATCTATCCAGTTATCACCAACATTTTCCACCAGACGCCACCAATAGTGATTGGATACGCCGTCATACGCGCCTTCCTTAATATTAAAGGACTGTGAGCGTACTAAATTCCCTGGCTTAAAACGATTTTCTATGGCTTTCTCACCATCATCTGCAAGGAAGTAACAGCGATAAACAGAACCATAAGTTCCAGGAGATGAGTAACCTCTTTTCCCGTCTGAGAACTTGACTCCTTTACCATCCTTGAAACGAATTCCCTTTTTTTCTATAAACTCGACCTTAGTAATCGTTGCTCTGGCCCCGCTGGCGTTGAACATGAAGGAAGCTCCGGCCAGCTCGGTCTCCATTATTGAAAGTAACTGGAAGATAGCTTTCTTGCGCACGTACAGTTTGTCAATCCATCCGACAGACTCGCCGCCCTTTTCTGAAGAGAATGACATACCAGCACCCATCATACCAGTCACGAAGTCAATTGATTCCAGGAAAGGAGATATGATACCGCCAAGAAGCTTAATGAGATAGTTTGTCTGGTCTTCCTTGTCCTTTCTCAATAATGTTGCAAGTGACCGTTTTGCCGAAAATACGTTACTGTCCGATGGGGCAGTAGAATCATTGGTCTTAATCACATATATGCTACTTCCTCCGCCTCCAACATAAGTATGCCCTTTATACGTAATCGACTCCAGTTTCTCTTCCACATCATTAAGGCGAGAGTAGGGCATACTTTCCCCAATAGTATATACCGGAGAATCCCATGGAATGTCAAGGTTAAACTCCCATCCGAGAACACGGCTTTCACGGCCATTCTCAAAAAAGGCTTTATTGACCAGGTTTATCTTTTGCCCGAACTCGAAAAAGCGTTTCAGCTTGTCTTCATTAACCCATTCTGACCGGAGGGTAGTGTAGTATGTACCATCGTCCTTTTTTCGCTGGTCTGCTATCTTCTGTGCCTTCTCTTTCAGTTCCTGCTCCGCGTCCGGAATCATTTGTACAGAAACAAACTTTGGATCAAAACCGGAAAGGATATACTTGTCATCATTTTCAGGATATATGGTATCATCCGGCAATGGACGTCCGTAGTCTTCGCTGCGGACAATTTCCCAAAGCTGGCTTCCGTTGTTGTCCGGGTCAAAAATAACACCGAACTCCAATCCATTCATTTTGCCGGACTGAAAGATAATTGTCAGCTCTTGTCCCGGAAGTATGTAGTCCTTGGAGAAATTCAGGCCAGTATCACGATAGCGATAGTAAGTCACGGTTTCCTGACCTCCGTCTTCATTTGTAACGGTTTCCGTCCTCGTAGATACACTTGACATCGTATTTTCAAGTCGGGGATATACCTCGTCAAATACCACGATGTCTTCAATTGCTTCTTCCTGGCTCATGTCAGGATACACATCTATGTATGGCGTACCAGCGGGAAGCATAAGTCGTCTTTGCACAACTCCGTTTACTACCGTCTGCTCTTCAATGGGACGGTAGTTCTCAGGTATGTTTCTTGTAGATCCGAATGCATAAATGCGGGTGGCATAAGTGCCTTTGCTCTCACTGCGAGTCATGGCAGACGCTTCAACCCCTAACTCGATTTTGACGGCATCACCGAATTCGTTTCGCCCAAAATGAATTACGTTGTCCGTTATCCAGCAATCACAGTTCCACTTATCCTCACCCGCCATTGAGAATAAGGCATCCAGCAGGTTCATATTGTCATACGTGATTGCAACTGCCTTATTCTCTACTGTTGAATCTATTTCAAATACGAATTCTTTTCCCTTATAGGTATATCCCAAAGCTTTCAGGTTACGTAAGAACACACCAAGCTGTACATCAAGGGCTGCGGTGAGAGACCATGACGCTTCATATCCAGCATGTTCAGGAGTGTATTTGAAAATTTTGTTTTTCCACTTCCAGTAGTAAGCATCCAGTTTCAGCTCATAATCATATCCAGCGGTAGAAGCATTGAAAGAAGGTTTCTGCAAGTCAGTTACCTCATATACTTTTGAAAGTAATCCGCCCAGAGAATCATCCAGAACCCCAGAAAGGTCTACATAGTCACCAAGTTTAAAATATATAGGTTCAGGCACGGAAAAGGGGAGAACGATGTAGTCCTCTTTCATCAGTGTAAACTTTCCCTTCGCCCCTTTGTTGATAGGGGTAGAGAACCTTGTTTTTCCGGATATGTCCTTAATTTCAATCATATCCCCAAAGTTCATAAATAACAAATGGAAGCCCTAAAAATCCGGACTTCCATTTGAAACAATAAAGGAAATGTTTGTTATTCGCTTCTGTCCATGGGATTCGGTTCGCAAAACTTACTTGAAACCTTACCGAAACACCTGTCAATACTTAACCCGTAAGAGATGCTTTTCCCCAGGTAAACCAGCTTGAAGACTTCGCTCCCAAGAGCGGGGATTTTGATGTTTACGGCTCCCTTCTCCAGTTCTGACTGAAAGGCTTTCTTCTTTGTCCGATAGTCACCTTCTGAGCCTCCTTCTATTGTGAACTGGAGAGTGATTTCACGCGATGCTACTTTTGCATTTTCGGTTATTATTCGCTTCCCGTGCTCCAGACGGCTCTCATCTTCAATGTAGTCTTTCATCTGATTGAATCCGTCGATAGCATCGAGAAAACCGTCACCCATGCGGACACCCCATGTGCTCCAGGCATCCTTCCCGTTAATAAATAAATCTCCTGTCATAATCTTGCTGTATTACGTTTCACTTCGGCAATGTCGGCCTGCATCTGTTTGATAGGTTTGACAATTTCGCCTGTGTTCTCTCTGATTTGCTGTAACTCCAGATAGGAATTGGCCAGGATGGTACGTGTCTCGTCGGCAATGTTGTACAGACCGGTTACTTGTGATGTCAGGGAGCCGATGGAACCTCGCAGTTCGGTAATAGCTACCGTTTGCTGCTGTTCTGCCGTCTCAACACGAAGATTGGACTCATACACGGCTGTAAACCGCCCACTCAGTTCCCCGGTATCCTCGTGCGTCATTTCTGTACCGAATCCGCGGCTGGAGGCCGACTGCTTGGAACTGCTGCCAGCCTTGTCGTATCCGGTAGCTGCGGCAAGTTCATCCCGTAGTTTCAATGCTTCATTCACGTACCCCATATATTCGTTTTGGAGTGAATTACGTTCACTCTCACTCAGGTTTCCGTCCTTCATACTTTCACCGAATCTGTTCCACCAGTCTTCCAGCTTCTGGCTGTACATGTTACCGATTTTATCTGAAAGCATGGCACGCATAAAGTATTCGGATAGGTTATCCGCAAAATCTTCCGCCGATGCATCCATATCCATAAGGGTATCGATGAAACTATCATACATGGAATCAAAACTTATTCCGGTAAGCTGTTCGAAAAGGCCCTCTTTCAGTTCTTCGAGGTTTCCGGCCAGATCTGCATATTCACCTAGTGCATCAACGACACTATTTCCATAGCCTCCTTTCCCTGAATCAGCCATTTTCTGCCACAAGTCTACATTCTGACGTAATAAGTCCATCTGCTCCGGAGACATCTGCCACAAGGAATCTGTACCTGTGAACTCTGCCATGACATTTTCCCGAATCCATTGTATGTCACTTTCCGACCAGCCCATGTAATAGGCCCAGCTATGATGTTTACTGTGATAGCCAGCATTGGCCTGCGCTTTTGAAAGGACATTCTTGTTGTATTCCTCCTGATACTTGATGGCTTTATTGTACTCTGCTACGGATTTCTCGCTTCCCTTGCTGGACTTCATTTCTTCTGTAAGGGATTCGATGGCAGACTGCAACTTTTCGTTTCTGTCCGTGAGTCTGTTGATGGTATCCTGCACCTCTTTTTCGTTTCCTCCAATACCGAAGAGTTTGCTGAATCCGCCGAAAGTCAGGGTATCCCATATTCCACCTACAGACTTAAAGACACTACTGAATATGTTACCTACGAAACCATCCAACCCCTGTGTCCCGATGGCATCTAAAAGAGAAAATGCAGCTCCAATTATACCTCCAAGTTTCTCGCTCTCTTCTGCAAATATGTCTACTATATTTCCGGCCAAATCACCGACCTGAGAGAGTGAAATTTCAGAATTTGAACCAAGCTGGGTAATGACGTTCGACAATGTGACAAGGCTGCTTGTCGTTTTATCTGTTGACTTTTGTACATTGACCTGAGCGTTCTGCTGTCTTTTCTGGGCATCATTCAGTTTCTTCGTGGCCGCTTCCTTCTGTTCATCTGTTCCGCTTCTCATGGCTTCGTTGTATTCCTCCTGAGCTTGTGACAGTTCTTCCTGTGCCTTGGCCAATTCGCTTAACTGTTCGGGTAGGTCGGCCAGCAATCCTCCTTTGTCGATAAGGGTTGACTGGATTTTGTTCAACGCCTCGTCAATAACCTTCTTCTGGTCAACGGCCATGTTCTTGTATTCTTCGGAGTTCTTGAAGTCCCTAAGCTGCTGCTTTACCTTGTTCAAGGATTCTTTGGATACCTTGTCCAAGTCACCGAAGACAAGTTCCCAGTTGATTCCCTGTTTCAGCTTTTCAAGGTCAAGAGAGGAGAGGGCCTTATCCATTTCTTTCTGGAGTATGTCCTTGTCTCCCTGAGTAGTAGCTTCCGAGATTTTACGGGTGTACTCGGCTATGATAGCATCACGTTTCTGCAAAAATGTACCATAGCTTTTCAGGTAACGTTCGTTGGCCTCGATTGCAGCTTGATTTTCAGTTTCTGTAATTTCGGCCAGACCTTTTTCACGCGACGTCATGGCATTAGACGCACGACTTCCTAATACTTCCCGCTGTTCAGACGTAAGCTTTCCTCCTTGCGCATCTTCCCATTTTTTGCGCTGTTTCCTAATTTCATCGATTTCTCGCTGGTAATCCAGCTCAATTTGTCTGCGCTTCTTTTCAGAACCTTCTTCCATCAGGTTGATTTCTTCCTGCTGATTAGCTCTTATGAGTTGTAGAAGTTCATCAGAAAGATTTTGCTGATTATCTACGACCTTCTTGTTTTCTGATTTGTGGCTGACACCAGTAAGTGTTTCCAAGGTTTTTTCTGCGCTCTGCAACTCTTTTTCCTTTGCCTTGATAGCAGATTCTACGGTTTTACCAGCTTCTGCTTGTAATTTTCCGCTACGAAGGTCGGCAATCTCTTGTTTGAGTGTCTTGATACGTATGGTGGCATTTTCTACTTCTTCAGATATTGTAGAATGTTGGGCTTCTTTTTTATCGGATAAAGAAGATTTCTCAATCTCTTTTTCCAATTCTTTGATAGCAGAAACCGTTTCGCCTAATTCCTTGTTTACGGAATCTAATTCTTTCTTGGCCTTATTCGCACTATCTTTGAGCTGATTGTTTACTGCACTATTTTGAGAGAATACGGCCACACCTGTATTGACTCCTCTGTTTTGTAATGCGCTTCCAGTCATTGTCACGGATGAATTGTACAAAGATTTAGCCTCATTGTAATTCTCCGTAGCGACTTTCTGCTGCTTTTCTTGAGTCCGTTTTTTGCGATACAGCTCCTCCAGTTCTTCTTGAGCAGCCTTCATCCGTATCTGCTTTTCCAGTTGTGTCAGATAGGATTTAATGGCCTCTGTGTTGTTGTTTATCAGTCGGCCCTCTTCATCAAGACTGGCATTGTAAGAAGGAATGATGGTTTGCAAATCTGACAAGGCTTTCTTCTTCTGGTCAATGGATGAAGTTTCACTTTTCAATACGCCGGACAACCTGTCAACTGTTGCTGCCTGCTTGGAAAATTCCTCATCGGCCTTTTTGTTTACCGAATTAAGTGTCTCCTGCGCTACAGTGGCTTCATTGGTTCTCTTTGTGAACATGTAAACCGCCGTACCTATTCCAACAAGAGCTGCCAACAGAGTGACATACACATTGGATTTCGAAGCGACATTGAAAGCCTGTTGCGCGGCGGTGGCCAGTCCCAATTCCTTTCTGTACATTCCAATCAGTTGGATGCTTTCAACGAATCCGACCGCCTTCTGTGCTACGGCTGCGGTAATCAACGCGGCCTTGTATGTTCCGTAAGCTGCAATCAGTCCGCCCATGATAGACAACACATCATCAAGACTTTCCACCAAGTCCTCTGCTGTACCGATTCCAAACTCGAAAACCTCCTTATACTTGTTCCCGAACTCATTCATTTTCTGGAAGAGGGTATCTTCGATATTCGATAATCGTTGGGGCCACGTCCCGGCGGAACTTTCCATAAGGTTGGCAAATTTCCCTCCTTCGGATGTCATGTTTTTGAAAGCCTGTTCAACTTCCTTAAAGCCGACCTTACCTTCCTTCACAAGTTCACCTACCTGGTCTTTGGAAACTCCTAATACCTTGGCCAGTTCTTCGTAGATTGGAATACCTCGTCCGGCGAATTGACGAATGTCTACTGTCATGGCTCTTCCTTGCGTTCTTAGTGTTCCATACAGATAAATAAGTTGACCGATAGGTATCTGCAATCCGGAAGCCACATCTCCAAGCATAGAAAGTTCATTTACTACATTATCGGCAGAGGAACCGTATGCCAAAAGCTGTTTTGCTCCGGTCGCTACATCATCAAGATTGAACTGCGTTTTGGCTGCGAACTGAACAATATCGGCGATGAGTTGTTCTGCTTTCGATTTGTCCTGAAGGATTGTTGAAAGAGCTACCTGTAACTGTTGCATCTTTCCAGTTGCTTCAATCACATCAGAACCGAACTTCTTTATTGCTGCCAATCCTCCTATCTCTAAAGCAGTACGCTTCAAGGAATCCGTCAGGGATTTTACTATCTCATCAGCATTGTTTGTTCCACTGGCAAACTCTTTGTACTCTCTTGTAAGTTTCCTTACTTCGAGCCTGTTTCTGGCCTGCTGGTCCTGCAATTCACCAATGGAATATCTCTGCTCGTTCAAGGCTGCTTTAGCTGCATTCAGTTCAGCTAATTTAGCTTTTGAATTAGGAGAATACTTACTCATCTTTGAATATTCATCAGACAGCCGTCTGACATCATCCTGCGTATCACGGATGATTTTCCTCTGTTTGATTATTTCCTCTGTTAGTTCATCGGAGGCCTTTGACGCGGAATTGAGTTTTTTCTTCAAATCATTCTCCATCATAGCACCAGCCTTAGCCGCCTCAGTTACCAGCCCCATCATCTGCTGACGGGTGGATGCCAGTTGCGTTTCTAAAGCCTTTGCAGCTGTAGGGGATTTGTTTACGTCCATTTTTTTGAGCTGGGCTTCCAGTCTCTCACATTCCTGTCTCAGTTTGACAACCTGCTCCCAGTCAGAACTGACTTTAAAGTATAGTGTAGCCATATCTATTTCTTGTTTCTTCTTCTGCGCGAAGCCATGTCCTTACCCTTCACCTTTGTAACCTTGGTACCGGTAACTGTATGGAGCTTGTCACGCTGCATTAATACTAAATTCCTGTATGGTATCTCATAGACCACTTCCCGGTATGACAGATGCAGATTTTCCATGAACGATGCAATCTGTCCCAAGAGAGTATCATTTCCTACGACCTCGGTTTCGCTGCCAGCAGACTTACGTTCCTCGCCAAGCTGACAGCTTTGAGAAAAACCTTTGAGTCAATCATAGAGAGTGCTTCATCTAAAGCATTTACGTTTTCTTCGTATGTTCCTTTTGCCAGTTCTTCACTCAAGTTTTCGTCACCAGCTATCAGCCAGGAGAGAGCCTTGCTGTAAGCCTCGCTTTCTCCAAGGGAGAGAAGCACTTCTTTCAAATTGTCTGCTTCTTGTACGCCTGACAAATGGGAGATTGCCCCGGCCAGCTTGTGGATAGTAGGAGGGTAGACCGTGTAGGCTTTCCCAGCGACAAACACCGTTCTGAAATCACTTCCGATAATGGATTCAGTTACTATTTTTGCTCCTTGATTCATTCTGATAAAAGATAAAAATTAAGGGGTGAAGCCATAAAGCCCACCCCTGTTATGGAATTCAATCTCTACCTATTGGATAGGCATTAAGCACCTGCTTTTACTTCAGATGAGTCAAACCAGTATTCCGGTGCAACTTCTGCATTTTGTGGTTCCAGTTCCACCGCACTTACAGGAATACCGACAGCCTTGTCTGTTGTGGCTTCACGTGCACCGATGTCAGCACGGGGAATCACACAATACTGGTCATCGTCAGTCAAAGCGACAAGTAACTTCTCAATGTTTACCTTGCCTCTTGCTCGTTTCCAACCCTTATCAGTGTTAATTACATCACCACCCATGAGGTCTTTCTTGGTCGGATAGTCGTACTCACCAATGGTGAAGTTCACGGTTACATCGCCCATTTCCTTATCACTACGATAAGTCTGACCGGTAAGCTGGTTCTTGTAGTTAGTGCGGCTTGCTTCCGCTTCTTCAAGTGTCCATGTATCCTGATGGATATTCTTAACCTCTTTTAAGGTTTCACCTTGTAAAAGAGTATATAAAGCCTGCCCAGTCAAATCTGCTGTGATAGCATTTGTCTCGCCATACCAAAGTTTCTTGATATTCACGGCGGTGATTTTCTTTGATTCTGCCATATTATTTCACATTTAAAACTTCAAACAAAATTCTTACATTCACATAGTGACACTTTAAGGATGTGTCCTCCTCAGTTCCGATTGACTCGATGGAATAATGATAGGTGGTACCATCATAGCGTCCGGTTATTCCGTCAAACAATTCTTGCGCCTGTTTCTCCAGCTCGTTCAGACGGATGGTGTTGGCTTCACCGTCTTTCAGGTCGGGAACACAAAGGTTCACTTCTACGAAAGATTTCTTCCAATATTTGCTTGGCTGTTGTTTCTTGGCATGAATGACAATCCTTTCGGATTTCAATTCGCCCGTCAGCTTCTTGCCGTGAGGAACGATGGGAATACCGAAAGGCTGGCAATCACGGTAGAGTATGTTCGCGATGTCGGTAGTTACTATCATTTGACTTCCTCCTTCAATCGTTTCTCAGCGTATAGAGCCGCACCAGTTGATACTTCATAGCCTTTAGATTCGACGTGCGAGGCATACTCAGCATCGTTTCTAATCACCAATCCGTCATCCTCAACTGAATACTTATTTGACTTACGGAGTCTTCCAGTCCGGTTCTGATAGTTGCCATTCTTTACAGCGTAATCGACAGCCTCTTTACCAACCTTCTCCTCAACGGCTTTCACCTCGGCATAACCTTGTTCGAAAAAGCTATCCACGTCCGAAAAATCAAACTTCACATCCATATCTCTGAGTAACCAAAATAGTTTGTATTCTTCACCATGTAAACTTTGCCAGTTCCACGGACATTCTCACCGTCCATACATCTGACTTCATCACCAGCACTCAGTGAGATTTTCTTCTCACAGACTACGTGATAATTCGGTCGGAACACCTCACCGTTCTCCGAAGTAAACTCCTTGGTCGAGTTATCATCACAACGGCATTTACACACGTCCTGCCAGCTTTCACCACCGGTTCCGGGGATAGGTCGGCCAAACTCGTCTGTTTCCATCGGAGTAAAGACCTTAACCTGTAATGTATGTGGAGCAAATATCATAGGAATCTGACTTTAGGTTTATCGCTTAACGTATCTTCAAGACCATACTTCTTGCACAAGAAAGAATAGTATTCCTTTACGCCTTTTGTATCCCATGACATAGAGAAACCGTTCTCACTGATGGAAGTGGCACGGAGTAATAGAGAGGGGATGAACTTCGCCATAGCCACTGAAACAAGTCCGATGTTTGACGGGCCCATCTCATCCTCTCCGCTTACTTCTGAAGAAAAACTTATCTCCAAAAGGTCAGCCTCCGACAAGTTGATGCCGAAGGTCTGAAACTTCTGTGATATGTAGTCATTTACTGTCATGCGTTCATGGTTGACAAATCAAAGTTCACAATCAGATTCGGGTTCGTAATCTGAGGAATCCACTCTGCGGTGTATTCCAGATAACGACCGTTCTTGTCCTTGTAACCGGAAATAAGCATATCACCGTCTGCCTGGGTGTAGTTACGTCCCGGTACGCCGTCCACTGCTTCGTATGGAGTGTGGAAACGCATATAACCGACCTTATCCTGCGGAAGCAAGGTGATACGGTCGTCGGCGTAAATCTGCACGTTCTTTCCGGTCTGGTCTTTTACGTAATCTTCCTTGATTTCAATGGCCGGAAGCCCGATGCCAGTGAACACTTGGGAAGCCAGTTGAGATGTAATCAAACCGGTTGAAAGGTACATTTCATTTCCTGTAAGCTGCATCTTGAACTTGTCACCAAACTCAGCCGACCCGATGATATTCTTCACGAAAGTTCCTCGGGACATAATCATCTTCTGGAAGTTTCCATAATCAGCTTTCAGAGCATTAATCTGCTGCTGCAAATAGGTGATGAAGTTCGTCTTCGCACCAGTATCAGGCTTGATGAACTTGAACGGCAATTCAATGTCGAGAAGGTCAACGCCTCCGGCATTGTCATCCTTATTCTTGACTGTTGCTTCTCCGGTCATCAGAAGTGAACCTACAATAATATCCATGCGCTTGTGGGCTGCCAAAAGTACCTGACGGTAATCATCATAGATGAAGTTCACGATTTCCTGCATGGCTGCTACCTGGTCGGCAGGTTTAGCTGCATTGAACTTGTCAATCAAGTCCTGAAGCTCAGACAAGCGGTCAATGGAAATCTGGTAAGCATCGCCAAGATAAGCGATTTCACCATATCCTGAGCCGATATTCCGGCGTTCACGGATAGGCTTCTCACCATAACGAGAGTTGATAGAACCGGCCATCACGCCCGTAACTTGTCCGATGTAGTCCTTGAACACACGAGTAGTCGTTCTACGGAAATCGAGGTACTGCTGCCAGTAGATTGTATCCTTACGAGTCTGAAGGACACGCTGAATAACGGCGTTAACGATGTTGGGGTCGTTAAACAGAGTATGAATAGTTAGCATCATATATTAGTCCTCCTTTCTTTATTTGCTTGCAATTATACCTGCTGCTCTCAACGATGCTAGAAGAGCATTAATTTTATCTTTCTCATCACCACCTGCTGCATCATCAACTTTTGCACCCTGCTTTACCAATCCCAAGGTACTTGAGTTAGCTGCCTGATAGGTAGTGTTATTGTCCGTCCAAGGTACTTCTACATACGCCTTTCCACCTTCCAATGCTACTGGATATTTCTTTCCGCTTTGAGAGAATCCCAACTGAATACCTCCCATCACAGAATCAGAAGCTTCTGGCAGTTCATACGAAACACCAGCCGGGGATTGCACGCCTGCAGCGTTGAACTGGAAATGCGGCATGTTAGCCTTATCAATGTCAGAGAAAGGCATAGCCAATTTGGTAGGCTCAATTTCAAATGCTCGCATCAAAAGAGCAACTAATACAACGCCTTCTTCTACTTGTACTCTTCCGTACAAAGCAGAGTTAGCAACTACCTTTGGAGTAGTACCGCTTACAGCTGTAGCTTCATAGAGTACAGTACCAACTTCCACTGTTTCGCCAAAGTCGGCAGCCAGTGTCAACTTATCGAAAGCTTTGTCTGATTTGTCAATACTGTTGATGGTAGCTCCATGAGAACCATTACCCAGATGCATACCCACATAAGCCAAAGAGTTTTTCTTGATCTTCAAAGTGGTATTGGAACCGGTGGTAAACTTTTCATAGACTTCTACACGGATGGCCACCTGAGCGGTTTTCTTTACTAAGTCGGCGGCAATGGGAGTGAAGGATGGAAGAAATGAACCAGCAACAAGGTTGGTCGTATCCAGCTTGTAAGGCCCTCTGCGTCTTACTCCGGTAGAAACATCATAGCGTTCCTCGATGGACGGTTCAGGCTCCATGTAATACTTGTATCCTGCTGACATAAATTACTTGTTTTGTTGTTCGACAATAGATTTTGTGTCCGCCTCAATCATTTTGGCGAACTCGCTCGCTTCCTTCTCCTGCTTCTGTTCGGCAGTTTCAGGAGCTTTGGAGAACTGAAAACCGTTGTTAGACATATCCTGCTTCATGTCCTTGAAATAAGTGTCCAAGTCGGTGTTTTCGGGAATGTTGCGGTCTTTCAGCATAAATTCGGGAATACCGTACTTCTTCGCCACTACTGAAATCTGAGAATTGCGCTGCGCCTGCGCTTCATTTTTCTCCATTTTGGCCAGCTTGTCGGCAAACGGCTTGATACCGGCGGCGATGCCATCGGCAATCATCTTTGCGATGTCTGTCTCCTGCGGCTTTGGAGGGTCGTTTGGTTTCGGTGGTTCTGGTTTCGGATTCTCGATTGGTTTTCCGTCTTTCAGTCCATGCTTCTTCTCGTAGTTTGAAACAGCGGAAGTCTGCGCCTGTCCTGCACGGAAATCACCATAGTTTTGCATCACGTCCTGAAATGAGATACCCTCAACGATGGAGGTCACCTTCGTTTCGTCCGTTACACCCTCTGCCTTCTTTGTGGCGATACGGGTGAGTGTGGCAGTGTCCACCCCAGCGAATTTCTGTTGCAGTCCTGCCAAGATTTGTTCAAAGATTGTCATACCGTATGAGTTTGATTAATAATTTCATACGGTAAATTTACTTATAGAGAAAGGGAAGGGGAAATTTTAAGGCTAACGATACGAAACAATTAGGGGAATGTTCGTTTTTAGACAAAAAGAAAGCGTGACTACTAGGGTAATCACGCTGGAACATCATTCAATTATACTTTTAAAATTTCAATATAGCTGCTTCTATTTCTTTTTTGTCAGAATCTTTTACGTTCCTCAAAGCATTCAGGAAAGGTAAAATTAAAGAGTCATCAACCATGAACCAGACTGGATTTTTAAATAATTTTGGGTATCCGGGATCATCTCCATAGCCATTCCATCTCATTGCCATTCTTCTTTCCCCATTTTCCCAAATACCTATCGCTATAGAAAAATCATCATTTTCAAATACAACATTCTCAACCTTAAAATTACTTGGATTTACATCTTTTGCTTTCATTGTACTATCCTCCATTATATTTAATTAATAATCATAACAAATTTATAGCTGCCAGTTCCTCTGTCAGCGCGTTAATACCTTTCTGAATCTTCTCCAACTGCTGTTTACGGGGTTTGTGTACTCCAGCCGCATAATGCCACAACTGACGCTCATTAATTCCAGTTATCCGGCTCAAAGCAGCTTTAGTAAAGATACTGCTGTAATAGTTGATGAAAGTGGCAGCATCTATCTTGAACTTCAATGTGAACTCTCCCTGCAAAATTTCCACTGGAGCGATGTTCATCTCCTTGCATGACTCCAGGTAAAGTTCAACAGCTTCCTTCATGTTCTTCTCGATTTCCTTTACGTCGTTACCGACAGTAATCACCGGAGCACCTTCAATATAGGCACTAAGATTATTACCAGCATGTTCTACAATCACTTCTACGGTTTTCATACTGACCTCCTTTTTATCGTTAAACAAAAGAGGCGGGGGCTATTTTAGCCCCGCTTGCCTCAGAATGTTGTAATAAGTGCCTTTCTCAACGCCTTTCTTGCCGTGGTCGGGGACAATCACTACATGGCTACCATCAGTGTAAACCATGTGACTGCCTTTCTGCCTCACGAACCAAAAGCCATTTTCAGTAAGCAGCGTTACAACGTCTTTAACTGATTTGTAGCTCATAGCGTTTAAGACTTAATTACGATGCAAATATAGTAAAATAACGAATAATCACAAAGAAGTATTCATGTTTTTACTATGATAAAGAAAATAGCGATACCTCGAAAGATACCGCTACTCAAATAGTCAATATTTTAGATTTATATCATTCTGTTTTGTATTATCCCCGTAAATATTCTGACTGGGTTGTTCTATTCTTCAGATTTACTGCTGGAACTTTTAAGAGAGGAAAGCTGTTTCTGCTTCTCGATGTCGTTCTTCTGTTTCTCAGATTGCTCTTCCTTGATGGCTTCAATCTCATCCAGAACTGCATCCACGTTCCCCACAAAGGTAATGGCCCGCTGTTGAGACCAGATTTCACCGTCCTTGGCCTTGATAGCTGTGTCTATCTTGTCTTTGATGTCCTCCAGCTTATACGGCTGCATCTGCACATCCACATCGATGGTTTCGGAGGCTTCTTCAAGGGTGGAATTCACGGAACCCAACGCGGAGACAAGGAAATTTACACGTCGTTGCATGAACTCGCCGACGATCTCGTTCAGATTTTCTACGTTAAGGTGGGTGGACATAAACACATAATCGAAAGTCACACCGGAAACGGCGTTTCCTGTACCTTTCAGGGAGTCAAAAGAGATTCTGGGTGTATTGGTCAGTCCATATATCTGGCTCAGCAAGGTTTCTACCTCGAACTTGACAGTATCAGGTACCTGTGACCAGGTAAGATACTGGGCATTTGCTCCCTGGCCGGTCAGCTCGACAACACGGTTCTTGAACTCACCTGAGAAATTCTCCACGTTACCAAAAAGCATGAGGATAGGGAAGAAGTGGTAGTCGATACAGTCTGCATAGTTTGAGAGAAGCTTCTCCAGTCTTACACGGAGGCTCTTTATCTTTTCACAGTACGCTTCCGGACGGTACATATAAATCACCGGCATCTTCTTGAATCCATGTGCAAATGAGCCTTTGTCAGTCCAGTTGCTTGTCAGTTCCCATTGATAAACCATGTCCTTGGTAATGGTCATGAAGCAGGTAATCTCCACGTCATTCAGATCTTTCTTCTTGTATTCACGGGACAGGGCCACCAAATCCCCCTGGTCATTGAAGAAAGGGTAGAGCTTGTCGCCACGGAACGGAGACCAGATGGCACTCTTCAGACGGTATTCAGGTTTTGATTTGCCGAAGATTCCTGAAATCTTTCGTTTGAGCTTTGCCCAGAAGCCGTCATCCTTCACCACATACCAGTATTCGGCCACTTCCTGCTCGGCCAGCCATGCCCGGACTACTTTCTTGTTCTGGTATTTCAACTTGTTCTTCTTGAACACCTGCTTCAATGTGGAAAGAAGGCTTTCTTCCGACTGGTCCGGCTGGCAATCAAGGACCGGTTCTGTTCCCACGGTGAAGGCAGTCTGAATGTTCACGATGTCCTGCTCGATAGGAAGAGCAATCCTGTTCGGGTCAACTTCTTTCCTTACCGCCGGCTCAACATATTCTTTCCCGGTTGTAGGGTCTGTAATCCGTTTCTCAGGCTGGGTCGTAATTTTGATTTTCGGGTATTTCTCTTCATCTATCACTATCTCGTGCTTGTTCGGATTCCAGTCGTTGTAAAGAGCGTGAGCGTTTGGTTGCTCGGTCTTTCGTCCTTTCTTCAGATAGTAGATTTTTCTCTCTATTTCAGGTATAGCTAAAATTTCTTCTAAGGTTCTCATATTATTACATTTATTGTTCCAACTTTAAAAGGTAATCCATATTAGTCCAGCCGCCATTAGCCTTTATGCTAATTATTTTCTTTTCTAACAAGTTTTTTGGAATTGCATCGTTCAAAACTCCATAGCGGTATTCGTATTTTTCATAATCCAACCAACTCACGTTTGGACTATAAATTTCAAACTTACCCCATTCTCCTTTTCTTTCAATGAGAACTAAGTTTATGAACTCACCAACTGTATGAGGTCTATCCAGTTTTACATCGTAATAAGCTGAACAGTCTCCAGACTCTTCTGAGGTTTGTATAAAGCGTATCATATTCTAAAGTTTAATGTCCAAATATTCCTGAAACGTCTTTGGGTTTCATAATTCTACCGAGAAGTTCTCCCAGCACATAGTAGCGTGCAGCGTCAATACCGTGGTTATCGTGGTCTTCCGGCTCGTTGATGTAGTTTCCATCCTTATCTTTTGCCCAGACATAATTTCTGAACTCCCTTTGCAGGTTATAAGAACGCTTGGTAATGAATATTTCCATTCCCTGCATCTTGTCAATACCGGCATTGACAGAACCTTGCCCTTTCTCTACCGCGTATATTTTAATCCCTCCGTTATGAATCTCCTGGATGAGTCGCGGGTCCGCACTGTCGGCAATCACTCTCAAATTCCACGGGCGTAGCGTCTTTATAATATCCCCAGAAAGTAATCCAGTTCTATAATCCACTTCATCCAGATAAAGCGCATTGTCAATGATTCCACACCGGATAGAAGCCGATGGGTCATTGGTATAACCAAAGTCCTGTCCAATAGCCACTTTCTTGCACCACATGGGGAACTCGTCCACAATACCCCATTTCTTGAACACGGCACCTTCGGCCACGTCCGCCCATCGACCGATAACCACATGAGCGTACTTCTCCGGATTCTTCTCTTTCATTTCCTTGACTTCTCTCAGGAACTCAGGAGAAAGGTTCTCTATATTGTCGAAGTAAGTCGTATGGATATGAAGTACATTCGGATGGGTGGAAATTTGCACCTGAACGCCGTCAATCTCCACCAGCCGGTGAGTATTCTCTATGTATTTCTTGTAGATGAAGTGGTTCGAATCACATGGATTCATGATAATGATAATCCGGTTCTGAATTCCCTTCTTACGGATGGAGAGCATAATCTTGTCAAACTCTTCCTCACTGGTCCATTCCTCTGCTTCATCACAGACAAAGGTGGTGATACCCTGAATAGATTTTAGTTTAGCGGTCTGATTCCCGGAAGAAGTTTTGATACCACGAAACATGATACGACTGCCGGTCATCTGGTTTACAATATCGGTTTTGGTGGTCTTGAAATACTTTGTGGTTCCATCCAAATCTATCTTTTCCATCATCTCTGGAATGATAGACATCCCGGCAGATACCATCGTGTAACGGGTGTATAGAATCTGGTGGACTATCTTCTCTGTGGGAGTCATTTCGAATGTCAGACGCTCAATGAAGGTGGAAGCATTGAAAGACTTCCCCGATCCACGGCCACCGGTAATGAGAATGATAAACTTCTCGCTGTCGGTGTATAACGGATGATATATCGCTTGGGGTACAATCATTTCAGTTTGTCTTTAATCCATGAGTCAATAGAAATTCCGTGGTCAATATCCTTTGGAATATCTGCGTCTTCGTCCTGACAGCGTTCAACCTTCCTCCATTCATCGTCGTGATGATACAGCCAGACAGACATTGCCTGAAGGTTGGGAGCCAGTTCGCTTTCACTTACCTGAAGCTCTTCTTCGCCGGTCAGGTTTCCGTCCTGGTCTTTCAGCTTCCTTACTACAGTACTCTTGGTCTTGATACCGCCCAAAGCTACAGCAAGGAACTTGGCACGTACAGCGGCGGTGATTGTCGCACGCCCGCGCGCTAATACGTCAGTTATCTCCGAATATTTTGACTTCATTTCGTAGAAGTAGGTCGGATTCAGCCCGAGCGCGAATGCTATTTCCCGGTCAGTGAATCCCTTTTTGGCATACGTTTCTACCTGAGAAAGAAATTCCTCACCCCTGTAATCGAATTTTGGCTTTCTTCCTCCTGGATGTTTCTTATGTTGAGATTCACTTTTCATCATTTATTCCTCCCAAGGGTTTTCACCCTCTTCTTCGACGTATACTCGTTTCAATTTATCCAATATTTCACTGAGTTCATGCTTCATCTGATTTACATGAAACTCTGCAGGCATAGGTAACTCCAATGCTCCTATCAAGTTGTCTATTCTATCAATAACCTCACCAAATTCTTCTGATGCTTTCATAATTATTCAATTCTTTTTCAATTTTCCACACTTATCACAAATTTCATAGCGGAAATCTAATGGTCCTTTCCAAACATAATGATGGATACAAAAAAGATTCTGCCCAAAAAACGTCTTTAGCCAAAGAATAAAATCCCCTACCATATTTCATCCATTATTGTTGCCCATATAAATGCGGCGAGAAACAGGCTTATCACCATAAATATCAATTCCTCTCTTTGAGAAATAGCTATCTATCCTGGCCGCATATCTTTCCATTATAGACTTCGTTCTGTCTCTTATACTTCTTTGTCTGTCTGTACCAAGCCCGTATTGCCTTCCGGCGTTGTACATTATTCGTCTTGACTGTTGATACAACTGACTATATGTTTTTCTTCTAACTCGGCTTTCCTCCTAAAATTTCATGTTGTCATTCAATTCTTTCTATCTGTTCATCGAATACCTCACCCTTGATAAACTTGGAGTAGGGGTCGTAACCGAACCTTTCACAGAAAGCTGCCTTAGCTTCGAACGTGTCAAAGGAAAGCATCAGATAAGCATCCATATCCTGTGCCTGTTTCTGGGCTGCATTCTTCACCTGCTGCTTTACTTCTTTCATGTGAGCTACCTTTTCAGCTCTTTCCATCTGCTTTGCGGCCTTTTCAGCTTCTTTCTGCTCTGTGACAGGTGCCATCATATCCTCTAGGGCATCAGCAACAGAACTTTCTTCTTCTGTCTGGAGAAGGAAATCACAGCCTATCATATTCAAATCAGCGGCCGTTAATCCGGCATCCTGGTAATCTATATCCGGAACCATCCGGGCCAATGCGTCATAGTCCCATGCTCCTTGCGCGTTAGGATTGTTCATCAGGATGTTCAATTCCTTTTCCTGCTTTTCGTCTACATCAATGACATCGACGCGGATTCTGTAGTCGTTTTCCGGAAACTTCTGCAGTTCATCCATCACGCTCAGACGCTGGTGACCGGATACGACAGTAAGGCCAGTCCGCTTGTTGACTACGATTCCTCCAACCAGACCAAACTTCTTAATGCCCCGCTTCAATGTCTTACGAGATTCATCAGACAATTTGCGGGGGTTATAATCTGCGAAGTGGATGGCGGAACGGTTAAGTTCTACCGATTCACTCTTTATGTATTTGCTCAGTTCCATACCTATTGCTTTTGTTTATGTTCCCAAAGGATTCTCTCAGCCATCGGGAATACTTTATAAATCCTCTGTAAATCCTGCGGATAGTTCTTCTCCAGCCATAGCATACAATCCAAATTAAAGCCTACGCCCGAACTGGCCTTCAGTGAATATCTGACAGGCCCCGGAAGGCTGTTCTGTTTCATGTAAGATAGAATGTCTTTCTGTGTCCAATCGGCCAGAGGATAGCACATTCCGTTGTTCTCATACCCATTGGCTTCATAACCTTTCAGCATTAAACGGCGGTTCATGCCGTCAGCCTTCTTCATGCCTAGGAAAGTGTAGTAAAGTCCGTATCTGAGCTGCATGGCTTTCACCACATCGGCCAACTTCAAAAGCTTCACTTTGTGGTTTGGCACACAATACAGGCCACCGCGAAGAATGTAGGTAAGGTTCCAGTGGGGTACCTGAACAAATTCTATCTTAGGATATTTGGCTTTTACCCATCCAATCCATCTTTCGATGTGCTCTAAACCTTTGACAAAGTACATGAACACGCAGACTATTCTATCAAACTTCGGGTAGATCATGTCCAGCAATACCAAAGAATCCTTACCCAGCGACAGAAACAGCAAAACCCCGTCAGTCTTCTGTCTGACGAGGTCAATATGGCTGTATGTCCTTTCTTGCAGTGTCATTATCCGCCACTCATGCCAAGTCCTGTGCGGACATTATAATACTGTTGTCTTCGGGTGATAAATCTGCCACCCTGAGAGAGACCACCATTCTCTGTAGTCAAACCTCTACGGCCACCACGGTAGCCACCAGTTGAAAATGTGCTTCTGTTTGTTCTGACTCAACGAAAATTTAAAGGGTTAAACATGCTTTTCAATAATTCGGCCAAGGTCATAAACGACCTGTGCAGCCAGATATATCTCACCCTGATAGGTGTATTCAATCAGATTGTGATTTTCATCTTCAAACAGCTCTATCTTTGCATCCTTGACTTCTACCAGTGCGCTGGCTCTGTCTTTATTGTAGCCTACAAAGAACTGGATAGCATCGTAATGCTTAGGCTGTAACACACCGTCTTTCTCGACACAATAGCCATCAGCGTCAAGCTGGCAGTATTTCTTCTGTGTTGTAGGCCTGATTTCTCTGAATTCTTGTGTTTTCTTGCCTGACAAGATTTCGTCAAAGAACTTCTGTTTGATGATAAGCGTAAGTATTTCCATAATCGTGTAAAGTTTAAATGTTAGTTGCGGGTGATGGATTCGAACCACCGGCCTTCACCAAGTCAAAGTGACGAGCTGACCACTGCTCTAACCCGCGATGGTATCTATACAAAGATACCCAATTATGAAGACAATTTTGAATAACAATTCAACGCATACGAAACATTAAGCCAAATGTTTGCTTTTTAGCCATGCGTCACGTTTCTCCCTGCACTTTTCCAGTGTTGGGGCACAACAAGTAAACAACTCACCTGAATCTGTTTTGTAATCATACTGATACATTTTTACTTTTTTGCCTCTTAATCTGGTAGTATAGGTACAATAGTTTTCACTACCAGGCTGGCATACGCTGCAACCATTTACGTTTATTGATTTCATAGCCATCTCAAATTAGAATAATACACACCGTTTAATTTCGTGTAATCACCATACAGCTTTACTTTTCCTTTATACATCATGGCGAACTTAGAACTGCCAGCGGCAGCCATCATTACGGATTCTGTCACTTTCGATTCATACCCGTATTTCATTACAAGGGGGTAAACTTGGCTTCTAAAGAAGATTTCGCTGTCTGTCATATCATTTACTGACTGAATAGGCAAAACGCCATTCTCGACAAACGGGTGACAGTTCTTTCTACACTTAGAACCATGCGTTGCCCACCTCATGTGAATGATACATTCTTCTTCAATACCCACCTTTGAAAGGTGAACCAAAAACTTCTGATAATCCATTGTCTTGTATCTATGCTTTGAAGAAACAAATCCGTAACCATGATGATTGATTCTCTGAACTTTATTCAAGGTGTCCAGAGTTGGCATCTGAACACCCTTTGGCTTATAGATAATACAGCACATATTCTCTGATTTTAATCGTGCGAGGCTCATGCAAGAACCTCAGCACGTGATTTGAAAAATGACTTTTCTTTCTTTGTCAAGAAAGGTATCTCGTCAATTGAATTAATCTCTGAACTCAGCACGTTCTTCTTTGACCATGCAACCAGCTTTGCACAGAAATTTACCCAGTTAGAAATCTTTTCGAAGTCTGTAGAACCCTGATGCTGTCTGAACTCTATAGTCTTGTGACGGGCATAAGAACAGGCATTCACCTTAAAATATCTGTTGTCTCTCATTACGTTTAGAACGTCATATCTCGTTCTGCAACATTCAAAACTTATACCTTGAAGAGTTTTGCACCACTGGCTGTTGTTTGCACGTCTTGAACGAGCCATAAAAGTATCAATCACCTTCTCTAGTTTCTGATAGTTCTTGAATACATTTACATAGGCTTCGCCGGACAGAGTTGCAGCCCCGATATGCACATGTAAGCCTGTAGAGATATTCACTTGTGCATTTGCTTCATTTAAAGCTTTGCAGCATGTTTCTAGGCTTTTCATACCCTCTTTACCAGTAAGAACCGGTGAAACACATTCGATAGGGTTCTCACCTCTGATAGAAGAATCAGATACGAACTTGTAGTAGTGGTTGTTGTCAACGTGATTATAACCCTCATACTGAAAAGGCATTTCGTTTCTTGTTGCACTTTCTCTCATAAGGCTTGCGGCTACCAGGCATTCAATCTCAACACCAAAAGTGAACTTGTGTGTTTCTCTGACTGTTTTAGGCAATTCAGACATAAGCAACTCAACTTCATACTTTCTCAAACCCAATTTGACGAAAGCTGCTTTCTTTGCTGCCTTAGAACCTTTCATGCTCTTAATCTCTTCTACTTGTTCTTTTAATGTCTTCATAATCGTGTGTATTAAAATTATACTATCTGTTTAATTATTACGACACAAATATACAGATAGTATAATTATAATCTACAAGAATATGGTTAATAAATACTAATATTTAAACTATCAGTATTATTTTACTGACTTTCTTATACTATTAATGAATTTTGACTATATTTGCGAAATAAACAAACCGTTTAATTATGAATTTTAGAATAAAAGAAATTTGCAGAGAAAAAGGTATAATGCTTAAAGACCTTGCAAGCATGATAGGTATTACAGAGGTTGGACTATCTAAATCTCTGAATGGAAACCCTAATATAAGCCGACTAGAAGAGATTGCAACTGCTTTAGATGTGCCTGTAACGGACCTATTTGATAAGCCCAAAGAGGGAGTGATACGTTGTCCTCATTGTGGAAAGGAAATCAAGTTAAATCCAGAAGTCTAATTTTTAAATGTAATTCTATGATAGATGTTTTATCCATTATAATACTGATTTTTAGTATCCTACAGATTATTCTTTTTTTCAAGGTTTGGGTTATGACGAATAATGTAAATGCGATCAAAAGCTGTATTGTTCAAAAACAGACGGTTGAAGATTTGCTGATAAGGGAGGCTCAAATTTTGACTTTGAAAGGAGAGATAGAAGAAGCGAGGCTCAGATATTTTAGAGCGTTTTATCTCAGTGTTATTGAACTCTATGAAAAAGCACAGAAAGAATATGAAACACAAAAAGATATGAAGAATGAATTCTATGAAAACAAGTATAAAAATATAGTCCGCTATTTTGAAGAAAGATTAAGTAAAATAGGTGGAACTCTGGATAAGGAAAAATTCGATTCTTTTAAAAAAGTAAATACGTTAATTTCTCCGATATAAGTTCTATCTATAAGTAGAAGATATAATAGGTATCATTTCGAAAAACATGTGTAAGCTGAGTGATAATTCTCTATAGACTTATTCGTTTGGAGATTTGAGCAAATTCTTGGAATTAAAGTAAAGTCTTAAAAAAGTATTACTATGAATTATGAAAGTACAACTCTTTGGCAAAAGACATTAGCCAGACAATTAGAACCAGATGTAAACGATAAAGAAAGAGAAATCCTAAGAGTAGAGTTTGAACATTTCAGAGAACGTGCAAAAATACTTGCTTCCGAAATAAATAGAACTTTACCAGAATTTACCGTACATGATATTTCACACATTGATGCTTTATGGGATACTGCAGAATTGGTTACAAAAGACTATACGGACTTAAATCCTGCAGAAGCGTTTGTTCTAGGTGGAGCATTTTTAATACATGATTTAGGAATGGGATTAGCTGCATTCCCTAATGGAATTGAGGAATTAAAGAGCAGTAATCTTTGGAAAGATGTTGTATCATCATTACTAAGAAAGGAATTAGATCGTCCTGCAAAACCTGATGAAATTAAAAATTTAGATTCTCGAATAGAAAAAATAGCAACTGAACAAGTTTTAAGACAGCTACACGCACAACAGGCTGGGAAATTAGCGCAGATTTCTTGGACAGATGACAACGGAAGCGAAATATTTCTAATAAATAATCCTGAATTAAGAAGTTCTTATGGGCAGATTATAGGATTAATAGCTTATAGCCATTGGTGGCCAGTAGATGAATTAGAAAATAGATTAGGAACTACATTAGGAGCTCCTGGAAATTTCCCTATAAATTGGACGATAGATGTCATAAAATTAGCTTGCATTTTGAGAATCGCTGATGCAATTCAAATAGATGATAGACGAGCACCAAAGTTCTTAAGAGCAATTAGAAAACCAAAAGGGTATTCGGATTTGCATTGGAACTTTCAGCAGAAACTATACCAACCTCGATTGGAGCGTAATAGATTAGTGTACACATCCAAATCGCCATTTAGTATAAATGAAATAGATAGCTGGTGGGTATGTTATGACACATTAAGAATGATTGATAAAGAGTTGAAAGAAGTGGATTCCTTATTGGCTGATACAAATAGACCAAGATTAAATCCAATAGGAGTTGCTTCCATTGAGTCTCCAAATAGAATTTCAAAATTAATAAAAGTTGACGGGTGGAGCCCTGTTGATACACAAATAAAAGTAACAAATGTTGCGAAGCTAGTAAATAGCCTGGGTGGAAAATATTTATATGGAGACAACGCTACAGTTCCTTTAAGAGAGTTGATTCAAAATGCTTCAGATGCAATAAGAGCAAGAAGATTATTAGAAAATGAAAAACAAGATTTCGGAGACATACGGGTTCGAACAGGTAAAGATGAGAATGGATTTTATATAGAAGTTGAAGATAACGGAGTTGGTATGTCTCCCAAAGTCTTAACGGGACCTTTTCTTGACTTTGGCGAATCATTTTGGGGGTCTTCTTTAATGCATGAAGAATTACCTGGTTTAGAGAGTAAGGGATTTCTTTCTACAGGGAAATATGGAATTGGATTTTATTCTGTATTTATGTGGGGAAAGAAAGTTTCTGTATATACAAAAAGATTTGATCAAGGAAGAGAACAAACAACTGTCTTAGAGTTTAATAATGGGGTTTATTCTAGACCAATACTCAGAAATGCTGTAGTTGATGAATGTATAAAAGATGGCGGAACTAAAATTAGAGTATGGTTTTCAGATGGAAAGAATATACAAACATTACTCTTGAGACATCATTTATCTAATCTTAAAGAAGTAATACTATCATTATGTCCAAGTCTAGATTGTAATCTTTTCTTTGAAGATAAGCCGAATAAATTAATAAAAGCTAATGACTGGAAAACAATTCCACCGTTAAAACTTATCAGAAGAATTATTGGAGAATCTAAATTCAAATCTTTAGATAAAGAATCGCAAGATTCTATAACTGCACTAAGTAAGAATATGCGACTTTTAAAAGAAGAAGATGGAAGTATCGTAGGAAGATTATTCTTACATCCTATAGGATATAAAAATTTTAGACATGAATGCATTGAAGGAGCTGTAACAATAGGTGGACTATATGCTTCAGGGTTATCCGGCTTGTTTGGTATTTTAATTGGAGAAAGTGATAGAGCGTCAAGGCACGTTGGTATTCCTATTGTATCTGATAAAATATTAAAAGAATGGGCGGAAGAGCAAGCTGTATTATTATCAAATGACAAACTTCCATCTTCTATTGAAGCTGATTGCGCTTCTTTAATTAGAGCTGTAAAAGGAAATCCTATCGGATTAAAATATGCTACAAATAAAGATGGTTGGATTAATAATGACGAACTTAGAGAAATGATAAGTCATGGGAAATTTGATGAATATATAATAGTTCAAGACGCAGCAATATATCATTATGAATCAAAAAATAAATGTAAAATTCAATTAAATGAAAACGTTATATACACAGAAATGGGAATTCCCGGAATATTACAATGTCATGACTTTATAAATCCTATATTTTGGCCTCATTTCAATGAATTTGACTCAGCAAGTCTTAGAGGATTAGTGATAGAAATAATTGCAAATGCTTGGAATTTAAATGTGAAAGATATTAAAAATAATTCGGATTTCTCTACTGATGAAAAAAGGTACTCCGCAGAAATTGGAACAGCAAATGGTATTCCTGTAATAATTAAAGATGTTGATATAATTCGCCGAACAAAAAAATAAGTAAAAGCCGGAAGCATAACGCTCCGGCTTTTTTACTTGATTAGTTCTTTTACTAATTACCCATCATTAAGTCCCATGTAAGTACGTTTTGAAACTTGTGTATTCCAACTGGTTCCACTTCTATTAAAGCTCCCAAGATACCTGCCTGCAATCCTATTTACAAGATTATTAGGATTGTCAGAGTTACTTCCATAACGCTGTTGAGCTAATCTGTCGGCTTGTCGAACTATTTCCCAACCTGATTTTGTTCTTCTTCTGACTCGGCTTTAAAATTTAAATTTGTTAGACATAAAAATTTAAGCATAGGGACTTTATCCCCATTAGAAACATTCTGTTACTTGATTAGTCCTTTGACCTTCAACCTTTCCAATATCTGATTGTAAAGATACTCTATATCCTGTCGGAAATCCTTATACTGCTGGTAGATAAAGGAAACATCAGCGATATTGTTTGATATTACACATGGGGAGACATCTGGGAACACACCGGAAATCTCTGCGCGGATACCGTTCGGCAGCCGTCCGCCGGCAAGCACACTAGGGGCGAATAAGAACAACACGATAAAGAGGAACTTCTTTCGCTGGGTGACGCTATCTGGATTGGGAGGACAGGCCATTCCAGAGAGAATCTCCTTAAACCATTCATAAATTTCCGGAATGAGAGAAAAATCGGTAAGGATGGGGGAGGATAACTCCTGCTCACGTTCAGATAACCTTGATTTCTGTTCACGTATTGATTTCAACTCCACGATTGATGAAAATTCTTTTGTCATAGCACGATTTATTTAGTTGGAAATTCTTATATTTGCATCATAATCGTGTGGGGGAGTTGGCTTCTAATCGTGTGGGCTGGCTCCCTTTTTTATTTTATGCCAAGTGATATGCATTCAGGATGGCGAAAGCGTAGACGATGATCGTTACCAGACTGTCCAGGAACACCGCCCATGCTCCTAGCTTTTGGATCTGGCTGAAGCTCATGACCAGGACAACAAGGAAACACACCCACTGGCTTGAAAACAATCCCATCCCCAGCAATAAAAGTCCGATGGTATCCATGAATAATGCAACATGAAGCCATGGATGCGCCATCAGATACCATCTTTTTGCTGTCTTATCTAGGTCCTGAAAGACTTTTGCATGTTGATATAGGGATTTACATCTGAACAGCTTCACAAGCTCGTACAGGGCTTGTATGATGATTAAGGCGTAGAATGCGTGTTTCATGGTCAGTAGCTTTTATCTCCGTGCTTATACGGACGAAGTTCATTGTATTTCATTTTCTGCTTGATGTGCCAGAAGATGTCGATATTTCTGTCCCGGCAGAAAGCGAATATCTCATTCAGGAGGATAAATGGTTCATCCCTGTAGAAGTTGTCGGTGACATAGACACAGATTCTAAACATGGACTCCGTGAAGGTCATATCAGAGTAATCTTCCGTATCGCTTCCTTCGTAGTCGAAGCTATCTAAATCATATCCTCTCAATCCGGCCAAATCCTTAGCCATCTGGAACAAGTCATCTATACTTTCCTGCTTTTCCATATTATATCGTCGTTACACTATCAAAGTCTTTCCCATACATGATATAGGCTCCACGTTTCCGGAGTTCGGCCACCAACTGCTCGTTGGTGTATCTGGCCAGCCGTCCATGAAGCCTGTCCTGCTTTCTTCTTTCAGACGTGTGTCTGCTCTCACATAACCGGCACCTGCTGGTGTAATGGGTGCCAGATTTCGTTTCATAGGCACGGAACTTCCTTTCCGAAAGGTTCCGGCCACATTCGATACAAACTTTCATGATGCAGACCTCCTTATCAGTCCCATGTTACGGTTTACCAGTTCGATAATCTTATCATGGTAATCACTCGTTTTATTGCAAACTGCACGGCTTTGGATTATCTTGAAAGTTTTCAAGTTTACTTCTATTGTCTCTAATCGTTTCCCATTCTTCTGTGCTGTGAGAATAAGGCAATCTTTACGCCTGTAATATTCATTTTGATATACACAATGGTGCATTGCCTTTCCTTCCAGGTAGAACTGGGTAACACTTTCCAACGGACGGATTACGATACCCTTATCCTTGATTTCCATTCCCAGAAACGGCTGGATTCTTTTGATGAATGACAGAATATCCTGTTTCATTCTGAACATGCGTTCAATCCTTTCCTTTCGTTTCTGTTCAGCCCGAATCTTCGCTTCTATCTTTCTCTTCTTCTCAACCAGCTTGTCATGCTCTTTCTTCAGGTTCTTAGGGCATACATAGTGAGCGTTATGTGTGTCAAGGTGGAAATAGTCAAGCAAACGAAGATAATCATCATACATGGAACCATCCTTGATGATATAGCCGTTACGGTTGCAGATATTCACTACCCACGGATGATAAATACAACCACGATGCATGTAAAAACTCAGCATACCATACTGTTTCGTCTTCAATAGCATTTCCGCATACTTGCTTTCTCCTAAAATGGCATGTATCAGCCTGGCCGGAGTAATACCATGGAACGAAGTACGAAGTCCGTTCCTTCGGAGTATAGGCAGCAACTTTACTTTTGGATATACATATCCGTTTATGTCATAGCAATTATATCCGTAATAATCAACAGAATTTTTGATGCTTATAGGCTGTGCGTATATCCAGGCATTCTTACCCATATTCATTGGCCTGGCCATTACTGTTTCTTTCCTGTCCTCAGTTATCCACTGCTGGCAAACTTCCATGCTATGGTAGAATATTTCCCCCATTTTCATCCCTTTGTGCTTTCCTATTTCCACATGTCTGAGCACCTGAAACTTGTCTACTGCCGTGACGATAGTCATGTACTCATACTGACACAGCTTTTTCTTCCTGCTGGATTTTATTTCCAGGCGTTCACCGCAGTAAGGACACCGTATGTATCCTTCCTTCTGTCCGGTTGTGTCTACCCACATCTTTCCACATTCACTGCACCACATTTCATCCTTACAGCGGTAAGCATTATGCGGAAAACAATGCTTCTTTCCCCACCGTATTTGGGCATCTGTTATTTCTGGCAGCTTACTGCTCAATTCAGCTACCAGCCTTTCACGTTTTGTCCTTGGTCTCATAGTTCTCCGAATAATGAAAGTTGCAGACTGTTATCATCACCTCTCTTGCGTTTCGGCTGCGGCTTTAATTGTGGTTTTGGTTGCTCTGCTTTCGCAGGTTCAGAAGCCGGAGCCACTACTTCCACACGTTCCTGCACCTTGTCCACCTTGATGTTATCCTCGTCGTAATAATGGACTGCCCATCCGTATACGGTTGCTTCATCGACACCGACTGCGTTTCCTCCCTTTGCCAGCTTTCTGGCTTTCGAGTAGATATACTTGATACATTCCTCGATACTCTTGTCCGCTTTCCTGTAGGTTTCGGCAAAGAGAGAATCAGTCTTTGCACGATTCTCCAAATACGCCTGGATTGTTGTTTCAAAATTTGAACTTGACATAATAGTATTATTTTAGTTCCATCTTTGAGGTCGGTTGTTGATTCTCTCCAAGTAAGCAGCTATCTTCTTCTCAGCATCCTCACCGTTACGGACGAAAATTCGCGTCCGTGTCTTGTCGCCTGGGATAGCTACATACTTTCCATGTTTCTCCAGTTCCCGATGCTGGGCGATTTTCAGTTCGGTTCCAGAAGGGTTCTTCTCCAAATCCACTTTACGTGGAAGCATTGGGTCATTTTCCGTTATCATTTTGCAAGATATTTGTTGATTATGTTACTCACTACAAGTCCGGCTTCATCACACATCCCGGCAAAGTTGTCAGACAGTGAAGCGTTTTTCTCTTCATCCGGTATTCGTACTATGCTTCTCAGTTCTTTCAGTACGCGCTTTACCTGAAAAACTACCTGAGCATCTATTCCGTTTGATTCAAGTTCAGACTGGAACTCCAGTGCCGCACCCTCAAGTAAGTCTGAGTAGATGAACAGCTTGTGCATCTTGCGAAGCATTTCTACCTTGAACTCCGGTGTATAGTCCTGAAGAAGCTCTCCCAAGGAATGCGGTTCCAGCTCTCTTTCAAGGGAGTCAATCTTGCTCTTGATTTTCTGTGCTTTGGCAAAGTTCATGGATGAAATCAAGGCGATATACTTCTTTCTCAGCTCATTGAGCTTTCTTTCTGATTCTTGTCTTGTCATTTCTCTACTTTTCTGATGATTAAATACTTTGGCTCACCCTTGCGGAGATTGCTTAATGTCTCTTCGTCAACCTCTGCTTCTGTGAGTCCGTTCACGTTCATGTATTGTGGGAGACGGTATTTCTCACGTAGTCTCCTGATCAGGTTCCAGTCACGAGTTACCCAGTTGATTGTGATTTTCATATCATTTTCTCAGGCTTTCACCGCTGAAGAGGACGGTTTTTGTTATAGCTCTCAGCCGGTCAATGGTTCTTTCCCCATACTTCTCTCTCAGCTCGTCTATCGTGAGGTTGGTAGTCAGGATAAGAAGCTTTCCTTTCTTCTCTGCTTCGTCTGCCAGTTCAGCGAATGCAAGCCTTTTTTCGCCGTATTTGACGCTAAGATTCTCTGTCCCTATATCGTCAACGTAGATGATGTGTTTTTGCTTCACGGCGTCCAAATCAGCGTTCATCTGCTGTGCATCGTAGCAGCTTACCACCTTGCGGCAGTAATGGTTAAGAACCAAAGGGAGAATCTTTCCGCAGATAAGGGTCTTTCCGCGTCCGCAGTTGCCGAAACACAGAAGTCCGCGACTTTCATTGCCGGCCAGCCAGCCTGCCACTTCTTCGTACTCAGGAAGCCATCTGGCATTTTCTCCAGTGAAGTACCTGATACCGGCCCAGAGAACTCTTTTGGCATCCGGAACGGTTACCTGTACGACGTTAGGAATAGGGGAGAAGCCCGTATCTTTGAGCCGTTCGATTGTCTGTTGAAAATTTATCTGTTCCATGTTTACCAGCCTTTCTTGTATTTTTCCGGTGAATTATCCTTCAGAACTATACCTACATCTGTTTTTGAAAGAGCTTTTTTCTTGGCCTGAGAAACTATCTCATTAAATTTTGAGTTGATGTTTGTCACGCTAAAATTCTCGAATATCCAACCTTCTTTTATGGATAAAAGCAAATATTGAAGTGCATACAGGATTGATTCATCGGCGACATCCATCTGCTTCTGTTCCCGTTGGAACTTCAGTTTTTGAAGCAGCTGGGACATTGCTCCTGCATCCTTGGCCGTCCAGTAATAATCACTTCCGAACAACTGTCTGTAATAGGTTTCAAAAAGGGAACGGGCTTTATAATTAATACCCTCCCCCTTGGGGGGTGTGGGGGGAATATTATCATTAACAGTTTCTTTATCTTTCTTTTTCTTATTGCCCTTACCTTGCCCCAAATCTTCAATTTTTTCGGCCATTTTTTGCGACATTGCCCTTAGCTCTGCCCTTAGTTCGCCCATAGACACCTTTAAATCGCTGATTTCTTTACTGTTGTCTATGCCCTTATCTTTGTCCTTGGGCTTGTCCTTGATAGGATTGTAGTCATCGTAATTGCATAAGGTTATGACAGTCATGCCCTGTTGGTTACAGGTTGTAATCATCCCCTTCTTCTTCAGTTTGGACAGGAAATATCTGACCTTCTTCTCAGACCATTTCCAACGCTTCATCAGAAACGATATGGATGCTGGATATTGACCTCTTGAATAAGAGATTTCCCGACCTCCGATGAGTTCGCTGTACGCCTCGCCGGTTGCATCAAATCGTGCTGACTGAATCAAGTCAAGCCACGCTTCGCATTCCGAAAACTCACGGGCTACTTTCCACATTTCATTCGAGAAAAACCTGCGGCTTAGCCTCAAAAATCCTTCTTCCATAGTTTCAGAATCTTACGTTAGTCAACTGTCTGCTATTGGAGTACACGGCCCATTTGCCGTTTCCGCTATCCACCAGGCGTAAATCCTTGACTTCGCCAAATCGTTTCAAATTCCCGCAAAGGTCAACGATCCAGCCAGCCTCCTTGTTAGGATGCGGACGGATAGCACGACCGACTATCTGATACCAAAGAGCCAGCGACATTGTTGGACGGGCCATGACAATCGTATCCAGTTCAGGATAGTCAAATCCGGTAGTAAGTACACCAACGTTGGCCACCACCGGAATTTCTCCAGCCTTGAACGCTTCAAGGATATGTTCGCGTTCCTTCTTCGGTGTTTCTCCCGAGACGATTGCTGTTCCGGGAATAGACCAGGTTAGGCGTTCAGCCTCTTTCAGAAAACGGGTGAAAACCAATATACCTTTTCGTTTTACACCGCTCTTGGGATTCATGAGCCTTTGGACGATACTCACCAGAAACCCGTAGAAGTCGATACGCTCATACTCTTTTACTACAGACTTGTCCGTGTAGTCGGCTCCGGTCGTGTTCACCTTCAGGTTAAGTTCGTTCCATCCCAAAGGATTCATCGGATAATAGTTCAGCTTCGAAAGATACCCCATATCCAATAGAGTAGAGATTTGAACCTGATAGATTACCTCAGAGAACACACACGGGCGTGTGCGTGTGATGAACTTCAACATGCTGCCGAAATCCCTGCTTGATGAAAGACGGTAGGGCGTAGCCGTCAATCCAAGAACTTTACATTTCAGCATCGAAAGAAATCTCTTGTACATTCCGTCTTTCGGGTTAACCAGATGGCACTCGTCGATGATGATATTCTGAAAATGCTGGAAAAGTTCCGGATGGTTGACTACGCTTCCGATAGTGGCGAAAGTTATTCTTGAAATCTCCTTTCGCCCGAATGAGGCAGAGTAGATGGAACAATCCAGAACACCATACGAACAGAGCTTCAGATAGTTCTGTTCTAGTATCTCCTTACTGGGCTGAAATACTAGCGTGTGCCCTTCAAGACGGCTGGCGATGTCGGCTATCACAAGACTCTTGCCGGCTCCGGTAGGCAGTACCATGATGGCATTGTTCTTCTTGGCCCTGTTAGCAAAGAAGCTGACTGCAGCATTACTGGCCTTCTGCTGGTAATCCCGTAAAACATAACTCATAATCCTTTCTCCTTACTCAGTTTGTCTCCCAAAGCCTTGTAATACTTGGTGAGTTCTATTAATTCAAAATCAGTCCATTTCTTCGCCTGGCTTGCTCTCCATGCCAGCTTGTCGAAGCGTTGCTGACCGATTTTTGATTTCAAGTTTTTCTCGTAATGTATCAGATGGTCTGCGCTGAAACGGTTGCACGCCCGGCACTCTGCGTGGGCATTGTCCTCGTCAAAGCGTGTAGCCATGTGGCGGCGCGAATGGAAGTGTCCGCAATCTGCCTGTTCGTATGGCTTTATCTGGGCGCATGAGATACAACGGAAATACCCGTTCGGCATACAATCACGAAGCCGGATATAGCGGCTGAAAACTTTGTCGAGTTTGGCCACTAAATCCGGCTTCTTTTTAATCTTGATACCTGCCTTATCGAATAACGGCAAAGGCTTTTCTTTCTTCTTTTTAGGTTTCTTGATGTAATACATATTTATAAAGCCTTATAATCATTCATACTACCCCAATAACCATATATTTCTTCATCACTCTCACCATTAAGCCGAGCTTTTTCTATTTCTTTATTCATGCTATGTGAAAGACCAGTCAAATCTCCTGAAAGACTTTCGAATGACGAACATTCTTTCGTACTATTTCTGCGTATTTTGTGTGTAATGTATTTTTCAATACTGTTGAATATTGGATTATCCTTTTCAGACATTCTTAAAGATATATATCCATAATTGAATGTAAATGGAGTATTTAACTTTTCATATGACTCTCTGTCTTTTATATGCTTATACATCATTTCAACCGGAAAAGTCATTGGCAAGCGTTCCTTCTTAATCATTATGGCTATCGCATCATATAAAGCCTGTTCTTGATCTGTCAGCTTAAACCAGTTGATATTCTCAAAGCACCACATGATATAACCAATATGAGTAAGTATGATATACTTTATCTCTTGTCCTTTGTATTTCCCAAATGTTAATTTCCGTTCTTCTTTCATAATAATTCCATTATTGGTTGTGGACGCAACGGGAATCGAACCCGCCCAACCATCACGGTTTTACTTGCTCATATATTAGCTAATTCAATGGGACAAGTGTATGGAGATATTGCGCAATTACTCCATACTAAAGCACGTCCTGTGCTTGCGCCCGTATGCCCGTCTTTCCGGGCGTTTATTCATGCTATTTCGTTATTTTTAAAAACTCAGGGGCAATTCCATAAAGTGGTGTACGGCCATCCCATTTATCTATGAATTGCTTATAGAGTATTTCTTTAGTCAACCCACGTGATTGAATGATAGCCTGTTCTGTTTTTAATTGCTCCAATTCGTTGCGTTTCTTCTGCTCTGCAATCTGCTGGTCTAATACAGATATATTGGTATTCACCTCATTACGACTATCAATCTTCTCACGCACAGCCTTTGAAAATTCAAGCTGTGCAGAAAAAGTCAGCAATTGAAGCCCTCTTTTCTCAAATTCTTTATCCACAATCTGCTCCAACCGCTTTTCAAAAAGAAGAGAACCACCGTCAGCCATTAAACTGTCTGTCTTGTGCTTACGGCTTTCTTCTTTGATTAAATCATAAATACGAGGTTCAAGTATATTATCTTCAAGGCTTTGCATAAACCCGTCTTTTCCTGATTCTGTATCAGCTTTATCTATATGTTTGTTATCGAATACAACATCTATAGCTCTATTCTTGATAACTTTATAAGAATAAGTAGGACGTGCGTTAAATTCAGTGTTATCAGCAGCCTTCAATGTGACAGGTTCAGCAAATTCCCCTCTTTGGTCAAACAATGGAACTTGAAACAATTCAGTGCCCCATTCCCAAGTGGAAACTTTACCGGACACTACCTTAAAATCCTCTTTTCCTTGCTTCCCATAGTTCTCCATTAGAACACCGGCATAATTAGGGGCTACTCTTTCGCATGAAGCAAATACCACTAAGGTCATACAGACCAACATTAGATTAATCAATCTTTTCATTCTTCAAATTTTTAATTAGTTTATAAACGAAATAAATCACTGTGGCTGATATTATTACCACGCCCAGCCAAGCGTTGAGGTGATTGAATATTCTGTTTCCGATAGATACTCCGACTACCAGAAACAGAATTAAATAAATTTGCTTTCTCATTGTTACACCTCAATGATTACGATGTCAGGTGCAACACCTTTGATTGCTTCAACCTGTTTGTCAATCACCTTATTCTTGTATTCTTCAATGGCCTCATTCGCACCGGCAGAAACCAAAGAAAGGGAAACTTCCCGCCCATCCACATCGGCGTAGATTTCAACTTCGATTTCTTCACAGGCAAAACCTTTGAAAAGAGGGATATTCAGTTTGAACGATTTTGGCAGATTGGAATCAACCACTTGAGAATAGTTATCCGTCTTGTTCCCGTTTTCCTCTTTGCTACGTTCTATATCCTGATTCACTTTCGCCTTGAAGTTCTTCAAAGTGGAAACCAGCATCATGTTCTCAGACTTATCCTTGAAGAAGGCACGGTGCATCTTGAAGAACTGGGACAATTTGATAGGTTCCCATTTCCTTTCCGCATTGATACCGAACTCCTGCATTTCCTTTGAAGCCTGTAAAACTCCACTAATTACTGTCTGGTAATAATTGGTTTCATCAATAGTCAAAGCCAGACACATCTTATCACGGTTCACAATGATATTGGCCGATTTCTGATTAATCAGTTCGACACGCTTTTCCAGCCATCTGAAGGGTGCTTCTATCGTTCCATTGATAACTACTCTCTCCGGTTCTTTCGGGTCAAGGGCTACGGATGCTTTACCTTCTCTCAATACTACTTCGATGGGGGTACCATTGTACTCTTTCGGTACTACCAAATTGATTTTGTTTTCACTCATGATTCTGTTCCAGTTTTACGGTTAATACTAAATACTGTCTTCTGCATTTCTTGTGGCATGATTGGGCGGCTATAAACCAGTTCACCTAACTTGTTGTAGAATCCTACCATCTTTTCTTTATGGTATAGGAATTTTGCACATTCTTCATTCTCGACGAACTCCGAACCTCTTTTGATGTGGTCCAAAAGTTCCTGCTTTTCTTCATTCAAAGGCTTCAATCGTTCTTTGAAGCTTTCCATAGCCTCTTTCTTCTCCAACTCAACATCGTTGATGGTGATTGATACCTCGGCCAAAGTCTCTTTCTTCTGAGCCAGTTCTTCGGGGGTGAATCGGTGAGTATATCCGATTTTCTCTACCGCATCGGCGTTGTCCTGAAGGAACTGCCATCGTTCCTGTTCAGGGATGTCTTGTCCTAAAAATTTGTCCATAGTCAAATAAACTCTTTGTTACGTTCGATTTAATTTATTATTCAAACTTCCAACAATATCCACCAGCAGTTTTTCTTTTATGATAACAGCAAAGTGAAATATTTCGGTAATCTACACCAGTATCTCTATAAGCATCCATCAATGTTAAATGGCGTTTTATCAAAACTCCATTTTTATCCAATTGAAGAACCACCTTTCCTTGCGATATAGCTCTACGTCTTTTAGCTGTACCGTAATTAAGATTGTAAGCATGGCTACACCATTCAAGATTTCCTACATTGTTGTTTGTTTTGTTTTCATCTTTATGATTTACAACTGGATAATTATGAGGATTAGGCAAGAAAGATTCAGCCACTAAACGATGAATGTTTACTGTATGAATACTTCCATCTTTGAATAGATTTACGCATCTATATCCACATCTGTTTTGTGGTTTCAAAATATGTGGTTTCTTTTTCATTAACTCGCCATTTTGAAGCCTTACATGACTGCATATAGATTTAACCCGTCCCATATCTGATACTTGATATAAACCTTCATATCCGGATATATCTTTCCAATTCTCACCCATCCCCATAGCTTAGAAATTCTTTATCTTTTTCTATCTCTTGTTGAATATGTAATAGAAACTCATTCTCGTTAGGACTTGGTAAATATATTCCTGCTTTAGCACTAGAATAATTCCGAAATCTTTCAATAGCGAGAGTCATTTCTCCCGTACTCAGTTCAGACGAGCTTCTCAAAGTTTTTATAATCTTTCCTTTTTTGTTCGTCTTTTCTTTCTCGAATATATCCCTATTACATAACCTCTTGAAAATATCGATTTTAACTTCCTCTACACTATAACCTGTTTCACTTGCGAACCAATTTAGAAGCAAATAGAAGTATCTGTTCTGGGCGAGCGTGCGGTTGGGCAGCTTCTTTCTCACTTCCACAACCGCCCGCTCCTGGAACAGTTTGTTTACATAAGCCTTGAACTTGGGTATATCGTATTCATTCTTCAGATTGAATATGCTCATAGGCTAGAACGGTAAGTCATCTTTGGGATTTCCATTCGCATCTACATCAGGTGGAAACGCCTGTGCCATGGTTGGCGTTTGTGTCGGTGACGGTTGCTGTGCTGGCACGGATGCTGGCTGGTGCATTGGCTGACGGCCTTCCAGTTTATAGCAGCGGATGGACACCATACGTTTTAGTTGTCCGTCCTGATTTGTCCATTCCCGACCTTGCAAGGCAAAGGAAACCGTTATTACGTCACCGGTTCTGAACTGGTCAAGTTCGGCACATTTGTCACCACTTACTTCAAGTGGCAGGACGTTCTCGTACTGGCTCCGTTCACCTGTGTATGGGTCATGGGTCGTAGCATCGAGTAGAAACTCACGTTTCAAAAACGGGTTGCCACCGCTCTTGGATGGGATTTCTTGGGGCTGGCCGATATAGACCAGCCGCCCGGTTATCTGATTACTCATTTATGATACTTTTAATGTTATACTTCCACATACAGGCGTATCTACAAGATACTTGTCATAGACACCTGGATAATCTCTCTCAAAGGCTTCACGGTCAAATGTCCTTCTGATGGAATCTTTCTTGCGGATGAAAGAGACGCTTTCACCTTTCCATGAATAAGCACCCGCCTTGACCATTTCCTTCATCACACCGTCCGTAAGCTCCTTCTTGCGTTCCGACCAATATTTCGCCTGCTCGGTTATCTCTATGATTGAATCCTCCATTTCACGGTACTTCAAAGGCATGTCAGTCTTAACCGAAGGTACGGCATAAGGGTTTATGAACTTGCGTCCCTCTATTTCGGCTGAGAGCAGTTCAAGGATGATACCGTCATGTATGCGTTCCACTTCCAAAAGTTCTGAAATGCTTCCCCTCAGCCAGATGGCGAACAGCCTTACGGCTTTGCATCCGGGGTTCTGCCTTTCAAACAAATAAGCGTAAATGGACAGCTGCCACCTTACATACTCCTTGTCGAGCTTGTATGTTGTCTTGATGTCACCCAATGAAAATTCGCTGTCACTTTCCCGATATACCTTGTCAATACAGGAAGCGAAGTGCTCGTTGTCCGATACAAGGTATTCGCTCGCTTCATATTGAAGCCCGTAACTTTCTTTTATTTTTTGATAGTTGCGGGCTTCCTCGCTTTCGTGGTCAATACCCAAATCATCCACGAGTTCGCAGACCTCATGCACGAAAGAACCCCTTTCGGCTGCCCTTTTCATTACAAATTTGGGAACGCCCGAATACTTGTCCGGGAACAGTTGCCTCTCAATTATCCCGGTAATGCCTTGCAGGCACACGCCTTCGGGGGTGGTGTAGGTATGTGTGTCCTTGTCGAAAAGGATACTTGATTTAATTAAATCCATTTTTTAACGAGTTTTTTTTTCTTGTTTACAATATCAATGAATCTTCTGTCACCTTGCAATACGGTATAGTTCTGCCATATACTTTGCAGGGTTTCCACGGTCTGCGCGGCGTTCACCTCCTGCTCCGCCATCGCGAAATAGTCAGTTTCTTCAGGTGTGGTGACATCCGGGTCTTTCGGCTCTTCGGTGGGGATAAGGAACATTTGCAGCAACGAATATTTCAGCGCGATGCTCATTGCCTTGTTCATACCCTTGTCCCCTGAATCCATCGCTTCTCCGACATTCACCGTCTCAACACAACTGCCGTCTGTAGTTATATACCTGAACTTGACTGTCGCCCTTGTGAATGTATTTGTACCGCCGGATTTCGTCGGCCTGTTCTCTGTAGTAAACCCCTGAACTTCCTGCAGGATGAACACTTCGTTCTTGGCAAACAGCTCGTGAAGTTCGTTCATCACATTGTCTATGCCCCTGAACTTGAATCCCTGCTGCTGGTTCTTCTCTGATTTTGTAATGGCTTTCGTCTCTCTGAGAATGCTGGCCATCTTCCCGTAAATAAGTTGTCCTTCCATAATCGTGTATTTTAATAAATCAATTTTGCATGTTTTATCACATCCCAGGCATTGCAAGCCCATCGGCTGTGTGGCACGCCTTCTTTGGTCTTGTATCTTATCCTTCCGGATTCGCACAACTCTTTCAGCCTTTTGAGACCGCCTACTATCGAAGCTGCTTCGTATTTCCCGAAAGACTTGTTGTTTAAGACGATTTTCAATACATCTTCGTTTATCATAAGCATTTTATTTTAAGCAGATAATTGCCGAAAAACCCGGATACTCTGTTGCTGATACCCGGTATTTCACGTCCATTTTGTTTTTAAGTGTCCCGATCAAGCGGAGGTCACGATTGCGGCGTGATGCTTCCAGCTTGATTCCGTTATGCCGTTTCTTGTCATAGGGAACCTTGTAGATGTCCCCTTTCTTCATTTCGTCAAAAAGACGTACTGTCTGGTAGTTTTCGTCTACTGTAATTTCTCTAACCATAGTTTAAGTATTTGATTGTTTGCTGGCAGAACGGGACTTGAACCCGTGACTTCCATGCTAACCCTTACATGGCGTTCTACCGCCTGAACTATCTGCCAATGAAAATGCCGGACTTTATGGCCCGGCATCTACCCATTTTCTATAACCCATAAAAACTAATCGACTAGTACAACCAGCGATTTGACCATGTTCTTGAAGTTGTCAAACTTCGATTCAATCTTTTTCTTTTCTTCCATGTAATACAGCATTGATTTTTTGTATTCCTCCGATTCGCGTTGCAGATTCTGTGTGTATGCCACGAGTTCATCATGCGTCATACCCTGTAATTCCTCATTTGTTTTCATGTCTATTCTTTTTAATGTTCTTGATTTCTGTTTCTATCTCCTTATCGAACAGCTCCCGTCTGTCCAGTTCCCTTGAGCGTGCCGCCAGAATGGCACTGATGTCCGCAAATTCATCACAGATGCTTTTTATTGTTTCTTGCAGCTCGTTCATTGTCCAGTCTGTTTGCGATTGAAAAACCAGTGATTATAAACCCGACAAATCCTATCCAGTACATAGCAGACAGGTCTTGATTGAAGTGCATTACCAGAACGGACAATGCACAGAGAAAAAGTAGTATTTTCATAACCGTGTGTATTAAATATCGCTCCCGTGGGCGTTCCGGTGGTTGCCTTACTGCTTATCAAAGGTCTGGTAAGCCACGGGTATATATAGTTCATGCTGGTGTCTAATCAGTGAAGATTGTCTTTATAGGCGACCTACGCCCACCTGCAATCGTATAAGTCGTTTTTGTTATCTGTGTGATTCGTATGCTGCGTTTGCTTAGTGCAGCCCTTTACTCATACTCTTTTCACACAGCCGTTATCGCTACTCAGTCGTCCGTTTCACGTCAGGCTTAACGGTAAGCCTAAAATTTCCATCATGTCAAAGAACCAATCAAGTAGAACCCTGTCCGATTCTCGCTATCGGTTGCCGTTCAGTCCGTCAGCAGGGTAGGTGAGTTACCAGTGCGTCACAGCCATGCCTTGTGATAACTGAAGGTTGATGTAGTCCATGCCATCATCTTCAGGCAGGTTGTATTCTTCAAGAAGGGCTTCGTATTTGTTCACCTCTTCAGTAAGTGCTTTGATGTATTCTTGCTTGCTGTCAGCATTGAAAGCCCTGCATAAAGTTTCTTCATCTGCGTTGTAGGCGAAGTTCAGGTCTTTGTACAGCCCGTCAAGTTCTTCTTCGATTTCGTGGCGTGTCATAGTCATGCGATGTTTAAAAGGTTAGCTTTCTTGAAGCATCTGTATTCTTGTCTCTCAGTATCGAAGTACACCTGAACAGTGTCATTCTTCTTTCTGATTTCACCTGATGTGGTAGGTATCAGGTTTTCTTTCAGCGTGCCGTAGGCCTCTCTGATGCTGCCGTCTACCTTTTTGAAGTAGAACTTTACGATTCTTTGCTTCATTGCAGCTTTCAGCTTCATGTTTGCCCAGGCGCATTTCATTGCTTCACTCATAGAGAAACCGTTTCTCTTTACCAACTGCCAAGCAAGGCTCATAATCTCGTGTAATAAATTCTTTTTCATAATCGTGTGAGGGTTAGTTGTTTTTACTATATTTGTTTCGTATCAAAGTTTCGATATGCAAATATAATCATAATGATTATATTGTCAATATGATTATACAATAATTTATCTCTTTCTAAAGTTAAATAGTGTTATATGATTGATATTAAGAAATTTAGAACTGACAATAATATCTCTCAATTAGAGATTTGTACAGTATTGGGTATAAAACAACCTTATTTATCTGCTATAGAAAATGGTAAAAGACCTTTAAATGATGAGAAATTCACTTTGCTATATAAGCAATATGGCGATAAGATAATGAAATATAAAACGACAGAACGCCCAATTCTTCTTATTGATGAAGCAGAAACTAGTTTGCATCCTAATATTCAAAAATATTTATGTGATAAATTAAAGCAAATAGAAACAAGGCCTCGTATTCCTTATGATGCAGCGGCAGGAACACTTACAGAGGCAGTAGAGGGCATTACAGAATATCAATGTGAGCAGCTTCCTGTTATAAGTGCTTTCCCAAAATATGATTTTACAATTAGAATTACTGGCAAAAGTATGGAACCTGAGTATTTTGCCGGAGATGAGGTTGCCTGCCTTAGAGTGAATGAGAAACAATTTTTACAATGGGGAAGAGTTCATGTACTTGACACAACACAAGGGATAGTTATTAAACGTATTTATGATGCTGGAGAATCTATTCTATGTCGTTCATACAATTCCGAATTTCCTGATTTCTCAATACCTAAAGAGAATATTCGTTCATATAATTTAGTCGTTGGAAGTTTAAGGCTTTAGATCATGAAATTCAATCAATACCTTTGGAATCTGTACAAGAACTCTCCAGGCGGGAAGTCTACCATATCCAGCTTTTCAGACAGAAAAGAGTGGATGGAAGAGGAACGCCTATTCGAGAAGTACAATCCAAAAATCAAGGACGGTTTCAATTCCGAAATGATTTGCGGAATACTAGAAGATTTCTGGTGTTACAAAGTATCAGAATATGAAGGTACAATATTAAAATCCCTGGATGATGCCGGAAAGCTGTATGAGGAAATCATATCTACCGGGCTGATGATAGAAACGGAAGAAGTTTTAAGGATTGGAGATTTTGACCAAATGCTTGGCTACATTCCATTACTTTCAATGGAACTGAACTATATGTTTGGTGAATACTTTTTTCCCTATTTATATATCAACGAACTTTTCCATCTTGAAAAATTAGCTGATTACTTTGAAATAGAACTTCCTCCGATTCCAAAGAAAGCTGACTACAAAGCCAGGTGTATGTATTATTGGGAATTGTGCAAAGTATTCTATCGATTCAGGACGGAAAACGAATTGTCTCCTGACGAGCTTAGTGCTTTCATGTATGATTATGCTCCTAATGTTATTGGCATAGAAGAAAAAAGCAAAATGCCCCAACCGTCGGCTGCATGGTTCATTGGTGGATTGATTGAAGGATATGGTACTCATTGGACTACTGGCTTCTGGCAATCAAACATGGACACTAAGAGGGGAGACATTCTTATTCATTATGAAACTTCTCCTGTGAGTGCCATAACCTGTTTATGGATAGCACAGACTGACGGGGTCATAGATCCGTTTTTTCATTATTATAGTAATACATACATTGGAGATAGGATAGTCATACCTAATATTTCTTTAAAGGAGTTGAAAGCGGACGAATACTTTTCAAATCATCCACTTGTCAGAAAAAATTTTCAGGGAGTCAATGGATGGCCGGTTACGGGAAAGGATTATGCAGAATTCATGAGGATGATAGAAGCAAAAGGATTTGACACCTCCGTACTTCCACAAATATACGCACCTTCATTGCCGGAAGGAATAGTCATTAAGGAGGAAAAGGATGTAGAGAAAAAACTACTGGAGCCATTGTTGAATGAAATGGGGTGGTATGAGCATAAAGACTACATCCAACAGTTGCCAATCCATGCAGGGAGAGGACATCGTATATTCCCGGATTATGCACTTCATTATGACAATAAGCCAGAAGAAGAAAAAGCAAAGGTGTTGATTGAAGCAAAATACCACATGAAGAACAACCATGAGATAGAATCAGCCTTTCTTCAGGCATTCTCTTATGCCAAGTTACTGCTATCTTCGGTGATTGTTTTGTGTGATAAAGAATGTATTCTTGTCTATGAGAGTAAGGAAGGATTCAGCAGGAGCAAATACAAGAAGTATTATTGGGAAGACATGAGAAATCCCGATTTATATAACGAATTAAAGAACAAACTAACTATCTAAATCCATGAAGAAAATACTGCTGATTATACTGGCAATATCATTGTTTGGCTGCGGAGGGAACAAGCCGTCCCAGGAACAGAAGGATAAAGCAGACAGATACGTTCAGAGTCTTGTGGATGCCGATATAGGAATCTACAAAGGCGAACTGACCGACGCGAACTTTCTCATCCTTGCCGTAGACGCTTATTCTGGAGCAAACTTTGATGCTTATGCACGTACATATCTGGAAGAAGCACAAGGTAAAGGGCTGGAGATAAAAGGAGTCTATATTGTAGACATCAAGAATTGCCAGTTCGGCGATGGCTGGGTATCCGGTGACAGGATAGGGAAGGCATTCAAGTAGAAAAAATGTTCTAATGAGTATCCTTATTCAGCTTAAATTAAATTATAAACAACTGATAAAAAGGGGCTTTATATAATTCTTGGATAATCATTCGTAATGAGTAAGTCGCGGGTTCGAGTCCCGCTTTCGGCTCCGACTTAAAACCGCTTATTCCATGGTGAATTAAGCGGTTTTTCTGTTTTCTATACTCATATTAAACACCCAGTACTATATTGGCGTCAATATTCAATTTCTGGCTGATTTCGCGGGCTACTTTCAAGGTCGGTTCACATTTACCGGAAATATAATCACTCAAGCGTGAAGGACTGACTCCGATTAATTTTGCTAAAGATTTCTGATTAAGTCCCATCTCATACATACGAAGTTTGAGGACATCAACCAGCGTTGGTTCTCCCAGTGCGAAATGCTCCTCAGAATAATCTGCAACGAGATTAGAAAGTAATTCTAACTCTATACTGTGAGGATTATCCAGAGGGGTTTCATCTGTAACCAGTGGAAGTAATTCCTCAACTCTTTTTACTGCCCAATCGTATTGAGCTTTTGTTTCTATCTTTGTCATGGCTCTTGGTTGATCGGTAATTGCCGATTCTGTTTAATTATAAAACTGAACAATCAGCTATCTTATCATACTCGGCATGAGTGCCTATAAAACGAATATAAACGAACTTTATAGTGAATTTTATCACTACAATCAGTCTGTAGCTATTGCCTTTGATATTGAATACATAATGTTGATTACCTATATTATCTACGCTATTAAAGGTCTTTTTTACGTCTGCAAAGCAAGTCCATTCGCTTCTTTTAACTATGGTAGTCCATTCTTGCAAAGCTACTTTTGCATCAGGATGCGCTTCTGCATATTCTTTTATAGCTTGTTCTGTAAATATTCTCATTAGATTCACTCGATTGTCATGTGGCAAAGATAAGAATAAAATTCTGATTTGTAAAATAAAATTCTATTATTTGGAATCATGGTAAGCACTTCTAAAACGCCTAAGCGTTTGCTTTCAAACGCAAGTGCATTTAAAGTAAAACGCCCTTGCGTTTTACCTAAAACGTAAAGGCGTTTAAGTTAAAACACAAAGGCGTTTTTTCAACCCTGTTTTAAAGGTTGAAAAGCCTATAATTTCTGGTCCGAAATAAGTCGGGCGATGCGTGTCTTGCTCTGCGCTCCTTTGGTAAGCAGGTACACATGCTTGTAGGCATCGCGGTTCAGTTCGGTAGGCGATCCGTTGATGAGGATGATGTTCCGGTCGTTGGCAAACTTCAGGATACCGTTCACGTTGTTCGGATGGAGCTTACCGATTTCGTCCATCATACAGTGCAGCTTGAAGTCCTTGAACTTGCGCGAAGCCCCTTCCTTGAACACGTTCAGCAACATGATGTTGATCATGGCTTTCACCAGGATGTCCGTACCTTCCGAACCCACGTTCGACAGCTTCTCTACGAAGCCCGTGTCGTTGTTGTTCTCGATGATGCGGAAACGCAGCTCGAATGAGTCGTACAGGCGGATGCTGTCGTAGCGGTAGGCGTGAATCTCCTTGATGAAGTCGCGGAGCAGGGCGATGGCCTCCTGCTTTACCAGCTGCTCGTTTTCCGACGAGAAGAGGTTGGTGCCCGGTGTGAGGTCATAGGCATGCTCGTTGTAGTACTTCTGGATGGCACGCAGACAGTTTACCACACGGTTGCTGCTTTCTTCCACCTTCATTTCGATGCACTGGATAACGCCCACGAAGTTGCACGTCTGGAATCCCTTGTTCACCTGACCGATGAGGTCCTGAATATCGTCTTCCGAAGCCGTGAGCATTGAGGTATCCATGCTGATGCGCTTGAAGATGTCGGAGTGCTCGTTGTTGATGCGGCGGACGAATTCGCTGATTTTGTTCTCTTCCACAAAGTCGTGCAGTTCCTCGGCAAAGCGGATGTACTCCCAGTCCTCGGTAAACTTGGTCTTGAACTTGAAGGTATTCTCCTCGTCGAAGTGGCCGGTAAAGAGATTCACCTCCTTGCGCAGACGGTTTTGCAGCGTCATGTACTGGCTGTCCGTGCGGCCCAGTTCGTCAATCAGTTCCAGGCAGGTGCGCGGCGTGTGGATTTCCAGCGTGACGGGGTTCTCGGGATTGAAAATATCCCGATGCGGCTTGTACCAGTCGTAGGCCGAAATCTTGCTGTACGCCTCCAGGTTGGCCTGAAGCTGTGTCACTTCCTTCTCTGCCTGCTGCAGTTCCTTGTTCAGGGCATCAATCTGCTCCTGCAAACCCGAGGTTTCCCGTCGCAGGTTGTCCTTTTCCTGGCTGAGCTGGCGTTTCTGTTCCTCCTGTTCACGCTTCCATTCCGGAATGTGGTCGATGAGGTCGCGCTTGTCCTTCTGGTACTCGATGAGCAGGGTGGCGTGCTCCTTGATGAACTGCAGTTCCCGGTCGATATCGCGCAACTGACTGCTAATCTGTTGCAGACGTTCGGTGTCGGCCCCCTGCGAGTGCAGTTCCTGCTTCATCTGGCGCTCGTATTCGGCTTTCTCCGTGGCGATGCGCTGCTGTTCTTCCTTATCCTCCAGGCGGATGCTGCCGGCCTGTGTATCCTTCTCGTGCGCGATGTCCTGCTGCACTCGGTTCCATTCCTGCTTCAGCTGGTTCAGCTTCTCGCTCTTTTTGCGGTTCAGGTTGTTCAGTTTGCCGTCAATTTCCTTCAGTTCTGCGGCGATGCGTTGCTTTTCCTCTTCCAGTTTCCGGAGTTTGGCAGTACGTTCGGCTTCCGCCTTCTTCTTCCAGTCGTCCAGGTCGAGCATATCCTTCTGGTACTGCTGTTCCAGTTTCTCCAGCTCGTATTCCTGCACGGCTATCACGTCTTTCTGTTCCTTGATGCGCGGCTGGTATTTGGCTTTCAACTGCTCTTCCAGGGCCTCTTTCTCCTGTTGCAGACGGAGGGTTTCAGCCTGAATTTCCGCCAGTCGCTTGATGCCCTTGTCATGTTCCGCCTGATAGTCGTCGATGGAGCGGATGTGGCGCTCGATGTCTTGCAGGGAGATGGAGATGCCGTAGAACGACGTACCCTCGTCTACAATCTTCGGCGAGAGGTTGGTCTGCCAGAGGATGGACTCGTCGCACAGCTTACCGATGTTTTCTTCCCATCCTTTCTTGTGCTCTTTGAGCCAGCCTTGCAGGGTGCTCTTGCTGTTTTTCAGGAAGGTCTCCAGTTCGTCCATACGCGGGCGGAGTTGCAAGTGCTCGGCTTGCAACTGCATCAGTGCCTCGTCTTTCTCCTTCAGTCCCTTCTGCAACTCTTCTTCCCACTTCAGCGTGAGTTCCTTGATGATGAGCTGGGCGTTGTTGATGCGGTTCTTCTTGCTCATGTGCAGACCGGTGTACGACTGGATGCGGTGTTTCAGCTCCTCCTGCTCGGCTTCGAAGAAAGTCTCCTTGCGGCACAGCTGCATCTGGTAGTCGAGGGCGGTCAGTTCGTTCTGCTTGCTGCTGCGTTCCGGATGCAGTTGCTGCGAGAGCTGTTCGTATTCCTGGTAAAGCGCTTCGGTAGCCGCTTCGTGCTGACGGCGGGCTTCTTCGATGCGGGCATTGAACGTGTTGTTCAGTCCCTCTAGCTGCTTGATTTTGGCCTCATGGATGCGGTTCCACTGTTCGTCGAGGCTCTGGATGAGCGACTTGTACTTGGTAGAGATTTCCGTGTAGTGCGAGGTAAGGATGCGCTGCTCTTCCTGCAATCCCTGCTGCTTGTTCTTCCACTCCTCCTTGCGGGCCGAACGCTCCATGATTTCTTCTATCTGGCGGCGGGCATATTCCTTTTCCTTCTGCTGTGCCTTTTGCAACTCATTGTTCAGGATGGCCAGTGCCTCCTGCATCTTGTCGCATCGCTGGCGCGACTGTTCCTGCAACTCCTGACGGCGGGCGAGGAGGGCGGTACGTGCCTTCTCAGCCTGGTGCTTCTGTTCCTCGGCCTTGGGCAACTGGCTTTCGGTAAGGCGGTAGGTGGCGGCCAGTTCGCGGCAACCCTGCACGAGAGCGGTCTGCTGGCGTGATACCTGTGCCGAGAGGGAGGTGATTTCCTTGGCCTGTTTCTGTGTTTCGCGTTTCTGGAACTCTTCGATGTCGCGTAGGCGGGTTTCGAAGTTCTTCAGGTGCTCCTTGTAGGTGTTCAGGTCGATGGCGGTCTCGTCTTCGTTGATGGACGAGATGATGGTCTTCTTGATGAACTCCGCATCGAGTTTTGAGTTGAGGAGCACATTCTGTATGGTACGCGGAATATTCTGGTACTGCTTGCTCTCCATGAGCGAGTAGCGGCTCATTTCGGGACCTGCCCCGTTGCCGTAGAGAATGTTACGGTATTCGTCGTAGGTATAGATGATGCGTGAGTAGTCCACTCCGTACTGGTCGAGGGCGGCACGGATACGGTCGTTTCCGCTGTAGGCCGTGCGGTTCTCGTCGACAAAGAATTCCATGCGGTAGGGCGAGTCGATGAAACGGTAGCACACGCGGCCCATCGACTTGAAGCTCAGGATGCAGAACGCTCCCTGTTCGGTGGTTACCTCGTAGATGATGTAGGAGTTGGAGTAGGGGAAGTAATATTCCGTGTAGCTCTGCTTCTCTACGGGGATACCCAGCTTCTGGGTGTCGGCGTTGTAGAAAAACAGGATGGCGCGCAATACGGTACTTTTTCCCACTCCCTGCGTGCCGATGAAGTGCACATTCCCGTCCAGGTAAATGTCGTCGGCATAGGGAATGTTGGCGCTGTTGATAAAGATGATTCTATTCAGGTTTCTCATTGTCTTCCGTTTCAGTGTCGTCGTAAATTTGGATACTTTCAATCAGGCGTTCCAGGTAGTGCCAGGAACTCATCACCTTGTAGGTGTTGGTCTTCTCGTTCTCCAGTTCCAGGAAAGATTCCTTGGTGAGCTGGCGAATCAGGTTGTCGAGCACGTCCTTGCGCACGTCCTTGTCGGAGAAATGCTTGCGCAGCCCGTCGAGCTTGTTTTGCAGCATCACGTTGATGTTGGCCTCCACCAGAATCTGTTCGGGCTGGAAGCGGAATCCTGCGCCGAAAGTCTCGTCGTAGGTCTTGAACAGGTCGAGCACGTCAATCCAGTAGTAGGCACGCATGATTTTCTGTTCCAGTGTGGTACGCGGTTCCACGCGCGAAAAGTAAAAGTATTCGTTGCCCCGTTCCAGGGTGTAGCCGATTTGGGCGAAGTAGACCGAGAGCGCTTCGAAGTGGTCGTCTATCTGGTCGTACATGTCGCGCACGGCTTCGTTGCAGCTGTTCGAACTGATGAACTGTCCCTTCTGGAGGCAGTCGAACAAGGCCGCAGTATTGTCAGGTATATGTATGTTCAGTTCCATAAGTCAAATGTATAGGGATGAGTGGGTTACGAGTTAGCCGGATACACCTTGGCATATTCGTACTGGTGATACAGGCCGAATTCCTCGCTGATACGGAGACGGTTTTCGTAGAGCGACACCATCTGGCAGAACAAGGTGGTGCGTTCCTGCTCGTCCACTTCGCGGGCGAAGGTGTAGTGCATCAGGTAGTGGAAGAGGTCTTCTTCCGGAGCCGACGCATCGTTCCAGCGGGCCTGTGCCTGCGCCTGTATGTAGTCGCTCAGGGTTTCTTCCAGGTCGATGACCTCCTGGTACATGGCCTGCGATTCCATGTCCTCCTCGCTGAAGGCGCCCGCCTCGTTGCTGCGGATAATCTCGCGGTACTGTAGGTTGCGCAGCACTTTCAGGATGACAGGACGTGCCTCGTCGGTACTCAGGTAGGGCAGTGACAGCTTGAACGAAGACGGCACGTTGCCTTCCACCAGTACGGAATGTTCTCTTTCAAGCACTTCCGAGAGGTTGCTTCGCGAACGCAGCTCAAACTGGTCTTGCAGGTACTTCACCTTCCGGATTTTCTCTACCAGAATCACCTGGCTCTTAATCTGGTTCAGGTAGTTGATGATGTCCTGCTGGGCACGGATGAGGCTGTGGGCCGAGAGCTGGAGTTCGCTACGCAGTTCCAGCAGGATGCGGTTCAGTTCCTCGTCGGTAGCCTGCTGGAAAAACCGCCGTTCCTCGTGCAGGATGAGGTTTTCGGTGGTATCAATCAGCTGCTGGATGTGAATCCGCTTCTTGTCCAGGTTCTCCAGCTTGGCAATCTTTATCTGGTAAGTCGGTTCGTGCTTGAACGCATTGTCGATGCTGCTCTGCAGGTTCATGATGTTGCGGATGGTGGTACGCGCAATCTTCTGGAAGGTAATCTTGATGTTGCGCACATAGCTCTCCTTGCGCGAGGCAATCTGCTCCTTCTCGTAGTAGTCCATCAGTTCGTGCAGGAAGGCAATGTTCTCGTCGATGATGGCCGTGTTGATTTCCTCGTTCGCTTCGAGGAGCAGTTCGAAAAAGTCGAGGAAGCGGGCATCCAGTTCCACGAAGTTGCCGTTCTGGCGGATGACTTCTTTCTCTATGAGCAGTTTCAACCGGTTTTCATCGTCCTTGAGCAGTGCCAGTGCGTCGGAATAGCGGAAACTCAGCATCTTTCGTTTCTCGAACATTTCCGTGAGCAGTCCCCTGGCCGCCGCAATGGTATTGATAATTTCGTGAATCGATCGGAATATATACATAGTCTAGTTGAAAATTCAGGCAAAGTTATAATTTGCCCGCCAATTTTCCTAATGTTCCGAAGCGATTTTCCCCCTCTTGCGGAGTGCTTTTCAGGGAGGAAAGAGCAGGTTCCAGTACTTCCCTGTCAGTACTTCAGTACTTCTTAGGCAGTACTTGAGTACTTCCCTGAAAGTACTGCAGTACTCCCTTGGCAGTACTGGCTGGATGAAAGATGATGGTGCTTGTTTGATGGAACGGGAGGCTTATTCCTGACTTACAGCAGCAAATACGGGGCGGAGTTGCTGGCTTTCGGTTTCGAAGCCGTACCAGTAGCAGCGGCCTTCTTCGGAAGCAGGAAGCTTGCACAGGCGGAGGTTGTCGCGGTACGTACCCGTGCACACCGTCCACGCTTCGGGCGGAGTGACGTGCTTTGTGCGTACCCGTTCGGCCGGCTCCTTCTTGAGTGACATGCCGGCTTCAATCCATGCCCGGCTCATGGCGGTCAGGAAATGAGGGTAGTGCTCCTTGCAGAAATGGTAGAGCAGGATACCCCGTCGCTCCAGTCCCATGGGCTGGTCGATGATCCCGATTTGAATCAGGTGATCCAGGAAACGTGTCAGAAAGCCGGGCTCTTCCACAATCAGACGGCGGGTGATTTCCTGCCAGGCCGGTGCGTTGTAGAATCCGTCGAGCAGACGCGATAGCTGGCGGGCTGTCTGTAATTCGTCGGGGGTGATTTCACGGGTCTGGAGCACTTCGTAAGGGGGAAGGGGAGAATAGCAGATGCCAAGCTCTTCGGCCCGGCGCCGCATCTCCGTACCCGGCAGCAGTTTCAGAGATTCCAGCTGGATTTCTCCCGCACGGTATTCGGCCAGCGTGCGTACGTCGTCGAAAATCTGTGAAAGGTGATACAGCGGCAGTCCTGCAATCAAATCGGCGTGCGTTTCCATGTTGTCCAGTGCGCAGAGGTAACGCAGACCCTCCAGTGCATCGGCCAGTTTGCCGGCTCTCCGGCTGACGGTAAGCACTTCTTCGTGCAGGCTTTGGATACCTGCTTCCAGGTGAAGCAGTCCCTTAGGCATGGAAGCCAGTTCCTTTTTCAGTTCTTCTGAAAGCAAAGCCGGATGGATTTCCAGGTGGAAACGCATGTCGGGGAACTCACGGAAGAGGTCGAACAGGGCTTTGGCCCGGTGGCTCTGGTAGTTGAATGTACGGTCGAGTACCCGGATGTTACGGATGCCTTTCTCGTGAATCAATCGGACACGTTCGCGGATAGCCTCGACGGAAAGCGTACGGACTGGCTTTTCTCCTCCGCTCACACAGAATGCGCAGGTGTTGAAACAGCCGCGGGTAGTTTCCAGTTGCACGAACGGCTTGCTCCAGTTGAAGAACGGACTTTGTTCGGGATTCACCAGCTTGTCGAAAGCCATTACACGTGAAAGGCCGTTGTCATGGTATTGTCCTTCCGCATCCAGAAAGCAGAGTCCCGTGATACGGGTCCATTCCTTCGGTTGCTGCCAGCAGGCGAGCCATTGCGGAAAAGTCTCTTCACCTTCTCCCCGGAATACGCAGTCTACAAAGCGGTTGGTGCGCAGGAAGTCTTCGTTGTGTCCCAGAAACTCCGGACCGCCCAGTGCCACCACGCAACGGGGCAGCATGGCTTTCACCCGACTGATGACGTGCATGAGCACTTCGTGGTTGAACAGCCAGCAGGTAGCTGCCAGAATATCCGGTGCCTGACGTACGACTTCTCCGGCTGTCATGCCCGGATTTTCGTTGATAGTAGCCGACACCACTCCCCATTCCAGGGACGGGTCGTGCATGACTTGTGCGTGCAAGGCCGGAAGGGCCAGTGAGGCGTGAGCGTACGAGCTGTTCAGGTCGAGCCAGAGAATTTTCATGGGTAAACGGGAATCAAGTGATGAATGAATAGGACAAAGGAAAAGGATTTGCAAGCCGATGAGAAACCGGACTGCAAATCCTTTATGGTGACGGGACCCTTCCTTTACGGAAAATGCCCGGTACTGTTTTTTAGATTACGTACTGTGAACTGATAGATTCGTTCGACATCACGCGGCGGATAGTTTCAGCAAACATGTCGGCGATAGACAACTGTTTTACCTTAGCGCAGCGCTGTGAGTAAGGAATACTGTCAGTGAATACAATTTCTTCCAGCTGAGAGTTCTGTACACGTTCAGAAGCCAGGCCAGACATTACACAGTGAGAAGCGATAGCGCGTACAGAGCGTGCACCTGCTTCTTTCATGATGTCGGCAGCCTTGGTGATGGTACCAGCTGTATCCACCATGTCGTCAATCAGAATTACGTTCTTGTCTTTTACGTCACCGATAATCTGCATGGAAGCTACTACGTTTGCTTTTTCGCGTGTCTTGTGGCACAATACCAAAGGCACATCCAGGTATTTAGCGTATGTGCTGGCACGTTTTGAACCACCCACGTCAGGAGTAGCGATAACCAGGTCTTCCAGGTTCAGTGACTGGATGTAAGGAGCGAAGATGGTAGACGCATACAAGTGGTCAACCGGAATATCAAAGAATCCCTGAATCTGGTCAGCGTGAAGGTCCATGGTAATCAGACGGTCGATACCTGCTACGCTCAGCAAGTCGGCTACCAGTTTCGCACCGATAGACACACGCGGTTTGTCCTTGCGGTCCTGACGAGCCCATCCGAAGTAAGGAACTACGGCAATGATACTCTTGGCTGATGCACGCTTGGCAGCGTCAATCATCAGGAGGAGTTCCATCAGGTTGTCTGAGTTAGGGAAAGTGGACTGTACCAGGAATACATGCTGTCCACGGATTGATTCTTCATAGGAAACTGCAAATTCGCCGTCTGCGAAATGAGTAATGTTCATGTTACCAAGTTCACAGCCCAGGCTGTTACAGATTTTTTCTGCAAGGTATCTCGAGTTTGTACCAGAGAATACCTTAAAAGGTGATGTTGCGCTCATTGTAAAAATAGATAATATTGCCTTATTTTCTGCAAAAGTACGCCATTTCTTTAAGCCGGACAAACGTTTCCGGCAGAATTTTAGCGAATGACTCAGTCGGCCAGTCGCTTCAATTTTCTGAAATGAGCGATAAGTTCTTGATAATTGTAGTCTGAAGCGGGGTCAAACTTGTTCCACAGTCCTCCTAAGATAGCGGCTCCCCCGAAGCCGAAATCCTTCACCTGAAGCAGGTTGTTTTCGTCTACACCTCCCAGGGCAATGACCCGTTTGTCGATTATGCCTTTCTCGGCAGCTTCACGGATGGATTCCGATGTGAAGGCCGATGCATAGCCTTCTTTGGAAATGCTGTCGAATATCGGGCTGAGGAATACGTAGTCGCACATTTTCTTGTCGGCCATCACCTCGTCGAAGGTATGGCAGGATGCACTTACGTGTCCGGTATAATTATCCGGAATCAGCGGATTGCGATGGCTCAGGTGAATGCCCTTAAGTTTGTATTCTTCTTTTAAATAAAAATGGTCGTGTACGACAATACGCTTGTGGTATTTCTCGGGAATGAGGGTTAGCAGACGCTCCGCATAAACCGGAGCCGTGTCGGGTTTACGCAGATGGAGTATGTCCAGTCCCTCGTCGAACAGAGTAGTAATGATCTTGTCTTCCTCTACAAAATAAGTAGGGGTTGTTATCAATATTAACTTCATGCGGTTACACAAATTGTGGCGCAAAGTTAGTAACGTCTTTGTAATATTCCTAATGCCTGTGAATATTTATTTTTGAGGGGACTGAAGCGCTTTGACATTTTAAGTGAAATGCCGGAGCGTTTTATCTGAAATGCCTTGGTGTTTCATGCAAAACGCTTCGGTGTTCTGCTTAAAACGTCAAGGTATCTTGAAAAGAGATTATAAATGCTTTTTATGTATTTGATAATTAATGATTTATGGGCTATTTAAAAAATGTATGTCTCATTTTTTATCATTCAACAAATTACGGCTTACTTCTGCAAAAGTTCGGACATCTATCACTCTAAAACGTGAATGTTTGGACCGGATGTCGATATTTTCGTATTTTTGCAATAATTTAATAGGTGAGGGCTTATTTTTCGGCTCCTCCTGATTTATTTGTACTGATATGATCCAGATTTTAGTGATTGATGATGAAGATCCCATCCGCAACCTGCTGGCGCGCATGATTGAGCTGGAAGGCTACAAGGTGTGGAAAGCGAGTGACTGCCAGAGTGCATTGAAACTGCTGAAAGCACAACCGTTTGATGTGGTGCTTTGTGACGTGTTTCTCCCCGATGGAAACGGAGTCGATTTCATTCGGGAGATAAAAAAACATCGTCCGGAAGCGGAGGTGATTCTGCTTACCGCTCACGGCAATATTCCGGATGGGGTGCAGGCCATTAAGAACGGGGCATTTGATTACATAACTAAGGGAGATGACAACCGCAAGATTATTCCGACAATCAGTCGTGCGGTGGATGAGGTAGAAAAAAAGAAAGGAAAGGTCGCTCCTCCCGTATCCTATTCGTTTGATTCGATTATCGGAAGTTCCAACGGACTGAAGCAGGCGGTTGCGCTGGCCCGGAAAGTGGCCGATACGGATGTGCCGGTGCTGCTCACGGGTGAAACCGGTACCGGAAAGGAAGTGTTCTCCCACGCTATCCATTACGCGAGCCCTCGCAGTCAGTATCCTATTATGGCCATCAACTGTTCGGCTTTCAGCAAAGACTTGCTGGAGAGTGAGCTCTTTGGTTACAAGGCCGGAGCCTTTACCGGAGCCATGAAAGACAAGCCCGGCCTGTTTGAAGTGGCAAATCACGGTACGGTTTTTCTGGATGAAATCGGTGAAATGGCCTTCGACCTGCAAGCGCGTTTGCTGCGTGTGCTCGAAACCGGAGAATATATTAAGGTGGGAGATACCAAGCCAACGAAGGTGGATGTACGTATCATCTCGGCCACTAACCGCGATTTGAAAAAGGAAATTGAGAACGGGCATTTTCGTGAGGACCTTTATTTCCGCTTGTCGGTGTTCCAGATTCATCTGCCTCCGTTGCGTGAGCGGAAAGAAGATATTGAAATGCTGGCAGAGACTTTCCTGAAACGCTTCTCTACAAAGTTGAAGAAAGAAATCAAGGGGATGACTTCCGAGGTGGTGGACATACTGAAAGGAGCTGAGTGGCGGGGGAATATCCGCGAACTGAAGAACGTGATGGAGCGCAGTGCCATTGTCTGCGATGAAGAAGTGACCGTGCAGGACTTGCCGATTGACTTGCAATGTGCCGGAATGGACGAAGAGCAGGGTAAGGAAGAGTTTGAATTGGCAGTGATTGAACAGAAACATATCACGAAAGTGCTGCAATATACCAGGGGAAACAAAACAGAAGCGGCGCGTCTGCTGAAAATCGGCCTGGCCACGCTTTACCGTAAAATAGAAGCTTATCATATTTCCGTATAGGAATGTTTTTATCATTTTGATATTTCAAAATAATAGTGAGCCTTCTCAATTTGAGAAGGCTTTTTTTGTGCCTTTTTCTTTTACTATTTTTATAACAATTAGATTATCAGTTGATTATGAATCTCCTTTAAATTGTGGCATACCATTTGCCCTACGTATGCCGTGAATTTAACTGATTGTTTATCGAAAAAAAGAAAAAACTATGGAACTATTTACAGTGGGATTTTTAATCTGTTTGTTAGGCGGCCTCGCCTGCTTCTGGTTGTTTTATAAATGTATTGACTGGTTTGAACGAATTTGAAAGGAGAAACTTTTATGTATACCGCATTATTTATTGTGAGTGTCATCATGTTCGGCTATTTGATGTATGTGCTTGTGAAGCCGGAGAAATTCTGATAAAGTAGATATTGATTAATTCTGGGTATTATGAATACAGAAATTTTAGGTGTTGTAGCGCAAATTGTTCTGATGATAGTGCTAAGCTATCCGCTTGGAAAATATATGGCGAGAGTGTATAAGGGTGAAAAAGTCTGGTCGGATTTCATGCAGCCGGTAGAAAACCTGATTTTCCGATTCTCAGGTATCCATCCGCAAGAAGAAATGAACTGGAAGCAGTTCTTGAAAGCTTTGCTGGTGGTGAACCTGTTCTGGTTTATCTGGGGTATGATACTGCTGGTGATTCAGGGCAGTCTTCCGCTTAATCCAGATGGAAATGGCGGACAGACGGTGCATCAGGCTTTCAACACCTGCATCTCTTTCATGGTGAACTGTAACGAGCAGCATTATAGCGGAGAAAGCAACCTGACTTATTTCACGCAGTTGTTTGTCATTATGCTTTTTCAGTTTATTACAGCTGCCACCGGTATGGCGGCCATGGCAGGCATTATGAAAGCGCTGGGTGAAAAGACGACCAAAACTATCGGAAACTTCTGGAATTACCTTGTGCTGAGCTGTACACGTATCTTGCTGCCGCTTTCACTGGTAGTGGGCTTTATACTGATAACGCAAGGCACTCCGATGGGATTCGACGGAAAGATGGAGATAACGACGCTCGAAGGGGTTACACAGCATGTGTCGCAGGGGCCTGCTGCCGCTATCATTCCTATTAAGCAGCTGGGTACGAACGGAGGCGGATATTATGGGGTGAACTCTTCGCATCCGCTGGAAAACCCTACATATCTTTCTAATATGGTGGAATGTTGCTCTATCCTGATTCTGCCGATGGCCATGGTATTTGCCTTTGGCTTCTATGTGAAGCGCAGGAGACTGGGATACAGTATTTATTGTGTCATGCTGGCCGCATTCCTCATCGGGGTATGTGTTAACGTGCCTGCAGAGATGAAAGGAAATCCGCGCATGGATGCCATGGGTATTGCACAGGATAACGGAGCCATGGAGGGCAAGGAAGTACGTCTGGGAGCCGGAGCCACCGGTTTGTGGAGTGTGGCTACCACGGTGACTTCCAACGGATCGGTAAATGGCATGCATGATTCTACCATGCCGGTTTCCGGTATGATTGAAATGCTGAATATGCAGATTAACACGTGGTTTGGCGGGGTAGGCGTAGGTTGGATGAACTATTTCACCTTTATCATCATCGCAGTGTTCATCAGCGGCCTGATGGTAGGGCGTACGCCTGAATTTCTCTGCCATAAGGTAGAAGCCCGTGAAATGAAAGTGGCTTCCATGGTGGCCCTTCTTCATCCGTTTGTGATTCTGGTGGGTACGGCACTGGCTGCTTACCTGTATGTACATGCACCTGAATGGGTGGAAAGCGAAGGGGGATGGCTGAACAATCCCGGATTCCATGGCCTGAGCGAAATGCTGTATGAATTTACTTCAGTGGCAGCTAATAACGGTTCTGGCTTTGAAGGTCTGGGCGACAATACCTGGTTCTGGAACATCTCTTGTGGCATCGTGCTTATCCTGAGCCGCTTCATTCCGATTGTGGGTCAGGTAGCCATCGCCGGTTTGCTGGCGCAGAAGACATACATTCCGGAAAGTGCCGGCACACTGAAAACAGATACCGTGACTTTCGGTGTCATGACATTTGCAGTGATTTTCATAGTAGCCGCCTTGTCATTCTTTCCGGCACATGCCTTGAGTACAATTGCAGAACACTTTAGTTTATAAGAGAAAAATACTGAAACGTATCATTGAAGAAGATACGATAACAACGAAAGAAAAAAGATATGAAAAATAAGAATCATACTTCCCTGTTTCAGAGGGAACAAGTCATGGAAAGCTTGAAGCAGTCGTTCGTCAAGCTGAATCCCAGAATCATGGTGAAGAATCCCATCATGTTTACGGTAGAAGTTGCTACCTTAATCATGCTGGTTGTTACACTCTATTCGGCCACTCATACCTCACAAGGTTCATTTGTATACAATCTCTGGGTGTTTGTCATTCTGTTTCTCACTTTGCTGTTTGCCAATTTTGCTGAAGCCATAGCCGAAGCTCGTGGTAAGGCGCAGGCCGACAGTCTGCGAAAAACCCGTGAGGAAACTCCGGCCAAACTGATTGTCGACGGTAAGGTAAAGACCGTGAGCAGTTCGCAGTTGAAGAAAGGAGATGTTTTTGAATGTGAGGCGGGCGATGTGATTCCGGCAGACGGTGAGATTATCGAGGGACTGGCTTCCATTGATGAGAGTGCCATTACCGGTGAGTCTGCTCCGGTTATCCGCGAAGCCGGAGGCGACAAGAGCTCCGTTACCGGAGGTACCAAAGTGTTGTCAGACCGTATCAAAGTGACCGTGACTACACAGCCGGGCGAAAGTTTTCTGGACAAGATGATTGCGCTGGTAGAAGGAGCAAGCCGTCAGAAAACACCGAATGAAATAGCCCTGACCATATTGCTGGCTGTATTTACGCTGGTATTCCTGATTGTGTGCATTACACTGAAGCCGATGGCCGACTATTCTCACACCGTGATTACGATTGCTGCTTTCCTTTCTTTATTTGTGTGTCTGATTCCAACTACCATCGGAGGGTTGCTGTCGGCCATCGGTATTGCCGGGATGGATCGTGCTCTGCGTGCCAATGTAATCACCAAGTCGGGTAAAGCGGTAGAAACGGCCGGCGACGTAGATACATTGCTGCTCGATAAAACCGGTACCATCACCATCGGCAATCGTAAGGCTACTGCCTTCTATCCGGTGGCAGGTCTGGATAAGCATGCGTTCGTAGAAGCTTGTCTGCTTTCTTCTGTTTCCGATGATACCCCTGAAGGAAAATCCATTATCGAACTGGGACGTGAACTGGGAGTACGTATGCGTACGTTGCCTACCGAAGGAGCCCGCATGATTCAGTTTACCGCCGAAACCAAATGTTCCGGTATCGACCTGAAAGATGGAACCGAAATCCGCAAAGGTGCCTTCGATGCCATTCGTCGCATAGCACTGGAGGCCGGTAATGAATTTCCGGAAGAGACGGAAGATATCATCCGGAAGATTTCTGGCAATGGCGGAACCCCTTTGGTGGTCAGTATCAACGGGCAGATTGCCGGTGTCATAGAATTGCAGGACATCATCAAGCCGGGCATTGAAGAACGCTTCGAACGCCTGCGCAAGATGGGGGTGAAAACGGTAATGGTGACCGGTGATAACCCGCTGACTGCAAAGTACATTGCCGAAAAAGCCGGAGTGGACGATTTCATTGCTGAGGCCAAACCGGAAGACAAGATGAACTACATCAAGAAGGAGCAGGCTGCCGGTAAGCTGGTAGCTATGATGGGCGACGGCACGAACGATGCGCCGGCACTGGCACAGGCCAATGTGGGTGTGGCCATGAACAGCGGCACGCAGGCTGCCAAAGAAGCCGGCAACATGGTCGATTTGGACAATGACCCTACCAAGCTGATTGAAATTGTGGAAATCGGCAAGCAGTTGCTGATGACTCGTGGCACACTTACTACCTTCTCTATCGCCAACGACGTGGCCAAATATTTTGCCATCATCCCGGCTTTGTTCATGGTGACCGTTCCACAGCTGGCTCCACTGAATATCATGGGGCTGCACAGTCCTGAAAGTGCCATCCTTTCTGCCATTATATTCAACGCCCTCATCATTCCGATTCTGATTCCGCTGGCTCTGAAGGGAGTGGCTTATAAACCGATTGGCGCGAGTGCCTTGCTGCGCCGCAACCTGCTGATTTATGGAGTGGGGGGGCTTATCGCGCCTTTCATCGGAATTAAACTAATTGACTTATTTGTAGGATTATTTTTCTAATAAAACGGACAGTTATGAAAAACTTTATAAAATCAATTCGCATTACCATTGCATTCTGTATTCTTTTCTCTGTATGTTATGTGCTGATACTATGGGTTTTCGGGCAGTTCTTCGGCCCGGGAAAAGGAAACGCAGAAACGATTACCCTGAACGGGAAAGTAGTAGGCGCGGCCAATGTGGGCCAGGCCTTTACCAAGGATATTTATTTCTGGGGGCGCCCTTCGGCTGCCGATTATAAGGCAGATTCGTCAGCTGGCTCCAATAAAGGACCTACCAACGAAGCATATCTGGCAGAAGTGGAGGCACGGGTAGATTCTTTCTTGGTACATCATCCTTATCTGGATCGTAAGGATGTGCCGGCCGAGATGGTAACTGCCAGCGGTTCCGGCTTAGATCCGCACATTACACCAGCTTGTGCATACGTGCAGGTGAAGCGCGTGGCCGAAGCACGTGGCATGAATGAGGAGACCGTGAAGGCGCTTGTCGACAAGATGGTTGAGAAACCATTCCTCGGCTTGTTTGGAACAGAAAAAGTCAATGTATTGAAACTGAATGTGGCTTTGGAGGAAGCAAACCCCACGGTGAAATAAACGGATGAGTCCGTTCGTATCCTTGACATTCCGGACATGGAGTGTCGGGGATTTTTATTCGGGGGACTTTGATATGAGCTCTATCGAAATGAGATGGGCTTTTCTCAAAATGAGAAGGTTGCTTGGAGAGCATTTTCTCTTTGTGCGAATTTATTTTCTTGATTTTTAGAGGGTTATGATTATGGCTGATTTCACGGCATGACATTTGTTTGCTCAAGGGAAAAAACAAAAAAAGATTATGGATAATATTTTTGAATACGATGTACCTCGTAGCAAAGGCCGGAAACAGGGACTGATAAATACCCGGCTTATTATTTATATTTTGGGAGTGCTGGTATTGGTCGAAGCTGGACTGTTTGCTTTGTGTGCCGGGGTTTCACTTTTGTATGAAGAACCTGATTATATTTATTTTGTACAAACCATGGGTATCAATATTGCTCTTGGAGGAAGTATGGTGCTGGTGGGCAAACGAACCGATAACCTGATTAGTCGCCGCGACGGGTACTGCATTGTCAGTGTGTCGTGGCTGTTGTTTACGGCATTGGGGATGTTGCCTTTTTACTTTAGCGGATACATTCCTTCTGTGGCAGATGCTTTTTTTGAGACCATGTCTGGTTTCACCACTACAGGAGCGACCATCCTGGACGACATCGAGTCATTACCCTATGGGTTGCTGTTCTGGCGCAGCCTGACGCAGTGGATTGGAGGACTGGGTATTGTGTTGTTTACCATCGCGTTGCTTCCACTTTTCAGTGGTAGCAGCCAGCAGCTTTTCCTTTCGGAGGCTACCGGCGTGACGCATGACAAGATTCATCCCAAAGCGAAGATTATGGCCCGTTATCTGTGGCTGATTTATATAGGCCTGACGCTGGTGGAAACGATTCTGCTGATGTGTGGAGGGATGAACCTGTTTGATGCAATATGCCACTCTTTTGCCACCACGGCTACCGGCGGATTCTCTACCAAGCAGGATAGTGTGTCTTACTGGCATTCTCCGTTTATTGAATATGTGATTTCTATTTTCATGATTCTTTCCGGTGTAAATTTCTCGTTGTATTATATGGCGCTAAAGGGAAAGTATCAAAACCTGTTGAGGGATAGAGAGCTGCACTGGTTCCTCAAATCAGTGGGCATACTGACGGGAATCATTACCATAGCCTTGTTTGTGACAGATTATTATGACCTGGAAACTGCATTCCGCAAAGCCTTGTTTCAGGTAGCTACTACGCATACCTCTTGCGGGTTTGCAACGGATGACTACAACCTATGGCCTCAATTCACCTGGATGCTGCTCCTGTTTGCCATGCTGTCGGGAGGTTGTACGGGTTCCACAAGCGGAGGAGTCAAGAACCTGCGTTTGCTCATCATTGCCCAGAACATCCGTAACCAGTTCAAGCAGATGCTTCATCCGCGTGCCGTATTGCCGGTGCGTGTCAATAAAGAAGCAATATCCTCGCAGGTATCGGCTACGGTATATACTTTCTTTGCTACGTATCTGGTTTGTATTTTTGTGGGCTGGACGCTGCTGATGTGCTTTGGAGTGGGACTGACGGAAGCAATGAGTACGGTTGTGTCGGCTATTGGTAACGTAGGTCCGGGGTTGGGTGCTTTTGGTCCCGTGTTCTCATGGGCTGCCTTACCCGATGCGGCCAAATGGATATTGTCAGTACTGATGTTTATCGGTCGTCTGGAGATTTTTGGTATTCTGCTGTTGTTCTATCGTGGATTCTGGGAAGATAATTGATAGACAGGTTATGAGGCTGGGAATTATATTGTATAAAAGTTTGACGAAAAATGGAAGAAAGAGAGCATAACGTACCACATTTTCTGGATTTAATCCGTCGTTCTCGCCGTGGTAAATTCAAGGTATACATTGGCATGATAGCCGGTGTGGGAAAAACCTACCGGATGTTGCAGGAAGCACACGAGATGATGGACAATGGCATTGACGTACAGATAGGATATGTGGAAACTCACGGGCGTGCCGGCACAGAGGCGCAGTTGGAAGGATTGCCGGTAATTCCTCGCAAGAAGATTTTCTACAAAGGAAAGGAACTGGAGGAAATGGATCTGGAGACGATTCTTCAGCTTCATCCGGAACTGGTTGTGGTAGATGAACTGGCCCATACGAATGTGGAAGGATGCCGCAATAAAAAACGCTGGCAAGATGTGATGGAACTGCTGGATGCGGGCATCAATGTGGTGTCGGCCATTAACATTCAGCATATTGAGAGCCTGAACGATGAAGTAAAGGAAATTGCCGGCATCGAAGTCAAGGAACGGGTGCCCGACAGTGTACTGCAGGAAGCCGATGAGGTGGTCAACATTGACCTCACGGCCGAGGAGCTGATTGCGCGGCTCAAATCGGGAAAGATATATCGTCCGGAGAAAATTCAGACGGCCCTGCACCACTTTTTCAAGACCGAGAATATTCTGCAACTTCGTGAACTGGCCTTGAAGGAAGTGGCTTTCCGCGTGGAGAAAAAAGTGGAAAGCGAAGTGCTTCCGGTAGTGTCACAGCCGGCCCGGCGGGAGCGTATTCTGGCATGTATCAGCAGCAATGAACATACTCCGCGTCACATTATCCGCAAGGCTTACCGTCTGGCTTCCCGCTACAGCACGTCTTTTACGGTACTTTATGTGCAGACTCCCCGTGAGAGTACAGAGCGTATCAGTCTGGCTTCACAACGCTACCTGCTGAATCACTTCAAACTGGTGACGGAACTGGGGGGAGACGTGCTGCAAGTATTTTCGGAGAGTATAACTGAAGCCATCATAGAAACCTGCAGAGAAAAACAGATTACGACCATCTGTATGGGGCATCCTGCCTTTAAAATGCCTCAGACCATCTTTCAGATAGGGAAATACAAAAAGTTTTTGCAGGCTTTGGCCGAGATGAAAATAGATTTGATTATAATTGCATAAAATTCAATGAAAATGAATGGTATGAATATTAAAGCAAAAATCGCGCTTACGATAGGCGTGCTGGTATCTATGATTGTGCTGCTGGTAGCACTCTCTGTGGCTAATCTGCAGATTCTTACGGCTACGGAACCGGATAGCCCGGCTGCCGGTCCGGGATTGAACCGGGCCTTGATATGGATTACGGTAATCGGAGGCATTTGCATCTTGATAGGTATCGGTATGCTCATCAAGTTGCCTGCATCCATTAACTCGCCAATCAAACAGCTGGCCGATGGCATTCTGGAAATAGCCAACCATAATTACGATGTGACTCTGAATTTGAAAGGAGGCGAAGAACTGGTGGAAGTTTCGAAAAACTTTAACCGGATGGCCAGACGACTGAACGAGTATCATAACAGTACCTTGTCCGACCTGATGGCTTCCAAACGCTACATGGAAACTATCATCAACTCCATTAATGAACCGATTATCGGACTGGACAATGAAATGAATATCCTTTTTATCAATCATGAGGCACTGAATGTGCTGAACCTGAAGCGGGAAAACGTCATCCGGAAGTCGGCTCAGGAAATAGCCATGAGCAACGACTTGCTGCGCCGTCTGGTAAGAGGGTTGATAGAAGAGGGTGGAAAGGTGAAGAAGGAGCCGCTGAAAATCTATGCCGACAATAAGGAAAGTTATTTTCAGGTGAAGTACATGGACATCACGATGCCGGGAAAAGATGGGGTGACAATGGAGAAGAGGGGCAATGTGGTGCTGTTGAAAAACATCACAGAGTTTCAAGAACTGGATACGGCAAAAACCACGTTTATCTCTACTATCTCGCATGAACTGAAAACACCGATTTCCGCCATCATGATGAGTCTGCAATTGCTGGAAGACAAACGTGTGGGACATCTGAATCCGGAGCAGGAGGAGCTTTCGAACAGTATCAGGGAAAACAGCGAACGTTTGCTGAGCATTACGGGTGAATTACTGAACATGACACAGGTGGAAAGCGGTAAACTGCAACTGAAACCGAAGATAACCAAGCCAATTGAACTGATAGAATATGCTATCAAGGCTAATCGGGTGCAGGCAGAGAAGTTTGGTATTCAGATTGAGGTGGAATATCCGGAAGACAAGATTGGAAAACTCTTTGTAGACAGTGAAAAGATTGCATGGGTGCTGACCAACTTGCTGAGCAATGCCATTCGTTATTCTTCAGAAAACAGCCGGGTTATCATTGGCGCACGACAGGTGAATGGAAACAAGGAAATTGAGATGTATGTACGCGATTTCGGAAAGGGTATTGACCCGCGCTATCACAACAGCATTTTTGAACATTATTTCCGTGTGCCGGGTACTAAGGTGCAGGGCAGCGGACTTGGACTTTCCATCTCACGCGATTTTGTAGAAGCACATGGCGGTACGTTGACCGTGGAAAGCGAGATAGGTAAGGGTAGTTGCTTTACGCTTCGGCTGAAAGCCTGAAAAAACTTTTGTGTTAGGCAGATTTGAAAAACACGTGTACGAAGCTTCAGAGCAAGAATCCGCATAACAGCAGAAGGACAAGTATGACTAACCCTAGAATCAGTTTGATTTTAAAGGCTCGGCTTTGATCCGCTTGTTCTTTCTCTTGTGTCTGTTTCTTTATCTTCTCCAGCTTTTCCACGGAAAGTGTAGGAGGTATCTCCGTGTGCCGGCATTCGGTCATTCGCCGGCGCGTTTCCTTCATACGTTCCCGGTCGCGTTGACGGAGTTCCCTGTTTTCTTTGTCCCTCCGCATCATGTCGTGGATGCATCCTAATGTTCCCATTACGGTTATTATTTAGTGACAAGATAAGCAATAAACATCAATACCAAGATGATGGACAAACCGATATATCTGTATTTCTTGCAGAAAATCGTTGCGATACATAGAATGGCTATTAGTAGCTGATAGCAGATTTCTCCTGTCGTGCAGTTGCTCATAAATACATTCATGATTGCTACCCCAGCCATCATGAAGAGCAGTAGATTAAGAAGAACCTTAAAAATGTTGTTTATTATTCTGTGTACTTCCATTGCTCGGTTTTCTGAATAGTTATTGAATCGAAGTCGCAATATGACTCTATACAAAGATAGTAATTATGACTGTAAAGGACGAGTGATTATCCATCTAATTTTCAGATTCCTATTCTTTGTCTGTTTGAATGTTCGCTGAAAATTACTACATTCGCAGTAGAATCTAAATCCAGTGGTTATGAGCAAGCTATATCCGGTAGGAGTACAGAACTTTGAAGGTCTGATACATGATGGTTATGTGTATGTGGACAAAACTGCACAGATATATGAATTGTTTAATACAAATAAATACTATTTTCTGAGCCGTCCGCGACGCTTCGGAAAAAGCCTGCTGTTGTCAACCCTTGAAGCCTACGCACAGGGAAAGAAAGAGCTTTTCAAGGGACTGGCACTGGAGAAACTGGAGAAGGACTGGACGGTATATCCGGTACTACACCTGGATTTGAATACGCAGAAATACGATACGCCGGAATCACTGACCAACGTGTTGGAGGAAAACGTACAGAATTGGGAAGTACTTTATGGAGCATCTTCCAGTGAAATCGGTGTGGCCCGGCGTTTTCAGGGGATCATCCGCCGTGCCTGCGAGCAGACAGGCCGCCGCGTGGTGATTCTCATCGACGAATATGACAAGCCCATGCTACAGGCCATCGGCAATGAAGCCTTGCAGAACGAATACCGCGGTACCCTGAAAGCCTTCTACGGAGCTTTGAAATCCATGGACGGGTGCATCCGCTTTGCTCTGCTCACGGGAGTGACCAAGTTCGGCAAGGTCAGCGTGTTCAGCGATTTGAACAACCTGCGTGACATTTCCATGATTGACCAGTATGCCGAAATCTGTGGTATCAGTGAGAAAGAAATTTATACCTATTTTGAAGAGGATATTCACGAATTAGCCGCAGCTACAGGCATGAGCTATGAAGAAGCTTGTGCAGAACTGAAAACAAACTACGACGGGTATCATTTCACGGAAAATGCCATCGGTATGTACAATCCGTTCAGCCTGCTGAATACCTTTGCCAACCGACGGTTCGGCAGCTACTGGTTTGAGACTGGAACACCGACCTACCTCGTCGAACTACTCAAGCTCCATCACTATCCGATAGAAGAACTGGAACATATCGTCACCAGCCAGCCGGTGCTGGACAGCATTGATACGGCCTCAACCGACCCGATTCCGGTTATCTACCAGAGTGGCTACCTCACCATCAAGGGTTACAACAAGATGTTCGAGAACTACACGTTAGGCTTCCCCAACCGCGAAGTGGAACAAGGGTTCTTCAAGTTCCTGCTGCCCAACTACGCATCGGTGAGCGTAAGCAAGTCACCCTACCAGATTCAGTGCTTTGTGGAGGAAGTAATGGCGGGCAAAGTAGATGATTTCTTCGAACGGTTGAAGACCATGTTTGCCGACATTCCATACGAACTGGCACGCGACCGCGAAGTGCACTATCAGAATATCCTCTACATCATCTTCAAGCTGATGGGCTTCTACGTGCAGGTGGAATACCGAACCAACCGTGGTCGGATTGACCTGGTGCTCCAGACGCAGGACTATGTGTACATCATGGAATTCAAGTTGAACGGCAGCGCGGACGAAGCTTTGGCTCAGATTCGGGAGAAAGGCTATGCCGCACCCTTTGCCAAGGACAGCCGTACGGTCTACAAGATTGGTGTCAACTTCAGCGATGAGCTTTGTAACATTCAGGAAGTGAAGGTAGAGATGGGACAATAAGAAGAAACTACAAAACAAATACGTATGAAAAATTATGTGATGGCGGGTGCCGTCGTGTTGTCAGCCTTCTTGTTTTTTGGTTGCGGAGGGCAGAATAAACAGAAAACAGAGAAAGAAATGAATGCAGATACGATAAAGACCGTATGTACTCGGGTAACATTACAGAAAGATAGTTTGTTGGCCACGTTGACGCTGGACAGTATGAAGGTGACATGGATTCGTGACAATGCCAGCTCACGGTTGATGCCGCGTACTCTCTTTCCGGATGCGACAGATGCGCTGATGAACAGCCTTTCTCTTCAAGAGGGTATACCAGCTTCCGTCAGCACGTTTTTGATTGAATGTGATGGCAAGCGGATGCTTTTTGATACCGGTGTCGGTGCTCCTGATAGCCGGATGATGGAGGGCTTGAAATCGTTGAATGTAAAGCCTGAAGATATTGACTGCTTGTTTATTACCCATTTTCATGGCGACCATATCGGCGGAATGATGAAGGACGGTAAGGTTGTCTTCCCGAAGGCTGAGGTATATGCTTCAAAGGCGGAATATGATGCCTGGATGAAAATGCCGGCTGATAAAAGGGCACAGGTAGAGACCACGATGAATGCCTATAAAGACCGTCTGCATCTCTTTGCTTTTGGAGATACGCTTCCCGGAAATGTGCTCCCTATGGAGGCCATAGGACATACACCGGGACATACCGTTTATAAGGCGGGCAAACTGCTGGTAATTGGTGACTTGTTTCACGGGTTTGCCTTGCAGAAAGATCATCCGGAAATCTGTGCGCAGTATGACATGGATAAGACCGGAGCCATAAAAAGCCGCAAATACTACCTGCAATATGCCCGTGAAAACGGAGTGGTAATGGCAGGTATGCATTTGCCTGTTCCGGCTTTTGCGGAATAGGAAGACGCCGAATAGCTTGCTAACTTTACATATTGGAAAACGCCTTGAGGACATAATCGTTTCTTCAAGGCGTTTTCTATGTTTCCCGTAAGAGAACCGTATGTTCTTCGGTGCGGAACTATACGTTTCTGCTTTTGAAAACATACGGTTCGGGGTTGGGAAACGTAAAAATAAAACCAATATTTCTCGGAAAACGGAGCTTCGTTTTTCTAATCCTTTCCACAACTTTGAAATGCCGTTTCTTTTCCGTATCTTTAAAAACTAGATTTACCTAACAATCAGATACGTATGAAGAAAATGATGCTGCTTATTCTGCTGTGTGGTGTGATGCTGACGCTTAAAGCCACAGGGCAATCGGGCGATGTGATTCGTCTGGAAGGAGAAGAATGGGTTTTGATGGCAAAGCCGATAGGATACGATTCCCTGCTGTGCAGGCGGATGGGAGATTTTCTTCCGGAAAATGTTACTCGGTCTACGGGCAATTATAGCGGCTATACCGCTTTCTGGGAGGTGCGTGATGGGTATCTTTGCCTGCAACGGGTAGAAGCGGATGTCTACGATGAGGTCAGCAAGAAAGAATATACACGAATGTATGAGGTGAAAGACTTGCGGCCGATTTTTGCGGCCTATTGTCTGGCGGGGACAATTCAAGCCCGCTGGTTCAGTGGGGAACTTCGGGCCGGGAAAGGAGATGTGGTGAGATACGTGCATGATGGGTTCGACCGCAACATGGAAACAGAACGGGTGCTGACCGTTCGGAGCGGTAAAGTGCTGGAAACGCAGACTTACCACAATTACCGGAGAGCCGGATTGAATCTGACGAAGGCACAAGGGGAAATCGTGCATCGGTTTCCTTGGAAGCGGTTTCCTGAATACCGTGGAGAACGAATTCGTTTTTCGCTAAGTGATTTCCAGTTGACAGCCGACGGTCACTTTATAGACTGTGACGTACGTTTCATTTATCTGCGTTCTTCGCAGGAAATGATAAACGACGGGAATCATCCGCTGGCTCTTGCCCTCAAAGAAACGCTGAAATCCATTTATCCGTGGGAGGTGCTCTTCATCAACGGAAAGTACACGAGCGAATATCGGAATCTTACTATAACTTTGAGGGGAGATATAACGCATAATAAGGGTGATTCTGCAAAATACACGATTGTGGGTCGGGTGTATGGTGAATCCGTCCGTCAACGTCCTCCTTATGATGTGGTACATGCTGTGCTTGTTGGCTCCAATTTGAGCATGGTTGAACAACCGTTTCAAGGATGGCTGACAGATTCCACCGGCTGCTTCCGGATGACGGGACTGGAGGCCGGAACTTATCATCTGAAAGCTGAATATGTGGGACTCGCTCCTTGTGATACGGTAGTAACCCTCCCTTCGCAGCATAATGACACGCTGCGTATGGTGCTTCCTTTATGGTATGATTATATTTTGAAATATGACTGTTCGCCGGAGTTGTCGAAAGAAAATATCCTCAAGGGACATCCCAAGCTGCGCCTGGTAATACCGGAAGAACAGGAACAAAAAATCCGCACACACTTTTTCTGGATAAAGTACGGCGTGAGTTATGACGTTTTTTATCCATTGAAAAAAGATGGAACACTGGACTGTTATCTGGGTGTTCCCAATCATATGCTGACAGCTTATAATCAGGTGGTTTTTGATTATCTGGATAAGAAGTTTGGCACTTCATGGCGCAAGGAGGCTCCGAAAGGAATATTTGGTCTGGATAAATCTTTAGATGAATTTCGTGATTATAAATGGTTTATCAAGACTTTACATAAGGAAAGCAAATATCCGGTAAAGTTGCTGGCCAAAGGAAAAGAGTGTCTGCTACGCATTGAATATGCAGTGGACAGTAACGGATATGTCGTGCAACCGAAAATCATTTCTTGCAGCAACCGTTCGTTTCGGAAAGCAGCATTGGACACTTTTAGAAAGGTGATGAATGTCCCTACTTTATTGAAGGCAGGTAAAGATACACTTGTAGTTCAATATAAACTGAATTCTTCTGCTACTGTTAATCCGGATACTGATGTGCTGGTTATCGGCTATACACCGTGTGATAAACCGATACTGATGAAATAGATAAAAGGAATAATTGTTTTCATTAAAATGGAATGAATATGAGAAAAGAGATTGCATGTGTTATATTGATTTTGCTGGCGGCCTGTGTAAATAAGCCTGGACAGCCTGTACAGGAGGCTACCTCTACAGCTGTTATCGGAGGTGCGGACAGCATGACATCCATTGTGGTTGCTGATACCTGTGCTTCATTTCAAGATACAGTAACATACGAATTACGTCAGTGTCAACTTTGGTATACAAAAGATTTACCTGAAGCATATAACGGAGAAACCCGTCTGTGGACAGAATATGAAGTATATACAGAAAATGTGCCCGTGATTAATATATTTGTAAGCAATCCGACGGACATTCTGTTGGAGTTCGGACGGGATATGCGTTTCTATTTGTGGAAAAATGATAAATGGTGTCCGCCGGAGCAAAAGGATACCTCCTATACGATTGTATGGAATAGTGATGCGTTTATGATAGAGAAGGCTCCTTTGCTGTATTGCTTCCGTTATAAACTGAATGAATATTGCATTCCAAAAGGGAAATACCGTGTTCAGAAATCATTTAGTAGAGGTGATGAACGCATTCTTTTGACAGACAGTTTTGAGGTTAAATAAAAATGTGTGGAGTATGAAAAGCTGGTATATTTATTTCGTGGTGATGATGGCAATATGCAGTTTGGGATGCAATCGCACGGCATCAAAAAAACAGGTTATGCAGATTGGGCCTGCCGATGCACAATGCCTGAACTGTGATACGCTGGGGACTACTGTGAGGATGAATATGATACAGAACCATTATCCGCTTGATACGAAGAATGTGTATGCTATCCTATTGAATCCTAAGCGTAAGTCGCTGATTTTTGGTGGTGACTGGACATTGCAGAAATGGGAAAACGGTTCGTGGATGGGTGCAAAGATGAATGGAATGTATGGCTTTGGAGATGTAGGTATGCAGTTAAACTTTGCTCCTGATTATTATTGTTTTAGTTATCCTGTCTGTTGCTATAGAATTACATCCGGAAAATATCGGATTATTCAATCATTCCATGACGGGAGGGAAGAAATTACAGTAAGTGCCGAGTTCTGGATAGATAAATAACGGACAATTGTTTCACGGAAAAATCGATAATACAATGAAAGGAAGATGAGCAAACAGTTTATCAGGTAGTGGAGGAGATGCCGGAGTTTCTCGGTGGTATGTCTGCTTTAATGGAGTTTATCCGGAAAAACCTGCGGCATGACAAGGCTGAAAAGAGGGAGCGTGTCATCATTCAAATAGTAGTAGATAAGAAGGGAAATGCCACTAACCCTGTGGTGTTGCGGAGTACAAATCCGGCGTTGGATGAAGAAGCCTTGCGTATCGTCAGTCTGATGCCGAAATGGAAACCGGGCAGACAAGCCGGGAAGAACCGGAATGTAAAGTTTGCTTTTCCTGTTGCGTTTAAACCTTCTGTGCAGAATACAAATTAATTATCCCAATAGCGTATGAAAACAAATGCATTTTTTCAATTGTTTGTGGCGGTGGTCTGTGTGATGTGTGTTGGTTGTACAGGCAAGCGTAAGGCACAACCGGTAGATGTTCTGGCAAAGGAGACTCCTCCAGCAGTACAGAGTCCGGAAGTAACGGATGATACGCTTGCAGCAGAGGAGCCGGATACGGAAACTTCTACAGACACTCCGCCTCAACCGGTGGCGATGGTGCTGGAACCGGTGGTACGGGATATTCCTGTCGGCCGTCCTCTTTCTGCGGATTCGCTTTATATGCATACAGAATATGATTATTATCCTGTAGCGACTTCCAAAGTCAAGGTCTTCATTACCAGTCGTGCGAACCGGGAATATGACAGTGGAGAAGGGTACAGTCTGGTATATTACAATGAAGCACTAAAGCAATGGGAACCTCAGCCTACCAATCCGATAATCAACGATGTATTGTGGGTGTTTACGCCCGATTATCCTACAGACCGGCAGACTATTCAATTTTATACGGACAAGAACCGTCCCGGCAGGTATCGCATTTACAAATCATTCAACCGTAATACATGTACGGCATACGCGGAGTTTGAACTCGTATCCAAGGCTCAGCATCGGAAACTGCTTGACAAAATTAGCCAGTATGGGAAGGAACATCCCAAGGACCGTGTCATAGAAAACTTGAATACTTCGTTTTTTCGGGACAATGACACGTTGTATATGTCGTGGATGGTGAACTCGGAGGCATTGCAGAAAGAGTTCCGGCAGAAGGTGCTGAATTATGCGGCAATCGTAGTGAACGACGGAAAAGAGGATGTAGCTACTTATTTTACTCAACCGATGTGTACGGATACTTTCGGCATCAAGATGTACACGGAGAAGGCGGTGTATCCGCTGAATACGGAATCTGTGGCGGTGAGAATCGTAAACCGGAGCGGGCGGAGCATCTCAATGGGGTCGCCGTACCGAGTGCTTCGGAAGGAGGGAGAAAAATGGCTGTCTTTACCGAGAGCAACAGTTTGGACACTTGAAGAACGTATTCTTCCATCCAATAAGATTTATCCCTTTTCTGCCAGTTTGTATACGTCACTCCGTATGCTTACGCCGGGCATCTATCGTGTGGTGAAGAAAATGGATATTGGGGATAATTATCACGACTGGTATTTTGCGGCGGAATTCCGGATTGGCCACAAGGTGGAAGAACGGGATGCTTCGGACAAGGAGCCTTCTTCAAAGCCTTTGCAGGAAGTGGCAGAGGAAAAGGATCTGGATATTGCGTATGACGAGGTAGAGGAGATGCCGGAGTTTCCCGGGGGCATGTCGGCCTTGATGGATTTTATTCGGAAGAATCTGAACTATGACAAATCGCTTGTGCCTGAAACGGTTGTAATTCCTCGAGTCATCGTGCAGTTTGTGATAGATGAGGAAGGAAACATTATTCATCCGGTGGTGCTGCGGGGAGTGAATCCGGCATTGGACGAAGAGGCTCTTCGGGTAGTAAAGCTGATGCCGAAATGGAAACCGGGACGGCAAAGCGGAAAACCGGAGAAAGTGAGGTATGCCATTCCGGTTACTTTCGAGCGTGCCGCCAAAGTTTCTTGATTTTATCGGGGTGGTTTAGACAAATAAGTCTGTCAGAAATAATTATTTCTTTCTCAAAAAGTCGTTTTTAGGTAAGTTTTTGTATCTTTACGCTTGTAATCAAAACAAATGCCTATGAAAATGAAACCGTTGTTATGGAGCTTGGTGGTCACAGCCGTAGTGTGCAGTCTCTGTCTGTTCGTCACACAATGGATGGGCCTTGCCGATGATTGGCGCATCTTTGTGAGCGTATTCTTGGGGGTACTGTTGGGAAACGGTTGTAACCGGTGGTTGCAGCGTGCAGCTCATTGAAAAATTCTCAGGCAAGCGGAATACTTACCTGAGAATTTCTTTTTTCATCGGATAATCCCCGTGTCACTGTCCTTCAGCTGGATGGAGCGGTTGACAGCGCGGAACTTGCGTCCTTTAGTCAGTCGCCACGTTACGGTCAGGTTGACGAGGTTACAGGCGTCGCGACTGTAGAGGGCAGTGGTTTTCTGGAGGTTCCGGTTCAGGACTTCCGATTCGAACATTTTGTATTTGTGTTGAAAGGGCTGTTGCCAGATAAGGGCAAACTGCCAGTCTTTGTAGCTGTAGGCGGCCTTCATGGCGATGTCGCCTCCGCTGTAGCCTTTGGTTTCCCCTTCCAGGAAGCGGGAGCCGTTGTCGGCGTAGGCATGGAGGGAGAGGTTGCCCAGGTAGGCGTTGACGGCCCCTGTGAAGAAGTAGGACGTGTAGCAGTGCGTGTAGTCCTGGCCGAAGTTGAAGCAGCGGAACAGTCCCCCGTAGGCCGTGACGGAGAGCTTTTCCGGCATCAGCCAGTAGCTTGCATAGGCCATGGCGTGCAGGGCGTCAATCTCTTTCTGGTTGCGCTGGGTATAGATGAACCGGTCGTCGGACGTGCGTTCGTACACCGCCATGTTGGGGTGAGGACATTTCTTGTAGAAGCCTTGCGCATAGGCTTGCAGGCGGGTGTTGTTGTACGACAGCCGGAGGGTGTGATACGTCTCCCGGTTGGGCTTGAGGTCTGGACTACCTACGGTCCATTCCATGCGGTTGGTGCGAATGGCGGCATCGCTGATCATGGCCACCCGTGAGGTGCGTTCGTTCAGCTGGAAATTGTAACTCAGTTGCAGGGAGTGGGTGAAGTTGTAGTTCAGGGCTGCTTTCGGACAGAAACTCCAGTAATCGTACGAATGGGCTTGCTGACGGTAGTGCAGGTAGCTGCCTCCGATGCCTGCCGAGTAGCGGAGCTTGTCCCACGTTCCCTTGATTTCGGAGAACAGATACACGCGGTTGTGGTGCATGGGGGTGACGGAAGAAACATCGCCCGTGTATTCATTGTTCGTGTATTTCTGGTTGTAGTTGAGGCCGGCAGAAAGGGTAAAGGGCTTCAACCGGTTTTCATAGATGGCTTCGCTCAGCAGGGAGTAGGTGCGTCCGTCCACATTGTAACGGTAAGGCGAACCTTCGTCGTAACTGTCGGAGGATTGGGTGCCGATGTATGTGCCCACGGCATTGAGGGTAAGCGACTGCCGGGGGGTGAACTGCTGGAAGTAGTAGAGGTCGAGCACCGGACTGCTGCTCTGGCTTTGTTGCTGTTCGAGGGCGGTGTATGTCTGTGCCCCGTCTACAATCTGTTTCTGACTGAAATCGCCCGGCACGTGACTGAAGTCGCCGCTCAGTGAAGCCTGAAACACGTAGCGGCTGGAGTCGGCCAGGTTGTAGGTCAGTTTCATCTGGTTGCTCAGACTCCGGTTGCGCGAAGCGAGGTCGTTGCGCTGGATGGTATAAATGGAGCCGTCGTTCAGATGATAGTATGCGGTTTCCTCCGTCCGTATTCCTTTAAAATCCCGGTAGCCGAAGCTGTAGTTCAGCGACAGCTCACTCTTTCCTGTGTTCCATTTGCCGTACACCGTGTAATCGCCGTCGCGGGTAGTCAGTGCCTGGGTGAGCGAGGTTCCTAAAGTATATCCGTTGTCCGCCCGTCGGGTAGTGATGTCAATGACGTAGGCAATGCCGTCGCCATAGCGCACGCCGGGGTTGTCGATGAAGTCAATCTTGCGGATGCTTTTCGGGTCGAGCGACAGCATCTCTGCCTTGTCTGCAATGATGCCGTTGATACGAATCTGTACGCCTCCCCGCTGGTCGATGGCCGAGATGCTGTGGCCCACCTCGTCCACACGGATATTCGGTAAGGTGAGTTGCTGGAGCAGACTGTAGCCTGAGCGGGAAGAAGCTTTCTGCTGTTCGGAGGGGTAGAGTAGCAGACCGTCGGTCTTGTGGATAATCCGGTCGGCTTTGACTTCCACTTCGCCTAGTTCCACGGTGGGTTCTACTTCCTGCGCGAGAGTGGGGAGGGCCAGCAATAAAAGAAGAAAGATGCTGGCCAGAAATCGGGAGATGGTCAGCAGAAGCCGACTTTCGGTCTCCTGCTGGAAAAGTAATCTGAGTGTGTTCATTTGTTCCTGTGTGTAAATTTCAGGAACAAAAGTAGGAGGCTGTCACGAAGGCGTCAAAAACCGACGCTGACATTTGCCTGACAATTCGCTGTCAGCTTTTCAATTCGTTGATTTCCAGTGAATAGTTTCGTCCTCTGTCGGCCACGATTTTCAGCTGCGTATGCTCCTCCACAATGGGTTTCAACCGGCGGATAAGGGTGTAGAGCGTATCGTTGGCATCGTCTTTCTTGGGCCAGAGTGTCGCACAGATTTCCTCTTTCGAAATGGAGTGGGAAGGTGACTGCCAGAACAGCCGCATCAGTTGCTGTTGCATGGGGGTGAAGCGGATAGGCGTGTGGTCGGCGCCGTAGAAACGGTCGTCTGCATCCGAATACGTCAATCCCCCGAAATCTTCGGCAGATTGTGTACCATCTTCAGCCGGTTGTCCGCATCCTTCTACGGGTTGCAGCACCAGATTCTCTTTCTCTCTTCTCCGTAAGTACAGCATCGAGCCGATGGCCCAGAGGATAGCCGCTGCCATCAGTCCGGCAGGCAAGCGCTGGTCGGACATGCCGAATACGGCCGCTGCCGACAGACGGGTATAGCCTTTCAGGGCCAGTGTCTCGCCTGCGTGTTCGTTTCTTATCATCAGTGTATCGCTGTAGATGGCCTGTTCATCCGTCGAACCGCCCTGATATTCCTTGTCCACCACGTCGAACGTGAGGAAAGAGGTTTCCTTCAGTCGCCGGTTCTTCAGGTGTCGGCAGAACCGTTCATCGGACACGGCAATCAGTACCTGTCCGCGCGAAGTACGCCGGAGCTGCTTGTATGCCCGTATCGTATCTTGTGTCACAATGGACTCCTTCTTTTCCAGTAAAGTCAGTGCCAGTGCCTGATTCAGGTCGGCTGTTATTTCGTTTCGTGTCACGTGGTAGTTATGGCGTCCGGCTAGCAGGGAAGTCAGCATCAGCGCCAGAAACACGGTGACGGATAGTAGTCTGCGATTCATAAATATCGGGTTTGGTTTCTGCAAATGTAATGAATTCTGTGCTTCCTCTTTCTTATGGCGGATGAAAAATATTGTATTATTTATACTCCGTTTTGCTCCGGTATTCATTTGGAGTCATTCCGGTGGCTTTCTTGAATACACGAGTGAAGTGCTGCGGGTACTGGAAACCGAGTTGATAGGCTATCTGACTGATGGACTCCGAGGGGAGAAGCAGCTGTTCTTTGGCGATGCTGATAATTTTGTCTTGTATATATTCCAGGGCGGTTCTGCCTGTTTCTTTTTTGATAAGGTCGCCAAAATAGTTGGTTGACAGGCAAAGTTCGCTTGCGCAGTGTTTCACACTGGGCAATCCCTTTTGTGCGGCATTGTCTCCCGTGAAATATTGGTCCAGGAATGTTTCGAAACGGGTTAGAATGTCGCGGTGGGCATCCTGGCGGGTGATGAACTGTCTTTCGTAGAAGCGCAGGCAATAGTTGAGCAACAACTCGATATGGTTGGCAATCAGCCGTTTGCTCATCCTGTCCACACTGTGTTGCAATTCCTCCTGAATGTTCTGCAGGCAGTCGATGAAGGTATGTCGTTCCCGTTCCGAGAGGTGCAAGGCTTCGTTTACTTCATACGAGAAGAACGTGTATTCCTTGATAGTGCGTCCGAGGTTGGTGCCGCGAATCAGGTCGGGATGAAAGCACAGCGCATAGCCTTGCGGCTGGAACGTTTCGCCCGTATCTTCTATGCCGATCACTTGTCCGGGTGCCAGACAGACCACCGAGCCTTTCTGGTAATCGTATCGCTGGCGGCCGTAAATCAGGTCGCAGTTCTTTTCGTCTTTCAGAAAAATCACGTAAAAGCTGAACGTATGCCGCATGTGGTGCATCGGTTTGGCCTGTGAAAGATCAATCACGCTGACCAGCGGATGCAGAGTTTCTACGCCGAGCATGTCGTCGTACTCCGTAACGGTTTCGATGTTTAATAAGGATGTTTTCATCGTTTCTACTGTTTCTGACGACAAAAGTACGAAAGGATTCCGGTTTTTGGTTTTCGTTGTTCCTGAAATCCGTGTTTTCATGCAGGGATTCTGTGTTTTGTATAACAACGGATAAAATGGTACGGATTACTTTTGCCATAACATTAACAGATAAATAGTATAGAACTATGACACAGGAAATGGAGAGCCGTATGGCTTTGAAAGATTTAGTGGACCGTTATGCGACGGAATCGGATAAAAACAATCAGGATTACTATCGTAACCTGTTTCGTCCTGATGTGAAGTTGAAAGTGTATATGGGAGACAAACAGATTATGGATATCCATAATGTGGAAGATATGATTGCACAATACAAGGCATTCGGAGCTGCCAAGGCTTCGTTTCATCAAAACGGTCAGCAGGTAGTTGACTTTGTGGACGATACGCATGCCACGGGTATCTGTTATGCCATTGCAACGCTTGTGACGGAAGCAGATGGAAACGACCGGTTGACGATGTATGCCGTACGTTATTATGATAAATATGTGAAAGTGGATGGCCGCTGGTGGATTGCCGAACGGGAACAGCATTTTGTGTATGCAGCAGTTCCTCCATTGGTTTAACTGATATAAACGGAGTAAAGATGAAAAAGATTTTTTTATTTGTCTGGATGGGACTTTGTGCTATTGCGGGAGTGCAGGCGCAGGAACAGCATGACGGCTTGCCCGGCGTACCGCAGACAGAAGCATATGTGGTGACACCCGTTGATACGACCAGCGGGGTGACCGTCCGCAAGGTCTCTTTTTTACGCAGTAACCAGATTGTGCTGGTGGGCAATTTGTTCTTGCCAAAGAACTTCGATGGTTCGCAGCGCTATCCGGCTATTCTCTGTATTCATCCTGCGGGAAGTGTGAAGGAACAATCGGCCGGACTGTATGCGTATCGGTTGGCGGAGAACGGTTTCGTGACTCTGGCTTTCGATGCGGCTTATGCCGGTGAAAGCGGGGGAACGCCTCATTGGTCGGAAGCACCTTATGAGCGTGTGGAAGATATTCGCTATGCCGTGGATTACCTGGTGACTCTTCCGTTTGTGGATGAGCATCGTATCGGAGCGTTGGGCTTGTGTGCTGGAGGAGGATATGTCATTGCTACGGCTCCTACCGAGCGTCGTATTCGTGCCGTAGCCGGAGTGAGTGCGGCCGATATCGGTGCAGCCAACCGGGAAAGCTGGTTGCGTGGCCGTACGGTGGAAGAACAGATAAAGTTGCTGGAAGACGTATCGGCACAACGTACCCGTGAAGCACGGGGTGCGGAACTGATGAAGGTGTATATGTGTCCTGAACCGACCGAAGAAACGGCCCCTTCTTTCCGTGAGGGATATGAGTATTACCGTACTTCCCGTGCCTGGCATCCTCGGGCCGATAACTTCTACCTGCGCAGGAGTCAGGCTACCAAGATGGCTTTTTCTGCCATCGAAAACAGTTATCTGCTGACACAACCTGTCTTGCTGGTGGTAGGAGATAAGGCTGATTCCGAATGGCAGACAACACGTTTTTATCAGGCTTTGCCGGGAAAAGACAAGGAGGTGTTTGTCGTTGCAGGTTATTCTCATATCGACCTTTATGACAAGCCGGGAGCGGTTGGTCCGGCAGTGCAGAAACTGACGGATTTCTTTAAACGGACCTTGCAATAAAACAATGGATATGAAACATACATTAAGGATACTTGTCATGATGTGGCTGGCCATGTGGCAGTTCACTTCGTGTGCGCAGACTTCTCAAAAAAAGCAGATTATGAATACAAAGAAAATTCTTGTGGCGTTCTTTTCCCGGGCGGGAGAGAACTATGAAGTAGGATACATTGAAAAGGGAAATACTCACATCCTTGCTGAAATGATAGCTGCCAAAACGGGTGGCACTCTTTTCCATATTGAACCGGTACGGCCTTATCCGGAAGATTATACGGAGTGTATAAAGGTGGCAAAAACAGAGCTTCACAACCAGGCTCGTCCGGCCGTGAAGGGAGATGTGGCGGTAGAAGACTATGACGTTATCTTTATTGGCTATCCTAACTGGTGGGGAGATATGCCGATGGCTGTCTATACGTTCATTGAGCGGCATGGCTGGAAGAACAAGACGGTCATCCCTTTCTGCACGCACGAAGGAAGCGGGCTTTCGGGGACAGAGCGCAAGTTGCAGCAGGCTTGTCAGGGGGCTACCCTATTGGAAGGGCTGGCCGTGAGAGGGTCTGTGGCACAGAACTCGCCTGAACAGGCACGGAAGAGTGTGGAACACTGGCTTCAGAAATTGAAATATTAAAAGGAGACAAGATGAAAAAAGAAGTAATGTTGCTTACGGGTGCCGGACAAATCGGTATGGCGATAGCTCGGCGGATGGGATATGGAATGAAGATTGTGGTCGGTGACAAGCGGATGGAGAATGCGCAGGCCGTGGCCGATACGATGAACCGTGCCGGATTTGATGTGCTTCCGGTGGAGATGGACTTGTCGTCGCGCACCTCCATTCTCGGACTGATTGAGACGGCGCAGCAATATGGAGAGATGGCCATGCTGGTCAATGCGGCAGGAGTGTCTCCTTCGCAAGCCTCGGTCGAGACCATTCTGAAAGTCGACTTGTACGGTACGGCGGTATTGCTGGAAGAAGTTGGGAAAGTTATCCGGCAGGGTGGAACGGGTGTTACGATAGCCAGTCAATCTGGACACCGCTTGCCGGCCCTTGGTGCTGAAATCGATGCACAGCTGGCTTGCACACCAACGGAAGAATTGCTGAATCTGGAGGTACTGCAACCCTCGCACATCCGCGATACGCTCCATGCCTACCAGCTGGCGAAACGTTGCAACGTGAAGCGCGTCATGGCGGAGGCAGTGAGATGGGGTGAACGAGGTGCCCGTCTGAATTCCATTTCTCCAGGTATTATCGTCACCCCACTGGCACTTGACGAGTTCAACGGGGTGCGTGGGGAGTTCTATAAAAAGATGTTTGCCCAGTGTCCGGCGCATCGTCCCGGCACGGCCGACGAGGTGGCGAATGTGGCTGAACTGTTGATGAGCAACCGGGGGGCCTTTATCACCGGCTCTGATTTTCTGGTAGACGGAGGTGCTACGGCAGCTTATTTTTATGGCTCGAAAGAATGATAGAAATGTTTATGACTGATGGAGGAAGGTAAAAATGAACTCAGTCTTCCATCAGCATTTTTATATAGGATTTTGATTTATACCGTGATGAATTTAAGTTCATCAAGTAAAGATCTGTATGTTTTCCAAAATTTGCTGATATCCTCATTTAGCATGATACCTACATTCTTTATGTGCATAAGATCGTTGAAATAAGCTAAATCAGCTATGGCAGATTTCATAGCATCTACAGATAATTTGTATCCACTAACTAACTTTGCTCCTGTTTGCTTTTTAAAGTCCAGGGCGGCAGCTTCATTAGCCAATGTGCGGCATGCACTGAAATGTACAATTTTATTGGTGAAGAAGTCACCGGAAATATCAGCCAGTTCACTTAAATCAAGATTTCCATCTTGTCCTTCAAATGATAGACTGTGATTCCATCCATGACATGCGAAGTAAATAATATCATATTTATTGAATCTACGTTTATCTTTCGTAAAGAAATTCATGTAATAGATTAAATCTTCTTTAGATAAAACAGAACGATGAATAAAGTTGCAGTCGTGGAAGTTGCTTAAACAGTTTAGAAGGTGTTTAGTTTCAAGGTTAAATTGATTATCTTTTTTCTGACTGTTAAATAACCATTCATTTTCCAAACAAATAATGTTATGCATGTTTTTAAAATTTAGATGTGATATAACTTAGAAGTTCTTCATTATTACAAAGAGGGTGTCGGAGATATCCTTTGAATCCATGTGTAAAGAGATGTTTTTCTTGTAGCTCTGTTCCATGATATTCTTCTATGAGTTGAATTCTATATGTTTTGTCATTGGGTGCTTGTTCTATCCAATAAGAAGAATCTTCACGGTTGCAATTTTGTTTGACGACTTTACCTTTGAAGCGTATACATCGTTCATCAGACATGAAGAAATATATAATATCCCCAATATTAAAATGAGTTCGGTGCATAGTCCAACTTATGTAACCTAATTCTTTAAATGCTTCGGCATGATGACACCTTTTTCTGTTTGCAAATGCAATCCATGTTTTGTTTTTCATATTTTATGTGTTAAATATATGACGATACAAATTTATGTGATTTCTAATGAAATAGTATCGTTGTCCTTAAAATATAATTTAATTGTTTGTCAATGCGTAGCCAGATACCATGAAGTCTGCGAGTAGGAACTTGCCAGGCTGTTTGTGCTGGGTGCGGAGGTGGTAATGCCGGAATATCGTTCTATGGGAAGCGGACCACGGGCTGCTGTGAAATATTTCTCGGTGTGTGCCTTGTAGGGAACGACTTGTTCCAGCAAAGTCTCAAACTGGGTCAGCTGCTCTGCATCGTCGCCGCAAAGGGCACGAACGTAATCGCCGAAATCATAGAAAATTACGGGAGAATAGCCGTCCATACGCTGAATGGAGGCCGTTTGTGAGTCGTCCAGCGAATAGCGGGAATGAATGTCTTTCATCAGGAGAGCCAGTTCGTCCAGTCGGGAGCAGTCGGTCACCGCAATGGTGCCGTAGGGGTATGTGTAACTGGAATAGAATTGATAGAAAGTCTGGCAGATGGCGCTGTAGTCGGGATTCTCGGCCAGCAGGTATTCTCCGATGTGGGAGTAAGGCATACCGTAGACCATGATTTCCGTGGGGCAGGCTATCAGGTGACGGGTCACGTGGCGCAGGTCGTAGGCCACCTCCAGCGAAGACATGTAGCAGTCGTCAAACAGGATGTATTCCATTTTCAATCCGCAGTTGGAGAGACTCTCGGCGAGGGTGGTTACCTCCGTCTGGTATTCCGCTGTCAGTCCCCCGAAAAAGCGGGTCAGTGGAGTGTGTGAGTACTCCCAGTGATAGCGGGGTTTCGTAGTGGCACGTGCCTTGCTTTGGGCGACGGGCAGCCATCCCATGCCGTGGCAGCCCACAATCAGGGAGTAGGTTTTGGCGGGAGCAAATGATTCCATGTCGTTCAGAATGCCCGTGAGTCCTTCTTCGGTCGTAAATGCGGGGCGGGTATATTCTTTCAGTATCTGCCGGGTGCAGGTACCGTTGTTGACCGTGATTTCAAACAATTCTGCTTCCGTGGAACTGGTGGACAGAAAGACGATCACCCGCTCCTTGTCTAGTCCTCTGCGGGAGATGGCGTCTTCCATATCCTCGATATTCTGGTAGAAATAACTCGTCAGGTTGGTGGACCACGGCAGGTACATGAAGAGTGTCCGTTCGCTGTTGGCAGACGGAATTTCTTCTTTCTGGCAACTCGTCAGGCAGGAGAGTCCGATGACAAGCAATATGGGAAGTAGGTGGATAAGTTTCATGGTTCATCTTCTTTTGAAATGGGGACTGCACCGACTTCGTTTCCGAAAAGATTCAATATCTGATTTACTTTATCCAGCCGGAGAGTTTGCTTGCCTTGTTCCAGTTCACGGACAAAACGTAAGCCTACTCCTGATTTTTCGGATAGTTCTACTTGCGTCAGATTGTATAGCTTACGCATGTCTTTTACATACTTAGAGAGTGTAGTTTGTTCCATGATTATACCCTTTTGGGTGTAAATATAATGAATTTTTCTTTCATTATACCCTTTAAGGTATAAAATTAATCTATCTGCCTAATGCTATATCGAAAAGGTGTACTTTAGTTAGCATAAAAAACAGAGAATCGGAAATTGAGGCATGAAAAATCCCTGCCGGGCCTTTGTTTTTTATCTTGCTCTGGCAGGGGAAGGATAATTATGCAAAAATCGGGACTCGTTTATTTCCAGTTGCTCGGAATAGATTCATAGTCGGTCAGGTTCGTACAGTTGTTGAACGCGCTGGTGTGACTGGTGATTTCAAGGAATTCATTCGGGTAATCCTTGCGTTCATACAAGTGCACTTTTTTTCCGTTTATCAGGGTATAGGGCGATTCGCCGGTGAGCGAACTGCAGCTTTTGAACAAGAGACGGACAGCTTGCAGGGTGCGCATGGAGTCGAACAGTCCGGTAGGAATGCGTTGCAGACTCTTGCATCCGGCAAAGGCTTCCCACATGGAAATCACCTGTGTGTTGTTTGCAAACAGCTTTTCCGGAATCTCGCGGAGGGAGGTACATCCCTTGAATATACCATCTAACCTGGTAATCTTGGTCATATTGGCGAACAAGTCTTCCGGGATTTCTGTCAATGAGGTGCAATTCGAGAAAAGGCCGTAGGCTTCCATGACGGAGTTGATTTCTGACACACTCTGTATGCCCGGACAGTTGGCAAACAGTCCTTCGGGCAGACTGGTGAGCGAGCTGCATCCTGAGAAAGCACATTGTATGTATCCTAAACGGGTATTGTTACGGAACAGTCCGGCCGGAATCTCTTTCAGGTTTTCACATCCGCTGAACACATCGTTCATGACATAGATGTCTTTGTTGCTTGCAAAGAGGTCTTCGGGCAGATAGAGCAATCCTGTGCAGCCGGAGAAGGTAGCGTTAAAGTTGCGGGCACTGGAATTCTGGGCGAAGAGATTGAGCGGAAGTGAAGTCAGTCCCGTACAGCCTTGGAAGGCTCTGTCGAACGTTTGGGCACCGGTTGCCATGGCAAACAGGTCTTCGGGGAGGTTGGTCAGTCCCGTACAGTCTTCAAAGCAGGAGGTGAAGTCCGTGATGGCAGACAGTGCTCCCTTGGTATCGGCAGCCAGCTGGGTCAGTGCAGTAACATCCTCCAGTCTCAGTGTTTTCAGTTCGGGCGTACCCCATTGTGTGATGCCGATGAGTGAACTCTTGAGGATTTCTCCTTTGGTCGTGCTGTTGGTTGTCAGAGATTCTACCGTACCTTTGAAGGCTACTTCTACCGTCGATTCGGCACCTTGGGCATAAACGTGTGACAAGTCGGCCGAATATACGTATGACTTGTCGAGCACCTCAGTCACCCCGTCGCCCCAGTCGATGACACCTTTCACCCGTCCTTCAAACGGAAGATACACCGTGCGGTTGTTCAGGTTGTTCAACACATATTCCAGTATCAAGGCATCTTCCTTGCCGCGCATGGCAGTAGTGACGGTGTACAGTGAAACTCCGCACAAGGGCCCCGGTTCCGTACCGCCTTGCAGGTAGATGTAGTATTTGGTTGCTTCCGTCAGCCCGGAGAAAGTACAGGTAGGCTGGCTTTGAAGGTCGAAGAGGTATTCAAAAGGAAGTCCTGAGCCTCCGTTTTTCAAATCCTGAATGACTTCGAACAAGGGGATGCTGTCTGTTGAGATGTAAGTGGAGTAGAGATTGGCGCCGTTCTGTCCTTCCAGTGTCAGCGTGATTTCATTGATGCCTGCATCTGCCTTGGCCACGCTGATATGGGGAGCAGCTGCCTGTTCGATGGGGATGGTGGCCAGCAGACTGTCTCTGTCGGTGGCATAAATCAGCAGGTTGTCAGTCTGTTTCTCGCTGGAGTAGTTGGTGTAATACTGCAGGTATTCTTCGCCGTAGAACGAATAATCCGGATTTTCCAGGATGAACGAATAGTCCTCCTGCTCGGTCAGTTCACCTTCACTGAATTTCTTGAATTTCTCCAGCACATAGCGCATGCTCATGATGTTGGTCTGGCATTTCACCTGTATGCCTTCTCCGTCTCTTACGGCAGGCAATTCGATGCGGGTCGTTTCCAGGTTGAAATAGGGAGTCGCTCCGTCGGTAGTACCCACTCCGTTCAGATTGCCTGAGCTGCTTCCGTCTCCGTCGTCTTCATCATCATCACCACCTCCTAAAATATCCTCTAATTTTTCGCACGAGGTAAGGGTGGAGGCTAAAAATACGGGTGTCATGCCCCACACAAAAAGGGCACAGCCTGAAACCAGCAGCGATTTCAGGGCTGTCGTTGCTTTACTTTTGTTCATACTAAAGATAAGAATAATAGGATAATTTACGTTTATACAAAAGTAAGGCTATCTGAGGAGCTGTACATCACCGAAAACCGTGATTTTCAGCGAACCGTGTGGGGCTATACCAGCGAAATGACGTAGCTTTCCAGACTTCGCAGGTCGATGTGCCAGAGTTTTCCGCTCAGCACGTACGGACTGCCCAGGATGACTTTCATCGTCTCGCTGGCTTCCACGCAGCCTACTACGCCCGGAGTGACACCCAGCACGGCCTTGGAGGGGTGGGGCATGGCGAGCATTTCTTCTTCGTCGGGGAAGAGGGTGCGGTAGTCGGGACCGCCCTGGTAGTTGAACACGGAGACTTGCCCGTCGAACTCGCGGATGGCACCGTACACGTACACCTTGTCCAGCCGCACGCAGGTGTCGTTAATGAGGTAGCGCGTGCGGAAATTGTCGCAGCCGTCCACCACAATGTCGTAGTTGACAATGAGGCATTCGGCATTCTGCGGGGTGAGCCGTTCGTTCCAGGCTTCCATGCGGATGTCGGAGTTGAGGGCCTGCAGGCGCAGTTTGGCCTGTTCGGCCTTGGAGAGTCCGATTTCAGGTTCGCTGTAGAGCACCTGCCGCTGGAGGTTGGTCTCGCTCACGGTATCGTCGTCAATCAGTCCGATGGTGCCCACTCCGGCACCGGCCAGGTAGAGGGCAATGGGCGACCCCAGTCCGCCCACTCCCACGATGAGTACGCGGGCCTGCTTCAGCAGGAGTTGTCCTGTCTCGCCGATTTCGTCGAGCAGAATCTGTCGGTTGTAGCGTGACGCTTCTTTTTCGGTCAGTTTCATAAGGTTAAAAGGGGAATAAAGTGAGTAAAGACAGAAAGGCATCCGAAAGTCGGGATAATGGCCTCAGGATGCCTTCTGAAGAGGGTTATACTTGTCTTGAACAAACGTCCTTGTGTTTCCATCAAAACGCACTTGTGTTTGAAGTAAAACGTACTTGCGTTTCAGGGAAAACGTAAGGGCGTTTTTGCAGAAACGCTTCGGGGGTTTCCGATAAACGTAAAGGCGTTTTTCAGAGAGTGTTCCGGAGGGTTTTTCAGCGGGCCGCAGCGGCAGTGGCGTGCGACTGTGCCACGTGGTCGAACGAAGCATCCCAGTCCTTCCATACCGGTTCGCGTCCCAATGCCTTGAGGGCCTTCTCGATTTCTACGGCTGTACGTTCGTCGCTTACATGGAACTGCTCCAGTGCCTGCGGGTAGGTGTAATATCCGCCCGGTTCCGTCTTGCTCTCGGCACTCATGGTAGTCACACCCAGTGAAGCCATGTGGTCGCGGATATTGGCCGGTTCGCGGGTAGAGTAGGAGATGTCCACGTCGTGGTCGAAGATACGCATGGCGAAAGTGACCTGTGCCAGCTCCTTGTCGCTCATGATGACGTTAGGCTGGAAACCTTCGTTTTCGGCCGGACGCATGCGCGGGAAGTTCACGCTGTATTTCGTCTTCCAGTAATGCTTCTGCAAGTAGCGCAGGTGGTAAGCCATCATGGTCACGTCCGTACGCCAGTCCTCCAGTCCGATGAGCACGCCCATGCCGATGGAGTGTACGCCGGCCTGCCCCATGCGGTCGAACCCGTTGACACGCCATTCGAACTTCGACTTCATGCCGCGCGGATGGTACACGTTGTAGCGGGCCTTGTTGTATGTTTCCTGGAAACAGATTACGCCGTTCAGTCCGTGGTGTACCAGTTCGGCATATTCTTCCGTCTTGAGCGGCATCACCTCGATTTTCAGGTTCGAGAAGTACGGCTTGGCCAGGTTGAGCGCTTTGGCAATGTAGGGCACACCCGCCTTGGCCGGATTCTCACCCGTCACAATCAGCAGGTTTTCGAACGGGCCGAGCTTCTTGATGGCCTTGTATTCGTTTTCAATTTCTTCGGGTGTCAGGATGGTGCGCGCCATGGGGTTGCTGATGTGGAAGCCGCAGTACACGCACGAGTTGGTGCACGAGTTTGTGATGTAGAGCGGGATGAACATCGACATGGTGCGTCCGAAACGCTCTTCGGTATATTTCTTGCTGAGGCGTGCCATGGGTTCAAGGAATTTTTCGGCAGCCGGCGAGATGAGAGCCATGAAGTCGTCTACGTCGCACCGTGATTTTCCGAGTGCCCGAATCACGTCGGCCTCGGTTTTGGAGTAGATGGCCTTGGTCGTCTCCTCCCAGCTTATTTTTTCTAATTCGTCACTAAACATTTCTATAGTTAATAGTTAAAAATTAAAAGTTAAAGATGCTGGCCTGATGCATTATTCATTATTAATTGTTTTCAGGTCGCGGCTGAGTTTCATCGCACAGAAGTTCGGACCACACATGGTGCAGTACTCGCCGTCGGTGTGACGTCCCTCGTTGAAGTATTCCAGCGCACGGTCGGGGTCGAGACTCAGGTGGAACTGGTCGCGCCAGCGGAACTCGTAGCGGGCCTTGCTCAGGGCATTGTCGCGGATCTGTGCGCCCGGATGACCTTTGGCCAGGTCGGCTGCATGGGCGGCAATCTTGTAGGTGATCACACCCGTACGTACATCTTCGCGGTTGGGCAGACCCAGGTGTTCCTTCGGAGTGACGTAGCACAGCATGGCCGTACCCAGCCAGCCGATTTGTGCGGCACCGATGGCCGAAGTGATGTGGTCGTAACCCGGAGCAATGTCGGTTACCAGCGGGCCGAGGGTATAGAACGGCGCGTTGTGGCAGTGGCTGATCTGACGCTCCATGTTCTCACGAATCTTGTGCAAGGGCACGTGTCCCGGACCTTCGATAAAGGCCTGCACGTTCTTTTCCCAGGCACGGAGTACGAGCTCGCCCATCGTGTCGAGTTCGGCAAACTGAGCCTCGTCGTTGGCATCGGCGATACAGCCCGGACGCAATCCGTCGCCCAATGATACGGCCACGTCGTACTGAGCCAGAATGTCGCAGATGTCGTCAAAGTGCTCGTAGAGGAAGGATTCCTGGTCGTGGATAAGGCACCACTTGCTCATGATACTTCCGCCACGGCTCACGATACCGCACAGACGCTTGTCGGCCAGGTGTACGTTGTGACGACGGATACCGGCATGGATGGTGAAGTAGTCCACTCCCTGCTCGCACTGCTCGATAAGGGTGTCGCGGTAGATTTCCCAGGTCAGGTCTTCCACCTTGCCGTTTACCTTCTCCAGTGCCTGATAGATGGGCACGGTACCCACCGGCACCGGACAGTTGCGCACAATCCATTCACGAGTTTCGTGGATGTTGGCACCCGTCGACAGGTCCATCAGCGTGTCGCCGCCCCATTTGCAGCTCCACACCGCCTTGTCCACTTCCTCGTCGATGCTTGAAGTAGTGGCCGAGTTGCCGATGTTGGTATTGATTTTCACCAGGAAGTTGCGGCCGATAACCATCGGTTCCGATTCCGGGTGGTTGATGTTGGCAGGCAGTACGGCACGTCCGGCAGCAATCTCGTCGCGCACGAATTCCGGTGTGATGTAGGTGTCGATGCCCAGTTCCTTGCAGTTCATGTTCTCACGGATGGCTACGTACTCCATTTCCGGTGTCACGATGCCCTGTTTGGCGTAGTACATCTGCGTACAGCAGTGGCCTTCCTTGGCACGGTAAGGCAGGGCGATGTGTTCAAAGCGCAGGTGATCGAGCGAGTGGTCGTCACGGCGCATCTTGCCATATTCCGAAGTGATGGACGGCAACTGTTCCACATCGCCGCGTGAGGTAATCCAGCTCTCACGCATGCGCGGCAGTCCTTTCTTCAGGTCGATTTCAATGTTCGGGTCGCTGAACGGACCGCTCGTGTCGTACACGTACACCGGTGCATTAGGTGTCATTACCTTCTTGCCGTCTACTACGGTCACCGTCGGGGTGAGGTTCACTTTCTGCATGCCTACCTTTACAAAGGGGAAAAGGGTGCCCTGCATGTAGGCTTTCTCTGCATGGGCGTATGCTTTTTGGTCTTTTTCTTTTTCCATATAAATCGGGGTTTGTTTGCGGGTAGGGAACAGTCCCTACCGGTTGAGAAAATCAGGATTTATTCATTCAAGAAAGAAGTGAGGGGAGAGGAGGCAGATGCCACGAGGTTATCGGCCTGAATACCCAGTCCGGCTTCGTAGGCGCGGCGTCCGGCAATGACAGCTTCCTTGAAGGCTACGGCCATTTCCACCGGATTTCCAGCTACAGCGATGGCGGTATTTACCAGGCAGGCAGCGGCACCCATTTCCATGGCTTCAGCCGCATGGCTCGGTGCACCGATACCGGCATCCACTACCACCGGCACGTTGCTCTGCTCGATGATGATGCGCAGGAAGTCGCGTGTCTGCAATCCCTTGTTCGTACCGATGGGGGCAGCCAGCGGCATTACGGTAGCCGCTCCGGCTTCTTCCAGACGCTTGCACAGGGTCGGGTCGGCCTGGCAGTAAGGCAATACCACGAATCCCAGTTTCACCAGTTCTTCCGTAGCCTTCAGGGTCTCGGTAGAATCCGGCAACAGGTAGCGCGGGTCGGGATGGATTTCCAGTTTCAGCCAGTTGGTGCCGAAGGCTTCGCGGGCCATCTGTGCGGCGAACACGGCTTCTTCTGCGGTGCGCACGCCCGAGGTATTCGGGAGCAACTGGATATGGGGGTGGATGATATGTTTCAGCATGTCGTCTTCCTTGTTGTCAAGTTCGATACGTTTCATGGCTACGGTCACCATTTCTGTGCCGGAAGCCAGAATGGCTTCTTCCATGAGTTGGTTGGAGTTGAATTTTCCTGTTCCTAAGAATAGGCGGGATTCGAATTCTTTTCCCGCAATGATTAGTTTTTCCATTGTTTTATCTATTTTGTTTATTGCTTGCTCTTACTTTTTCTTTTTGGCGGCAAAAAGAAAAAGGTAACAAAAAGAAAAACCGCCGTCTGCAGTTTCGGACCGGCTGCGAAGTTTCGCTCGTCGGAAGCGCAGGAACTCGCTTTGCTCAAACAGCCTGCGCTTCTTTTCGCCGTGCTCTGCTTCTCCGCTTTTCGATCCGAAACTGAGGACGGGATTTTTTGGGGGCTGTCGCTCTTCGCCTTTGGCGAAATCGCTGTGGGGAGTTTTTGCTTCTTTATTCTTTGATCCGTTTTTTTTGTTTTGGGGCTTCCTTTGGGGCGAAATCGCTTCGGAGCTTCGTTCTTTTTTGGGTTCCTTTACTCGTTATTCTTTGTGGTAAAGTAGGAATTTCTTTACCGGCAAAGGTGAGTTGGAGTTTGTGATGAAATCTTGAAAATCAGAGGATTTGAAAAATATGTTTCTTTTGTTCTTCTGTCTAAAAATGAACACATCCACAAATTTTTCGTTTCTCGTTATTCATTATTCATTTTTAATTGACTTACGATTTTCTTCGTCTCTTCCACCGGATTCGCTGCCCGCAGGATGGTGCCGCTCAGGGCGATGCCCGTCACGCCGGTCTGCATAATGGCAGGGATGTCTTCCAGGGTGATGCCGCCGATGGCTACGATGGGCAGGTGGATGCCTTCCGCCTTCATCTGCTGTACGATGGAACGGTAGCCTTCCAGTCCGAGGATGGGGCTGAGCTTTTCTTTTGTGGTGGTGAAGCGGAACGGTCCGCAACCGATGTAGTCGGCTCCGGCTTCATAGTGTGCCCGTACGTCATCGAACGTGTTGGCCGTACCTCCGATGAGGAAATCCTTTCCGAGGATTTTCCGTGCTTCGGCTATCGGCATGTCGTTCTTGCCCAGGTGCACTCCGTCGGCCTTCAGCTTGCGCACCAGTTCCACCCGGTCGTCGATGAGGAAAGTGGCTCCGTACGTGCGGCACAGTTTCTGTACCTCCAGGGCCACCGCTTCCGTCTCCTCGTCCGAGGCATGCTTCATGCGCAACTGTACCCAGCGGCATCCCCCTTCGAGGGCCATCCGGGCCGAGTCGAGATACGAATACGTGTCGGTGAAATGTGTGATGAACTGCAGCTTGAAATGATTCATGTCCATGGTCTTATCCTCCACAAGCTGCTTTGATGATGACCAGACTGTCGCCCTCGTTCAGGACGGTGTTTTCCCATTCCGCACGCGGAACCATGCGGTTGTGCAGCGCGATGGCCACTCCCTGCTTCGGAAGTCCCAGCTGCTGTGCCAGTGCGGCAATTGTATGACCTTGTGTAAGTTCCGTCTCTTTGTTGTTTACCAATAGTTTCATAAGCGTACTGTTTTAGCGTGTAAACCAAAGAGAGCATCCCGCGGACGGGGAAAGGAAATAGATGTCAGAATCAACAATCCCTTCGTCGGTATTAACCGCATCAGGTTCGTAGGGTATAATCTCAGCCCGGACACATCCGTGGGGCACCCCTTTGTTTACTTTCCGGCAAAGGTAACGAAAACTTTGGAACGGCGAACGGCTGCCGTTCCTTTTTTATCTTTTTTTGCAGGCTGTGTCTATTCGTCTCTGAACAGCTGTACTTTCACACCGAACGACAGCCGCAGGATGTCGCGCATGGAGAGACTTTTGTTGGTGGCCTTGCTGATGAGATACAGTTCGCAGGTGCTCAACTCATAGAACAGGGAGACGTGGCGCACCAGGTCGTGGTGGGGACTGAACCCGAACCGCTGTCCCACGAAGATATAGGGGCGCATCTTGGTACTGAAGTTATAGTATTTGTTGGGATAGCGTCCCGGTTCCTTCTTCCAGAACTCGTCGCCTGCAATGGTGGTGATGTACAGACCACAGTAGAAGGGTTCAGCCATCCAGTGCTCCTTGAAGCAGATGCTCCAGGGAATGTAGTTCTGCTTCACGGTAAATGTGAGACGGAATTTCTCGGCATACTTGGCCGGAAGGAAACCTACCTGACAGTCCGTTTCCCACTGGCAGCGGCGTCCGTAATCCCAGCCCACGCCCACCGAGTTGAGTCCCATTCCTCCGGCATATTGCCATTTCAGGTGAGTGGGTTTCAGGCGTTCCCACCGTTCATCATAACGCAGGTGCTCGCGCTTGTCCCAGCGGCGTTCCTTGACGGCCGGAGCGATACTGTCGTTTTGTGCGCAAAGAGGCAGGAGCGTCATTCCGGCCATTCCTCCTGCCAGCAGCAGTTTAAAAATTGACCACTTCATAGGTATAGCCGTTTGAGTTGAGGGTGAAAAATAAATAAGAACGGTCTTTGGCGCAGCTGCATTCGTAATACTTGATACCGTCGTCGAAGAACTCGTCTACGCTTACATTGTGCCCGTGACCGTAGACACAGAACTGCAAGTCGGGCATTTCCTTCAGGTAATAATGGAAATATTCGGCGATGTTGTTGTTGAACTGTTCGGAGAAAGGACCTGCGTGCATGGCCACCACGGTTTTTTCCACTCCTTCGGGCACGTGGTCGCCTTCGTCGCGGATAAACTGGATATTGGGTACCGCCGACGAGTAGTCAAACTCCAGGGCATTGGTATTCAGGCACAGAAAACGCACGTTACCGGCAGTAAAGGCGAAATCTTCCGTGCCGAATATCTTGCGGAACACATCGAGTCCCGTAGCCAGACAATCATGGTTGCCCAGCAGGCAGACAAAAGGCACCTTCAGTCCGCTGAGAATGTCGCGTTGTTTCTCAAATTCCAGTTTCAGGCCGAAGTCGGACATATCGCCCGTGTGAAGCACGAAATCCAGGTCATCGCGCCGGTTCAAGGCCTCCACGGCATCCTCCGTTTCATCGTACCAGCGCTGTGTGTCACTGATTACGGCAAACCGGATTTCCTCTTTTCTGTAAGTAGCCGTTTCAATCCGTTCAATGTTCCGGCGATTCACGTCCGTTTCTCCGTCAATGTCGAGGTCGTACGGGTGATATTCAATCATGTCGCATCCGCCCAGCAGCAAAATACCCAAGCAGAAACACACCTGTATAAAGCCGGAGCGGAAACGACGGAAATGCGTAAAAAGAATGTGCATAAGCAAGTTTTTTTGTTTATGCAAAGGTATGACATAAATCCCGGTAGTACGTTTTTCAGAATGTCGGATTTTCTGTCTTAAAAGTCGGATTTTGGTTGGGCCGATTTCAGGAAGGGCTTTCTGTATATGAAAAAAGGGGAGACTCGTCCGAGTCTGCCCCGTTGTTTACTTTCTTACAGTGTGTTACCATTTCACGGGCTCCTGCAGGAGTTGTCCGTCGGCCGCATCCTGAGCTGTGAATGTCTGAGCTTTGTATTGTACGCAAATCATAATCAGCGGTTCCGTACCATTGTTGCGCACTGAACGTTTGCCTTCTGGAGCCACGCGCACTACGCTTCCTTCCCCTACAGGGAAAACCTGTCCGTCCACCTGAAATTCACCCTTTCCACTCACGAAAATATATAATTCTTCGTGTGTCTGGTGCGTATGAAGGAAACCGGTTTCCTTTCCCGGAGCGAACGACTGGAATGAGATTTCTGCGCCTGTGGTCTGCAACGTCTGTCCCATGAACACTTTCCCCTGAATTTCCATTCCCGGAGCTACCGGCAATACATAGTCATTCAACTGGCTGAAAGAGCCTGTAGATAAGGCTGAAAAATGAGTGCCTTCTGCAATTTGCTGAGTCTGTTTCATAATGTAACTGTTTTAATGATTTCGACAGCAAAGGTGGACGATTCTTTTGTCTCATACAAGAAGGGAGTTGAATGTAAGTAAGTTACTTCCAGGTTACTAATGTTCATTAAGAACAGATTACAAAGTGAAGATTTATGATTTTTTTACATCAAGCATTGCATGGTTACTCCGGATAAATCTCGTGTGGAGAAGGAAGCTGTTTCCATCCTTCGCCAAAGGTGTCGTATGCATCCGTCACCACCACAAATGCCCTTGGATCGGCCTCTTTGATTTTCAGTTTCACGCCCTGCACCTCCTGGTAGCTCACTACAAGGAAAATCATCTCCTTGTCCTTGCCCGTGTAGAGTCCCGAACTCTTGATACAGGTAGCCGTGCGGTCCAGGTCCTTCAGAATGTACTGGTGAAGAGCCTGCAACTCATGGTCGCTGATGACAAAAATCAATTTGTCGTTCTTCGCCCCGTTAATCATGTAGGCAATGACCCGCGAGATGATGAAGATGGAAATGAGCGAATAGAACGACAGGTGCCACGAAGGCTGCGTAGAGTCGCTCGCCGTACCCAGTCCGAAACCGATAACCACCAGTCCGAAGCACACTACCGCCCCGTCCACCAGCAGAATGGCCCGTGAGAAACGGATGTGCGCATATTTCTGTAGCAGCATCCCCACGATGTCACTTCCGCCCGTGGTAGCCTGACTGCGTATCACGATGCCCGTACCCACACCGATGACCACTGCCCCGATGATGCACGTCAGCATCAGGTGGTCCGTCATGTTCATGCTGCCTCCCAGCAGTTGTGCCGGGTCCAGACTCTCCAGTGCTTCGCGGGTAGGGTAGACCAGCCGCGACATGGTGTTCATCAGCAACGGAGTGAGCAGGGCCGCCACAATGGTACGTATCCCTAACTTTGCTCCCAACAACAGCACCGACAGGATGAGCAGCGGTATGTCGAACATATAGCCGAACGTACCCACCTGGATAGACGGGAACAGGTTGTGGAGTACGATGCTGGCCCCGTACACTCCTCCGGGCACAATATTATAGGGATTGATAAAGAATACGAATCCGGCCGCCAGGATGGTACATCCCACCACGATGCTGGCCCATGCATAAAGAGTCTGTTTCATAGTTGTTTCTTATTTTTATGCGACAAATATACAAAAAATCAAAAGCAAATGGAAAACACAGCATTTTTCTAATTTGGCTGTGCTGAGACGTCTTTTCTATCCTCATAGTGCAGGTAGAAAGAAATGTCGAAAGGTCGCTTGTCTTCTTCCGCAGAAAATAACAGCAAAATTTCCCTATAAAACCGGCTGAAATCCAGCAAAAGTGAGAAAAAGGTTACTAAGCAGAAGAAATGTAACCTCTTGTGTGTCAGAAAAGAAAGTGCTAAGTTTGTACCGTAAATGCTGAGAAGACCGCTTCCGGCAGGCCTTTCCTGAACCGGAAACCTCCGCGGTCTGACTCTTTAAAGAAACAAGTAAGATGATGAAAAATGAAGTAACTTCCGAACAGGCATCCGTCCTGGAAAAAAACAAACAAGTCATGCAACAGTTTATCCGTTTCATCAACACGGGCGACCGCTCGATAGGTGAAACCATTATCGCCCCCGAAGTGATTTTCTATGCCCCCACTTCGCCAGAGCCGCTGCACGGCTTTGAAGGCTACATGGATGTGCTACGCATGATGCGCGGTGCCATGCCCGATGTGCAGTGGAATGCCGAAGAAGTCATTGCAGAAGGCGACAAGGTGATGATTCGTTTCACGATGAGCGGTACTCAGACCCAGCCTTTCATGGGTATGCTCGCCACCGGCAAACCTGTCCGTGTGACGGCCATGAACATCTACGAACTGAAGGACAGCAAGATTGTCCGCGAACACAGTGTACCCGACCTCTTCAGTATGCTGATGCAGCTCGGTATGTTGCCAGTACCGGGAAGCAAGTAATTCTTCCGCGAGGAAAGAAGCTGCTACTCTTCTTCGGCAGCTTCAAACTCCTCCCGGTGTTTTACTATGGATTTCATGTGCTTTTGCGCCCATTCAGTCAGCTGGACGATGAAGGGAACCAGCGAAAGTCCGGTTTCCGTCAGACTGTATTCTACTTTGGGCGGTACCTCTGGATACACCTTCCGGCTTACCAGCCCGTCAGCCTCCAGCGTACGGAGCGTGCTCGACAGCATTCGCGACGATACGTCGGGAATCATTTTCTTGAGTTCGCTGAAACGCAGCACCTTGTTTTCACTTAAAATCAGAATAACCAGCAAAGCCCATTTGTTGCCGAAGCGGGCAATCACGTTCCGCACCGGACATATCTCGATAATGGTATTTTTTTCTTCCTTTCTTCTCATACTTTATCTCCGGCAGAGGGCCGGTCTTTTGTTTTTCTGCCCAAAGTTAGTAAATAACCCACAGATGCCGCCTTTAAAATCCCAATTTTTAGGTATTTCAAATCCGCGCTGGATGCCGTTTCTTTGCGATGTCAAATCAAACATGTAGAAAATGAAGAAAACTGGTATTTTTTATGGTTCTACCACAGGCACCACCGAGTCTGTGGCCCGCCTGATAGCGGAAAAGCTGGGAGTATCCCCGGCAGATGTACACGATGTGAGCAAGCTGGATGCTGCCCTGGCAGAGAGTTACGAAGCCCTGATTCTGGGCACCTCTACTTGGGGTGACGGAGAGTTGCAGGACGACTGGTACGACGGTATTAAGGTGCTGAAAAACGCCAACCTCTCCGGCAAGACCATCGCCCTCTTCGGCTGCGGCGATTCCGAATCCTATTCCGATACTTTCTGCGACGGTATGGGTATCCTCTTTGAAGACCTGAAAGACAGCGGATGTACCTTCGTGGGAGCCGTGTCCGACAGCGATTACACCTACGCTTCTTCCGTGGCCGTTGCCGACGGAAAATTTGTGGGACTGGCCCTCGACGACGTGAACGAAAGCGACCGGACCGATGCCCGCGTGTCGGCCTGGACAGAGATGCTCAAAGCCGATTTGGCTTGATTCCTTCCGACCTCATTTCTCTATCTTCTAAATCCGTAGCCCATGATGACTCCCGATATCAATCCCGTAGAACTGAAAGTCTTTCTCAACCACATCTATGAGCTGAAGAAAGGCGTGCGTCAGATGGTGTTGTACACCACGAACAAGCGATATGAAGACTTTGCCGTGAAACGTCTGCGAAGCCAGCGCATCAAGTTTGTGATTCAGCCGGTGGACGACGAGCGCATCAATCTTTTCTTCGGCAAGGCGGAATGTATTGAAGCCATCCGCATGATGGTGACACGTCCCCTGAACCTGCTCACTCCGGAAGAAGATTTCATATTGGGAGCCATGCTGGGTTATGACATCTGTGCCCAGTGCAAGCGATATTGCACCCGCAAGGCACGAAAAATGGGAGCTTGAAAAGGCTCCCATTCTTTTTTCAGTTTCCTCTATACGTAGAATATCCGTAAGGCGAAAGCGTGATTGGCACGTGGTAGTGCTTGCCGTCCTTGATTTCGAACACCACTTCGATGAACGGGTAGAACGAATCCTGCTGCAACCGTTCGAAGTAGGGTGCCACGTGATACGTCAGGCGGTAGATGCCCTTGTGGTCGGTTGTGCCTTCCTCCAGGAAATCCTTCACGCGGCCGTTCTCGTCGGTCAGTCTTTCCTCCAGCAGCGCCCAGGTCTTTCCGTCGGGCTGAAGATGCGACAGACTGATTTTCACTCCCGCCGCAGGCTGCCCCTGCAGAATGTCCAGGATGTGGCTGGAAAGTTGGTAACTCTTTTCCTGTGCAAAGCCCGCCAGGCTCCACACCATCACACATAAAGTCCAGATTAGTTTTTTCATGATTCTTTGATAGTTGAATGGTTTAACAAGATTGTAACAATTACAAATATGATGAAAACTTTCTTTTTCTGCAAGCTTTCTTCTTTGCAGTCCCTCCGATTTTGAGGTTATTAACTAAACTCCTGCCTGCGGTGTGCCGTTTACCTTGTATTTTTGCGCCATGAAATACATTTACCTCCCCATCGGATTCCTGTCGCTGGCACTGGGTGTGGCCGGTATTTTCCTGCCCGTGCTGCCCACCACACCCTTTCTGTTGCTTTCGGCTGCCCTCTTTTTCCGCAGTTCGCCGAGAGCTTACCAGTGGTTGCTGAACCACAAGCTGCTGGGACCTTATATCCGCGATTTCCGTGAGTCGCGCGCCATCCCTCTGCGTGCCAAGATTCTCGCCCTGAGTCTGTTGTGGCTCACCTCCCTGCATTGCATCTTCCTGATGTTCGATGCCCTCTGGCTGAAAGCGATGATGCTTGCCGTAGCTGTGGGAGTAACCCTTTATCTCTGTTCCCTCAAAACCAAACGAAATGATTGATACCCTCTCTTTTTGTGGCCGTGAGGAAGCCATCACCCGCATGAACTGCTTTGGCAGCGAAGGTCGCCCGTTCTTTTTCCTGATAGATTATATCGCCGAGAAATGCCTGGTGGAAGAACCCCACCGTCTGCCTTCTTCGGAACTGCTGTTTGCCTTTCCGGGAGCCACGAACGTGCCGCAAGGAATGCCCGCCACTCCGCATCCCCGCTCTTTTCGTTGGGAGCCTTGTCCGATGAGTTTTGAGGAGTACCGTCGCGGATTCGACATTGTACACCGTCACTTGCATGGCGGCAATTCCTTCTTGGTGAACTACACCTGTGCTACCCTCGTCGATACCGACCTCACCCTGCGGCAGGTGTTCGACCATGCCCGTGCTCCCTACAGACTGTGGGTAAACGATAGCTTTGTGGTGTTCTCGCCCGAAATCTTTGTCCGGATAACCGATGGCTTTATCTATTCCCATCCCATGAAAGGTACGATGGATGCTACGTTGCCTGATGCCCGTGAACGCCTGCTGGCCGACCCGAAAGAAGCAGCCGAGCATGCTACCATCACCGACCTTATCCGCAACGACCTGAGCCGTTTCGCCACCGAAGTCACCGTGACCTGCTACCGCTACCTGGACGAGCTGCATACCCACCGTGGCCCGTTGCTCCAGATGAGTTCTGAAATCCGTGGCCGTCTGCCCGAAGACTATCCTTCACAACTGGGCGACCTGTTTTTCAGTCTCCTGCCGGCAGGTTCCATCACCGGAGCTCCCAAGCCCCGCACTGTGCAGATTATCCGCGAAGCCGAGACGTACGACCGTGGCTTTTATACCGGTGTGACCGGCTACTTTGACGGCCGCAACCTGGACAGTGCCGTGCTCATCCGTTTCCTGGAACAGCAGCCCGACGGCACGAAGGTGTTCAAGAGCGGGGGAGGAATCACCTTCCGCAGCGATGCCCGAAACGAATATGAAGAAATGAAACAGAAAGTCTATGTGCCTCTTTATTGAAACGCTCCGCATTGAAGACGGTAAGGTGTGGCATGCCTCGCTGCACGACCGCCGCATGAACGATACGCGCCGTGCTTTTTTCGGTCCTGTGCCCGACCTCCACGTGTGTGACTACCTCCGTCCGGAAGCCTATACCGCACGCACCCGTTGCCGCCTGACCTATGCCCGCGACGTGATTCGTGTGGAATACTTTCCTTACCACGTCTGCCCCGTACATAGTCTGCAACTGGTGGCGAAGGACGACATCGACTATCGCTACAAGCAGGCCGACCGTCGTGTGCTCGACGAAGCCTTCGCTCTGCGCGATACGGCTGACGACGTACTCATCGTGCGCCACGGACTCCTCACCGATACCTCTATCGCCAACATCGCCCTTTGGAACGGATGCGAATGGCATACCCCCGCACAGCCTCTGCTGGCCGGAACCCAGCGCCGATACCTGCTCGACACCGGACAGATAAAAGAAACGGACATCCCGGTCGCCTCCCTCGGAAACTACCGGCATATCCGTCTGTTCAATGCCCTGATACCCTTCGGCGAAGTGGAACTCCCCGTCGGGCAGATACGTATGTACTGATTCGCGTGGCCGCTTATTCCACCAGCTCGTAACTGCTGATTTGAATCGGCATGTCGAGGTTGTGGAGCACCTTCTCCAGCATGATACCCTCCAGGTTGTTGTACTCATAGCCGAATGTGGCCCGTATGCCCTGCAAGATAAACTGCGTGGCGCGGTCGAGCGCAATGGGCAGACTGTCGCCCTGCATCAGTGCTCCCGTGATGACACTCGTAAACGTGTCGCCCGTGCCCGGATAGTGTGCCGGCAGATAGGGGCAGGTCACCTTCCAGTAGCGGTCGCCAAAGCGGTTGTAGGCATAGACCGACGTAGAACGCGGATCGCCGCTCACCGGTACGCTCGTGGCAATGACGATGGCCGGACCCCGGTCGGAAAGTGTCTTTAGTGCCTGTTTCAGTTCCGCGTCCGTGATGTGCTCCTGATACGGCATGTCCAGCAGGTAATACAGCTCCGTCAGGTTGGGTGTGATGACATCCGCCAGGTGAATCAGCTTCTTCATCTCCGTCACCATCTCTTCGGTGATACCCTTGTAAAGGTGACCGTTGTCGCCCAGCACCGGGTCCACCACCACCATGTCGTTCTCCCCACGGAACTTCAGGATAAACTCCTCCACAATCTGTGCCTGTTGCGGCGAACCCAGATAACCCGTGTAGAAAGTATCGAAGTGCACGTTCATCTTCTCCCAGTTCTCGATGATACGCTTCATCTCGTCGGTCAGGTCGAGGAACGAGTACGTGGGGTACTGCGTATGTGCGGACAGGACTGCCGTGGGCAGCGGACACACCTGAAAGCCCATGGACGAAAGCACCGGAATGACCGCCATCAGTGACACGTGACCCACGCCCGACAGGTCGTGCACAGCCACCACCTTTTTCACCTGATTTTGCAGGAAAGCCCCCGAGCGATGGGGAGTTTCAGCCGGAGCCGTCGGTTTTTTCTTTTTGTACTTCCGTTCTTTCTCCCAGGCCGCCTTCCGTGCCTGATATGCCTCATATTGTCGTTCAATGTAATTGTCAGCCATAGTTTTGTGAATTTACTTGTACAAAGGACGCGACTTTTTGCGGAACGAGCAAACTTTTGCAGGGTTTATTCTGATTCATCCGTCAGTTTCATTTGTCTGGGTAAGAGTGCGGCTGAAATAGTACATGTCTTTCAGTACCTTTCCATCCTCTACAATTGGATGGTCATAGTGGAGGGTAAAAAAGTCGGGCACCGTGTGCGAGTAAACAAACCCGCAGTTCTGATAAAATGAAATGGTCATATGACTGTCTCCTGTGCCTACCGTCAGCGTGTGACACACATTCTGGTAACGCTGGCAAAGGTATTCCACCATCTGCCGTCCGTATCCTTTCCGTTGCCAGTGTGGAGCTACAGCCAGGTTTTTCAGCTCACGAATTCCTTTTCCCTCATCCGTTACGACGGCCACGGCAACCGGTTCTGTAAACAGTTTGTCGTACATCACGTATAAGTCGCCCCGTTCCAGGTAGCGGTCTATCATGGATTCCTGTTCATCGGCCAGAAGCAAGAGCGGGAGGAAACGTTTCTTGCTAGTTGAAACAAGTCGTATCTGCATGAGATAAATGTTTATGAATTGATTGTAATATGGATTGTAAAGATACGCTTTTCGATGGATTTTTTTCTGTTTTTTTTCTTTGTTCTTTTTTCTTTTTCTGGAAATGAATGATGTCTTTTGTGCAGGATTCTGGCTGGATTCCTGTCTTTTTGTCTTGATGGATTTATTCTTTCAGAGGGAAGTATGCAAGGTAATCCCTTCTCAGAAGTCTTCTGGATGGGATTATTGACGCATAAATTGGGCGTGTTTAGAAGATTCTGGAAGCGGTTTAGGGGTATTTTTATATGTGCTTTCGGGAAACAGGAGTGTGGGGAGGTAACTGGGGGGGAAACGTCTTTGCGTTTGGAAGGAAACTCTTTGACGTTTTGTCTGAAACGCTTCGGCGTTTGGCGGTAAACTCTTTGTTTGAAGTGTACTGAAAATAGTTGTCAGTTTGAAGATTAATTCCTGACAAA
>NZ_QSQT01000011.1 GCF_003437535.1 Phocaeicola plebeius
GACTGAACGGATATCACCGGAAATGCTGAACGGGTATCCGCCGGAATATGCAACAATGAAATCAGTCTCTTCCCTTTTCCGGTTACACACCGATATTTTCTGTTGCAGCAATCTTTCTTCATGCGACCCATTCGATTCTTCCAACAATTCCTGATTCCATTTATCCATTACCTTTCCTGCCTCCTTAAAATATACTTCCGGAGTTTCAATCTTCATCAATCCATCACTTTTTGCTTTCAAATCCGCAAAGACCTTTTTAGGCTCGGCCACAGACAAGCATTGTTCTTTCTCAATCTTTCTTTTACGGAGCTCTGCCTGTTCGTCATTAGCCATGAATTCCATCCAAGTCCTTGGAATATTCTGATGCTCTTTTTTGAGATAAAAATAGTTAGAATCAAAATTCTTTGTCCGTGAAGTGATTTTTAATATCCGCCCTCCTTTGTAATAAACATGCACCTCATTACCTCTCAAGTGGACATCAAGTTTTTCATCTATCGGTACCTCAGGATTGTTTACAGTGGCATTCGCATAGGCTATAAACCCAGCCCATCTGCCTTTGTCCTTCCAAATACGGTAATCCTTAAACTCACCTCGTTTAATATATGCCATAATTTTTATTTTATGATGATTTCATCTATATCTTTTCCACGTAGCACAAACCCGCTTCAGCAGACTATCCTTCAACTCCTGCGGTTCAGGAGAATTTAGTGATTAAAAGGGGGCAATTAAATTGATAAGGGGCAGCCCCCTACATCCGCCTTACCAAATCCGCAGCCACCTCTCCGACGAGTTTCCCCCACACAGGCTAAGCAAACAACAGATAATAAGAACGATAACTAGGGTCATCAACCAGATGACCACTTCCTTTTTATCGATTGATTTCATTGTCTTTCCTCTTTTTCTGCAACTATACATTAAACCACATTATCTCTTGCATTTGGTGAAAACCCGCAACCTGAACTGGTGCGGTGGAAGCGTCTCATCCGGGTATATCCCCCATTTACCCTCCGCGTCGGGCGGCAGCTGTAAAAAACGTTCGTGCACCACGTCCATCGCCTCCGTCGTTTCCTTGTCGTCCGACCAGTCCGCATTTTCTATTGAGAACACAGCCATCGCCACCTCATCTGCAGACGAATACTTCGCCGGCAGCTTCTTCCACCAGTCCTTCACTTCCTTCCTCAGGAAATCCAGACTACCGACAAGCATAAAAAAGTCGATGTGTTTAGAAGGAGTCGGGAACTGCAGGAAAGTCCTGAAATCATTAAAGTCGAAGGTAATCATGCAACGACGAAGCACCATCCCCAAAAGCGAATCCGTAAACTCAATTATCTTCCGGTCCGCTTCCTGAAACACTTCCGTAAGCGTAGCACACCGGGAGTCATCATAATCCACCGTATAAAGAGCGTCTGCCATCGGTTCCAACGCCTTCAGCAAACCTAAAGCATTCTTCCGCTTTTCCGCTCCCTCCGACGAATGGGGAATCGTTGCCACCAGAATGATTGCCTTGTTTCCCACCTCTCTGGCCTTCTGCAGGAAAGACCTGATACACCCCTCTCCTGTTCCTCCACCAAGGCATACCACAAACACCGCCACAAGTCTGCCCCTTAATACACTCTCTATTGCAGGGAAAGACTTACTGCACTCATACTCCGCAAGAAAACGGTCCTTACCGCTACCCAGCCCTTCCTGTCCAATCAGGTATTTGCCACACAAGGACAACTCATCCATTTCCTTCCGGTTCATGCCAAACGCATACAGTTGCACATCTGGCAGACAGCATTTCCGCATCTGGTCTACCACACGACCTGCTCCCCCGCCAATGCCCACTATGGATGCAAAACGTCCACTTCCCGGAATCAGCGGTCTGTAATCGAATAGCTTATCTAAATTCTCTTCCATACATTTTTTCTTTTAATGATTTTCATAATGTATGGCAAATATGCACCTGAAGATATGCCATATAGGGGGATATGAAGGAAAAATTTTATCCGACGCTCCGAATTATCTAATGGATAACTTGTCCTGTAAGTTATTTGAAGCAAAAACTTTAAATTAATGGCTAATGCCTCCAAAGAGCAAAAGTACAATTCATTATCTACTTCTTATTATTATCAGAATATTTTATCATACCACTCATCTACATCTTCACGTATTGATTCATAATACTCACATATAATATTTACCAAATCAAAATTCGCTCTTTTAGACTTATATTTATTGACTGTGAAATATCCATAGAAATTGCCTTCTTCATCTACAATAACAGGTGGATAAGATGCGTAAGAATTAAAAGGACTATATGAACTATACGCGCTCCCATAGGTACCATATTCATTCCATATTGAATTGGTATTATACTCACTTCCATAAGTACCGTACTCATTCCATATAGACTTTGAATCATATTTACTTGCATTCAGTTTACCCAAAAACACATCATGATCTTCTCCCCCATAAATATATAAAGTCTGTGAGAATATACAATGCATTGAGAATATACAACATACAATAAAAAATAATATCCTTTTCATATCCCTTTATTTCTATAGTACCACATAAAGTTCTGCATGAGGTTATGATAAAAAAGCTTGATATCTACTGCCTCGAGATTTTAAGTTTTCTTCCCATCTTTTTATCTAACCAATTCGTTTTCCCGGTTAAATATCCTCCAAATCTTTCTGAATTTTTGTTTCGACATTTTGAGAATCACGATACTTGATCACAACAATACCTTCATTAATTCCTTCTGAAGACTTTTCAATTGATATTTCAATTGAACCACCTTCTACTTCCCATAGGCTACCATATACAACTCTTCCCTGCCAAAGCTCATACATCAATGAAATATTACTATTACTGTTACTCGGATTTTTTTCTATGCTTTTTGCTGGATTTCCATACTTCCGAGAATAAATCTCTTTATAATAATCGTATGTATTTACAAGAGTATTCCACTCCTCGCTTGGATCAAATAATACCACAACAGAATGAACATTCTTCCCATCATCTGCGGCACCAACAGCTACATAAGCCTGACGCCCAGTAAAATCACCAACAAAAGTCGTAATATTATTGTCAGAACTAATCTGAGTAAAGCCTTTAGTTTTTAACTGTTGACAGAAAGAAGTCATACTTCCTGTGATAGGAATTCCCTTGAATGATAAATGAGGCTGGGCAGTAGCTGTAACAGCTAACAACGCTCCACAAATAAATGATAAAATTCTTGTTCTCATAGCTTTGATTTTTACATTTAGGAGTAACAATATTCGTAAAATTATTTCACATTTACAAATAAACAGACAAAAAAGCTGACTATTTTGCGACAAAATAAAATCGCAGAGGCATCGTGAGATTCTTTACACCCCACATATATTCCAAGACAATGCCTTTAACTAATCTTCCCCAACTTCTTCAAACGGCTGCGGATAGCCCCTTTAGTACGTTCAAACATCTCGGCAAGCACACTTATGCTATTCCCTTCATCATACAGACGGCAAAGCAACTGGTCGGCCTCTTCTTCCCAAGGGATATAAGCATTCCCATGCTCGTTTCTCTTCTCTTCAATGGTATAAGCTTTCTTTCTCTCTGGCAGTGCAGGCGAAGAAAGCCCCTCGTTGGCATCGTAGCTCTGTTTTGACGGAATCACACCTCTTACACCACCTTTCGGATTGGGCACATCGCCCTTGTAGCGCGGAATCAAGTGCATGTGTACATGAAAGACCGACTGCCCCGCCGCCTCGTTCACATTAATGCCCACATTGTACCCATCCGGATGGAATCGCTCGTCCACCTTCTGCTTCACGTACTGAAGCACCACATTCATGGCCTCCCGTTCGTGATTGGTCAGGTCGAAGTAAGAAGCCACATGCCGCTTGGGAATAATCAGTGCATGACCAGGCGATACCGGATAACCGTCATAGAACGCCACACAAGTAGCCGTCTCACAAATAATTTCCACTCTTCGCGACAGACGGCAGAAAGGACAAACCTCCCCTTCCTTCCGGGGCAACTTATTGAAATGCTGATACTGATAAAGTTCATAGCTCGCATTACGTTCCAAACTCTGGAAAGGCAGCCGCACATTACACTGATAGGTGTACTGGCGATGAATGGCATGCAACCTGAATCCTTCTTCCGTCAGGTCACGACGCACGGCAAAAAAGGCCGTTCCCGTAGGAGCAAGAAGGTTCGTGACATTCATCATCACTTCCGCCTGTGCGTATGGTTCCAGTACATTCAGCACATAGTTGCACAAAATGGTATCAAACTTCCCGTCCGGATATTCAGGACGATAATAATAGTCGTACCCCGTGATGTCATACCCCTGACGTTTCAACTCGTCTGTATCAAAGCCATACCCGCAGCCAAAGTCCAGAATACGTCCTTTCAGCAGATTATGTTGAAGCAGGTAACGGGTGGGTACAGAAAGACTCGTACGCTTGATGGCGGTGAGGTAAGGATGATTTATCTTTTCAGGTTCCATAGTATTTAGTATTTCCAGGTTTCAAATCCCATGTTCAAGGCTATTTGGTGCATTGGTCCGAAAGTACGCCTATACACCTCCAAAAACTCTTCCTCATTCATCAGGACAAACTCTTTCGGTGTATATCCTAAAGACAGAAAATCTTCCAGAATAGTTGGCTGATAACCCGCCTGTATAGAGACTTTTAAAGAATGATGCTGCAATTTAGCTAATTTAGGCAGATAAATATCCAAATGCGGTAGATAATTACTTTTGGAAGAATTGATACTGCCATCAGCAGGTATCAGATTCCAGAGCAAATCATGAGAAACAAAACTCCAAGGAATGAAATGATCCAACTCATAATCGGAAGGATGCAACTCATGGCCTGTGTAAATGCAGCGTACAGGCCCTCCTATCTGTATCACCTTATTCCAATAACGATGCTGGTTTGCCAGAGAACTCCTGCTTTCCGGTCTGATTAACTTACTAGAAATAGCCGGCACATTAGGATTCCTCACTTGCAGAAACTGCATCAAGTTCCAATAAGTGAAATCCATCAGAATCTTGTAATGCGTATGCAGATATTCATCCCACACCGGATTAAGTTCGATATAAAAATTTGTTTTCTCTTTATAGATGGAATAAAGACATCCGTTTTCAAAACTTTGAGAACGCCACATAACTTCACGACTGTTATTTGTCGCATTTATCCAGGGATACAGAAAACAGTAAGGCACATACGTAGTAAGCTTACCCAGCCTACTCTTTACCTGTTTATCTCTCAGTCTTTCCTGAAGCTGTCCGATAACCTCCTCGCAACTCGCATCAATCGGTATCTGTGTCTCTTTCTGCAATTCGGTGACAATATCAAACAAAGAATCGTTTTTCCCAAATGACAGTCTGAAATAATGTATCGGATACCAGGCATTGGCCACCATACGAATTACAATATCCCATACATTTATATGTAAATTCTCCGTACGGGCATGTATCTGCAAGATGGACAAGAACCAGAAGAACTTATAAGTGGCCGAAGTGGTATCAAATATCCGACTTAGGCATCGGGTGGTAAGTGTTTGTGATTGCGGTATTTGCATAAGGCTTTAGATCATCAATTATAATCGGTCCAGGCAATCATTTTAAATTAGAAGCTAGACCAAGTAAGATTACAAAAATTTTATATATAGGAATTATCTATCAACCTAACTCGGAAAACATTTCCTTCAATATTTTTTATCCAGTTCCTCATTAGTTTTTATTACCACTATAAGAAAATGACATTCTAAATGCATATTCAAATGATTTCTCAAAATAAAAACAACTTTACAGAAATGTTATTTTAAAATCCATTATCTGATAATAATTTCTTGAGAAAAAGAAGTTCTGCCGCCCTAAACTTGCTAATATACCCATCTTTTACAGCCTGCTGTAATATTTTAAACTGCCATCCTTCAAGAATTACAATACTTTTCTCCCAGGTCAGCATTTTAATTATTAAATCTTTAGGAATGATATCGCAAGCTGTCCCATTTTTTATATCTTCTTCAAAAACTTCATAGTCGTTTCGACAAACTATTTCGTATATTAACAATCCTTTACTAACATCACGTTGATTCAATTGATAGTCAAACTTAATCTTATGAGCTATGTTTCTTGCCGTATTCTGATCAGATAAAGATAAACAACCGGAAAATTTTCCCCACTCAGCTACTTTAATCCACGTTTCACCAGCAATTGAAGTTACAAGCTGTAACTCAATTGCTCTTCTTTCTGCATCACTCGAATCTTTGTCTAAATAGCGTTGTTCCATTTCTTCTTTAGTGCAAATATCATTTTTAATAATATCAATTGACGGAATCTCAAACTTTTCCTTAACCAACCTCCAACAATCTTCCTTCGTACCCCATTCTATGATATTTGACCTTGGTGTATTATCTTTTAGGAATTGATTCAACTTTACCATAAGATTATACATATAATCAGAAAGTTCAGATGATATTTTCTGGTTTTTCCAAATCTTTTCCCAATTCAGACAACCACCAGTAGCAATCTGAAGAAGTGCAATACTATAAGGTACCATTACTTGTTTCATATCTCCAATCGGTGGTGTCTTACTACGTTTCGTTCCATGTCGTTTATCAACTTCTTTAAATAAGATTGCTTTTGCAATGAGATCCTCAAAAAAAATAGCGTTTATCTTAAGATTAGGCATTATATTATCACGAAAAGCCCTAAAATTCACTTCATTTCCATCAACAACACAATGTGGACCTACAATAATTTTTCCTCCAATCTCAACTTCACAGCACGAATTATAATACTTAGCTAATTCATATTTCGTAAATTTACAATGTTTTGGATACTTCAACAAAAATCTTTTTTTACGAGATTTAGACTTTGAATTTTGGGCAAGTAAATTATCATATTGACGACTTATACGATCAAAAAACCAATAATGTTGTTGGTTAGAATCTATAGTCATAGGTGTTAACATATAACGAGACAATTTCTCTATTTCTACAAATATAGGATCATTTGCAGAAAGGTCTGCATCATTAATTTTATTTTGTGTATTTGCATATTTTGAAATATTTTTTACAATCTCATATGACTCATCTCCTTTTTTGATAACAGAAATCTTCATAGGAACCAAAACCTTTTCTAGATTTGCTTTTGCATCTTTAGAAACATAAAACAAAGTAGCAGTGGTTTGTCCTCCATTTACGATTTGAAGGTTATTTATCTTTTCTATGATTGTCTTTGACTCGTCTAAAACAATTGCATCTGCTGTTGCAGATATTCCATTATTATAAGCAAAAAACATAGAAGGCTGGGTAAGAACTGTTTCTTTTATTCCTCGATTAATTCCTCCCTTAAATTGTAGAAACGATCTCACATTTTGTTCCAAAAGTTTAAAACCATATTGCTCATAAAGTGAAGCAAGGAATACTCCAGGTACATAGGTTAAGTAACCATCATACAAGTCTGACCCTGTTGATATTTGCATACACCTAGGCTCTATATGGAATTCTTTTAAATCTAGCAAAATAGGCAAACGTGATTGCTCGGACATATTATACAATTTCTCAATATCAATAACCTGTATAAATATTTTCTGTCCAGAAATATCTTTAGGTTCTGGTATTTCACCTTTATAACGTGCATTGGTAAGAATGAAAGCATTAACTCGTATCAGATTTTTACGTATTTCTGTAGAATTAGCCAATTGATGGGCAAATTCGAAAACTGATGATGTTTCAGCCAATTCATTCTCATAATGGCCATAATAAGCTTTAGAAAAAAAGTTTATTATCCGAATACATGCACGATCAATACTTTGTTTATCTATATATTCAATAGTATCAGAAGGTTCATATACTGAGATAAATAAATCTACGGTATCACATGTTTCAGATATTGCATAACCATTAATTTTATGCTGTTTTTTTGTACCTAATGCTTTCTCATCATAAGCCACGACAGCGTTGTCTGTTTCATTTGCCCGAACAAGCATATCCAAACAAACTCTAGTAAAGGATTGTTCTTGAGATTCACCATTTTCTGCAGCAAACTGCAACGAAGAAATTTCCTTTTTAAACGAATTATAAAACTTTTCTATTTCAGTCATTACTCAAACATTTTAAAAAAACTTGCTGTTCTGGTACTTCATAAGAATAGAATGAGGAAATACTAATTGAATAGTTTACATTACCAACTCCATCACGTAACTCATTCTCCCTAATACGAGGAAATTTATCTTTAACACAAAAGAAACTATCTTTTCGCAATTTATAATATCTTTTTAAATAAAACGGTTCATGAATATCTAAATAACCAGCCTCAAAAAGCTTAGCATTAAATAAAGAACATGCAGCAACATCATCTTTAAGTATTTCCCTAATATTATGAACCATTTCAGGCAAAGATTCTCCCGCTTGCTTAGATACTTCAACTGAACAATGATACAAATACAAATTATCTACCAAAGTATCATCCAATTGTCGTTCTCCATTAATAATCAAAACTTGCGGATTATTCGTCGAAGTTGTTTTTACTTCTACCGCCCAATTTTTCCCTTGAAAATCTCTCATTGTTCTATTAGTACCAACATAACTTTGTACAATATCGTAATATAATTGAGAAGTAGAAGTCAAACATTTTTTCAAAAAGCGTAATTCACCATATAATCCCTGTTGCTCTTCTTTTGAAAGTCCTATACCAGAAGTACACTCAAAAAGATTTTTCCAACGCAAAAGCGTATTACCAAATGTTCTAACAGCATCCACAATTGTCTTTTCTGCCAATATCGTCTGGATTACACTTTCACATAAGTATGAAAATTCATTTATCTTATCAAGATGTTTTATCTTGGCACATAAAATCATACAATTTGGAAAGCTTTTATCTTCGTAGATCTCAACTACCGGCTCTGATACGGATGCAAATGGTTCAAGATTAAATCGAATTGATTTAGGAAATGACAATGCAATTCCATAACATTCCTCCGGGTATTGATAAACACAATATATATTTATCTTTGAATTTACAGAATATAAACGTTTAACTAATCCGCTTTGTCTTTCTGATTTTAAAATTGACCAAATATCAAGTACTTTATTCTTCATCTGGATAGTGGTTATCATTTGTTTCCTCAAAATTTATTTCTGTATCAATCAAATCTTTTACCTCATTCACTTTATACTTAACCCCTTTAGAGTTCTTACTATTAGGAAACACTATTGCAAACCCAATGAATGGCGTATCATTTTGATTAAAACATTCAACATCTTGCTTAATTTTACCATCAAATCCTATTACATTTGCCTTTTCTGGATTGAGTGGATAAATTATAAGTAACGGATTATTTGGTGACCTATACTTTTGTCGTACAAGAGTCGGAGATGGATATTTCTTATCCCATTCCTTCACATTTGGATTCTTTGCATGCAATTCCTTTTTTATCTCAATAGTTTCATCTAATGCTTTCGTAAGATCCTCCCCAAGAATATCCATATCAATAAATTCATCTTTAGGACCTGAAATAAGATGATAGTTCTTCAAATTGTAAACATTATCATCCTGCTCAGGTATTCCAACACGAGTACGATTAGTACATATTCCTGGTAATATTCCGTTGGCTAAATAATAAACAGATTTATCAGAATTAGTATGGTGATTATCATGCAGTTCTTGATTATTCCTCAGTATCACACGCCAAAATTTCAATTCGCCATGTTCATTCACACAGGATTGAATATATTCAGACATCTTTTCTAAATTCATCTTAATTCTTGAAGTATCCGCTATCTCAAAATGCTCTATATAGTTACATATTTGTTTTGAACTTACGTTTATCCACAGATAACCACGGGGATCATCTTTACCATCTTTCATATATCTATCACCAAGGCTCAAAAGGAAATCAGAAGTTAATTTAAAATTATTATCTATAGATTCTTTTGTACGTCTTAGAGAATATGTTTCAACAAGTGTAGAAGCCCACGAAACCTGTACATCTTTAGTTGAAAACATTTTTAATGGAGATGTAATCAAAAGTCCCGGACTCGTTCTTACTTTTAAAGCAAATTGTTGAGGACTACCATGGCTTTCCCACAAATAATCAAAATCTTCTCTGAGTTCATTGTTTGCCATAGTAATATTTTTGAACCAAGAACTAATTTCTTCACTTATAAATAGCCGACATACATCTACATAACGTGGACGATATCCAAACCAACGTCCCATTTGCATAAGTGTGTCATACATTTTTGATGCACGTAAAAAATAGCTAATTGTTAATCCCTCCAGCGTAAGGCCACGGGATAATTTGTCTCCACCTATAGCTATTACATAATATCCGTCCTTATGTTCTTCATATGCAAGACTATCTGAAGATGCCCCATTAAGCGCTTTAACTTCTATTTTAGAAACTACATGATAGAGGTACTTTTTAACTTCATTCCAAGATACAGATTCAATACCTTGCTTAATAACTGAATACTGTGATCCACGAACTTCAGCTGTTGTTTGAAGAAACGATTTGTACTCCATCTGAAGATTACCTGTTCCACAAATGTAATTTTCTTCAAAATCCTTTTTTAATTGCATATAGATTTGAGCATCATCTGCAAGAATATCACTCTGATAAAATTTAAATAACCTTTCTACAAGGAGTTTAATTTCATTTTGCCATACCTGAAAACGGGACAGATGAATAAGCATAGAGTTATGCTTATTATCTTGCCCGCGTACACATCTAACAGCACATGCAAGAATAAAACATCTTATAGCATACTTTAAACTTTCTGGAATATTCTGATAAGACAAAGTCTCAACATCAGTCAATTTATGCTTATCAGGCACAAAGTCTTTATAATCTTTTACAATATTGACGATGGGTAATGGCTGTCCATCTTCTGTGTCCAATCCAAATACTTTCTCTGGACTTAAATATGCTGGTGGAGTCGGCAAATTAACTATAAAATGACGAGGAAACAAATCTTTCTCATCGGTCCTATCAATAAAAATATTCGCATAAGGAGTTGCAGTATATCCCACATAAGCATTACGACGAAAAAGAGAAAGTATTTCCCTAATTTTATTATTGATAGAAGAGGCCTTATTTTTATCTTTTGATGTGTTTACAGACGCATTATCCGCTTCATCATCAATGAATAAAACAGATTTTCCATCAAGATCCTTCTTAGATAACCATTTTTTTAAATTAGCCAGTATCCTTCCATTCTTCTTAACAACAAAAAGAATCGGTTCCTTGGTCTGAAAGTTAGCCCCTAATGAATTTACTGTTGATTCTTTGAAATCTGAAACAACTGTTGTAAAAGCATGTGCTATTGGTTTATTATCTATTAACCCTACACCAATACCTATACGTTCCGAATCTTGTATCCGTCTTATATCTTTAGTTGTAAAGCCTAAAAAACATTTCTCTAGACGACTTTGAGTCTGTGTTCTTAAATCGTCTAGAATACCTGCAAAAACAATAACCACATTAAATCCTGCATCAACAGCCTTGCAAATAAGACCTGTAAAATTTGACGTTTTCCCTGATTGAACCTGGCCAACGACAAGACCTTTCTTTGAGAAGTTTATATCAACTAACGCAGGATCATACAAATTATCCAATATTTCGTCAGTCAGCTTATCTAATTGGAAAATTACACCTGGCTGATATTTCTCTTTATCTCTAAGAAATCGCTGATATCTATTCCAAAAGCTCCACTCAATTTCATTCTTTCTTGCATAATTATTATTACTAAACCAACCAGCCCCTGGATTATTATTGTCAAGTATTGTTTTGTATGGGGCAATCGGCAAAGTATAAAGAGACATCAAACGTTTCTTAACTTCAAGTTTATCAATATGGGTAAACATATTTGCAAACTGATTCAAAGCCTCATCAATTTCTTCATCTGTAACGGCACATTTTTCGCCAATAAACAAACGACAATAATCCATGTATTTTTCTATATCCTGTACCATCATAATAAATCTATAAAATCTTCATAAAAATTAAACGGTTCTATTATCTTCAATAAAGCTTTTGCCTGCAAAGAATTTTTTCCTTGATTAATTAAAGAGTCATACATAGACTTTATGGTCTTATGAATTAAAGTTGTATCAAGTGCTTTATCAGTTTCATATTTATCCTCATTCTTAGCTTCGTTGATAAAAATAGTCTTAGTCGGGACACTTGACTCTATCAACGAAAGCATTTGGTCAATTGCTTCAGCTGGATGAGTTTCAGCAAGACCCTTAAAATAAGCAACAAGCGGGTGATCTCTATTTATTATATAGGACCAGTTAGAATCTTTCCTCTTTTCCAACCACAAAGGATGAAATTGTTGACCTGCCCTTTGTTTAAGTATCTTACCTCTATGTCTAAAAACTTCCTCTGCTGATGCACGGACTTTCTTTGCATATTGTTCAATCTGCTCCCTACAATAAATCGGTGGATGTGCTTTAGATTTCTTTATATCTATTTGCCATTCTGCATCTTGACTATTTGGTAAATCTATGGCAATTCGTGCTAATTTACAACATTCCTCTTTTTTAAATAAACCTAACCAATCTCCAAAAAGCAGAAGTCTTTTACCGCGATAAACGTAAAATCCCTGTTGACCACTCCATCCTTTAGGCCCTTCCGCCTTACGAAATGCATCTTCACTTGAGAAATTTAATTTGTGCGGTAATACATATCCTGTCAAAGTCACGTTTCCAGCAAGATGTTCTACAGGAAAAGGTTGCCGTTTTGATTCTGTAGGGCAAAAAGGATTCCATGGTAAAATTGAATGGCTGCCCCAAATTATTGAGATTTGTTTATCCTCAATAAATCTATGGAAAGTCATAGCTATATGTTCTCTAACCTTTTGCAAAGCCATTGAAAATCTTTCTTTCGCTACTTGATCCATTTTATCTACATTCAAAGGGATAATTCTATCTAATTCTGACCAAATAACAATTGTACCAGATTCTACATCATCCAAAGAATTCTTGAAAGCTTCAGGACACCAATGAATCAAATTCCATTTTTTACATTTGGCAACAAAATCCAAATCCCAGGTCCAGAAAGAGGTAATTCCATTTTTTTTACTAAGGACCGTAAGTTTTCTACACTGAGAAAACGAAGCAGTCTTAAGACCAAGCCCAAAACGTCCTAAGTCTTTTTCATCTCGCTCTACAAGTGGGTTCTGAGCACCAGGCCGCATGGCATGAATTAAATCTTCATTTGTCATGCCCATACCATCATCCTTAATTGAGATTATTGAATTACCGCCATCCCAATAACGTTGTATGATTATCTGTTTAGCGCATGCTGTTATTGAATTGTCTATGATATCAGCAACAGCCGTTTCCAGATTGTAGCCAATAGCTCTAAAAGTCTCAATCATTGAGGATGCTTCTGGAATAGCTTCCTGTATTTCAAAACCTTCGTACATAGAAAACCTAAAGTTGATTAAAAATATGTTTTAATAAAATTGTAACTAAATTAATCTCCCATCCATTTCCAGCCCGTTCTCCAAGTTCTCGATAGGTTAAATGTTCAGGATAATGAATCTCTCTATACTTATCTGTAATTTTAAAACCCATCAGTCTAAAATGTTCGTCAATAGATAATTTTCTAAATCTATCCATACCATTAACTGGAGGCTCTACTATTCTAACCACATTATGATTCGGAGGAGTTATTGTCATGCAAATTCGATCAGTACGAATTTTTCTATTGTAATAATCATAACATAACCTCTCTGCCACATGAAAATAATCTTGAGGTTTTCCATGAATATCCTTAATATGATCTATCTGAAGCTGTGTTCTATAAAGTTCTTCATTAGGATGCTCATCCAAAAACTCTTCTATAAAATGTTTTAAAGGAACTATTTTTGGCGTCATAGAAAAATCATCTGGTAAACTACCACTATCTTTTCTTTTTCCAAAAAACCACAACCTTTGCCTGCTTTGAGGAATCCCATAATCTGCAGAATTGAGAATCACAGTCCGCACATCATAGCCTATTACATCAAAAATATCCAATATTGCATCATAAGTAGGTTTACACTTGCCTCTACAAAGACTCACAACATTCTCCAGGAACAAGTATTTCGGCCGTTTTTCTCTACAAATTCGTACAATATCTGCAAATAAAGATCCACGAGGATCTAATTCACCATTACGAGATCCAGCCGTAGAAAATGGCTGACAAGGAAATCCACCTGTAAACATATCAAAATCAGGAAGCTCTATTTCTTTAATTTTTGTAATATCTCCCCAGTTCTTTAAAAGTTTACCATTCCTTTGCTTATGATTTGCATTATATAAATCAATCGCAGATTGACAAATCTCAGAATAGCCGACTACTTGAAATCTTATTTTTCTTGATAATTTATTGACACGCTTCATAGCATAAGAAGCTCCCCCATAACCAGCGAAACCTTCAAACACTCTTATTATTTCTTTTTTAGATTCCATTTATAAATTACTTTCTAATATAAGTCACCTTCTCAGAATAAAATAAGAAAGATGATTTTCAAAACAGGAACTCCTATTCTTTTATTTTAAGAATATAACATAAATCCTTCCCTGTATTTATAATATACTTCTAATAGTTTTCTCCTACTGGGAGAAATAATCGTTCTCATAATCAAATGACCTTTTGCAAAGGTACTACATCTATGACATATTTCCCAATCCTGAAACTTTATTGACAAACTATCTTATGTAAAAACTATATTCTATCTTCCACCACATACACCGGCTGATACTTCGTCCCCGCATTCTTCAACACCCCATCCTTCACCAGCTCCCGAATCACCCGCGTAGACTTCGAGGAATTAAACCCAGTGAGCCGTTCAAAGTCGCGGCGTTGCAGGAAAGAATGCGTCTTGAAATATTCCGCTAATTTCTGTTTCACCTCTTCCTCATCCAGCTTAGTAGAATGATGCGCCTCGTCCACCTTGCGCTCCAGATACACACTCTGAAAGCGGTCAATCAAGTCCTTGTCGGGCGTGAACTTGATGCTTCTCACCTGTACATCGTCATCCTTAATATACTTCGGATTAATGTCCGGCGCACACTTCAGGCTCAGACTGAAATAGCCGATTCCTTCCAAATGCACCGCATATCCGTTGCTCAGGTTCTCATAAAGTTCATCGTTCAGGGCCGTGATGACGGCTGCCACATCGGCTGGAGAGACGGTACATTTCCTGCGTATCGCTTCACGGATTTCACGGGTGGTCACTACATCTTTGGTAACCACTTTTGCATGCAACTTCGGTACGGAAACTCCCTCCTTTACCGGATTCTCAAACAAATCAAATTTTATAGCCATAATCGTTTTAGTTATATTGTAATTATACTTTTTTAAAAACGCTTATACAAAAATACCTCGACACGTAGCTGTCAAGGTCGCGACACGAACGTGACGAGACATCAGCACGAACGTGTCAAGACCTCGTCACGTACGTGTCGAGGTAAATTTAACTCAATTTTTAGAAAAATGCAAGAAGGTGCCTAACTATATTAAAAAATAAATACATAAGCTTTCGTTTTTAAGCCGGACAACATATTGCGACAAATAAATTATCATTACCTTTACAAAAAGATAAGAATCAAACAATCATGGACGTCCTCTCCAAAGACCAGCGGCACAAAAACATGGCTGCCATTCATTCGGCCAACACCAAGCCGGAAATGATAGTCAGGAAGTATCTGTTTGCTCACGGATTCAGATACCGCCTGAACCATCCGCGTCTGCCGGGACGTCCAGACATTGTGCTGCGGAAATACCGCACCTGTATCTTTATCAACGGCTGTTTCTGGCATGGTCATGAGGGTTGCAAATATTACGTCATTCCCAAATCGAACACGGAGTTCTGGACACGAAAAATCACACGCAACATCGAACGTGACAAGCGGGTACAGCAGGAACTGGCACGAATGGGGTGGCACTGCATGACGATATGGGAATGTGAGTTGAAACCCAAGAAACGGGAACAGACGCTCCTGGCACTGGAATATACGCTCAACCATATTTACCTGAAAGACCATACCGTGAGTTATTCCTTTGACGAAGAAGAGAAACCGCTTATGGCTGCGGAAGAATCAGAAGACACTTATCATACCCTAAAAAAATAAACCTCACAATATGAACTCATTCATACCCATCTTTTCAGCCTTCTTCATCCTGCTTGGACTCCTCGTCTGGAGATTCCCCAAACTCATTGCAGGATACAACACCATGACGCCCGAGCAACAAAAAAAAGTCGACGTCAAAGGGCTCAAAGCCTTCATGTGCCGTGTGTTCTGTGCAATCAGCATACTGGTTTTCGTGAGCTACCTGCTCCTGCGGCTGTTCATGGACGAAGCGTCGGCTATCAACATCAGTTCCATAGTAGTGCCCATAATAGGGGTTATCTATCTGCTGGCCGGTGGCCAACGGTACGATCACAACTAACGGGATGCCTGGGCGATAATCTCCTTTACTTCGCAGCACTCTCCTTCCCGACGGATGCACCAGAACGGGACGGACTTGGCGTCGGTAAACTCTTTCATCCGCCAGGCTGATTCGAAACCGCTGGCCACGAAATGCATGGGCACGAACAGGCCGGTACGGAACACGTCGAGGAACTGACGGGCTCCGCGGGTGTAGCCGTTGCCGATGCGCCCGTCTACGGGGAACATCACCACGTCAAAACGGTCGGTGAGCTTGCGGATGTCTTTCAGCTCGCCCAGGAAACGCTTTTCTTCCTTGGCAGGGTCAATGTCGATGCCGAAGTCAGGACTGTAGACCATTCCCCCGTGATAGTCGTCGGTCAGGAAGCGGGCGTACCAGTTGTTCAGGTCGCCGGCATGGAAGATACGCTCGCCGTCGGTCTCTATCACCCACGACACGCCGCTGTCATTACTTCCGGTGGCCGTCACGCGGAGGAGTTCGTCTTCCCACGTGGCACCTTTCCCCAGCCAGGCGTCGGCTTCTTCCTTCTGCGCCCGACGGTGTTTCAGGATGTCTTTCGAAAGGATGTAGCGCACGTTCGCTTTCCGGGTCCGCCAGGAGAAGATGTCGCGGTTGAAATGGTCTTCATGGAAATGACTGGAGAAAACGTACAAGGGCTTGGGCGACTGCAACAGGCGGGGCATCACGCCGGCAGGGTCCATCCAGTAGTCGAACACGAGGATGCAGCGGTCGGTCTCGAGGGAAAAGCCGCTGTGGAAGATATAGGTAAGTTGCATAGGCTGCTTGAATAGTTTGTGCAAAGATAGCGTTTTTGCCGGAAAGGAGCAGCCAGCCCCGGGGATTAAGGGGCTGTGCCCTCCACTTTATAACGGATGGAGCGTTCGCTGCGTTGCAGGCAGTCGGTGAACACGCGCAGGTCGTTGGTGTAGTTCATCAGTTCCCACACGAGTTGCACTTCTTCGTCAGTCCAGGCTGCTCTGTGGCGCGGATATTTTTTCCGGATTTCCTGCAAAGGTTCCGGATTGGAATCTTCCGGAAAGTTCAGCCGGCTGGCCCGTTCACGAAGATGTGTCAGCACACTGTTCCAATAGTTGTGATAGAGGGGCTGACAGAAGAAGTCTGCACAAAGAATCTTCTGCTTCGGCGGACAGTAGAAAAGAGCCTCCCTGTCAATGGCTTCCAGTTCTTGCATCAGCTGGTCGATACATGCAGCGGCGGCCGGAGCCTGCACCAAGATGGAGCATTCATGGCGGGCATCGTCCTTATTCCGTCGGGCCGAAAGCCAGTTGAACGAGCCTTCCACCAGCAGGCGGTCGTCCACCACCAAGGTCTTGTTGTGGATGCCTTTCAACACCCGCAGACTGACGTGGTGTTCTACCAGTGCGCGGCGGGCTTGCAGACTTTCTTCCTTCCACAAGCCGTTTTTCTTATCCAGGTAATGGTCGGTATACACCACCACTTCTACCCCACGTTCCACTGCTTCCTGAATGAGGGGCAGCAGGTGGTCGCTTTCAAGGGCACGGATGGAGAGGAAGGGCGACACAATCACCACTTTCCGGCGAGCGGTCTGAAGGGCCTGACGCAAGATGTCCGTATGGGCCTCAAGGGTGGACAGACGGCAGACTGCGGCCGACTGACGGGGCACGTCGAGCGACTGGCTCAGAAGGGGTTCCTCGTCCTGGTAGAGAAAGTGGGAGGAGATTTCGCTCTGCTGACTGTCGAACAGCCACTTAGCCAGATTGCCCGACGGGGTGTCCCGGTCGGGATGGAAGATGTTCATGTGGCCGAACACCAGAAAGTGGTATTGCGCACGCGACACGGCCACATTGAGCATATTGTACTTTCCGCCTGCTTCCATAAAGTAGGAAGTGTCGTCGGGTGAATTGACGGGCGAGAATATCACCAGCGGGTACTGAGCTCCTTGCAGCGAGTGGACGGTGCCGACGGTCATTGTGACGAAGTCTGCGGCATCGGGCAGTCCGGACAGCAGCTTGCGCAAAAGGCGTTCCTGTGCCTTGAACGGGGTAACGATGGCGGCTACCTGAGAAATGGGCTTTCCGTAGGCTTCTTCCAGCTTTCTTTTCTCGCGCGACAGCCATTTCACGATGGCAGCAGCTTCGGCTTCATTGAATCGGCTTCCGGTCTTTCCCTTCTGGCTGTATCCGTTCACATGGACATAGCCTTTGGAGGGAAGAGCCGCGTATTTCGGACGGTCGCCTTTCAAGGGAAGCAGTCGCCCGTGGTACACGTAGTCATTGCAATAGGCGATGATAGAGTCCAGGCAGCGGCGGTGTTCGCGCAGGAAGGCCCCGCGCTCGCCGTCCACCAGATAGCTGCCACTCTTGCGGGCCATTTTCATCAGGCTTCCGGAAGAGGACAAGAAACCGTGTTCGGTCAGGAAAGCATACAACGGAGCTTTTGACGAAGTGACTACCCCGGAGCGGCGGAGGTTGATGAAAGAGTATTGTCCGGTCACGGGCCAGATGGGCTCTATCTGTTCGATGTCGCCCACGAGGATGGCTTGCCGGGCCAGACTAAACGAGGGTACAGCCAGCTCGGGCGACACCTGTCCGGATTCGTCCACAATGAGCAGGTCGATGGTATTGTAGAGAGGTATGGAGAGATTATCTTCATTAATATAGGTCATGTAGCGCGGAAGAGAGTGGAACGTGGAGATGAATACCGGCATCACGCAGGCCAGCCGTCTCAGACGTTCGAGGTAAACGGCATGGTCCTGGCGGTTCAGGTTTCCGGTGCAACGGCTCAGACGACGGATGAACTCGGCCTCACGGCAGTGGATGGCATACCAGAACATCTGGTAGCGGTAGCTGATGTCCAGGCGCACGGCCATATCTTCCATGCAGGGCAGGTTCCTGTACTCCTCTCCTTCCGTCAGCCGGGTGTAGCGTGCCCTGAAATCGTCGTTCTCCTCCCAGCGGGCCATGGTTTCTTCGTAGGCGGAAGAAGTCTTGCGGAAATGTTGCATCATCCGGACAAGCAGATTCTTTCCTTCATTTACAGTATCAGATTCTTTCTGTGCAGCAGCCTCCATGCCCGTTTCAATCCAGACCTTCAGCAGGGCCATCTGTTCACGAAGGTAGTACTGACACTCTGTTTCATCCTTGCACGAGGTACGGAAGTAACGGTTGAACAGCTCCAGATAGTATGCGCGGTACTCGTCTACCCGCTCTGGATTATCGTACGCTTCTGGAAAGCCCTTTCCACTGTTGTTCAGCATCATGGCATAGCGTTCAGTCAGCTCTTTCTTTCCAGACAGGTACAAGCCTAACGTATCCAGGTCCGGCAACCAGCGTGCCGCCAGGCGTACCTCAGCTGCATCTGTCTCAACGGCTTCCATCTCGAAATCCTTGAGTATGTTGGTAATGGCCTGATTGTTGACCGAACTAGCCACAATAAGCTCAGGTTCTCCATCCGTCAGCACGGAATGCACCAGCCGGTTGGCTATGACCGTCTGCAGGAAAGTGGTCTTTCCCGTTCCCGGAGGACCGTTGACCGCAAAAATCCGGCTGCCACGAGGATGGGTGTACATGGCGAGCGTTTCACGCTGGGAAACGGATAAGGGGAAATCACTGCTCATCTGGGCCAGGTGCTGCTTGTTGGCATAAATCTCCCGACGGGCAGGCATCGGAAGCAACGGTTCGCACTCGCAGCGCGTCAAGCACTCCAGCAGCGGGAGGTCTTCCTTGCACTCCAGCAACTTGTCGTACAACCTCAGGATATTCTGTGCCATCCCCGTGACGGGCGCCTTCGTGATGACCATCTCCGGCTGGTTGGGGTAGTTCATTTCGGCAAACGTCATCCCGGTGGCTTTCCGGAAGAGGGCTTCGCATGCCTCCCAGTATTCCTCTTCGGTAGCCACATCGGTCTTGAACGCACTCAGCAGGCTGTCCACCTCGTCGAGGGAAGCAAGGGTACGGTCGTCCTTGGCATTGGGCGAAAGGAACTTGCGGACGAACATCGGCACACGGTCCATCGGGTTTTCGGGCAACTGCAAGGAACCGTCGGGTCCTAACGCCGCCGTAATGAAGAAAGGATATTCAGAAAACGTCTTACCAATAGGTTTGCCATTCTCATATTCGGGAAGCAGCACACAGGGGGCAATGCGCACCTTACACTTCTTCCCGTCTTCCCTTTCGTCGGGGAAAAGCAGTTCGATGTCTTCTTCCGGTATTGACTCCGGCATACGGTCTTCAAACACCAGCGTCACACGCGGCTCTTTATAGAACATGCTGTTACTCCACTCAGCATCCAGCAGGCAGTTTTTCCAGTATTTAAGCAGTTTCTTGTTCATAGGTACACAATAAGGGACAAAAATAGACGCATTCCACCACAATCGAAACAATGCGGCGGTAATAAAGCGTAATTTTACCTAAAAACAATTGAAGAGATATATCCTTCCTGCTCGTAAACCCGATGATAACGGTGAATCATCTCTACCAGCGGAATGAGGCGTACATCCTCCGGCACCAGATGGCAGAAGCGTGCATACTGGCGGTCGTACAGGGTGGCATTTCCATTCTTCAGCTTTATTTCAATATCGTCCGGCACAAAGAAAGAAGCCCGGTTGCCCAGGTATTTATAGAATTCGGTGAGATAGATATGAATGCCGGCCAGGTCGAAATCACCGAAATGCAGGTAATCATTGGGAACCGAAAGGAGCCAGTTGCGCAAGTCATCCGACTGAGGATAACGTGACACAAGGAGTACTTTCCGGGCCTTGAACAAATGTCGCTGACGGTGAAGCAGACGAAAGTTGTCGCCGTTCTCCACACCCACCACAAGCACATCGGAGGGTATGCGGAATTTCTCCGGTTCCTGCACAAAAAAAGCCATACCTTCCAGCGGAGAGAGGGTGAAAGATTTCTCTCCCATCGTCACCTCCAATGGCTCGCAACAATTTACCAGAAAGCCGCGGAAGGTCCGCACACGAACAAGCTTGGAGTCGCCGGTTTCATTTACCAGTACACTCCGGTCCAGATCAGGGTTATGTCCATCGGTCAGCTCTATCCACCGGGACAATTCGGCCCCACCCGTATACTTGTTCTTCACATAACGGATGCTTGCCTCTACATCCAGCAACCGATAAGAGTTACGGCTTCCATGAGTGATGACAGAAAGCAACCCTTCTTCTTTCAGTTCATCGGCAAACCAGCGCGGGAAAAGGCTGGAAGGAAGTGTCTCTCCCTGTATAAGACGAAGTACCTTACGGCATATTGACGGAGTAAATTTTTTCTGTTCCATAAACTATTGCTTGCGTGTGAGTAAAGGTACCACCTGCGTAAAACTCTGAGCATCCTTACTCAAAAGATAAGTATAACGATAATCCTCCACATTGTAGGTGGTAGGAGAACTGTTGACCAGTACGATATTCCGGCAGTTGGCAAAAGCCAGAATACCTTTGACATTGTTGGGATGAAGCTTGCCGATTTCGTCCATCATGCAATGAATCCGGAAATCTCCGAACTTACGCGAAGCTTTCTCCTTGAACACGTTAATCAGCATGATGTTAACCATGGCTTTCACCAGAATATCCGTTCCGTCCGACCCCACATTGGCTATCTTTTCGGTCCATCCGGTATCGTTATCATTCTCTTTCACACGGAACTGCAGATTGAACGTGTCAGACAATACCAGGCTTTTGCGAGACGGATTGTCTCTCAGCTGCCGGCTGAATGAATAAAGATACTTCACCGCCTTTTCGTTCACTTCCATACGCGAGTCCTGCGAGAAAAGATCAAGGGCTCCCATGTTAAACTGATGTTCTTCATTGAACTGCTTGATTTCTACCAAAAGCTGCATCAGCTTGTCATCGCTGGCCTGAGTCCGCAGTTCGATGCCACGGATGACTCCGGCAAAGTTCCGCCTTACAAAGTCTTCGTTTATGGCACGAATGGTTTTCTGTATCTCACTTTCATGCTGGGTCAAATCACCCGTCTCCTTCGAGATTCGCTGGATAATGTTGGTGTAGCGCTCACTGATACGTGTCTGATATTCCACAATTTTGTTATCTTCCACAAACTCACAAAGATTTGCCGCAAAATCATAGAAATCAGAGTCGCTTACCAACGTTTCGGGGAAATGGAAGGTGTTCTTAGCCGTAAAATTGCCATGGAATGCATTGACCGCCCGCTTGAACTGGTCCAGCTCTCTATGAATGGAAATAATAAGCGACTTCAAGTCTCCGATAATGGTTCCACAAGACTTCCGGGTAGGGCGCATTTCCGAGGTATACGACTCGGACGGACAGAGGTCTTCGTCTGCACGGAAAGCTTTCAGGCTGGCCAAATCTTTATGAATGTCTGCATGCTCTTTTCTTCTGGCTTCCAGTGTCTTATCTGCCTCACTCTGCTGGCTTAGCAGACGCTCCATACGAAGCTTGTACTTATTTTCCAAATCTTCCAGCTGCGCATCGTTTGTTTTTTTCTCGTTGCGCAGTTGCGGCTCCCGGTCGAAATACTCGCGTTTGTCTTTCTCAAAATCGGATACCAAAGAACGTTTACGGACAATGTATTCCAGCTCCTGACGGATGTCGGCCATACGTTTCTCGTAACTGGTAATGACAGACATATCCGCCCCGCTTCCTTCAAGTTCCTTGGCCTGTGAGCGCCGCAGCTCTGCCTTTTTCGTTTCCATTTCAACTCGCTGACGAGTAATCTCTTCATGGATAACGCCAGTTTCCTGCCGAACGACCTCCTCTTCAGCCTTTTCCGTTTTCCGCAGTTCTTCGGCCAATTGCTTCAGGCGTTTCTCCTTTTCCGCCCGTAAACGCTTGTCTTCATCTTCCCAACGCACCTGTTCCTGCGACTTCTGAGCTAACTGCAATTCTACCTGCTCTGTCTGCTCCCGTTTCCATTCGGCCTCTTTCCGCTGCCAGGAGGTAAGTTCAGCCTGCAAGTGTTTCCGTCTGGCAGGAATCTGCTGCAACTGGGCCTCCAAAAGGTGCTGTTTGTCGGCTACCTCCCGAATCTGCCGGTTATATTTCTTCTTTATCTGGCCGAGTGTTTCCTCCCGACGTCCGTTCAACTGAGCCAACTCGCGGACATACGACTCACGGGCAGCTTCCTTTTCGGCCAGTTCTTCCTTTAAACGGGCTGGCGTACGCAATTCTTTCGCCACTCCCGAAAGTTCAACCCGTACGCCGAACAGCGTATTGTCACTGTCCCCAACCAATACCGGATGCAAATCCTGTGCATACAGAATCAGCTCTTCATCTGCCACTTTCCCGATTGTTTCCTGCCACCCCGGCTTGTGCGCGTCCAGCCATTCACAGAAGGAACCTTTCCAACGGTCAAGAAGACTGGTAAGGGTCTGAATTTCTTCGTCCAATGCCGTACGACGGCGCACCAGTTCCTCAGCTTCTTGCTTGAACTGCCACTCACTCTCTTTCATCTCATCGCTACATTTCTGTCGCAACTGGTCGCACGTGAGTTTCAGACCGGCTACCTGCCAGCTTGTCTGCCTTTCTTCATCTTTCAATGCATCCAACCGTTCCTGATAGTCCCCGGTTTCTTTCTCAAAATGGCAAGTCAGCTGAATGCGAATCTTCTGCTGACGAAGTGCGGAAATTTCTTCGGTGAGCCGTATCCGGTTTTCATTCCACGTTTTTTGTCTCTCCTCATACATATTCCGCACGTGTACCTCTTGTTCCCGATAGCGGGCATACAATTCATTTCTCCAGACGTTCAATTCATTTTCACGGGCCAGCACAGCCTTTCGCCGTTCATTCTCAAATGCGGTAAAGGCCGCCTCTACCTTTCCGACCAGCAAGTCGTATTTCTGCAACACATCCCTGTAAGTAGCAGTCAATTCTGCATACGTCTGTTTCAAACTTTCCTGCTCATGCAGCAAGGCTGCTTCACCTGCCACACGCCGCATCACCTCTTCTATGCCTTCTTTCTCATAATACAAGCGCTTTTCGCGGATACGCTTCAAATCGTCGGCTATCGCCCCTTCCCGGCGCACCAGCTTGTCACGTTCGGCAGAATACTTGCCTCTCTCTTCTCCTACAAGCCGCGACAACCGTGCCCGCTTCTCTTCTGCTTCCTGAATCTGTTCCTCGAGCACCGGCAACATGTCATGAGCTGCTTTCTCTGCATAATTCAATTCAGCTCTACCTTCTTCCAGCTGCTTTTGAGAATAAAGTAAGCTCCGATAGCGCTGAATGACCTGTTCCGCCTGCTTGCGCACTACAATCTCCCCATTTTTGTTGGGACGCAGCCACCGCATGACATCATCATATTCCTGCTCAAAAGCTTCTATCTGGCTCCGGTAATAAGTCAGGTCGATAGACACATCTTCCTCATTCATGGACTGGATGATGGTATCTTTCACAAAATCGGCATCCAAACGGGAATTCAAGAATACATGCTGAATAGTACGAGGAATGTTCTGATACTTGCTACTTTCTACAATGGCAAACTTACGATAAGCCACCATATCGGGCTTGCGGTTGTTTCCAAAGATGATGTCACGAAACATTTCATAGCTCGTAACAAGCGGAGTAATCGTACAACGGGCATCCGACTCAAGAATACGTGTACGCACCTCACTCCAATCGGCAGATACCTCGTGACGGTCGTTCACAAACCATGCTTTCCGATAAAGAGCATCTATCAGGCGGAAAGCAGCCCGTCCCATAGATTTGGACACCACTACGGAATATGCGCTATTCTCACGTACCACCTCGTACACGATATACGAGTTGGCATAGGGCAAATAAAAAGCGTCGAAATTCTGCTTTTCTTTCGGAATGCCCAGATGCAGTTTGTCGGCATTATAGAAAAACAAGATAGCTCGCAGAAGGGTACTCTTTCCCACTCCCTGCGTACCAATGAAATGCACATTGCCGTCCACCCGGATTTCGGCATAAGGAATATGCGCACTATTCAGGAATATGACTTTATTCAGATATCTCATCGCTTGTATCCTCCAATATCGTGATGCAGTCCACCATTTCTTCCATATAGTGGAATGCGGTTAGTACTTTATAAGTTTCATCATGCTCGTTTTCCAGTTCAATCATCCCAGCCTTTTCCAGCTCTGCCACCAACTTCTCTACAACCTCTCCGAATTTCTTCTTGTCAGAAAACAAGCGGGAAGCCTTTTCCTTCAGTTCCATGTTACATCCTATCTGCACCTCAATATCTGCCCGTCGGAACAGGAATCCGGGACCAAAAGCCGAATGATACGTTTTCAGGAAGCTCAGGTAATCAATCCATTTGCCTACAGCTTCCAGCTTTCGTTCCAAATCGACCCGGGTTTCCTGACGTGTAAACAGGTAATATCCGTTGCCCGCTTCCAGATAGAAGCCGATACCTTTATAATAATCGTAATACTCCGTAAAATCTTCTTCAAGCGCATCATAGTACCGCTTGACGGTTGGCGAGACACTATTGGCGGAAATAAATCCTCCCCTGCTCAGAATATTGAATATTTCTTCCGTGTATTTCATCGTTTTATCAAGTATGATTAAGGGTTTTGTCGTAAATAAATCAAAGGGTACTCCACCTCAGAGGTTGACTCATAATGGTCGGTAAAATCCAGCTCATCCGCATACTGAGAAGCCAGCTGGCAGAAAAACAGCAGCTTGTCTTCTTCCGCCACCGGCTTGCCATAGGAATAATTTATTACGAACCGGAACAAATGTGTGCCAGAGGCAGCAAAGGCATTGAATACTTCCTGCAAGTTGACCCTGTCCATTACCTCACCTGCCTGTGACAGATAACTTTCCGGAATGGCTCCGGCCACATTCCGCGGACCACGCGCGTCCTTCTTCCGCCGTGACATCACCTTACGAATCAACTCCAATGCCACTTCAGAAGTATGCAGATTTGACAGAGACAACTTGATGCGATAGTTGGGCTGCGGTTCCATCCACACCGGATTCTTTTCGCCAATGACCCGGCGAATATCTGTATTCTCTTCAAGCAGGAACTGATCGCGCAGGTACTTCAATCGCCTTACCTTTTCAAAAATACGATTCTGGTAGGCTATCAAGTTCAAGTAATGAATAATCTGTTTTTCTATTTCAATCAGGTTATGATACGAATCGTTCAGCTGAAGCTTTACATCACTCACCACAGCCCGCATCTGTACATCCATAGCCACACGGAAAAAGGTAGGTTGCTGTGAGTCTATCACTTCTTCACTCCGAGTTATAAGCAAAGCTATGTTACGCCGTTTTTCATCCAGTTTTTTCAATTTGGCCAATTTCACCTGATAATTTGGTTCCGTTTTATAAGTTACATCCAAATTACGTTTCAAGTCCATCACATTACGTACGGTAGCCAGTGCAATGTTTTTCAAACAACGTCTCACCTCTCGCTGATACGCATACTTCCGCTGTTCATTGTTCTCCTTCAGGAAATAATCGATGTTATCATTCAAATGATTCAGATAATCTTGCACGAACGACACATTGATTTCCTCGTTTATTTGCAGAACCTCTTCGAAAAACTTCAAGTACAAGTCTTCCATTTCCAGGAAATCACCGCTTTCTCGCAGCACACCGTATTCAATAAGAAAACGAATACGCTCTTCCTTGTATTCAGTTAATTCAAGGGCATAATCATAACGGAATGAGAGCTGTTTACGTTTGTAAAACATTTCCTTGAGCAACACTTTTTCACGCTCAAACATTTTCACAAGTTCATCTATAGAACGGAATGTATTCATCGTATCAAATATAATGTCATTAAAGCAAAGGCGTTTTTAGCAAAGATAGGGATTATCCGGAAATCTCCACCAAATATCGTTATCTTTTCATAAGACGGGATGCGGTTCAGCATCGTCTTTTCTCAAAAGCGGGCTTCGGGTTTGACACTGCATTCACCTTTTTGTATCTTTGCGCCAAACTAGCTGCTACATGAAAAGTACGAAACAAGACATAAAACGCATGCAGTGGGAAAACGACCCACTTTACCGGCTGATAAGAACCATCAAGAATGTAATGGACCGATACTACCTCGACCCTCTCATTGGATTGCTTTTTCCAACGGCGGGCGACATTTTCTCTTCGGCCATGACACTGCCCTTTCTCACGGTGTCGCTGTTCAAAATCAAGTCCATTCCCCTCACCCTGGCCATCCTCTACAACATGCTGGTGGACATGATGCTGGGTATCATTCCGCTCTGGATTGGCGACCTGCTGGATATTTTCAGCCGTTCGTACGCGAAAAACTACCGGTTGATTGTGGGTTTCGTGGAAGGTGACAAAGAGGTGATTCAAGAGGTAAACCGCAAAGCCCTGCTGACAGCCGTGGGCATCCTGGTGCTGTGCGTAATTATCTACTGGGTGGCCAAACTGGCAGTCTACCTGACTACGGCGCTATGGACATGGATAAGCGGACTGTTTTAAGTATCCCGGAAAATACGTACCTTTACGCCAAAATCATTCATAATGGGAAAGAAAGAATACGTGCAGGCCAACAAGGACTGGCTGGCCGAAAAGGCAAAGGAAGAGGGAGTGATGCCGCTCCCGAAGGGTATTTACTACAAGGTGCTGGCATCGGGCAAGAACGACGGCAAGCATCCCACACCGCGGAGCATCGTCACCGCGCACTACACGGGATGGACTATTAACGGCAAGAAGTTTGACAGCAGCCGCAGCGGTGCGCCCGTAGCCTTCCGCCTGAGCGACCTGATTGAGGGATGGATTATCGCCATGCAGCAAATGTGTGTGGGCGACAAATGGGAGGTGTACATTCCGTCGGAAATGGGATACGGCAAGTTCTCACAGCCCGGCATCCCCGGCGGCTCTACCCTGATTTTTGAGATTGAACTGTTCGGAATAGCCTGAGTGCAGGCTATTCCAATACTAAAAGGGTTATCGAATATTACTTATTCTCTGAGAAGTAGGCTTTGGCAAAATCACATTCTGTCTTCGAAAAACATTACACATTTCTGCACAACTTGCCAAGCAATTCTTTATCTTGCGCAATCATTTCATTCATCTCGATATGCGTGCACGCTTCCTCACGTAAAAGTCGCGCACTGGAAGACTGTTCCGACAGATTCCACGTAAGTAACACCACGTGAATCTTCAGCGATTTCAACTTCTTGACCAGCATTTCGTGGTCGGCATCTCCCGTAATCAGCACTACATAATCAAATTCGCGGAACACGGAAAGCTCATAGGCCTCCAAAGCAAACCACACATCTATCCCCTTTTCTACGACCGTAATATCTCCATCTCTCTGTACTTCCCGCAGGTGCTTGTAATGGAAAATTACATCATTTTCAATCAGACTGTCTTCAAACTTTCGCTCGGAAAACAACAGATGTTTGCTATTGGCATCATTCACCCGATAACGCCCCCGGAAATAATGGCTTTCTGTAATGTAACAATTGGTTATTTCCAACCCACTCCGACGCGCAATCTCCGCACGAATAAAATCAAACAAGGATTTGATTTTAATATTTAAAGACAATTGATCGGACAAGGCCTCATTTATCTTTGAAAAATAGCCCCCATCTATGAAAATACCGATTGATTTTGATTCTGTTATCATTGTTGTTATATGTTTTTGATAGTAATATCGCAAGGTAGGACATCTTTCAATAGCAGGCAACTGAAAATAAAAGAAAAATCGCAGACATGTATCTAAAACATATTTTTCATGCAGTTCCTTTAAATTCCTTTCTCTTCTTTGAAAAGATTATCAGAGCAACCTGATGGGCCTGCTTCTTCGAACAGCCGTTCCATCCTTTTCCAATGGGGTTACAAGCTCATAGTCCCCGGTGTCATCATTTAATTGCAAGATGACCAGCTGACCGTTTTTAGGCGAACGCATCTGTTCAAACTCTTCCACGGTGAGATGAAACCAGCGCATGACGAACAAGCGTATGGCCAGTGAATGGGTTATCAGCACACAATTTTGTGGATAATCTTCACGCAAGAAGTCACGATGAAGCGAACCTAAGAGGTCATTGATACGGTCGTACACATCCGTGCCGGCTTCTCCTCCCGGAAAACGGTAGTAGAAAATGCCATAGTCCCTGCGCTCTTTCTTCAGTTGCTGCAACTCGGCATACGTGCGAAGGTATCCCCATTCCTGTTCACGCAAACGAGGTTCCTCGCTGTATTCAAACTGGTTTCTCGGGAAGCTGCGCGCTATGTTCTCAAAGGTGGAACGGGTACGCCAAAATGGAGAAACATAAAAATACATAGATTCCTCATCCACCAGTTCCCTCAACTTTTGTCCGGCTTCACGGGCCTGAGCTACTCCTTTTTCTGTCAGTTCAATGGTATAATCCGGTTCTGTGGCAAATTTGCTTTCGTCGGTATTGGCATGGCATTCTCCATGACGTATAAGAATAATTCGATGTGGTTTCATAAAAGATTTTTTATTTTATCATTCTTTTTCATCTTTCTAAATATGTACGATGTATAAAATGCAATATAGAAATTTTTTCTTACATTTGACCATAAGATGTGATGAAACGATTCATATACATATTTATCATGCTGCTTTGGATGATTTCTTATGCCACGGCACAAGAGTCTCTTCCCTGCAGGGGAACCGCAACCACCGTATTGAACGTGCGTTCCGGACCCGGCATCAGCTATGCGCGCGTCGGACAGCTCAGTCGCGGACAGGAGGTCAATGTCATTCAGAAATCAAGCAACAACTGGGTACAGATTGAGTTCGGTTCACAAAGGGGATATGCCTACTCCAAATACCTGAAATTCTCTCCTTTGCCCCAAAAGGCAAACTCTCCGCCTGCCAAATCGTATTCCGGTTCCTCTTCATGGAGTTTCTGGTCAGTAGTATGGAACATCATTACCTGGGGACTGGGTATTTATTTGGGACTGGTGGTGCTGTACTGGCTGTTGAAAATACTTATTATCTCCTATTTCATCGTATCGGCCTGCCTTACCTTTACGTTCAGGATGTTGAGTCTTCCTTTCTTCTTTCTTAATGCCCTGCAGCGATACCTAGCAAAGCCATGGTTTATCTTCTTCAAGAAAAACCGTTTCAGCAACGCCACCAATGAGAACCTGCGTTTCATTTTCTATTTCCTGCAATTCCCGTTCTATGTCCTGCTGTTTCCATTGAGAATTGTCAATGCTGTCTTTTTCAATCTCCTGGTACATTGTTCCTTCGAAATGTTCAATTATGTGATGGAAGTAATTTTACCCTCAGAAGACAAGGAAGGGCATGACGATTTTATCCGATGGATTTTGTTCTTACCCTACAGAATCATCAAATACGTGGTATGGCATGGCTCGCTGACCATCATTGAAAGCGCGATATGGACGGTAATAGAAGTCTTTTTACCTACTCTGACCCTCTTTCACGGTACCTCCAATGACGCAGCCGAATCCATCGTAGCGTGCCCTAATCGGGGAAGTTACCGGGGACGAGATGTAGGAATCTGGCGCGTAGGTGGCGGTAATTATGCTGGAAACGGCATTTATTTTGCACCGGCACGCAGTACGGCCCGACATTATTCCGCAGGAGCCATCATCGTCTGTCGCGTAACACTGGGAAGTACGCTCGACCTTGGCATGGCGCCTTATCATGTGTATTATCAATGCGGGAAACCCAACGCACTGGAAGCCACCCGCTGGGGACTGGAGAATAATTATGTGACGGGAGAATGGTGGCGTCCCGACGAAGGATGGTGGGAATACTGCATGTACGACTGGCAGAACCGCTACAACTACAGCTGGCGCATACGTCCGCTTTATGTAATCGATCTTGATAGCGGCTACATACAGCGCATCCCTGGTGGCATGTGCCACTGGCTTTTCCGGAAAATGGTCATTATGGACCTGCTAAATTCCATGCTCGGCGATTAAAAAAATGCGGGGAACGGCTTGTCTACCATTCCCCGCATTTTCATATTGTTTACAGCGCAGCCTTCAGAATGGAAAGGATGTCCTGTTCGTTCAGCGGAGCAAACGTGCCCGGTGCGTCCAGTCCCTCATTCACAGCAATGTGATGTGCCATTTCTTCCAGACGGGAATCGTCAATGCCTACCTCACGCAAGGTCATCGGCATGCCCAGACTCTTGAAGAACTGTGCGGTACGTGCGATGGTCTGCTCGGCAATTTCCGACGGAGCCTGATCGGCAGCCAGTCCGAAGACGTTCACACCAAATTTCACGATGCGTTCCTGTGTGCGCTCGTTGAGCACGTGGCGCATCCAGTGTGGTGTAATGATGGCCAGACCTTCTCCATGCGTAATGTCATAATATCCCGACAAGGCATGTTCGATGCCGTGCATGGGCCAGGGAGAACCGCCGGTACCGAGGGCCAGCAGACCGTTGCAGCCAAAGGTGCAGGCATACATGATTTCGGCACGTGCTTCGTAATCGTCCGGTTTCTCCAGTGCAATCGGAGCATATTTCATCAGGGTCTTTACCAACGTTTCACAGAAACCGTCGGCCACGGAATTGGAGGCATGAGTGAAATACTGTTCCATCACATGGTTGATGGCATCGGCTACTCCTGCTGCCGTGTGCTTGGCATTGACCGTAAAGGTGTAGGTCGGGTCAAGGAAAGAGCAGGCCGGGAACAGATGCGGGTCGATATAAGCCACCTTGTCGTTGGTCTCTGTGCGGGAAATGACTCCTCCGGCATCGTACTCACTGCCTGTAGCGGCCAGGGTAAGGATGTCCACAATCGGCAGTGCAGCCAGCGTAGGAGCCTTTCCGATAATCAAGTCCCAGGTCTCGCCGTCGTATTTGGCACCTCCGGCAATGGCTTTCGAACAGTCGAGTACCGAACCGCCACCCACAGAAAGAATCACGTCAATCTGCTGTTCCTTGCAGATGCGTACGCCTTCCACTACACTGGTAGAGTATTTCGGGTTCGGCTCAATCCCACCCAGTTCAAAGATTTCAAAGTCTTTCAACAGTTCTTTCACGCGGTCGTACAGGCCGATACGTTTGATGCTTCCTCCACCGTATGTCAACAGGATGCGACGTCCGAACGGGCGCATCACCTCTGGCAGTCCAGCCACTACATCCCGGCCAAAAATCAGACGGGTCGGGGTTTGATAGTCAAAGTTCTTCATTGTTTGTTCCTTTTTGTCATTTCAATTATGGATGTGGCAAAATTACGCAAAAGAAACCATAGACAATGATACAAATTACCGATGTTTCTACCCCAATGCTCGATTTTACATTTGTTTTATATCTGCCATTCTATAACACGGATATAGGTATTCCCGAGAATAAGTATTACATTTGCCCGAAAATAAAATTGACAGATGATGAAAGAAGAAGTGATAGAACTGGACACAGTGGATAAATACAACAAATTCTTCAAAGTGGAGACGTATCATCCCATGGTTACCGTGGTAGACCTTTCAAAGATTACTCAGCCTGCACAGCCATTTACCATAAATTATGGCATCTATGCCTTGTTTCTGAAAGATACGCTCTGCGGAGACATTACCTACGGCCGGCAGCCTTACGACTACCAGGAAGGAACCATTGTCTGTTTTGCACCGGGACAGGTGGCTTCCATCCACGCACAGGAAGGAACGCGTCCCACCGGATACGGACTGCTCTTCCATCCGGACTTGATTCATGGTACCCAACTGGGACACGATATCCGGAATTATTCTTTCTTCTCTTACGAAGCCCGCGAAGCCTTGCACCTCTCGGAAGAAGAACGGCACACGGTGATAGACTGCCTGCATAAAATCGATACGGAGCTGAGACGTCCTGCCGACAAGCACAGCCGGCGGCTGATTACGGCCAACATCGGACTGCTGCTGGATTACTGCATGCGTTTCTATGAGCGGCAGTTCACCACACGCGAAGCCTCCAACAAGGACATCATCGTACGTTTTGAGCAGCTGCTGGACGAATACTTCGACGGACAGACACCTCAGGAAGAAGGACTGCCTACGGTGAAATATTTTGCTGAACGGGTATTCCTCTCGCCCAACTATTTCGGCGACATGATTAGTAAGCAGACGGGGAAAACGGCGTCCGAGTACATCCAGTCAAAGGTAGTGGAAAGAGCCAAAGACATGCTGCTTTCTACCACCAAGCCCATGAGTGAGATTGCCTACAGCCTGGGCTTCCAGTATCCGCAGCACATGAGCCGCATGTTCAAGCGGCTGGTAGGTCACAGTCCCAATAAATACAGAACGCAGCAAAGGGGCTGAACCGTCTTTTTACTTGTTCTTCTGATTATCCTCCGCATACTTGGAAGGAGACACGCCAAACATATCCGTAAAATGCTTGCGGAACGTGGGCAGATCATTGAAGCCCACGCGCTCGGCTACCTCCGTGACCGGGAGACTGGTTTCCATCAGCAGGAATGCGGCCTGCGTCATGCGGATGTGGCGAATCAGTTCCACAGCCGACAGGTCGGTGTGCTGTTTCAGTTTGCGGTAGAGCGTAGCCTGACTCATGTGGAGTTCTCCGGCCAGCACTTTGACATTAAACTCGGGATTGCTGGCATGGCCCTCGATGCACGACAGCACCTGTTGCATGAACTCACTTTCGGTGCCTTCGGGTTTCTCTGCCGATACGGAAGAAGTATGTAGCAGCGTACGGGTGTAAATCTGCTTCAAGCGACGACGCATGTCGAGCAGATGGGCCACCTTGGCCAGCAGCACTTCCGGATTGAACGGTTTACGCACATAATCGTCGGCTCCACGATAAGAAGCTTCCACACTGTCCTTATCCTCTGCCTTGGCCGTGAGCAGCAGAATGGGAATGTGAGCCGTTTCCTTCCGCTTGCGCAACTCGGCACAGCAGGTAAAGCCGTCCATCACCGGCATCATTACATCCGACAGTACCAGGTCGGGCACTTGTTCTACGGCCACCTTCACTCCCTCTTCCCCGTTCTCCGCTTCCAGTACCCGATAGTATTTCTTCATCAGGTCGCGCAGGTAACGGCGCATGTCGGTATTGTCTTCTATGATAAGCACCGTCTGGCGGGCGGCGGTACGTTCTTCCTCCGTTTTCTGTGAGGTTTCTTCCGCTTCCGGCAACAGCATCAGGTCTGAGATATTTTCTCTTCCCTTTTCTTTATCATCCGCGTCCGGAGTTTCATCCCACGTGCAGTCGTCTTCTTCGAAATGCGATTTTCCTTCGGGCAGGTACACAGCGAACGATGTTCCTTTTCCCGGTTCACTCTCCACGTTCACTCGTCCGTGATGCATCTCCACGATGTGCTTCACGATTTTCAGTCCCACTCCCATGCGGGTAGAAACTGACGGATCTGCATCGCCGGTTACGAAAGGCTCAAAAATATGCTGCAGCAATCCGGCATCTATTCCTTTTCCGGTATCCGTCACCGAAATGCAGCAGAAAGGTTTCTGATCGAACTCCTTCCGTTCTACCGAGAGACTGATTTTTCCTCCTTCGGGTGTGTATTTAAAGGCATTCGAAATCAGATTCTGAATGACCGATGAAAGTTTCTCCCGGTCGGCCCATATCGTAATATGTTCCGACCCCTGCACCCATGCATACGTTATCCGGCGTTCGGCCGCCAGCGGCTGAAAACCTTCTGCCACATCCCTCATCAGGGATAGCACGTCTACCGCAGACAGACGCAGTTTCACCATGCCCGCTTCTGCTTTCTGGATATACAGCAAACGGTCGGTCAGGGTATGCAGTCCTTCGGCATACTTGAACATGACGGACAGACGACTATAAAACGGATGTGCGGGTGTAATTTTGGAGAGCAGTTCACGCAGCGGAGACAAGATAAGGGTAAGCGGAGTGCGCAGTTCATGGGCTGCCATCGTGAAGAAAGCCTCACGCTCCTTGCGAAGTTCCACTTCCTTGTTTCGTTCCATATTGACCGTAAACAGTTCATGCTCCAGGCGCAGTTCATATTGTATCCGCTTTTGCTTCAATCGCACACGATGCAGGTAAATCAACACGATACTAATCAAGCCAGCTGCCACAAGCAGACGGAACCAGAGAGTTTCACTCCAGTGAGGAGCAATCACCACCTTCAGGGTACTGACATCCCCTTCACTCTGGTCCTGGAAAATGGTCTTCACCTGAAAGGTATAGGTACCGGCCGGCAAACGGTCATACGAGATTTTTTCTCCTTCATCGGCCATAATCCATTCCTCCTGATAAGGATACAGGCGGAAAAGGTATTTCTGAAGTTTGGTCAGATAGAGCAAGTTAGTAAACAGCAGGGAGAAACTGCGGTTTTCATGTGTCAGGTGCAGTTCGGAAGTATAAAGCAACGACTGGGGCAACACCACCTGCCCGTTGACCTTCTGCCCGATTTGCACGGGAGTATGGTTCACTTCCAGGTCGGTAAAAATCACCAGCCCCTTTTCCTTCGGATAATTAAAGCGAAGGTCGGAAGGACGGAAATAGGTCAGCATGCTGTGGTTTCCCCAGAAAAGAAAGTCCTTGCCGAAAAAGACGGAGCGGTTGCTACCCGAAATATAATAGTTATAGAATGACTGCAAATGACGGCTCAGGCGGGAAATACCGGAGTTGGAGCCTACCCAAAGAGAGTGGTCATTGTCTTCGGCCAGTGCGGTCACAAAATTGCTGCACAACCCCTGGGCGGTAGTATAACGGGTCAGGATGCTGTCTCCTTCCGGCGAACAGGCCACCAGACCGCTTCCGGCGTATCCTGCCCACAGTTTCTTGTCTGTCCCATACAGCAGGGCACGGACTTCGATTTCCGTATCCGGCATACCGGCCCTGGCTTCGTATCCGGCATGTGTCCGCAGCACCTTGGTACCGCTCATCCACAGCCGAAGCAAGCCTCTTCCGGTTCCCAGCCATAAAGTCTGATTATCACCGGCCGCCAACGCACGTATATGGATATGATCCGGGATTTGCGGATTACTCCAGCCGATGTGCGTTGAAGTTCCCCGCTGAAAATCCACCCAGTACAGGCCGTCGCTGGTACCCGCCCAGCACTGTTCGTCCGAAACCATAAGCAGGCTCCATACCACTGGAGAAGGCTGTCCGAGAGTGCCAATCCGCATGTCATCCCATTTCCGGTCTTTTCCGTAACGAAGCACCCGTCCGTCCTGCGTACCGAACCAAAAACCTCCATTCTTGTCCGGCGAACTGCAAAGCACGGTTTTCAGGCCCGGAATGCCGGTATCAAACGATTCAAACGACAGCGAATGTGATACGTCAAAAGGCTGCGTGCTCCGCAACACTCCCTTGTGAAACGTAGCCAGCCAGACGTAACCATCTTCGTCCATCTGGATGCCACAGATTTCATTGGAACGGGTCTGTGCATACTGGTGATAAAACAGCTGGCGCAAGTCGGAAAACAGCACCCCTCCTCCTTCGGTGCCAATCCACAACAATCCTTCCTCGTCGTAATAGCCCGAAATCATGCGTGTCTCGAAATATTGTTTTCCGTTATGAATGAAAGACTGAAAATCGCGCAACTTGATTGCCCGTTCCGGCGTAAGACTCAACAAAGTATATCCGTTCCATGTAACGGCCAGGTACCGGGAATTCCCTATCGGGAGCAAACGAAAGACATCGTTATGCGACAGCTGCTCCCCCATTCTTTCTGAAATATACTGCCAGTGATGCAACTTTCCGTTTGTCAGGTCGTAACCATACAATCCGTCACCCACGGTAGGAATCCAGATGAACGAATCATCGTTCAGCAAAGAAGATACCCACCTGCCGGACGACAACTGCCCGTCACAGACTTTCTTCAACTGCCTTTGTCCGGGCGTAAAACGATAGACAGTTCCATTCCGGCTTGCACAATACAGCATCTTCCCGTCTTCTCCCATACACAGCACCACAAACGGATCACTTTGTGAATTGTTCACCACATGACGCACAGAGACAAACGCTGTGTCCTGCACAAAGGAGGACGGGAAATTCACTTCCGACAATTCACCGGAAGATACGCCCCAGCAACTGCCGTCAGAATCGGCCACAAAATCGGCGAACATCACAGGCTGTTTGCTCACCGAATCGCACACGGGAAGAAAGCGTTCGTATTTCTTGTCGAACAAGAACAGGTTCTGTTCCGAACGGAGAAGCAGGTAATCCGTATCCAGCGATACTACCCTGTCTATTCTCCGGTAAGAGATTCCCGGCATCCGGAACACTTTGAAGGTACGTCCGTCGTAACGGTTCAGTCCGCTGCCGGTTCCGAACCACATGAATCCCTCCGTATCCTTTGCCACGGAATGAATGTCATTGTCCGACAATCCGTCGTTCATGTTCAATACCTGAAAATCCTTCTCGGAAAGTGTCTGTGCACCCGCCGGAAGAAGCGAGAAAATACAAAGAAAAGATACAATGAGCAGGCAGTATATATTTTTCATTTCTCAGATTAAGCTATGTAATGGTTGCGCAAAGAAACAAAAATCTTGTCTAAAAAGTCAGAATACCGGTAAAAAAAACAGTTTTTACCCCCATAAAAACGCAGATAAGAAGAATACCGACTGTTAATGCAACGTTTACCCACTGCCCTTACACCATTTATTTCGGAGATTTGCAACAGGAAAACCTGAAAACTTGTTTAACCATCTATATATAAACTTTAATCTTAAAACCATGAGTCACATGAAAACACAATTCATCTCTCTGCTCATAGCTTTGCTGGCGGGACTATTACCACTGCAAGCGCAACAGGTGAGCATCTCCGGAATTGTTACAGACAAGAAACTGAATGAGCCCATCATCGGAGCTTCAGTAGTAGTTAAAGGTACAAGCAACGGTTGTATCACCGACCTGGACGGAAACTTCCAGCTGAACAACGTTGCCTCAGGAAGTACATTAGTAGTTTCCTACATCGGTTATCAAACCCAGGAAATCCCCGTACAAAAAGGAAAGACTTCTTATCAGGTCACTTTGTCGGAAGATACTCAGACACTCGATGAAGTGGTAGTAGTAGGTTTCGGTACACAGAAGAAAGTGAACCTGACCGGTGCCGTGGCCACAGTTGACACCAAGGCTTTGGAATCAAGACCTGTGTCACAAGTGGGACAGGCATTGCAGGGTACCGTGCCGGGACTAAACTTATCAACTGCTGACCTGGGTGGACAGCTCGGACAATCCATGAAAGTAAACATCCGTGGAACAGGAACAATCGGTACCGGTTCAAAGGGTGAACCTCTTATCTTGATTGACGGTATGGAAGGAAATATGAATACTCTGAACCCGGAAGATATTGAAAGCATCTCCGTACTGAAAGACGCTGCATCTTCTTCTATCTACGGTTCACGTGCTGCCTTCGGTGTAATCTTGATCACTACCAAGAAAGGTAAAGCTGGAAAAATGACCATCAACTACAACAACAGTTTCCGTTATTCCGGTCCGACCAACCTGCCGAATCAGCTCGATTCTTACCGCTTTGCCAACTTCTTCAACGAAGCAGCCGTAAACCAGGGTGATAAAATTATTTTCGACGAAGAAACTATCGGACGTATTCAGGACTACATGGCAGGTAAAATCACTACCACTACCATTCCTAACGGCAGCAACTGGCATTTCCATGAAAAAGCCAATGACAACGTCAACTGGTACAAAACACATTTCACCTGGGCCTGGAGTCAGGAACACAACCTCAGCATGAGCGGAGGAACCGAAAAACTACAATATTATGTATCGGGAAGTTATCTGAACCAGAACGGTAACCTGCGCTACGGTAATGATAACATGAAACGTTACAATCTGAGTGCAAAAATCAACACAAAAATTAATAAATATATTGATTTCAACCTGAGCACAAAATTCATCCGCTACGACCTTGACAACCCAATTTATCTGGAAGAAGGCGGCTTGCTGTATCATGACATTGCCCGTATGTGGCCGACAATGCCATTTAAAGATCCGAACGGACACTATATGCGCAACGGAAAGCTGGCACAGCTGACTGACGGCGGTCGTTCCAAAACACACAACGATGACATCTATCTGCAAGGACAGGTGATACTCCACCCGCTCAAGAACTGGAATATCTATGCAGAAGCTGGCATGCGCGTCATTAACCAGAACAAGCAAGTGAACCTGAACAAGATTTATGAATATGACATCAACGACAATCCTGTAGAACTGGCATTCAGCGGTAGCTATGCACCGGGAGCCACTTTTGCCCGCATGAACTACCTGAATAGCAACTTCTACACCACTTCTTTCTATACCGATTATACCCTCGAGAAGAATGACCATTACCTGAAAGTAATGCTGGGTATGAACACAGAAGAATACATTGTACGTTCTCTGTCGGCACAGCGCAGTGATGTCATTTCAGGACTGATTCCGGAAATCAGCGCTTCGGTAGGTGAAGATAAAATCAACAATGACGACAATAATCCTACCCAATACAGAAACTGGGCTACCGCCGGGTTCTTCGGACGTATCAACTACTCTTATAAAGAACGCTATTTGTTTGAAGCCAACCTCCGTTACGACGGTTCTTCACGTTTCCTTCGCGACCAGCGCTGGAACCTCTTCCCGTCATTCTCTTTCGGATGGAACATGGCACACGAATCATTCTTTGCTCCGCTGACCAAAGTTATCAATACGTTCAAACCACGTGTATCATGGGGTATGCTGGGTAACCAGAACACCGATGAGTTCTATCCGTTCTATCTGACACAAAATGTAGTAGCCAATGGCGGAAGCTGGCTGATGGGCGGTGTACGTCCTACTATTTCCGGTGTGCCAGGACTGGTCAGCAGTACACTTACCTGGGAAAAGATTTACAATACCAATATTGGTTTTGACTTCGGATTGCTTAACAACCGCTTGACAGGTTCATTTGAATATTTCATCCGCCGTACCAAAGGTATGGTAGGTCCTCCGGCTGAAATCGGTGCTGCACTGGGTACTACACTGCCTAATACCAATAATGCCGAACTGGAAAACAAGGGATGGGACTTGAACATCTCCTGGAGAGACCGTATCGGACAAGTAAACTACGATTTGGGCTTCAACCTTTCCGACAATCGTGCAAAAGTGAAAAAATATCCGAATGCATCAAAAGCTATCTATCAGGCCGACGGTGTAACCTATGCTTACTACGATGGAAAGACTATCGGTGAAATCTGGGGATATGAAACTCAGGGTATTGCACAGAGCGACCAGCAGATGCAGGAATGGCAGGCTGCAAACGATCAGAGCAAACTGGGTTCTCAGTGGGGCGCTGGTGATATCATGTACAAGGATTTGAACGGTGACAAAGTGGTTGACGATGGTTCCAAGACAGTAGACGACCACGGTGATTTGAGAGTTATCGGTAACAGCGAACCTCGTTTCAACTTTGGTCTTCACCTTGGTGCCGACTGGAAAGGCTTCGATGTACAGATGTTCTTCCAGGGTGTATTGAAACGCGATCTCTGGCTCAGCGGTCCGTTATTCTGGGGAGCTGACGGAGGAGAATGGCAGTCTGTAGGTTACGAAGAACACCTCGATTACTGGCGTCCGCAAAACACAACTTCTATCTTCGGTCCGAACGCAGATGCCTACTACCCGAAAGCTTATATCGGCGACAAAGGAGATAAAAACAAACTAACACAGACCGGTTACCTGCAAAACGGAGCTTACATGCGTATGAAGAACCTGCAAGTGGGTTACACCTTCCCGAAAGCATGGACCAGCAAAGTCAATATCGAAAAAGTACGCGTGTACTTCAGTGCAGAAAACCTGTTTACCATCAGCGGTATTGCTGATATGTTCGACCCTGAGGCCATTGCAGCCAACGGATGGTCCAGCGGAAAAACTTATCCGCTTTCACAGACCTTCTCATTCGGTATCAACGTGACACTCTAACCCTTAAACATTTGAACGAACCATGAAAAAAAATATATTATTCGCCATTGGAATGACAGCCCTGGCCTGCTCCTGCAACGATTTTCTGGACAGAGAGCCAATGGATGCAGTACCTGTAGAAAAATATTTGCTCAGTGAAAATGACCTGGCAGCCTATACGGCCAACCTATATAACTCACTGCCTTCGCATAAACCCGGAGTGTACGACATCGGTGTCTTCGCAACCGATAACAACAGTGACAACCAGGCAGCTTCCAACCCGGAAAAACTGTTCGTAAAAGGTGAAAACCGTGTAGCACAATCAGGAGGTGCCTGGAACTTCAGCGAAATCCGTTCGGCCAACTACTTCATCAACCGCGTACGTCCGTTGCTTGAAGCCGGTGAGCTAGGTGGCAATGAAGCCAACAACAAACATTATCTGGGTGAAGCCTATTTCTTCCGTGCATTCTATTATGCCAACAAGCTGGACTCACTGGGCGACTTCCCCATTATCAAGACAACCATTGCCGACAATTATGAAGCAGTAAAACAAGCCAGCCAGCGCCGTCCGCGCAACGAAGTGGCCCGCTTCATCATTGAAGACCTTGACTCAGCTTACTACTTTATGTCGAACACTCCTCCGGCCAGTAACCGTCTGACCAAGGATTGTGCAGCCTTGCTGAAGAGCCGTGTAGCCCTGTTCGAAGGTACATGGGAAAAATACCATAAAGGTACGGCACGCGTTCCGGGCGGACCGGGATGGCCAGGTGCACAGAAAGACTATCTAAAAAACTTTACCATCGACATTGATGCGGAAATCAGCTATTTTCTGAACGAGGCCAAAAAAGCCGCCCAGATTGTAGCCGATAACTATCCACTTTACAATGACTATCCGGCTTTGTTCAACAGCAACTCATTGAGTTCCATGCCCGAAGTCTTACTGTGGAGAGCTTACGATGCCAACCTGACACCAGCTGTGAACCACTTCGTAGTGGGCTATCTGCAACGTAACGGAGGCGGAAACAGTGGCTACACCCGCAGCATGATTAATACCTACCTGATGCAAAACGGACTTCCTATCTATGCTGCTGGTACAGATTACAAAGGCGACCGCACTTATCAGGATGTAGCAGAAGGACGTGACCCGCGTCTGACTTACAATACCCTGATGCCGGGCGACATGCTGACTGAAAAGGCTGCCATGACCGAAGCCATCATTGACGGAGCCGGATATTACTATCGTGCCCCGATTACAGAAATGGCTGAAAACCGCAGCACAACCGGTTATTCCATTAAGAAAGGTTTGAATACCGAGCCTTCACAAGGTCCTACCTTGCCGTCTACTACCGCATGTGTCATCTTCCGCGCAGCTGAAGCTTATCTTAACTACATGGAAGCAGACTATGAACTGAACCACTCGCTTGATGCGAAAAGTAAAGGATACTGGGAAGCCATCCGCAGACGTGCCGGTATGGATACCGACTACGAAAAGACTAACCGCAATACAGATTTGACGAAAGAAATCGACCTGGCACGCTACTCAGGCAATAATCTGGTAGACGTTACGCTCTACAATATCCGTCGTGAACGCCGCGTGGAACTGGCTGCCGAAGGATTCCGCCTGCGTGACCTCCGCCGCTGGTGTGCACTCGACAAGATGCAGAACTATCAGGTAGAAGGATTCAACCTGTGGGCAGAGAACTACAAGCGCTATGCCACTCCGGATGCCGGCATCAACGGACAGAATTTCGACAAAGCACTGACTGTTATCGACTTGAAAGAAGCCGGTACAGAAGGAGCCAACGTTTCTGCCAAGAGCGATGGAGACTACCTGCTTCCGTACCGTGTCATTTCCAGCAACATTGCCTATAACGGTTACAACTGGAACCCGAACCGTTACCTCTTCCCCATTGCTTTCGATCATTTCCGTCTGACAACCGAAGTGGAAGGTTCAGGTGACTATACTTCCTCTCCTATCTATCAGAATCCGGGATGGAAGATTGAAACAAACAGTTTGCCCGAAGGCGAATAATAATATCCCAACCTTGTAAACCCCAAAGGAGAAGTTCTTATGAAGATCACTTTTTCCCCTGTAATCTTCTTAAAAACTTCTCCTTTTCCGATTTTTCTCCTACCTTTACCTCCATTGATATGAAACTGACACTACTCGTTTATACCTCTGCCTTAGGCGCCGTGCTTCCGTTCTCGGCATGTTCCCGCCCGGAATCCAAGCCCTCACGTCCTAATCTGGTCTTCATCATGGCCGACCAGTTCAGGGGCGATGCCATGGGATGCATAGAAAAGGAACCCGTACAGACTCCGAACCTCGACCGCCTGGCTTCCGAAGGAATCCTCTTCACCGATGCCGTGAGCAGCTATCCGGTATCATCGCCCGCACGGGCCATGCTGATGACGGGGATGTATCCGGCAACCAACGGTGTGACGGGCAACTGCAACTCGCAGAATACCCCCTACGGCGTGGAGCTTTCGAAAGAGGCTGTATGCTGGAGCGACGTGCTGAAGGAAGAAGGATATCGCACGGCCTACATCGGCAAGTGGCATCTCGATGCCCCGTACCGCCCCTACGTGGATACGTACAACAACAAGGGAGAAGTGGCCTGGAACGAATGGTGTCCGCCTGAACGTCGCCACGGGTTCGACAAATGGATTGCTTACGGCACGTACGACAATCACCTGAAACCGATGTACTGGGATACGAAATCCGGACGGGAGGAGTTCTACTACGTCAACCAGTGGGGACCAGCCTACGAGGCCGACCGCGCCATCGAGTTCATCCGTACGGAAGGCACAAAAACCGACCCTCCCTTTGCCATGGTGGTGTCTATGAATCCCCCACATACGGGCTACGAACTGGTGCCCGAAACCTACAAACGGCTGTACGACTCGCTCGATGTGGAAGCACTGGCCCGACAGTTGCCCTACATTCCGGAAAAGGGCACTCCTGAAGGCGACTACTTCCGCGAAAACATCCGCAACTACTACGCCTGCATCACCGGAGTGGACGAACATGTGGGACGCATCGTCCAGGCCCTGAAAGACTGCGGTGTGTACGACAATACCCTCATCGTCTTCACCTCCGACCACGGCGTCTGCATGGGCGGACACGGAGTAGAAGGCAAGAACGTGTTCTACGAAGAATCCATGCGCATCCCCATGATTTGCTGCTGGAAGGACAAGCTGCATCCGCAGAAGAGTGACCTGCCCATGGCGTTTGCCGACCTGTATCCCACCCTGCTCTCGCTCATGGGAATGGAAGCACAGATACCGGCATCCGTACAGACACACAACTGGGGGCCACTGTTGCTAAACGAGGAAATACAAACGCCTGAGGAGGCTTTCCAGCCTTATTACTTCTGCGTGCCTTCGGATTCTACTTCCGGCCGACGCGGCATCCGCACCGCACGCTACACGTATGTGACAGAGGTGGAAGAAGGCCAGCCCACGCACGTATGGCTGTATGACCGGCTTCACGACCCGAGCCAGCTGCACAACCTTGCGGAAAGCCAGCCGGCTCTTTGTGATTCACTGAAACGAACTCTTTCTTCATGGCTCGAACAGACCCATGACCCATTTGAAAAATACTTGAAACCATGAATATGAAAAAGACATTACTGACACTACTGACACTGTTCGCCCTCTGCGCGACCACTACCGCAGCCCGTAATACCGACTACGAAGGTCCCCGCCCGGCTCCTCACCAGCTTAAATGGCACGAAGCCGACCTGGGCGTGGTGTTCCACTACGACCTGCACGTATTCGACGGACTGGTGTACGGACAGGGTAACAACCGCATCAACCCGATTGAGGACTATAACATTTTCCATCCCGACCAGCTCAACACCGACCAGTGGATTCAGTCGGCCAAGGCTGCCGGAGCCAAGTTTGCCATCCTCACTGCCACCCACGAAACCGGCTTCGGACTGTGGCAGAGCGACGTGAATCCTTACTGCATGAAGGCCCTGAAATGGCGCGACGGAAAGGGTGACATCGTGCGCGACTTCGTGAACTCCTGCCGCAAGTACGGTGTGCAGCCGGGCATCTACATCGGCATCCGCTGGAACTCCCTGCTGGGTATCCACAACTTCAAGGCAGAAGGCGAAGGCGAGTTTGCCCGCAACCGCCAGGAGTGGTACAAGCGCCTGTGCGAAAAGATGGTGACGGAACTCTGCACCCGCTACGGCGAACTCTTCATGATTTGGTTTGACGGCGGTGCCGACGACCCGAAAGGAATGGGTCCCGATGTAGAACCCATCGTGAACAAGTACCAGCCCAACTGCCTGTTCTATCACAACGTGAACCGTGCCGACCTGCGCTGGGGCGGTTCAGAAAGCGGTACCGTAGGCTACCCCTGCTGGTCGAGCTTCCCCTACCCGTACAGTCACAGCAACGCCACTGACGGAGTGACCGACCACAACAAGCTGCTGGCACACGGCGATCCCAACGGCAAGTTCTGGGTGCCTGCCATGGCCGACACACCTCTGCGCGGATACAACGGACGCCACGAATGGTTCTGGGAACCGGGTGATGACAACAAGGCCGTCTATCCGTTAGCCAACCTGATGGAAATGTACGAAAAGTCAGTCGGCCGCAATGCCACGCTGATGGTGGGACTTACCCCGAATCCCGACGGATTGATTCCGGAAGGTGACGTGCGCCGCCTGCAGGAATGGGGTGCCGAAATCCACCGCCGTTTCGGCCAGCCGCTAGCAAAAACTTCAGCCACCGGCAAGAAGAAAGTATCGCTCTCGCTCGGCAAGGCACAGCCCGTCAACTATTACCAGATTCAGGAAGACATTACCGGCGGTGAACGCATCCGTGCCTATCGGATAGAAGCCCAGGTGAACGGCAAGTGGACTACCGTGGCCAAAGGTACTTCCGTGGGGCACAAGCGCATTGAATCCTTCCCTGCCGTAGAGGCTAAATCCTTCCGTCTGGTAGTAGAAGAATGCACGGCTGAGCCCCTCATCCGAAACTTTAGTGTTTATCACGTAAATCCTTAATCTAAAGAAAGATATTATGAACAAAAATCTTTTAGCACTTCTGGGGATAGCCCCTGTGCTCACCCCGTTGCATACCCTGGCTAACGACCGTCCCGACCCACGTCCGAACATCATTTTCTTCCTGGTGGACGACATGGGATGGCAGGACACTTCACTGCCTTTCTGGACAGAGAAAACCATGTACAACGAACGTTACGAAACCCCTAACATGGAGCGTCTGGCTCGTCAGGGAATGATGTTCACGCAGGCCTACGCCTCCAGCATCAGCTCGCCCACCCGCTGCAGTCTGATGACCGGAGCCAACGCCGCCCGCCACCGGGTGACCAACTGGACCTTGCAGAAGAACAAGACCACCGATGCCCAGAGCGAGGTGCTGCAACTTCCCGACTGGAACTACAACGGCATTGCGCAGGTGGAAGGCACGAACCACACCTTCGTGGCCAAGTCGTTCGTGCAATACCTGAAAGACAGCGGCTACCACACCATCCATTGCGGAAAGGCACACTGGGGAGCCATCGACACTCCGGGAGAGAACCCCTGTCACTTCGGCTTTGAAACGAATATTGCCGGCCATGCAGCAGGCGGACTGGCTACCTACCTGAGTGAACTGAACTACGGACACGACGAGAAAGGTAACCCCACCTCGCTCATGTCAATTCCGGGACTGGAGAAATACTGGAAAACAGGCACTTTTGTCACCGAAGCCCTGACACAGGAAGCCCTGAAAGCCCTCGACAAGGCCAAGGAATACAACCAGCCGTTCTACCTCTACATGGCTCACTATGCCATCCACATCCCTATCGACAAGGATATGCGTTTCTATGACAAGTACAAGAAGAAAGGCATGTCGGACAAGGAAGCGGCCTACGCCTCCCTCATCGAAGGCATGGACAAGAGTCTGGGCGACATCATGGACTGGCTGGAAAAGAACGGAGAAGCCGACAATACCATCATCCTGTTCTGTGGTGACAACGGAGGATATGCCACCGGTAAGGAATGGAGAGATGAACCGCTCTACACACAGAATGCACCGCTTACCTGCGGAAAAGGCTCGGCCTACGAAGGCGGTATCCGCGAACCGATGATTGTGAGCTGGCCGGGCGTAGCTCAACCCAATACCCGCTGCGACAAGTATGTCATCGTGGAAGACTATTTCCCCAGCATCCTCGAAATGGCCGGCATTACCGACTGGAAGGCACCGCAGACCGTGGACGGCGTAAGCTTCGTGCCCCTGCTCAAGCAGACCGGCGACCCGTCGGAAGGCAGAAGCCTTTACTGGAACTGTCCGAACCTGTGGGGCGAACAAGGCCCGGGCATCGGCGCAACCTGCACCGTACGTCAGGGAAAATGGAAGCTGATTTATTTTTACGAAACGGGCAAGAAGGAACTGTATGACATTCCGGCCGACATCAGCGAGAAGCACAACCTAGCCGAACGCTATCCGGACGTAGTAAAATCCCTCTCGGCCAACCTCGGCGAGTTCCTCCGCAGCTCCGGTGCACAGCGCCCATCGTTCAAAAAGACCGGAAAACCGTGCCCCTGGCCGGACGAAATCTGACCCTCGAAAAACGCCTTTGCGTTTCAATGATAACGCAAGGACGTTTTACTGAAAACTCCTTTACGTTTTATTTCAAGCGTAAAGGAGTTTTTTTTCGGAGTATAAACTCCGTATTTTTCAATGGTTCTCACCACATCGTAACTCCCAGCAAGCTACAGCCGAAGCAGCTGCCACATTGAGCGAATCTACCCCGTGTGCCATGGGAATACGTACCACATAGTCCGCTCCCTCGATGGCTGCTTCCGGCAGTCCGTCGCCTTCGGTACCCATCACCAGGGCCAGTCGCGGTTCCTCCTTCAGCGGCGGATAATCCAGCGGTACGGAACGGTCGGTCAGCGCCATGGCTGCCGTACGGAAGCCTAATTCCTTCAATCGCTCCAGCGGACGGTCTACCCACGTCCAGGGCACCAGAAACACCGACCCCATCGACACCCGCACTGCCCGACGGTTCAGCGGATCGCACGAATCCGTGGTCAACAGTACGGCATCGATACCCAGTGCAGCTGCCGAACGGAAGATAGCCCCGATGTTGGTGGTATCCACCACCCCATGAATAACCACTACCCTACGTGCTCCACGGCATACTTCTTCCACCGGACGCGGAGCCGGACGCCGCATGGCACACAGCACTCCTCGCGTCAGCGTATAACCGGTAAGCCGGGCCAGCAGTTCCCGGTCGCCCGTATAGACCGGCAGATGCGCCATGCGCTGCACAATGTCCTCCGCATCGCCCGTAAGGTGCTTCCGCTCACAGAGCAAGGACACAGGTTCATAGCCGGCCTCCAGCGCCACCCGAATCACTTTCGGGCTTTCGGCGATAAAGATGCCCCGCTGCGGGTCAATGCGGTTGCGCAACTGGGCTTCGGTCAGGGTGCTGAACACTTCCACTCCGGGATGCTCCAGCGAGGTGATTTCGATAACGGGCATAACGTAGACTTTTTTGAATGAACCGCAAAGTTACGACATCTGCCGCACATTCCAAGAATCACCCCGCGGGAAAATCAGGTATCCCATTCACTCGGCTGCCGTATCGAGCAACGGAGCTTCCTCTTCCTCCGGTCCACGAGGTCCCAGCCCCGGTCTCTCACCTTCCGGCATCGGAGGCAATACCTGCGGCTGCGGTTTCACGGTCTGCCAGGTGGCATACTGTTCTTCGGTGAGAATCTTACGGATTTTCTTCTCCCGCTTTTCCTGCTCCTTCTGCATCTTCTCGGCATGCTCCTTCATCCGTTCTTCCGGACTCATGCCTTCCGGAAATCCTCCCATTCCGGGGAATCCTCCACCCTGCGGTGGCATTCCACCTCCCATCGGAGGGCGTCCTCCCCCCATCGGGGGCCTTCCAGCCATGGGAGGCAGTCCGTTCATTCCTCCCGGGTGACGCTGCATCATGGCTTCCACTTTTTCCTTTTCTTCCTTCAGGAACAACTTGTAAATCTTCTTGTACTGCTTCTCCGTCAGGTTCAGTGCCTTATCCATCTCGTCGGTCCGTCGCTGAGCCGCCTTCTCCGGATTGGGCACTTCCTTCTTCTGCACTTTCTCCTGCGGGTCATCGTAGCGGACGTTCGCACTTGCACTCAAAGGTGCACACATCAAGGCCATTCCGCAGGCCATCCACACAATTTTCTTCATCTTACTTACAATTTAAATGAAAACTAATCGGAAACAAATGTAGAAGTCACCTGCAATTTTAAAAAATAGAATCCACCAAATGCGGTTTTCTGTCTACCAATTGGAAAGAAATCTCGTATCTTTGCCCTCTGTTTAACCAATCACACACGCTTTTATGGAAAAAGAAACAATACCAACCTGTGTGGACTGCGGCACACAGAACTGCAAATACAAGGACCGCACCTATCCTGATTTCTGTCCCACGGAAAATCTGAAGGAGGAAGACCGCCAGTGGGCACTGGAGCGTTACGACGAGGGACGCAACCGCGAGATTATGATTGCCAGTGCGGAAGTAGAATACGAAGGCTACTGCCAGTGGACCCGCGTGCAGGAAATCATGGAATTTGCCCGGAAAATCGGTGCGCACCGCATCGGCATTGCCAACTGCATCGGCCTCATCCGTGAAGCCCGTATCTTTGCCCGTATCCTCCGTGCCAACGGCTTCGAGGCTTACTCGGTCATCTGCAAGGTAGCCGGTCAGCCCAAAACGTCGATGGGTATCCCCGCACAATGTGAAAGCATCGGTGCCGCCATGTGCAACCCGATTCTGCAAGCCCGTCTGCTGAACGAAGCACATACCGACCTGAACGTGGTCATCGGTCTCTGCGTGGGGCACGACAGCCTGTTCTACAAATACTCGGATGCCTACGTCACCACCCTCGTGACCAAGGACCGTGTGACGGGTAATAACCCGACAGTAGTACTGTATACGGCGGATTCTTATTACCGGAAGAAGTTTTTTGGAGGGAAATAAAAGACTCTGACTAATGGTATATAAAAAAGGGAAGCAGCACATCGATACGCCGCTTCCCCTTTTTTATAATATTCTATTTCAATCACGCAACAATCCACCGCTCAATGCTTCGTGTCTCGTCACTGAAGTTTACTCCCACCTTTATCACCTTCCGGCTATCGGAAGCAAAGGCAGAGGCATAGCCCTTCTCCTCTATCTGCTGCATGGCTTCTTCAGCGGTACCGTTCAACTTAAACTCCATCACGTAGATGTAATTGGATGTCTTGAGCACTAAATCTACCCGACCACGCGATGTGCGGTATTCCACCTCGGTGTGGAAGCCCATCAGCTTGAACACGATGTAAAGAATGTTCTGGTAATGTACCTCACGATCACGGGCCAGTTCATAAGGAGTATCATCGAAGAAAGTCTGCAAACGACTCAGGAAACCATCCACATCACCCTTGCGAACCTCACCCACAAAGCACTGGATTTCATAAGGAGACTTGCTGATGCTTACAGACGCATAGTGAGGAAGCAAGAAACGGAGAAACCCCTGCTCCACCTCACGGTTCGGGAAACCGAGGGTATAGTTCTCAAACTCCGCGTTATAGTCCTTGATGGTCAGATAACCGCTTTGATAGATGACCGGTACCGGATCGGTAGAAGCCGCATCGATGGAATCCAGCACCGGACCGCTGGTTACGATGTGTTCAATCTCTTCCACCGGATAATGATGAAGTTTCATCAGTTCTACCAGGTAAGTCGGGGTACCCGTCTCAAACCAATAGCTGCCTATCTGTTTCTTAGCAAAGGTATTCAGCAGGCTGAAAGGATTGTACATGCCTACCGACTTATAGCAGAAATGATAACCGTCGTAGTTTTCCTTCAGCAGTTCACAAGCTTTGGCATAATCTACGCCTAATGTATCGGCAAGCGAATGAATATCCTCGTCAAAATACTGATGAAGTTCAGCATCACTGATACCGCAGAGTTCAGCATAGCGGTTGTCCATGGAGATGTCCATCAGGTTATTCAAATCACTGAACACACTCACCTTGCTGAACTTCGTCACGCCCGTCAGCATAGCAAAATGAATGGAGCCGTCGCACGACTTGAGCGCGCCATAGAATGCTTTGAGCGTATTACGGAATTTTGTCTGCAATTTCGGATTTGTAATGGCCTGAAGCATGGGCTTGTCGTACTCATCTATCAGAATCACCACCTTTTGTCCCATTTTCTTCGCAGCCCGACGAATAACTCCTTCGAAACGGGTCGCCACGGAATACTCATCCGGGTTATGGCCATACTCTGCTTCCCACTGCTTCAGCGTCAGCTCCAGCTTGTTTTCCAGACTTGCTTCCGTATCATACTTTTCCGTATTCAAATCCATGTGAAGCACCGGATGCACCGTCCAGTCCTTTTCCAGACTTTCCATGGCAAGCCCTTTGAACAGCTCACGCTTTCCCAGAAAATAAGCCTCCAATGTAGAAATCATCAGACTCTTACCGAACCGTCGGGGACGGCTCAGGAAATAATACTTCCCTGTCTGTACCAGATTATATAAAAGCAAAGTCTTGTCTACATAAATATATCCCCTGCTGCGGAGATCTTCGAAATTCTGTATGCCTACCGGATAAAGTCTGTTCATGGCCGTATCGTTTTAATCCTTTCGTACACACAAAGGTAAGATTTATCTGCCGCAATTCCTAATCTGGCAGGCTGAAATCAAGGCGGCAATAGATTCCGGATGAGATTTATAGTCCCAAACAAAAAATTCCTTACCTTTGGACTAAACAACATAATATGCCATAAAACTTAAACTCTATAGTATATGAAAGCCAAACACATCGCATTCCTTTCACTCAGTGTGCTTGCAGGAACATTTGCCTCATGCACCGACTCACACGAAATAAAGATTACAGGCTCGGTAAAAAATTTAGACGGAGGCACAATTATCTATCAGAAATCCATCGACGGAATGTTTAATTCGCAATCTCAGGATACATTGAAGCTGAATACGGACAGCACGTTCAGTCTCACACTCCCCAGCAACGGATACGAACAGATACGCCTATTCCTGTGGGGAAAGCGTTATTTAGGTTCCTTCATTGCCGACGGCGGAAACTATCGCCTGCAAATTGATGCCGCAGCCACGCATCCCATCTCTATTCTGGAAGGCAAGAATGAAAAGAATATGGAAGTGTCAAGGCTAATGGACGAACTGGGGCAAGACGTGTTTGATATACTTTCAAGAAAAGGCGACAAGTGGAGTGTTACCCAGGACACCCTAGCTACTTAAGTCAGCAGAAAGTTGCAGGATGCGGTATTAGCCTTAGATGAAAAGATGAAAGGCGTGGATGAGGATTTATATGAAAAAGCCTGCCAGAATACACGCATACAGACAATGTGGGCCTTCCAAAACCAGCTTTTCGGCATTGCCTACCGCTATTCCGAAGCCACCAAGCAAAGCTGGCTCAAGGAATGGGAAAAGATGATGGAATTCTGTCGGGTAAATCACCCGGCCAGCACTTTCTCGCCCGCTTTCCATGAAGTAGTCTATAACAATGCCGGTATTACCTACTACACTAAAGAAGAACCGGTAGACGAAGACTTGAAAAAAAATCCCAATAAGTTGATTTTCCATTACATCGAAAAGAACCTTACGGGTCAGGCGCAGGAATCGGCCATGGCACTACTTTTCCTGAGGGACGCAAACGAGGAAAAATACGACCCAGAAATACTTCCGCTGGAAGAACGATTCAAGCAACTGTATCCACATAGCAAATGGCAGCCGCTGATAAATGAGGCCATTGCCAAGAACAAGGCGTTCAATCAAGCTAAAATGCCCGACTACATCCACTTCCCTAATATAGACAACGCCAAGACATTCAAAGACATTACCGACTTATATAAAGGAAAGGTTATTTTCATGGATATATGGGCAACTTGGTGCGGTCCCTGTCGTGCTTCTTTCGCCTATGTAAAACCTTTACAGGAGTATGCCAAAGCGAACGACATCGTACTGCTGTATCTCTCCATCGACCGCCTGGAAGAAGATGCCAAATGGCGCAAGATGGCATCACATTATGACCTGATGGGCGAGCATGTACGCGTGCAGGAAGCGTTTAAGGATGAAATATACACAACCTTCGGCAACGCACAAAAAGCACTTTCCATTCCTCGTTGCGTGATTATCGGGAAGGATGGAGAAATCAAATTCAAATCGGCAACTTCTCCAGAAGATATGGAAAAACTAAAATCTCAATTGAAAGAGGCAGCGCAGACAGGAGCATAACCCCTATTGCTACTGAAACTCCTAATGCATAGAAAAAGAGGCTGTCTCAAAATGTACTGCACCCCAAAAGTTAGACACAAAACTTTTGGGGTGCAGTACATTTTGAGACAGCCTCCTATATTTTACTTCAATGCTTTCCCATCGGAGAAGGCATTACCCACCTTCTCTCCTATCACCAGATAGTGATGATGAATCGGGTCATACGTAATCGGTTTCAGACGGGCAGGGTCAATCTGTCCGTTTTCATCCAAAATCTCTTCTGCTGCCGACACGTTGACAATACGGCCTACCAGATGATTGCTCTCCTGATCGTATGAAACCAGCTCACATTCCAGTGTCATGAGTAGTTCCTCAATGACCGGCGCATTCACAAACTCCGATTTTACGGCATGGAAACCGGCTTTGGCAAATTTATCCGGCTCTTTCTTTCCCGAGACAAGCCCTACATAATCGCAGGCTGCCACATGGTCGGCTGTAGCCATGCTCACGGTAAAGGCTTTCGTGCCCAGAATATTCTGGGTCGTCTTGTGTCCTTCGGCCAGGCAGATACCCACCATGTCATCCGTATAGATTCCTCCCCACGCCGCATTCATGGCGTTGGGGTTTCCATTCTCGTCGTACGCTGCCACAATAAATACGGGCATCGGGTACAACCATGTTTTTACTCCAAAATTCTTTCGCATAGTCTGTATATTTTAAAACAACATTTATTCAGATTCTCATTATTCCCATAATTTCTGCCAGCAATTTTCTGAATCATGATCCAAACTGCAAACGTAGGCAGAATGTAATGGCGTTTCTGACTCTCCTTCCCCTTTCAACCACTTCAGTTTCAAGTTTACAGTACAATTATCCGATAATTCTTTTGTCCTTTTCCAATCGTTGAGGTACCATTCATTACTAGTAAGAATCAAGTCAGCTACTTCCTGTCGCGAAAGGATAAAGTAATAAAATTCCATATCAAGCCCTTCGCCGATAACCTGAACGAATACCCATGGTCCTTTAATCTTTTCCAACAAGGTATCCACCTTCTGAATCGTACATCCTACATTAAAATTAGGATTCTGCCCCAGTTGAGTCTTGACCTGAACAAGGGATATTTCATCTGTTTCGGGATTTATGCACACCAAATCTATGGATTCAAAATTCGTAATAGAAGCATTAGCATTCAACACATTCCATCCCTGTTGCATCAATTTCACTGAAACCATCTGTTCTCCAATGGCTCCTATTAAAGATTTCTTCATAATTCCTTTTCAGATTCTCAGTACAAATACCTGTCCCGCAAATATTCTTTCCACTTTCTGTCTTTCTCGCAAGAGAAAAACACATAATGTCCCATTGCTTCAAACAGTCGCTCATAAGTAAGAGGAAGAAAGGTGCTCTGGCCTTTCTCTGTCAACAAACGCTCGTATTCAGGAAGCACCTTCTCATAGTGTTTGTTCCCGGAAGGATACAAATGCACCGACAAGAAATGTTGGATGTCTGAATGCTGTAGCATCGACATGCCAAGCATGTGATTACGCCACAACTGACGGTAATCATCTTCTATCAGAATCTTTGGAAAAGCCTCTTCGTCAGTAGCAGCCAAAACCGTATGATAGCATCCGCTCTGAAGAGTAACACGAAGGTATTCTTCGCTTAATTTTTCTCGAGTATGTTTGTATTCAGACGAGCCAAACTGCAACTTATAAGCCATTTCCGTGTATTTTACTTCTATACCGATTCCACAGAAAGCATCCGAATTATCCTTGTACGCAATATAACAGTCAAACGAGGTACCGTCATTCAAATAGCGCCATCCATCTGTAGTGTCTGCAGAAGAAGGAGCATATTCAACCCGGATACAGGTCACCTCCTTCACTTCCAGCCCTGTCAGTTCCCTCAAGAGTTCACCACACGCTTCTTTCGCACGAGAAGTAAGTCCCATCGGGAAAAACAAGTTCCACGGAATATGTTCACTACGGAGTAAGTTAGCCCATAACGGCTGTCTGTACGCCCCTATGGCAGACAAGATTTCTTTCCGGAAACCTTCGTAGAAATTCAATCCTTTCCGGGCATCCTTTTCCTGAAGCACATTGCCATAATAGTTCTTCGTACCATCCTGCCTGTTCAATGAATTGGCCTCACATCCCACCTGCAAACAATTCCGACGGAAATCAGATTGTTTGGTCCGAGCAATACGCTGCCAGTCCGTGTCTCCTGCATAAAGCTCGACTTTTTCAGTTATCGCCACCTTAATCACCCCATCCAGACGATTCTCGAAAATGCGGTAAGCTTCTTCTATCTCATTAAGCGGGAAGCGGTGTGTAATGAGTGGCGTAGTGTCAATCTTTCCTTCTGCTATCAGCCGGAGAATTTCGGCACAATCGCAACCGTCTACCCCGCCTGTCTTGAAGGTAAGGTTCTTGCCGTACATGTCGGGCAAGGGAAGCACCTGCGGACGATCGTACAAAGCCACGACGGTCACAATGGCATTCGGACGAGCGCACTCCCAAGCCAGCTGGAAGGTATCATCGGCTCCGGCCACTTCAATGACTACATCGGCTCCTCCATGCGCGCTGTGAGCTTTCACAAACTCCTGACACTGTTCCGGCGTAGTGACCAGTACCTCGGGATAATGGGTCTGCACGAAACGGATACGCTCTTCTGATTTCTCACATACAATGAGACGACGCGGATGTTTCAGCCGGGCACAGAGCAACGTACAGATTCCTGTAGGTCCGGCTCCAATCAGCAGCACCGTATCTTCGGGCGTAATTTCCGAGATACGGGCAGCCCAAAAGCCAGTGGCCAGGATGTCGCCCACGAAAAGTGCCTGCTCGTCCGTCACTCCGTCGGGAATACGGTTCAGTCCTTGGTCAGCATGCGGTACCCGCACGTATTCCGCTTGTCCCCCATCGATACGGCAACCCAGTGCCCATCCTCCGTCGGGGTCCTCACAATTGTTTACATATCCGTGCTGACAGAAAAAACATTCCCCACAGAAGGTCTCCACGTTGACCGTCACCCGGTCACCCGGCTTCACGGTAGTGACCTCCGCTCCTACTTGTTCCACGATGCCCACCATCTCATGCCCCACCGTAATACCCGGTACAGCACGCGGCACACTGCCGTGCTTGATGTGTAAATCGCTGGTGCAGATACTTCCCAACGTGACGCGCACCAGGGCGTCTTTCGGGTCTTTCAGTTCGGGCACAGGCTTCTCTATCAGTGAGAAACGGCCGTGCTCCATATACGTATAAGCTAACATATTCTTCTGTATTAATCGATTACTTCTATCAGGAAACTCACCGGACGGAAACCGTCGTTGCACGAAATCATAGCCGAACGTTCGTTCTTCATCCAGCCGTCATAAAAATTGCTTCCCCCATGAGCCAGTGCCATCACGAAAGGCGACATGCTCTGCCATGCACTCTCACAAAGTCCCTCAGGCTTCTCCCAGGCATTAGCAATGAACACCTGCCCTTCTTCCATGTCACACGCATGTTCGATGGGATTCTCATACTTCTCCATTAAATCCCGGTAACACGCCTTTCGCATTACGGTTATTCGGATTTTCTTCATGCCTTTTCCTCCTTTCACTCATAAAAATACGCCTTCAGCACTTCTCCGAACACCTCTCCCGGTGCAATCTTATCAAACAGCTTCATCGAAGTATGCAGTTTCAATACATCCACCTCCGACCCCATCAGTTCCCGCACCGTACGATGGCCACGATGACCTAACAAGGCATGGGAGATTTCCCGCAGGCGGACACCCAATACAGGATGTGCCAGATAAGCCCGGGCCTCTTCTTCCCCGTCCAGTCCATAAAACTCCGAGTTGTAACTATAGCCCAGCCCCTTCTGCTGAGGGAAGATATACCAAATCCAATGGCTGCGCTTACCTCCATTTCTGATTTCCTTCAATGCCACAGGATACACGCCTTCCTGCGCATCCAGAAACCGTTGCAGATTAAACTTCGTGTGCGACATATTCCTTCATTTTTTATCTTTACTCAAATGTAAGGATAATCCCTTAATGAGCCAACGGTCGCGAGGAGAATTATTTTTGCCACAAGAACGATTTTCCTCCCTAATTCTTCGTTAATTAAAGAGTTATGCTTATATTTGTTCCGAAAATGCGCACAAGGCGGTTTTCATCGCACATTGATTTAGATACAACAAATGATCGTTAAAGATGTCACACACAAAGTTTTCGTTACGTTCCGCTGAGGTCCTGACCGGATTTTTCTCAGCATAGGAATCGAATGAATTATTGCTTCCGACAAGGAGGCCGGGATTGTTGTGCTCTTTGACGTACTAGCCGCGCACCTCTCTTTCGATGGGGAAACGAGAGGGAATTTACGCTGCTACGGACCTTCAGTGTCCGTAAGCTTCTATCTTTATCTATTTCTATTTTCTCATTTTAAAATTCGTTTGTTGTATATGAAAAATGTTATGTTACGTGCTACACGCACCTTTATTGAAGATCTCTGTGCTCCCGAATATGCTCACAACCACCTCGCCGTGGAAATCTCTCATCCCGATGGTTTTACCGATGCCCAGGAACTTTCTATCCGGGTGTATTCCTGCGAATACCGCCTGTTGGGCTGTGATACCCGTTCACTGAAAGGGAAAAAGTCCCGAAAAGTACGGTTCGACATCCTCTCTGAAGAAGAATGGGAAGCCGGACTCTACCGTATCTATGTCTACCGCAACGGACGCCCGGTGGGATGGACACTCTTAGAACTCTATTCCGGCTACGAATGCTGGGACAAGACCGAGGTGGAGGATTTCCAGACCCGCCCTGAAGAAAAATACTTTGCCGAGACCTTCTGTTTCCTGCCCTTGTTCTCCTGGATGCACCAGGAACAATGTGACTCGAACCTCATCCGGCAGTTCCTCGAAACATTGTATGCGCTCGACAGCCATCAGCTTGCCGTACCTCACCTGCTTGTTTCAGGCAATCAGGCTCGCAAATATGCCGCCCGCCTGCTGGCCCTTCATTTTTGTGAAAAGCAAACCGCTCTTTGCAACCATTTCTCCCTACAAGAATTGCTGGAGGGTTCCCTGCAATGGAAAGTCCTACAAGAGAAGATGGACACCCGAAAAGTGGTGCTGGTGGAAGTGCCCTACAAGGAGTACACCCGACAGGAATCCAACCTGCTCGACCTGTTAGGAAACCTGATGGAACAGAAAGTTTCTTCTGGCCCTATCTTCATCTTCTACGGCACAATGGACAGTACCTATCAGTTGCGCAGATGCAGCACAGCAATGAGCCGCATCTTTACGGAAGAGAACACCATCTATACACCCGACAAGGCGGAAACCGATGACCCAAGCGAAGCCTTTCCGGTAGATGATCTTCCTTTACCGTTTGATGAAGAACAGCCGCTTCCGCATACCGAAGAAGATAGTCCCCTGCCCGAAGACAACATGCCATCGGATGCCGAACAAGCCCTGCAGGAGATGGTAGGACTGACCCGCCTGAAGGAAGACTTGCAGGAGGCCCGGATGATGGCCGCCTTCATGAAGCGGCGTATGGAATTAGGTCTCGACACGGAACTGGACAACCGCCACCACATGCTGTTCTTAGGCAATCCCGGTACAGGAAAGACGACGGTGGCCAAACTCATCGGACAGCTGTATCACCAGATGGGGCTGCTTTCCAGCGGACATACCATAGAAACATGCCGCACAAAACTGGTGGGCGAATACATTGGTGAAACAGAAAAACACATCAGGCAAGCCATTGAGGAAGCCCGGGGAGGCGTACTCTTCATCGACGAAGCCTACACCCTGATTACCACGAAACAAGAAACGAAAGATTTCGGGAAAGAGGTGATTCACGCCCTGCTCACTGTGCTCTCAGAACCCAATCCCGACATGATTATCATCCTGGCTGGCTACGAGGACAAGATGCAGCAGATGCTCCGTACCAACCCCGGCTTGCAGGAACGTTTCCCTCTCCAGTTCTACTTTGACGATTACAATGCGGACGAGCTGATGGAAATGGCACACCGTCTCTTGCAGAAACGCAATTTCCAACTGACTTCCGAAGCGGACAAGGAACTGTATACCCTGATTGTGGAAGCCACCGCCCAGCGCGATGAGTATTTCGGCAACGGACGCTGGCTGCACAACCTGATTGAGCAGGGTATCATCAAATGCATGGCCCAGCGTATCATGTCGCAACCTTCTATTCCCGACAATACCTTCCTGTTCCGTACTATCACCCAGGAAGATGTCGTAAAGGCAGGTAATCGTCTCCGCGGCAAGCAGGTAGTGAAACTGGAACCGCAGCCCATCCGTCGCATTGGATTCAGGGCCTGAAAAACAAACCTGACTTCTTTATCGAAATAAATAAGAGTCCCCCTGCTTTCGCTGCAATGTGAAGCAGAGGGACTCTTTTATTTCCCATATCCTCTCATTTATTAAACACTAACTTGTCCGTGTCATACCCGCGCTGGCGCAACTTACCTATCAATTCCTGAAGTACTTCGTCGGGCAGGGTTTCTTCGCGGCTCATAATCCAGAGATACTTATCGCTGCTACTGCCTATCAGCACGTAGCGATAGTCCGGGTCAATATCGAGCACGTAATAATCGGCATAGAACCACAGGAAGAACGAAACTTTCAACTTGCCGGGGTCGTTCGGATCGGGCTGTTTGGCCTTTCCCTTGATTTCCTTATACTTTCCATCTTTGTATCCCGCATTCAGCACCTCAATGCGTCCGTTGGAAAGCAAGGTATATGTGGCCGTTACACGGGTCATGCCCTTTTCAAAGCGGTGGTCATAACGGGCTATTTCGTGCCACTTCCCCATAAAACGCGGTACGTCGAACGTCTGTACCGTCCGGTTGTCTATCTCAGTGCTGTTACCACTCTGGCAACTGCCCAGGCCCAGCAGGGCACACAAAAGAATCAGGATGTGTTTCATATATCTTCTATATTTAAATAAACAATGCCTCCAACAAATATACTGAAAATTATACCACTTATCTCTTGTCGTTCAAAAAAATAAGAGCCGACTATTACCGGTTTTACAAATAATGCCTATCTTTATCCACAGTCAAATCATTTTCAAAAGACATCACACACAATAAAACTGAAATCTATGATAAACACACCATCTCTTACCTGTTTCTGTACGGCACTGCTAATTTCTGTCAGTCTTTCAGCGCAAGTTTCACAAAAAGGCAACGTACGCATTTTCAACTCACAACATACCCCCTTGCCCGGAGTACAACTAATGGCCATCGGTGCACCTGCTACTGATACAGACAATAATGGGGAATTTTGCTTTCATTTTCTGAATCACAAAGCAGGCACAGCTATCAGTTCTCCACAAGCCTACAAGAAAGGGTACGAAGTCGTCAACAGCGACATGCTCAACGGCTGGATTCTTTCAGAGAAGCGTTCATTGGACATTGTCATGGCCCCGGAAGGTACCATCGAAGAACAAAAGAATCACTACTACGCCATTGCCATATCACATTTTTCCAAGCTTCGCAATAAGACAGTACAGGAAATCAACCATTTGTACGCCCAGCAGAAAATTACGCAAGCAGAAAGAGCCCAACGACTGAAAGAACTGGCAGAAGAAAACCACACTTTCATGAACATGCTGGACAAGTATGCCGAGAAATTTGCCCGAATCAACCCCGACGATATAACCCAAATAGAGAAACAAGTGCTGAAACTGGTAGAGGATGGCAAACTGACAGAGGCAATAGAATTATATAACAATTCCGGCTTGATTGTTCAGGCCCGCCAAAAGCTACAGCAACGCACACAAGCCGATGAAGACATTGATTTGCTGGCAGAACGCATGTATCGCTACGCCGACCTGTGTGCACTGGCCGGAGGAAAGGAAAATGAGCAGAAAGCTTATGACACCTACAAGTGGATTGCAGAAATATTGCCCGACCGATTTTCCTACGTCCTAAAATACGTCCTACAAAAAATCACCTTAGGAGAACAAGACCTGGAAGAATGGGCAGACCGCTGTCAGAAACTGGCATTCGATGAAAAATCGCTTATTCAGGTTCTTAATCTGAAGACACTCATTGCCACCAATATCCGAAAAGACTACTCCAAGGCCTTCGAATACAACCAGCAGGCACTCGAAATCCTGCAACAGGCACAAGAAGCCATGCCATCGGGCGACTATCTGGCCGTAATGCAAATCACGCTTCACCAGACGGCCTACCTGCTCGAAGCCATACATGAATGGAAACAGGCAGAAGAGGTATATTTGAGCAATATCAAAAACCTTGAAGAACAAATAGCCGTTAGTGACAATCAGCTGTTTATCCGGATACAGAAAGGTTCTCTTCTAGATTCCTATACTTCACTGATGAGGCTTTATTCCCAAAAGGAAGATTTGGAGAAGGCCCGTCAGACTGCAGCAAAAATCAAAGAAATCAGCCTCAACGACCCCGACCTTGACGAGGAAAAGAGAATTTCCATCGAACTGAACTACCTGGATATGCTACTGGATTTTGCTATGAATGCCGGTCAAATGAAAGATGCTTATAAAATAGCTGCTGAGGCATACACAAAAGCAGAAGTACTTTACCAGAAAAATCCGATTACCAAAGCAGCTGAGTTCCTGCAACGATACATCGTCTACCTGCAACTGAGTGTAGATTCCGAAACCGACGCATTCCCAGAAAGAGCAGAACTTTTGAGAACGAGAATCGAACAAGAGTTCACTTCTCTTTCACCCGATTTTAAAATCAACGCCTTGCACAATCTGGAGATGATGTATTCCACTTATTATTCGCGAAAAGGCAACCAGCCAGAAGAACGGCGCAGCCTGGTCAAAGCCTACCAATACACCAAGAAACTAAGTGAATCCAGCAGTTCCCAGTTTACCCAGGAAAATCTTTATGCACGAGCCAAATACATTGATGTACTGATTGCAGAATCTAAAAACCAGGAAGCCGCCCAGGAAGCTCTTGAACTCGATGCCCTCTATTCCATACAATCGGCCTGGGGATACCAAAACCTGAGTGTAGAAAGCAGCATGGGAGTCGCACTGGTATGCGGCGGATATTATGAACTCGGATTGAAATACCTGGAACGCGTAAAAGAAGGACGGGAAAAGGAACTGAAGAAATATCCCCACAACAACGAACTCAAAGCAAATACATGCAGCACCTACAACAACCTTTCCCTGGGTTATAGCAAACTGAAAAAATACAAGCAGGCACTGAAGGAACAACTAAAAGCCTACACACTGATGAAAGACCTATATGCACAAAACAAAGCACAGTTAGGAACGAACTACATGCTCATCACGATGAACATCAGTGTGAACTACTATCAGAATGGCGATAACCAGCAGGCCCTGCACTACCTGGAAGAAGCTTCCGCCATAGCCGAGGAGATGAAAGCACTATTTCCGCAGTATTTCGCCACCTACCCTATTGTCGTCAAGCTGGCCAAGGGCGATTTGCTCAGCAAACTTTCACAACCGGGAGCACAGGAACTGCTGAAGGAAGGGCTGGAATACAAGGCAGGCTCCCAGCCGAATGATGCCCTACTGCTGTACACCCTGAAAGAATACCACAGCAACGGGCTCTATACCAAGTAACTTTTATTTGCGAAGAATGATTTTCCATGGGATTTTATCGGACACCGGACCGGTGAAATCCCATAATTCATATCCTTTCTTGAAGGCCTGTACCCGCTGCTGCACCTGCTGTTTGTCCAGAGGAACCGACAAACGGAAATTTCCCATTTCATCCGAAACAGTCTGTAAGTCGATCACCTGTATGGTCACGCCTGACAGCGGACGGTTCGCTTCATCCTTCACGGTGCCGAACACTACTGAAAGACTCTTGTCGCGACGTATGTTTACCACCAGTCTCTTTTCCAGTTCCATCACCGTGTCCACTGGTTCATATCCTTTAGCAGTGACTGAAAGCTGCACCGGAGTACCCAGATAACGGGAATGTATCTCCTTGAAAATCGCTTCATCGGTCAGTCGGTCCACGTGGCAGGTCTCGCTCTTGTCGGAATAAGTCAGCGTAATGTCCGCCCCCTCAAATGGAAGTGCGGAAACTGTCTGATCGCTCAGGCAAACCGTCGTAGTTACTGGGGTAAAATAGAAGAAAGCCTTAAATGCCAGCCACATCACAATCAGCGGAGCTACTACATACGACAAGGTAAACTTCAGTCTATACAGCATTTTCTCCTCGGTTGATGGAACACGAATTACTCCTTCCTGCTCCAGTATAGCCAACTGACGGTCAAATTTAACCCGCCAGTCTTCCGGTGTAGTGTACACATCGCAGAAGTGACCCAATGTATGCTCACAGTATTGCTTGAAATTGGTCAGCGCCTCATCCTCAATACCTTCTTCCTTAAAATAAATGAAGATTTGCGGACGTTCTTTATTCTCCCGGAAAGCAGCCAAAGCCACTTCCAACTCTTCACGCGTATATTTTCCCAGGCGTGTGTGAAACAAGAAAATCACCAGGTCACATTCACGGATGTACGCATTGTAGCGATCCTGTAGGCGACCGTCGTTCAGCGAACTGCAGAAATCCTTCCAGGTGCGGTGGTCAAACTCAATATCCTTTTTCCGATACAGCTTGTTCTTGTCCGAAAAATACACATCAAACATCGTTTTGTCCTGATCCAACTCAGCCGACGATGCAATAAAAACCTTTACCAGCTTACTTCTCATTTTTCCAACTATTTTCTTTGATTCGAGCCCAGTTACGACGAGCTAGAATCCGTTCTTCCAGTAATTTCAGTTTCTCCTTTATTTTCTTAGGCCACTTCACATCCTGCCTGCAACGTTGCAGACTGACCTCTATCTGTTCCACCTCGGCCACCGTCTGCGCTTCCTTGACTAGCAGGCCATATCGGTCGATGGCAGACTCTTTCTTTCCACTGTTCCACATCCACTCCGTCACGGTCAGTCGTGGAGCCATCTCCCGTGTTGCTTCCAAAATCAAGCGGGCCACCGAATCACAGCCCGCCACATCGCCCGTCTGCCGCATCAGTTCAAAACTGTGCACCAATGAAGGCAGCAAAAGCTGCACATCCGCATCGGCAGCCTGCCTTCCGGCCACACGCTGTGCCAGCACTGAATCCGTATGCATGGACTCATACAAGCGGATAGCTCCTTCCATGTCACCCTTATCCAGCAACTCCAGCGCCTGCTGCTCTGTTCGTTCCAGTTCATCACGGTTCAGGCGGGCAAACCTCATGGCATACACCTCCAGTCTTCGCTTCAAGGTCACTTGCACCTGCGACAAAGAATCCACCCTCCGGACATACTCCTCGTCAGTGAGCCGTTGCAGTTTCCGGCGAGTCTCCAGTTCCACCAGCGCTGCATGATATTCCCGCTCACTGGCAGAGACACCTATCTGATAATATTTTTTCCGCAGTGCATCAATCATCTCCGTACGCCCCAAAACGATTTTCAGCACCGCATCCGACGAAAGGTTCCAGTTATCCACCTTCTCCCGGTTTACCATTTCAAAACCTTTCTTATATACCCCGTCCAGCAGCAACGGGTCGCCCGGCAGAGAAGATACAAATGACAAGACGAACTGCCCCTCCTGGTCACTGTCGGACGAAGCCGCACCGGTCGCCCTGATTTCCACCCCTGCCAGCGGACGGTTTCCACTGTTCATTTCCAGCACCACCCCCCGCTGCACAACCTGCGCTTCGGCAAAAGGAAAAAGCATCCCTCCGCACAAACAGATTATCCATCTTTGTATAACTGCCCTCATTTCGGTCTTCAAATTTACAGTTCGTCTGTTGCAAATTTAGGAAATTCTCTGAGAAATACGACTTTACTGCATATTTCTCTTCCATTTCATGTTTAATAACTAAAAACCGTCTCCAAAATTTGGAAATCATACCTTTTATCAATAACTCCATCCCTTCCCAATTACAGAGACATTTATCAAAAATAAATCCCTTAATCGTTAGGTCAGCTACACAAGAATACCTACCTTTAAGACCGTTATTTTTTACCAGGCAATCTATCAGAAAAATATGAAAAAGACAAAACTATTTTTTGTAGGTGCTGCCATCCTGATAGGAGGAGGGACGGCCGTACATGCCCAGTCGTGGAGAAACGACGGGGCAGTTTCTTTGGATAAACAATATGCCGATTATCCTTGTGTGAATTTACTAGACAGTACCAGTGTGACGGTGGAACCCACCGGACAAGGTTCGTTTGCGGTCTGCCGGGCTGTACGGGTGCAGACAACTGCCGGAGCCTTGCAGCAACGGATACTGAAATACGATTACGACCCGCTGACGGCAGCTGCTACTTTCAAGCGAGTGACCATCTACCATGCCGACGGAACATATACATCGGTCGATGTAACCAAGGCCTGTGACTACGCCGCTCCGGCCAGAGCTATCTACTGGGGAGCCCGCCAGATTATGCTGGAACTGGGTGCATTGCAACCGGGCGACATCATCGACTATGAAATCGACAAGAAAGGATTCACGTATGCCCTGCTGAGTGATGCACCCCAGTCAGGCGACGACTCCCGCTTTATCCCGCCCATGCGCGGACAGTTCTACGACATCGTGCCCTTTTGGTCGGCCGATCCCACCCTGCGCAAAGTGTACCGCGTCAGTCTGCCGGCCGAAAAAGAAATGCAATTCCAGTTCTATCAGGGCAGCTGCGCTTCCTCCATGCGCTACGAAGACGGACGGAAAGTCTATACCTTTGCTAAAGATGCCATCCTACCCTTCCGTCGGGAACCAAATATGGTCGATTTCTATGACGCCGCACCGAAGCTGATGATGTCTACCACCGCCGACTGGAAAGAGAAGTCACGCTGGTTCTACGGAGTCAACGAAGACTACGGCAGTTTCACCGCCATTCCGGAAGCCCAGAAGAAAGTAGACGAACTCATTCGGGGTAAAAAAACCGAACTGGAAAAAGTGGCGGTACTCACCCACTGGGTGGCCGACAACATCCGTTATGCAGGTATCTCCATGGGAAAGGGAGAAGGATTCACCCTGCACAACCTGAAGATGAATTATACCGACCGCTGCGGGGTGTGCAAGGACATTGCCGGCACACTGATTGCGTTCCTGCGGATGGCAGGATTCGAAGCCTTTCCGGCCATGACCATGGCAGGCAGCCGGGTGGAGACCATTCCGGCCGACCATTTCAACCACTGCGTGGCCGTAGTGAAACTCAGTGACGGCACAATGATGCCGCTCGACCCCACGTGGGTACCTTTCTGCCGGGAACTGTGGAGCAGTGCCGAACAGCAGCAAAATTACCTGCCGGGCACACCGGAAGGCACCGACCTGTGCCTGACTCCTATCTCCGACCCGGAAAACCATTACGTACGTATCAAGGCACAGAACACCCTCGATGAAAAAGGCACGTTGAAAGGTACCTTCACCATCGAAGCTGAGGGACAGAGCGACAGCAACATCCGCCGCATCTTCACCACCGGATTTCAGAGCGAATGGGCACATACCATGGAACGCCAGTTGCTGAACGTATCGCCCAAAGCCCGATTGAAAAGCGTGGACTACGGACGGACACCGAAAGACTACCAGCGCGCCCCTATCCAGATTACGTTCCGCTACGAGATTCCGGAATATGCACTGAAAGGCGACCAGGGAGAAATGGTTTTCAAACCTTTCGTACTGAATAACCTCTACACGCAAGTCCTCTCCTACCTGCGGATAGATACCAGCCTGGAGAAACGGGCCTACGGCTTCAAGGACGGCTGCTCCCGTCTGGTGGAAATGGAAGAAAACCTGAAACTTCCTGCAGGATACGAATGGCAAGGAAAGGAAAAGCAGGACCAGATGGACGGGCCAGGTGCCGGATTCACCGGATACATGGGCCAAAACGGCAACCAGTTGCAGGTGAAAACATCCTTGCGCCTGAAGAAGCGGGTCTACGAAGCATCCGACTGGGAAAGTTTCCGAAATGCGGTGAACACAGCCAAGGGATATGGAGAATACATTGTGGTAAAGAAATAACCACTCATACGAGGATTTAACAAGAAACGAAGCGTAATGAAAACATTATCAATCTACATAGGAATCATAGGAATGCTTTTGCTGGCTGTACTGCCGGCCAGAGCCGCATCGGAAGCAGAATTCCGCAAACTCTCGAAAACGTACACCCTGCGTGCCGACGGCAGTCAGGAGATGCGGGTGCAGAAGGAACTCACCCTGTTCACCCATGCCGCCATGAACGGCCTGTACGGAGAAACATTTATCGTGTATAACCCCGACTTCCAGAAGCTGGAGATTCACGTGTCCTACACCCGCCAGAAAGATGGCACCGTGGTTCAGACACCCGCCAATGCCTTCGTAGAGGTATTGCCTGCCGCAGCTGCCAACGCACCGGCCTACAACCAACTGAAAGAAATGGTCGTGGTGCACACCGGACTTGAATTAGGTGCCACCATCGTGCTGGATTACTCCATTGTAAGCAAAGCCGGTTACCTGCCGGAACTTGATGTCTGCTGTCCGGTCAAAGAACTTTCTCCCATCAAGGAATTCACCTTCCGCCTGAACGTACCAGCCGGAAAATCGGTACACTATGAACTGCTGAACGCTTCTGCCCAGCCGTCCATTGCCCAAAGAGACGGAATGAAATCCTTCACCTGGACACTAAAGGAAGTGAAGCCCCGCCCTTACGCCTATCCTTCCACAAGAGGAAATATGGGACAAGTACAAGCAGTAGCCAGCGGCATGATGCCCGTCTTCGTGGCCTCAACCTGGTCACGATACGATGAAGCCCTGAAAAGCCTGAAAGCACAATTCCAGCCCGGCAACCGCTCCGTTATCGAAGCAAAGGTAGCCGAACTGACCCGAGGCATCCAAGGCAATCCGCAGGCAGTCCGCAACGCCATTGCCCGCTACATGACCGAACTATATCAATTGGGCCGTTGCGGCGTATCACTGCAGGATGTCGGCTACCGTCTCCGTCCGGCATCGGAAGTTATCCGTTCGGCTTACGGCACCCAGGCAGAATTAGTGAACCTGGATGTCACCTTGCAGCAGGCAGCCGGACTGGAAGCGGAAGTAGCCGTATGTACCCTTCGCCCGTCAAAAGCTGAAAACCAAGGTTTGTCTACCATCGTATCGCTGGTAGCCCAAAGCAAGCTGATGCCCGAAAAGGTCGCCCTGACAGGTACCGAAGAAGCCAGCCTGCAACCCTTCCTGGCAGTGAGCGGCCTGGATGGAAAACCGCTGACAATGGAAGTTTACTTAGGAGCCAAGGAAATGCAGCAGACCGACACCCTGAAAGTGGACGAAAAAAAGTTGCAGCAGCCTGCCGAAGGATGGGGAATCGTGACACTGAACGACCCGACACCGGCCCGCACACTCTATGCGTATGCTGCCAATACAACCATTCCCGAGAATATCCTTCTGCCGAAAACTATGAACTGCACGCTGGAAACCATTGTCTGCCTGCCGGAAGGAATGAAAGCAACTTCTCGCACCAACAAGGAAATCAGCAATGCTTGCGGAAAAGTAGTATTCAGCTACCAGCCCACGAAAGAAGGCATGAAAGTGACCCGCAGCCTGCGCGTCAGCCGTCAGTTACAGACCCCGTCGAATTACAAAGAGCTGTATGCCCTCCTGGCAGAATGGAGAGATACCAATAACCATACGCTGGTGGTAAAGAAAGTAGCAGAATAAACTGAAAAATAACTCTCACGAAAAAGGAATCGCCCCTTAAATGGATCGGTTCCTTTTCTTTTTCCCCGAAGCCGCTACCACACTCAACAACATTTCCGGCCAACTTTTCCGTTTCCTGTTTCCTGCCTGTTTGAATGTTCGCTGAAAATTACTACATTCGCAGTAGAATCTAAATCCAGTGGTTATGAGCAAGCTATATCCGGTAGGAGTGCAGAACTTTGAGAAAGTGATATTGGGTGGTTATGAATACGTCGATAAGACCGCCTTGATTTATCAGTTGTTCAATACAGGAAGTTACTATTTTCTGAGTCGTCCGCGACGCTTCGGAAAAAGCCTGCTATTGTCGACCCTTGAAGCCTATGCACAAGGAAAGAAAGAGCTTTTCAAAGGACTGGCACTGGAGAAGCTGGAGAAGGACTGGACAGTATATCCGGTTCTGCACCTGGATTTGAATACGCAGAAATACGATACGCCGGAATCGCTGACCAGTATTTTGAATGACAATCTATGTACCTGGGAAAGTCGATACGGCGCACGGGAAAGCGAGACAAGCCTTTCCCTTCGTTTCCAGGGTATCATCCGCCGTGCCTGCGAACAGACAGGCCGCCGTGTGGTGATTCTCATCGATGAATATGACAAGCCCATGCTACAGGCCATCGGCAATGAAGCCTTGCAGAACGAATACCGAAGTACCCTGAAAGCTTTCTACGGAGCATTAAAATCCATGGACGGCTGTATCCGCTTTGCCCTGCTCACGGGAGTAACCAAGTTCGGCAAGGTCAGCGTGTTCAGCGATTTGAATAACCTGATGGACATCTCCATGGACGACCGCTACGTGGAAATCTGCGGCATCAGCGAGAAGGAAATCCATACGTATTTTGAGGAAGACATTCATGCGCTGGCTACAGCTACGGGCCTGACTTATGAAGAGACTTGTGCGGAGCTGAAATCCAATTATGACGGTTATCACTTCACGGAAAATGCCGTGGGCATGTACAATCCGTTCAGTCTGCTCAATACGTTTGCGAAGAAAAAGTTCGGCAGCTACTGGTTTGAGACAGGCACACCGACCTACCTCGTCGAACTGCTCAAGCTCCATCACTATCCGATAGAAGAACTGGAACACATCGTCACCAGTCAGCCTGTACTGGACAGCATTGATACGGCCTCAACCGACCCGATCCCGGTTATCTACCAGAGCGGCTACCTCACCATCAAGGGTTACAACAAGATGTTCGAGAACTACACGTTAGGCTTCCCCAACCGGGAAGTGGAACAAGGGTTCTTCAAGTTTCTGCTACCCAACTACGCATCGGTAAGCGTAAGCAAGTCACCCTACCAGATTCAGTGCTTTGTGGAGGAAGTAATGGCGGGCAAAGTGGATGATTTTTTCGAACGGTTGAAGACTATGTTTGCCGACATTCCATACGAGCTGGCACGTGACCGCGAAGTGCATTACCAGAATATCCTCTACATCATTTTCAAGCTGATGGGCTTCTACGTGCAGGTGGAATACCACACCAGTCGCGGACGGATTGACCTGGTACTCCAGACGCAGGACTACGTGTACATCATGGAATTCAAGTTGAACGGCAGCGCAGACGAAGCTTTGGCTCAGATTCGGGAGAAAGGCTATGCCGCACCTTTTGCCAAGGACAGCCGTACGGTCTACAAGATTGGAGTAAACTTCAGTGATGAGCTTCGGAACATTCAGGAAGTGAAGGTGGAAATGGAGTCTTGACCATTGTGTCAGTTTTTTTCAATGGCATAAGAAACTACAACCGCTTTTACACCTGCATCCGGGTATTTGCTCTTATAGTGTGCTGTCAGGTCCTTATACAGATAGAAAAGATTTGATGTTACTCCTGCTTCTCTTGATTTCGCAGAATATCCTAAAAACACATCAAACGAAGGATAGCCTGTTTCATTCCCTTCTTCATCCAGGAATGACCATTCCATGAAACCATTTACTTGTCCTTCGGGTGGTAGTATCTGATATACTTCAGGAAATTCTTCCTGAGCTTTATTGGTTCTTTTTATCAGACCAGGACCTAATACATTAGTGTCATCTTTTATTGCGAGCCATTTCGGTCCTTCACTGTTGCCATAATAGAAATAGTGATAGTCCAATGGCAGAATAGAGTTATTCTTCAAATCCTCTTCAATTACCTCTTTGTTATCAGCCTCTACCGCATATCTGTATTTAGGCAGGAATTTGTCTTTATAGAATGCTTCCGGAATAAAGTGTTTCGGTAATCCCTCCGAAGCTTTTTTCTCTTTGGAGATTACCTCAAGCAACTCATGTTCTGTCCAAGCTGGTTGCCCCATGCTATAATCCAGGTAACTTGTTTCGCTGATTTTTATTCTATATTCATATCCATTTTCAAATTCAAATCCGCCGATACCCCCTAAGGCATCCCACCCTTCTGCATTTTCTTTTTTTACAGGATATACTTCTTTCAGATAATCACGTCCCTCTGACCATATTACCCCCGGCTTCATTTCCGATGCGACAGTCAGCACATACTCTTTATAATCAGTAATTTTTCTACCCTCTTCGTCCTCCTTATCACAACTGATGAAGGTAAATGTAAACAGGAGCAGTACTCCCAATAAGTTCTTTGTTTTCATGTTACTTTGATTTTATGACGTCCAGTCTTTTATTTTCCTTTTTAGCATAGTCTTCGAAAAAATCTATTACCCTCGGATAGAAATTCTCAAAACTACCATATTTTACCTGTCTTTCTTCGTATTTTCTCAGCAGGCTCACCAGTTCCGGCATCCATCTGAAATTTCGTTGCACCTGCTCCAACAGTTCATTTTTTATTTCTTCCGGCTTGTAGTCTTTGTCCAGCATATAACAGATAACAGCCGCACGGACAAGTGATTCGTTTATCACGGTCTTCCAATTGCCATACGCTTGTTTCGCCATACTCCAACGTGAAGAATTAAACAAATCCGTGGCAGCCGGCTCCAGTTCTTTTACATAATCAGGATATTTGTTTTCATCCAGAAAATGATTGATAAAAGAATGATTAAATTCATGAATCAGCGTCGGCAAATATTCTTTGCTATACATGGGCATACCTTCTTTATTCACGTAATAACCCACAATAGCGAAAACCTCCTTCTTATGTCCTTTTATTTGCCGGTCTGCTCCATAGTTTCCACCTCCATAGCAGAAACCGATTATCACAGAAAAAGTTTCCTGAGGTTCATTTCCATAGAAATCAGCATACCAGTCTATATCAAAATGACTGATGACATTATCCTGATAAGACTTGATGCCCCTTTCATAAAGGTCTTTATGGGCCAGAAAGAATTCATTGAATTTTGTATCCCTATAAAAGCTGCTGAGATAAGACAGAAATTCATCCTTATCCACCTTCTTCCATCTTTTCTCTAAGGTCGAAACTTCTTCCTCTATCAATGAAAAAACACCGTTCCGGTTATCCAGATGTACAGCCATTGACATGACGGCATCATAAGCTATGCCATACTTGTTCCTAAGTCCTTTCATATACTGCACGGCCGGATGGTCAGTACTCTCCTTAAAATAGCTGTCCATATCCTTTATATATTGGCCCGCCATATCCATGTGATATTCCGGAAAACCGGCCATACGCGACAAGATACTCATAAGCTCCACGTTTTCATTTACCTGTGGAATAATAGACTGTGCCTTTACACAAAGAGTTGCGATGAGCAGGACTAAGAATATCACGTATTTTTTCATAATGTAAACTGTTGGTTATTCATAGAACTTCACAAAAGACAGGTTATTTTCTAACATCATCAAAATGCTTTGATGATGCGAACTTCTTGGGAAGTCTTTCAAAAAGCTTCTGAAATGTTTCTTTGTTCAGTGAATGTCTGTTTATGTATAATAGATAAGCCCCCACAAGATTATCAATATTACGTTCTATACTTTGAATATTGAGAATGGAGTCTTCTTTTATGAGTTCATTCATTTTTAAAGTTATTGAATCCTTCTGTTCCTGCGTCAAAGTAGAATCCTTCAAACATAGATTATCAAGATGTCCCAACACATGACTTATTGAATCTATTTTAAAACCTTCTATACGGAACAAATCATTATATGGAGAACCATATATATCGAATATATCTTTATTGCTATCTCTTATGTATTTCACTTCAAAATCTTGTGTAAAAACCATAGCTACACTTGGCTCATTGCCCACAGCAGGAACTATAACTTTAGGCAAAAAATCTTCTTCTGAAGCCTTCGGTAACTTGAATGTAAATTTTCCATTCATAACTACAGCTGAATCAAAATATGTATTATCAAGATATTCAGTTATATACATATAATCACCATCTTTTACACCAGTAGTTATACCATGAATTATACATTGCTGTTCTGTACACGACACTAAAAAAGAGAATAGCATCAGTATTCCACATAAGTTCTTTGTTTTCATGTCACTTTGATTTTAGAGTTTATAATTCTGTGTTCACTATCTAAGGTATTTTCTACTTGCTATGACAAGTTCCTCAAAATATAAAGCCCGGTGTATTATAAATACTGCACTAATAAAATTAAATTATTCAGGCAGTTATGTAAAGTATATTTTAATGACTGTTGCAATAACTATTAATATAACAGCTGCAAATAAAAGTATCACTTTATTTTTTAGGTTCGAGTCCGTATCGCAAATATAGTGCTTATAATAAAGACTTAGAGATAAATCTTGCTTTTTTATATAAATATCAGTATATTGGCATAAAAGTAAATTCTAATATGAAGGAAAGACTTCTTATAAAATGTGATACTACTATTTATGCAGACGAGATTACAAATCTGCTTATTGAAAATAACATTGTTTCTCGCCAGCATGATGAAGGGCAAGACCAAAATCCTGGTGCTTATGGTGCTATCACAGGTATTGCAATATATGTTTTCGAGAAAGATTATGAAAAAGCTGTTGAGATAATAAATCCTATTGTTGATAGTAGAAATGAGTCTCATGTCTGGTGCCCTAAATGTGGAAGTTACAATGTGTCAGCCATAGCCGTAAGCAACAAATACGGAACTGCTATAGCATTATGGTGCATCTTTCTTTTTCTTATTCCGGGGCTTTATCTTGTTTGGGCAAATGATTTGGGTATCAGATCAACTATCGCCGATTATATAGCATTGTCTATGTTTATTTCGTTTTTTATAGTTGCATTCTTGGGGAAAATTTCTAATGCCAATTATATATGTAAAGATTGTAATAAAAGGTTCCACCATAAATGATTTTTTGTATCATATGAAATAAGCCGGCCATTATCGATTCATATTCATTTATTTCCATACCTTTGTGTCTATACAAACAAAAAAATATGATTGGAAGCATCCTTGGCGACATCGCAGGCAGCGTCTACGAGTTCCACAACATCAAGACAAAAGAGTTTCCTTTCCTCACTCCGCAGAAGGGATATACCGACGACAGTATTCTGACCCTCGCCACGGCCGACTGGCTGCTACACGGAGGAGACTGTGCCACCTATTATTTCCGCTATGCCACCCGTTACCCGTGTCCGCTGGGAGGCTTCGGCGGACGTTTCCGTGAATGGCTCCGACAGGGACAGCAAACGGGACAGCTCCGTCCTTACGGCAGCTGCGGAAACGGTTCGGCCATGCGCGTAGGCCCCGTGGGATGGGCATTCCGCACGGAGGAAGAGACGCTGAAGGCTGCACGCATATCGGCTGCCTGCACACACAATCATCCCGAAGGAATCAAGGGTGCCCAGGCTACGGCACTCTGCATCTTTCTGGCCCGGGATGGGAAGAGCAAGGAGGACATAAAAAATACCGTCGAAGCGAAGTTCGACTATGACCTGAACTTCACCTGCGACGGCATTCGTGATACCTATCAATGGGACGCCACCTGCCAAGGCACCGTGCCCCAGGCCATCCGCGCCTTTCTGGACGGGACGGACTTTGAGGACTGCATACGTACGGCTATCTCACTGGGTGGCGACAGCGACACACTGGCCTGCATCACGGGCAGCATTGCAGAAGCATTCTACGGCATCCCCCCTGCCCTGCATGCTCAGGCCATGCACTACCTGCCGACGCATTTCCAGCAGATTGTGGCGGAATTTGAAGAAAAATATGGGCCGAAAATTCACTAAAATTCATCCCATAAAAAAACGCAAGTGCATTTAAGACAAAACGCCTTTACGTTTTACCCAAAACACAAGTGCGTTTTTAAGGTGACAGAAAACCTGTCTGAGGATTTCTTATGACAGCATCCCGCCTGGTACGCGACCAATTTCTACTTTCTCGAATTTATATCCCAGGCGTTTAAGTTCAATGGCTACCCCGATGCGGAACATCGTACGGCAGGCACGGGCAAATACATGGAAGGCCAGCGGGCTTTGCGGCTCTATCTGTTCGTGGCGAATCAATCCCACGGTAGTCTGTCCGCAGCGGCGAATGATATCCTCCAGCTGGCGAGCTTCTTCTCCGTCGAGCGACAAACCGAGTAAATCGCGCACGATGTGTTCATCCATGTCGTCAAAGCCCTGCTCTCCGTAGTACGACTGATAAGTAGCCTGTGCACTGGCCTCCCAGTCTTCGTCCCAGCAGAAAGCTACTCCCAGGCCCAGATAGGCAGCCCAGGCCACCGACACCACGGGATAATCACGGATCTGTTCCACGGCATCGGCCACATACTCCGGTGCCAGGTCGTGCCAGCGGTTGTCCAGGTCCTCCGTAGCCAGCAGAGTGCCGTCCAGCACATGATAGTCAGTACACAAACGCAGCAATTCCTGCTGCAATCTCTCTTCAAAACGATTCAAATATTCTGTATCCATTGGGGTTTCTTTATTTTTCCGCCAAAGATACGAGTTATATACCAGTTTTTAAATCGTGTGAATTGCTTTTAAAATGATTTGACATTTTAAGGACTTATCCGCTTCAAAACTTAATCAAAATATATATCATTCAAAAATCTCTACCTACAAAAAATGAATACTAAAATGAAAAGAACAAAATATCACTGATATTTGAAAATATAAACAATAATCATTATATTTGTTTTAAAAGTAAATAAATGACTTTTTATAAAAAAATCAGAAAGTATAAAGGGGAATATCACGAGCATTTAATTTTATCCAACCACACCTTAAATTAAACAAAACACCTTTCTAGTATTTTAGAAATAGAATAAAAATTCATTGCGTATGAATTATCTACTACACTTCATATGTTATTGCAATTCACAAATTACGACTTATAATATTAAACACTAATTTTGATTTTATAATTATGAAAAAAGATGTTTTTATAAGCTATTCAACTAAAGATAGACCATTGGCAGAATCTTTAGTAAACTTTCTAGAAGGACATGGATTTAGCTGTTTTATATCCTCAAGAGACATTCCTTTAGGCGCAACATGGGCACCCTATATAATAGATGCATTAGAAGAAATAAAAGTAATGGTAATACTTTTTACCGAGAATTATAACAAATCAGTCCAAGTAGATAGAGAAATAACCGTCTGCTGCGATTTAGAAAAGAAACCCGTCATCCCATTGAAATTATCGGAAGAGCCTTTAACTGGAATAAAAAAGTTTTACCTCAGTAATATAAACTGGATAGATTTCAAAGGAGAAAAAGAACAATATGATATTCTTTTAAAAAGTATTATAATCAATATTGGGAAAGAAGCTGAACCGAACGATGAGACTAAACTAATATTAGATGAATCGACATATAAAGTTCATTGCGGAAAAGAGATACCCCCCCAAATGATATTTGAAGCAGTAGAAATAGATAAATTGGTATACAATGATTCTTATATAGGGAATTATGATAATTGCGTAAAATGGTGGAAAAAAAACAAGTACATTTATGTAATGTTAGAGGATATAAAAACCAAGAAAATTATAGGGTATATCAATGCTATGCCCATTAACAATACCCTTTACGAAATTATTAAAAAGGGAGAAATCATAGATGTAACCATAAATGATGAAAATATAGAGACTTACGATTTACCTGATACATATAATCTATATATAAGTTCTGTAGCCCTGCATCCTAAATATCATAATTCTGGTGCTTTTAAACTCTTATACGATGCATTAATACTACTCATTATAGAACTGTTTAAAAGAGAAATATATTTCTCCAAAGTTATAGCAGATGCAGTATCTCCTATTGGTGAAAAATTATGTAAATATATAGGAATGGTAAAATGTGAAGACTCTAAACATCAATCAAAAATTTTTGAAGGCAGTTTATTACCCATCAATATAAGATACACAACACGACTTAGCAAAAAGCTATTTGATTTATATAAGACACTCAATCTATGAAAGCATGAATGATACAGTCCTTAACACTGTCCAAAATTTTGTGTAAATGGAAACAGGATTCAGTTGTAAGTCTCTTCTTATCTCTGAATTCTGTTTTTATTTATAGAAGTTTCTTTCATTATTGTTATTCAATACACATGAAAAAAGTATAACGTTCCCTCCGTTTTTATACGTTTTATAATTCAAGTACAAGTTCAGGCTGTAACTCCCCGCTCCTCGCGGGAAAGTTACAGCCTGAGTACTATATCAACAAGCCGTTAAGGCTTACAAGCTTTCTTCAATCACAGCCTGCGCCGCAGCCAGTCTTGCGATAGGCACGCGGAACGGTGAGCAGCTCACGTAATCCAGACCTACCTTGTGGCAGAACTTCACGGACATCGGTTCACCACCGTGTTCACCGCAAATACCGCATTTCAGTTCCGGACGTACGGAACGGCCTTTGGCTACTGCCATTTCGATGAGCTGGCCCACACCATTCTGGTCGAGTACCTGGAACGGGTCTACCTTCAGGATCTTCTTTTCCAGGTAAACCGGCAAGAAGGAAGCGATATCATCGCGAGAGTAACCGAAGGTCATCTGAGTCAGGTCGTTTGTACCGAATGAGAAATATTCGGCATGTGAAGCGATGCGGTCGGCAGTCAGGGCGGCACGCGGCACTTCAATCATGGTTCCCACCTTGAACGGAATTTCCACACCTTCTTCCTTGAACAGTTTGGCAGCAGTTTCACGAATCACCTTTTCCTGTGCTTCGAATTCATACAGGATACCAATCAGCGGCACCATGATTTCAGGATGCGGGTCGTAACCTTCCTTCTTCAGTTCGCAGGCAGCACCCAGGATGGCACGAGTCTGCATTTCAGTGATTTCCGGATACGTATTTCCCAGACGACAACCACGGTGCCCCAGCATCGGGTTGTGTTCGCACAGACTTTCCACGCGCTGGCGGATATAATCTACGGTTACACCCATGGCCTGTGCCATTTCTTCCTGACCTTTCAAATCGTGCGGAACGAATTCATGCAACGGCGGATCGAGCAGACGTACGTTGACAGGCAGTCCGTCCATGGTCTTGAAGATTTCCTTGAAGTCAGCTTTCTGGTAAGGCAACAGTTTGTCGAGGGCTTTCTTGCGGCCTTCTACGTCCTTGGCCAGAATCATTTCACGCATGGCCACAATCTTTTCGTCGTCGAAGAACATGTGTTCCGTACGGCACAGACCGATACCTACGGCACCAAATCCACGGGCATCCTGTGCGTTGCGCGGCGTGTCGGCATTGGTGCGGACTTTCAGGCGGGCATATTTGTCGCAGAGTTCCATCAGTTCGGCAAAGTTACCCGACAGTTTGGCCGGTTGAGTCGGAATTTCTCCGGCATATACATATCCGTTGGTTCCGTTGATGGAGATGTAATCACCTTCTTTCAGTACAACTCCGTCAATTTCTACCGTACGGGTCTTGTAGTCTACGTTGATGGCTCCGGCACCTGATACACAGCACTTACCCATTCCGCGGGCTACTACGGCTGCGTGCGAAGTCATACCTCCACGGGCGGTCAGGATACCTTCGGCAGCCTGCATACCAGCCAGGTCTTCCGGAGAAGTTTCAATACGTACCAGTACCACGCGATGGCCGTTGGTATGCCATTCAGCAGCATCTTCGGCGAAGAAGACGATGCGTCCGCAGGCAGCACCCGGAGAAGCCGGCAAACCACGTGTCAGCACGCGGGCACGTCCCAGTTCTTCCTTGTCGAATACCGGATGCAACAGCTCGTCCAACTTGTTGGGTTCACAGCGCATCAAAGCGGTCTTTTCGTCAATCATGCCCTGATGCAGCATTTCCATGGCGATGCGCACCATAGCGGCACCTGTACGCTTACCGTTACGGGTCTGGAGGAACCAGAGCTTGCCTTCCTGCACGGTAAATTCCATGTCCTGCATATCGTGGTAGTGATTTTCCAGTTTGGTCTGGAGTTCATCGAGTTCCTTGTAGATTTCCGGCATGGCTTCTTCCATAGAAGGATATTTGGCCACACGTTCTGCTTCCGAAATACCCTGCAGTTCGGCCCAGCGCTGAGAACCGATTTTGGTAATCTGCTGCGGAGTACGGATACCGGCTACTACGTCTTCACCCTGCGCATTGATCAGGTATTCACCGTTGAACAAGTCTTCACCGGTAGCGGCGTCGCGTGAGAAGCATACGCCCGTAGCTGAAGTCTCACCCATGTTACCGAATACCATGGCCTGTACGTTCACGGCTGTTCCCCACTCTGCCGGAATACCTTCCATCTTACGGTAAAGGATGGCGCGTTCGTTCATCCATGAATCGAATACGGCACAGATGGCACCCCACAACTGTTCGTAGGCACATGACGGGAATTCCTGTCCGGTCTGTTTCTTCACAGCTTCCTTGAAGCGGACTACCAGTGTCTTCAGGTCGTCCACGTCGAGTTCGTTGTCCAGACGTACGCCCTTGGCTTTCTTCACTTCTTCAATGATGGCTTCAAACGGGTCGATGTCTTCCTTGTTCACAGGTTTCATGCCCAGCACCACGTCGCCGTACATCTGTACGAAGCGGCGATAAGAGTCCCACGCAAAGCGAGGGTTGTTAGTCTTGCGAGCCAGTCCTTCTACTACTTCATCATTCAGACCCAGATTCAGAATGGTGTCCATCATCCCCGGCATGGACGCTCTGGCACCCGAACGTACGGAAACAAGCAACGGATTTTCCACATCGCCGAACTTCGACTTCATCAGGGCTTCTACTCCCTTGATGGATTTTTCCACGTCGTCTTTCAGCAGCGCAACCACTGCTTCTTTTCCTTTTTCAAAATATTCGTTGCAGACTTCGGTTGTTATGGTGAATCCGGGAGGTACAGGCACCCCGATCAGGTTCATCTCGGCCAGGTTTGCGCCCTTGCCACCCAGAAGATTTCTCATGTCAGCTTTTCCTTCAGCTTGTCCGTTTCCAAAAGTATAGACTCTTTTCTTTTCCATGTTTTCTTATATTTGATAAGGTTCAATAATGTTTTTCGTTGGTCAACCGCTGGCAAATCTATATATATTTTATTGAATCCCAAATTTTGTGAAGATATTTTTCGACATATTTTGCAACATAGAGTTTGCAAAATGAACTTCTTCGAAAAACATGGAAGAATGTCAGGAAAAATGTATAAATTTGCTCCCAAATTGGTTTTATTGAAAAGAACGTGGCAAGAAAGAAAAAAGAACTGCCTTTACTGGAGAAGGTAACGATAACAGACGTAGCCGCAGAAGGAAAAGCCGTGGCTAAAGTGAACGAGTTGGTAATATTTGTCCCGTATGTAGTGCCGGGCGACGTAGTCGATTTACAGGTGAAGCGCAAGAAGAACCATTACGCCGAAGCGGTGGCGGTAAAGTTCCATGAGAAATCACCCCTGCGCACGGAGCCGTTCTGCAGTCACTTCGGAGTGTGCGGAGGATGCAAATGGCAATGTCTTTCTTACGAGGAACAGCTCAAGTACAAGCAGAAACAAGTGTTCGACAACCTCACCCGCATCGGGAAGGTGGAACTGCCGGAATTCCGTCCTATCTTAGGCTCGGAAAAGACCCGCTTTTACCGTAACAAGCTGGAGTTTACATTCTCCAATAAGCGCTGGCTTACGGAAGAGGAGGTGAAGCAGGATGTGAAATACGACCAGATGAATGCCGTGGGATTCCATATTCCGGGGGCGTTCGACAAGGTGCTGGCCATCGACAAGTGCTGGTTGCAGGACGACATTTCCAACCAAATTCGCAATGCCGTACGCGACTATGCCTACGCGCACAACTTCCCGTTCTTCGACTTGCGCACGCAGGAAGGACTTCTTCGTAACATCATGATCCGTACCTCGTCTACGGGCGAACTGATGGTGGTGCTGCAGTGCAAGGTGACCGACGACGAAGGCCGCCGCAAGATGGAAGAGATTCTGCAGTTCATGGCCGACAGCTTCCCGCAGATTACTTCGCTGATGTATGTCATCAACAACAAGTGCAACGATACCATCGGCGACCTCGACGTGGAGGTGTTCAAGGGCAACGACCACATCTTCGAGGAGATGGAGGGACTGCGCTTCAAGGTGGGACCGAAATCGTTCTACCAGACGAACTCTGAACAGGCCTATAATTTATATAAGGTGGCACGCGAGTTTGCCGGACTTACGGGCAACGAGCTGGTGTACGACCTCTACACGGGTACGGGTACCATCGCCAACTTCGTGGCACGCAAGGCACGCAAGGTGGTGGGCATCGAATATGTGCCCGAAGCCATCGAGGATGCCAAGGTGAACTCGGCCCTGAACGGCATCGACAACACGCTGTTCTATGCGGGCGACATGAAGGACATCCTTACCAACGACTTCATTGCGGAGCACGGACGTCCGGATGTCATCATCACCGACCCTCCCCGCGCTGGTATGCACAATGACGTAATCGACGTGATTCTGGCTGCCGAGCCGAAACGCATCGTCTACGTGAGCTGCAACCCGGCCACACAGGCACGCGACCTCCAGCTGCTCGACGGCAAGTACAAGGTGACTGCCGTACAGCCTGTCGACATGTTCCCTCACACGCATCACGTGGAAAATGTCGTGCAACTGGAAAGACGCTAAACACTCTCCCCTATCTTCTAACTTTTAACTGACGCAACAAAGTGGCAAGAAACAACTCTGGCAACAACGGCCGACGCCCTATCCCGCGTGCCGCAGCCAAATATACAATCTATCCGGTCAATGAACCGGCGGAACTGATGGAGTTCCTTATGAAGAAGATGGACGGTATCAGCCGCACGCGCGTAAAAGCCTTGCTGGCCAACCGCGTGGTGCTGGTGGACAACAACATCCAGACGCAGTACAACTTCCCTCTGAAACCGGGCATGAAGGTGCAGGTGAGCCGTGAAAAGAACAAGCACGAGTTCCGCCACCCCATGCTGAAGATTCTCTACGAGGATGCCTATCTCATCGTGGTGGAGAAGAAGGAAGGACTGCTGTCCGTGGCTACCGACCACCAGAAGGAACGCACCGCACAGCACATTCTGAATGAGTACGTGAAGCGCACGCACCGCAACAACCGCATCTTCGTGGTGCACCGTCTGGACCGCGAAACCTCGGGCATCATGATGTATGCCAAGGATGAGAAGACGCAGCACACGCTCCGCGACAACTGGCACGACATCGTGTACGACCGCCGCTACGTGTCCATCGTCATGGGCGACATGGAGAAAGACCAGGGCACCGTACGCTCCTGGCTCACCGACCGCAAGCTGTACGTCAGCTCCTCGCCGGTAGACGACGGAGGCAAGCTCTCCATCACGCACTACCGCACCATCAAGCGGGCCAACGGCTATTCGCTCATGGAGCTGCAACTGGAAACGGGACGCAAGAACCAGATTCGCGTGCACATGCAGTCGCTCGGTCATCCGGTGGTGGGCGATGCACGTTACGGCTGCGAAACCGACCCGCTCGGACGTCTGGCACTCCACGCCTTCAAGCTGTGCTTCTACCACCCGCTTACGGGCGAACGGATGGAATTTGAGACTCCCTATCCTGCCCCGTTCAAGAACCTGATGCTGAGAAAATAAAAACAATATATGATAAAAAACCTGATTTTTGATTTCGGAGGGGTCATCGCCCCTATCAGCCGCGAACAGGCGGTGGAAGCGTTCCGCCAGTTAGGAGTGGCTGATGCCGACCAGCGCCTGGACAAATATCACCAGACGGGGATTTTCCAGGAACTGGAAGAAGGAAAAATTACGCCCGATGAGTTCCAGGTGAAGCTGGGACAGTTGTGCGGCGGACGCACACCCAGCTGGGAGGAGACACGCCAGGCATGGCTGGGCTACTTCACCGGACTGGACGAGCGTCTGCTCGACTGCCTGAAGGAGCTGCGCAAGCGCTACAAGCTCTTCGTGCTGAGCAACACCAATCCCTACGTGATGGACTGGGCCTGCAGTCCGGCTTTCTCGTCAAAGGGGAAACCGCTCAGCGACTATTTTGACAAGCTGTACCTCTCCTACCAGATTGGAGTGACCAAGCCCGACCGGCAGATTTTCGACTTCCTGATAGCCGATGCCGACATTCTTCCGTCAGAATCGCTCTTCATTGACGACGGGGCCGGCAACGTACAGGCAGCCCGCCAGCTGGGTTTCCAGACCTACTGCCCGCATAACGGTGAAGACTGGCGCGATGCACTGACGGTACTTCTCCAGAAATCCTGAAAAAACGTCCTTGCGTTTCATTCATAACGTAAAGAAATTTTCCATACAACGTCCTTGTGTTTCAATCCGAACGCAAGGACGTTTTGCGTTAAATACACCGGCATTCCCGTCCAGCCACAAAGGCGATACACCATCTGCCACCCCGCAGACCGATGCATTTCCCTACCTCCGATAGGGAAATTCCCCCACAGGAATAGGAAAAATCATTCGTTTGTATGATTTTTTCCGGATACCTTTGTCACATAGAGGAAAACAAACACACAAAGAGTTATGAGAACAAGGGTAAAAAAATTCATGTATATGGCGATGCTGGTCGCACTGACACTCGCCTTCCCGTCGTGTAACGTGGAAATGGAATTAGGGAACAACACCCTGGAATATCGTGAACGCACAGCGTATCTCTGCAGCTACGACTGGCAGGACGACTGGTACGACGACTACGGCTTGCACCACTTCCAGGTGCTGCGCTTCTATGCCAACGGAACGGGTGAAGACTTTATCCGCATTCAGGATGCCCGCGGACGTTGGGAGGAATATACCTACACCTTTACGTGGGACTGGTACGACGCTTTCTACACCAGCATCCGTTTGAACTACGGCGGAGGTGACTACTCCTACATGGACAATATCCGCCTGGGAGAAGGACGAATGGAATGCCTGCTCGACGGTGCGGCTGTATGCTTTTACAGTTATTAAAAAATCAGTAAAGAAAAACCGACAGAAAAAGCGAACAAAACACGAAATCAGTTTGTTATAGAAATAAATCACCAAAGAATTTCATGTTTTCTTTTTTAAGATAATTAATTTTTTAGTTTATTCGTTCAAAAAAAAACGTATCCTGCCGTGAGACAGCGATACGTTTTTTTATGCAATGAACACAAGAGTTCCGCCCGTGGGGTCAGCTCATGCTGCCGCCCACGATGTCCAGCAACTCGTTGGTAATCGCCTGCTGGCGGCTCTTGTTGTAAATCAAGGTCAGTTCCTGAATCAGGTCGTTTGCATTGTCCGTGGCAATCTGCATAGCCATGGTGCGCGCGGCATGTTCCGAAGCCGTGGAGTCAAGCAGCACGGTGTACATCTTCATGCGGAGTACCTTGGGCAGCAACTCCTCCATCACCTGTTCCGGCGACGGCTCGATGAGGTAATCGGCCTGCATGGCTTCCTGCTCCTCTCCCTTCTCGTCCGTATGACCGGCACTCAGGTCGAGCGGCAGATACGTCTCCCGCGTCAATACCTGCGTAGAGGTCGACTTGAAGTGGTTGTAGAGCAGCTCCACCTGCTGAATCTCACCGCTGGCAAACCGTGTCATCAGCTCAGCAGCCAGATCGGCCGCCTCCTGATAGTTCGGTTTTCCGCTCATGTGCTGATAATCGCCGGCTGCCGTCAGTCCCTCCATCTTCTTCACCGCATCGGCCACCTTACGGCCCACCGGATAAATCAGGATGTTCTCACGGCCCACCTTCGGCTCATACTCTGCCACCACCTCGTTCAGGTGACGGATGACATTGGCATTGAATCCGCCGCACAGACTGCTGTTGGAGGCAAACACCACCACGGCCACTTTCTTCACTTCACGTTTCACTGCAAAAGGCGATTCCACGCTCAGCTCCGCGCCCAGGAAATTACTGAGCATACGGTGCAACCGGCGTTCGTAGGGAAGCATATTTTCAATGGCCTCCTGCGCCTTGTGCAGCTTGGAAGACGCCACCATCTTCATCGCCGAAGTAATCTTCAGCGTGCCGTGGATTGAGTTGATTCTTCCTTTAACTTCTTTCAGTGATGCCATGGGATTTATGCTTTAAATTGTTCGGCTGCGTCTGCGGCCAGTTTTTCAATGAGCGACGTAATTTCGTCGGTAATCTTTCCGGAAGCCAGCACGTCCAGCACGTCTGCCTGATGGTTGGCACGCAGGTAAGTCAAGAACGCATCCTGGAAGGCACGTACCTTCGAAATAGGAATGTCGCGCATCAGTCCGTGCGTACCACAGTACAGAATGGCCACCTGTTCGCCTACCGGCATCGGTGAGTACTGCGGCTGAATCAGCAGCTGGTTGTTCTTACGTCCACGGTCGATAGCCATGGCAGTCACAGAGTCCATGTCGCTGCTGAACTTCGAGAAGGCCTCCAGTTCACGATACTGTGCCTGGTCAATCTTCAGCGTACCGGCCACTTTCTTCATACTCTTTATCTGGGCGCTACCACCTACACGCGATACAGAGATACCCACGTTGATAGCCGGACGGAAGCCCTGGTTGAACAAGTCGGTTTCCAGGAAGATCTGACCGTCGGTAATGGAAATCACGTTGGTCGGAATGTAGGCAGACACGTCGCCGGCCTGTGTTTCGATAATCGGCAGGGCGGTCAGTGAACCTCCGGCCTTTACCTTACCCTTCAGGCTGGCTGGCAGGTCGTTCATCTGTTCGGCCACTTCCTGCTGGTTGATAATCTTCGCCGCACGTTCCAGCAGACGAGAGTGCAGGTAGAAGATATCACCCGGATAAGCCTCACGTCCTGACGGACGACGCAGAATCAGTGATACTTCACGGTAGGCCACAGCCTGTTTTGACAAGTCATCGTACACCACCAGTGCATGACGGCCGGTATCACGGAAGTACTCGCCGATGGCAGCTCCGGCAAACGGAGCGAAATACTGCATGGCAGCCGGGTCGGAAGCCGTAGCAGCCACCACGATGGTATAGTCCATCGCCCCCTTCTCACGCAGTGCATTCACGATGCTGGCCACGGTAGAACCTTTCTGACCGATGGCCACGTAGATACAGTACACCGGATTTCCTGCCTCGTAGTTGGCACGCTGGTTGATGATGGTATCGATGGCGATGGCCGTCTTACCTGTCTGACGGTCGCCGATAATCAACTCACGCTGTCCGCGGCCGATAGGAATCATGGCATCGATAGCCTTCAGTCCCGTCTGCAGCGGTTCCGTTACCGGCTGACGGAAGATAACCCCCGGTGCCTTACGCTCCAGCGGCATCTCGCACAGCTCTCCGCCAATTTCGCCGCGCCCGTCCAAGGGCACACCCAGAGGGTCGATTACACGTCCCAGCATCGATTCTCCCACGTTGATGGAAGCAATGTGCTTGGTACGCTTCACAATCATCCCCTCCTTAATCTGGTCGGTCGGACCCAGGAGCACCGCTCCCACGTTGTCCTCCTCCAGATTCATCACCGTTCCCATGATACCGTTTTCAAACTGCAGCAACTCGTTGGCTTCCGCATTACGCAAACCGTAAATACGGGCCACACCGTCGCTCACCTGAAGCACGGTACCCACTTCGTCGAATTTCAGCGAGTTGTCAATCCCCTTCAACTGTTGGAGCAACACCTCTGAAACTTCGCTGGGTTTTATTGTATTTTCTGGCATAATTCTTTTTAATTAATAATTAATAATGAACAATTAAAAATGAACAGTGAATAATAGGAATCGTTTTTCATTCTTCATTCTTCATTATTCATTATTCATTGTTTACACTATTCTCCTGTTTTTCGCGATAAACTGCTGTTTCACGCGCTTCAACTGGTTCGCCACACTGGAGTCCAGGCGGAAGCCACCCAGTTCGATGATGTATCCTCCGATCAGGCTTTTGTCCACCTTCTCTTCCAGGATTACCTCACCGTGCGTCTTCTCGGAAGCCAGTTTCTGCAAGTGTGCCACGAGCTTGGGCGAACTGACGGCAGTGGTAAGCTTTCCGATGAGGATGTGCTTGTCTTCCTGATACAGGTCGATGTACGACCACATCATGAACTGCAAGAACTTCTCCCTTCTGTCTTCCAGCACCAGGCTGAGAAAACGCGTCATCACCTGGCTTACGTCCTTTCCACCCGAAGCCTCGCAAAGCAGCTCCAGCTTCTTGCTTCTCTCCAGCACCGGATTTTCCACGGCACGCCGCAGGCCGGGCACTTCGGCAAAGTGTGCAGCCAGTGTCTTCACCTCCTTGTACACCTTGTCTTCCAGCCCTTCACCCTTCGCGTATGCCAGCAGTGCCTTCGCGAAACGTCTTGAAACGACTCCTGTATTCATGACACGTTATTTTTTAGAAGTTTCAATCATTTCATCCAGCAGACGGTCAATCAGCGCAGCCTGTTCCTTTTCATCGGCCAGCTTGTTGCGCATAATCTTCTCTGCAATGCCCACTGACAACACGGCTACCTGGCGGCGGATGTCACGGATGGCACTTTCCTTTTCCGTTTCAATCTGCTTCTTCATCTCCTCCATCAGGCGGTTGCCTTCGGCGAAGGCCTTCTCCTGAGCGTCCTTGATGATGCGGTCGCGCGTAGCAGCAGCCTCACTCAGAATGCGGTGCTGTTCTTCGCGTGCCTGTGCCAGGATTTTCTCACCCTCCACCTTCACGTTGGCCAGCTGTTCGTTGGCCTCACGCGCCGCCTTGAGCGAATTGTCAATGTATGCTTTCCGGTCCTCCACCGTCTTCAGAATCACCGGGAAGCCGTATTTCGCCAAGATGAAGAACACGACTCCGAAGGTGATGACCATCCAGAACAGCAGCCCCGGATCCGGAGTTAATAATCCCATAACTTATTGTTTTATTTTTTACAAGAACAAAGTCAACAAACAAACCACGATGGCAATCAGTGCCACACCTTCTACCAGAGCGGCAGCGATAATCATGTTCATACGCAAGTCGCCTGAAGCTTCCGGCTGGCGTGCGATACCTTCCATGGCCGAGCTACCAATTTTACCGATACCGATACCGGCACCCAAAACTGCAATACCTGCACCGATAGCGGCGCCCAACTTACTAATACCTACACCTGCAGCTGCCTGCAATAAAACTGACAATAACATAATTTTCTTGTTTTAAAAGGTTATACTTTAATTTTCTTTGAATCAATTATTTTTCGGCATGTTCCTTCACCTGCGACAGACCGATAAACACGGCCGACAGCATCGTGAAGACGTATGCCTGGATGAATGCCACCAGAATTTCCAGCGCATTCATGAAAATGCTGAATGCCACCGACACCACCGTCATCGAGCCGTTGATAACCGGACCCGACTTCACCGTGATGAAGATAATGGCCACCAGACTGAGCACGGCCGCATGTCCTGCCATGATGTTGGCAAACAAACGGATCATCAGTGCAAACGGTTTGGTAAAGATACCGAAGAATTCAATCAGCGGCATCATCGGAATCGGCGCCTTCAACCACGTAGGCACGTCGGGCCAGAAGATTTCCTTCCAGTAAGCCTTCGTACCATACACGTTGGTCAGCACGAACGTACACAAAGCCAGCACCAGCGTAATGGCGATGTTACCCGTCACGTTCGCACCTCCGGGGAAGATAGGAATCAGCCCCATCAGGTTGTTCACCAGCACGAAGAAGAACGCCGTAAGCAGATAAGGCGCGTAGCGGCGGTAATTCTCGCCGATGCAGCCCTTAATCACGTCGTTGTAGATAGAAAGCACCGTGGCCTCAATCATGCCGACGCCCCCCTTGGGTGCCCCGTCTTCCAGCGGATGTTTCTTGTACCAGCGCACGCAGCTCATCATGATGACCAGCAGCACCGCACTGTTGATAAACAAGCCCAGCACATTCTTCGTGATGGAGATGTCCAGCGGACGCACCTCCTCGCCGGCCGCATTGCGTTCCACGATTTTGCCGTCGTAGGCACCACCCTCGGCCACGTACAGCCCCTCGTAAGGACCTTCCTCCAGCCGGGCAGACGAGAACACATGCCAGCCCGTACTGCTTTTCACGATCACCGGCAGCGGAATGCTTACCTCCGTATCGCCGAACTTCGCAATGTGCCACTGGTAGGCATCGCCAATGTGTCCGAACACCAGTTCGTTCACGTCGATGTCACCCTCAGCGGCCTGTGCCTTCGTCAGCGCAGCCGGAACCGCCATCAGCAGTAACAGCGTGATGATTATGTACCGTATTTTTTTCATCATTAGCTTTTTTTCTTAGTTTGAGTTTCGCTTCAAAAAGAAGGAAAAAACGGGTTTCGAATATCAGAAACGCAAAGTAGAAGAAGATGAAGGTCAGCATGAACGCCAGCACTTCATGTCCTATCACAAATCCGTAGAACATCAGCAGCATGGCACTGACAATGAATTTCAGCACCTTGCACACCAGATACGTCATCGCAATCCGTTCCAGCCCCACGCGATAGTTGAACGCGAACATTTCTATGTAAAACAGGCCGAAAAGATAGAAGAATATCGGAATGGCCGGAAACCACAGGAAATACCTGTCGGGAATGAACAGATGATATACCACGGCGACGAGCGTCGTCAGCACGATTCCAATCACGGTCAGTTCTTTTATAAATTTCTTCTTAACGGTCAACAAAAACATAGTATCGTGCGGTTTTTCATCCGAAAAGCCGCCAAAAACATATTCGGTTCATCGCCTGCTTCGCTCCTCTCAGAGTTCCACACAGACTGAAATCTGATTCTCCTTGACTTCCACGAATCCCCCCTTGATTTGCAGGGATTGCGTTTCCTGTCCGGCCACGTATTTCACTTCCCCGGCCGAGAGCGTGGAAATAATCGGGGCATGGTCGGCCATGACCTGAAATTTTCCTGCGCTTCCCGGAAAGGTAGCCTGGCTCACTTTTCCTTCGTAAACCAGCTTTTCGGGTGAAACGATAACCAGATGAAGTTCTTTCATATTAAGCTATCAGCTTTTAACTTTTAACTTTTACTTATTAACTCTTAGCCGCTTCCATCAGCTTCTTACCCTTCTCGATGGCATCCTCAATGGTACCCACGTTCAGGAAAGCCTGTTCAGGCAGATAGTCTACCTCGCCGTCCAGAATCATCTTGAATCCCTTGATGGTGTCTTCTATGGAAACCATCACGCCCGGCACGCCCGTAAACTGCTCGGCCACGGCAAACGGCTGCGAAAGGAATCGCTGCACGCGGCGGGCACGGTTCACCGTCAGACGGTCTTCATCCGAAAGTTCATCCATACCTAAGATAGAGATAATATCCTGAAGCTCCTTGTTGCGCTGCAGAATCTGTTTCACGCGCTGAGCCGTTTCGTAGTGCTCCTTGCCCACAATCAGCGGGTCGAGGATACGCGACGTAGAGTCCAGCGGGTCTACAGCCGGATAGATACCCAGCTCGGTAATCTTACGGCTCAACACCGTAGTGGCATCCAGGTGGGTAAAGGTAGTAGCCGGAGCAGGGTCGGTCAAGTCATCGGCCGGCACGTACACCGCCTGCACGGAAGTAATGGAGCCGTTCTTCGTAGAAGTGATACGTTCCTGCATCTGTCCCATTTCCGTAGCCAGTGTCGGCTGGTAACCTACTGCCGAAGGCATACGTCCCAACAAGGCTGAAACCTCAGAACCTGCCTGCGTAAAACGGAAGATGTTGTCGATAAAGAACAGGATATCGCGCGGACCGTTGTCGCCCGTCTGGCGGTCACGGAACGATTCGGCCAGTGTCAGACCCGACAAGGCTACTGACTGACGGGCACCGGGAGGCTCGTTCATCTGTCCGAACACCATGGCTACCTGCGATTTTTCCACTTCGTTGTAATCCACCTTCGAAAGGTCCCAGTTTCCTTCCTCCATGCTCTTGAGGAATTCGTCACCGTAGCGGATTACGCCTGATTCAATCATTTCTCTCAGCAAGTCGTTACCTTCACGGGTACGCTCACCCACTCCTGCAAACACGGAGAAACCATTGTGTTTCTTGGCAATGTTATTGATTAACTCTTTGATGAGCACGGTTTTTCCAACACCCGCCCCACCAAACAGACCGATTTTACCACCCTTCAGGTAAGGTTCCAGCAGGTCGATGACCTTGATACCGGTAAACAATACTTCCTGGGTAGTGGCCAGGTCTTCGAATTTCGGAGGTTCACGGTGAATAGGAAATCCGTCCGTCTTGTCCAGTTCTTTCATACCGTCAATGGTATCACCTACCACATTCATCACACGGCCCTTGATCTGGTTTCCGATAGGCATCGAAATCGGATGCCCCGTAGGAACGACTTCCATTCCGCGCTTCAACCCGTCCGTACTGTCCATGGCCACGCAGCGTACCGTGTCTTCACCGATATGCTGCTGCACTTCAATCACCAGCGTACGCCCGTCGTTACGGGCAATCGTCATGGCATCGTGGATTTTCGGCAAGGCGTGTTCCACGTCTTGTCCTTCTTCAAACTTGAAGTACACATCGACCACCGGACCGATTACCTGCGAAATGTGTCCAACGATTTTTGACATAAGCAATTATTTTAATTTAAAAAGAATGAATCATCCATGGTTCTTACCTATTAAACAAACGTCCCGGGTATTTGTTTAAAGTTTGACCATTTCTGTAACGCAAATTTACTGAATAAACTCTCATATATGTAACTCCATGTAACATTTTTTAGACTGATTCCCCTAATAATAGACATAAATCAAGAGATATCGGACAAATGGTTTTACACTTGTTTACACAGAGACGAAATATCTAAACAAATATTTACAAGATATTGTACGTGTGTGCGGTCACACATATTATTTTAGACAAAGAACATGACGTGCTATATGGGTGTATCTTTTTTATTTTAGACAGAAGAACATAAAGACAGATTTTTGTAGATGCAATCTTTCTTTTGTACTTATGTGCTTATGTCCGAAAAATAATAACTGCTATAGGATGTTGCCTTTTTGCTTTAGACAGAAGAACATAAGAACAGATTTTCTGTGTAAATATAAACTTATGTACTTTATGTTCTTATGTCCAAAAACATTCAAGAAATATCTTTCGATGCTTATGTCATAAAAATTATGAGCGTTTATACTCTCTGTACTTCCTTTTTATTTCTATACGGTCACCACCAAAATTAATGAGTAATCCATGGTCTTTATGAGTTGCCGTCAAATAATTAACCAGCTGAGTTTCGTGTATGGAAAGAAGATGTTGCACCGCTTTTAGTTCGATAATTATCTCTCCCTCTACAATAATATCTGCTCTAAACTCCCCTACAATCTCATCTTTATAATATACATTTATAGGGGTTTCAGAATCCGCATGAATACCTTTTTCCCTTAACTCTATCAACAATGCCTTTTGATACACCGACTCTAAAAAACCGGCTGCCAGATGCGTTCTTACATTGTATGCGCATTGAATAATTACCTTAATTAGGTCTTCTGTTTTCATACCCATAATATTACACAGTTAAAAATTCTTTTGTCTTTATGTTCTTATGTCTAAAAAATAATTGTCTTTATGTCTTACAAAAAAAGCCACATTACTGTGGCTCTTCTTTATATTAATATGTCTCGTTACACGCGCTTGAAGGTGTAGTTGCCTTCCTCGGTATACATCTCCGACTCAAAGGTACAATCGTACGAAGCTTGAATCTCCTCCTCCGTATACGACAGAATTACTACCCGTATGTTGCGGCCACGATTGTCCGACAGCGTCAGCACCCCCTTGCTCAGTGTCCAGTTGAACGACTCGCCACGAAACAAAGCCGTACCGCCACTTTTCACCGAGAGCGTCTGTCCCATGTGCTCAGGATCATTACGACCAGACTCACCTTCCGAATTTGTCCAGTCATTTGCCGTCACCTTCCATGTACCGATAATGTCATCTCTCGACACATCCACACCCGTCGGATCATCCATGCTACAGCTTGCCATTCCGGCCACCATCAGGATAAAGCTCAAAAAGAGCCATACGTTCTTTAGTTTCTTCATTTTCATTTGGTTTTACAGATAATATATAATGCTTATACTATTTCTTTCTCCAGATAGATTCCACTTTCCGCCTTACAGCCAGCACATTCAGCACCGATACCAGCAGGAAAAGTCCCCCGGCCGTCAGCAGCGCCGGCAGCAGACTGCCTTCCTGCAAGTCGGGCACCATCCGCCGCAGCATGTCCAGATACGCATCACGCGCCATCCACACCAGCAGCACACCCATGGCCGCCACCGCTGCGTTCAGCCCTACCGTAAGTACCTGATACGGACGCGCCACCGCCGCCGGACTGAAACCAATCATCAGCAGGTTCTCCAGCTTCTTCGTGTTCTTCTGCAACAGCAGGTAGATGCTCAGCATCAGCAGGTAGAACGACAGCACACTGATAATCAGTCCCACCGTGAGCACGATGCCTACCACCATCTTCAGGAACCACGTCGTCTTTCCCGCATCCAGCTTGTCGCCTTCCGTCTCATAGCCTTTCTGCTTGAAATACTTCGCGATGCGGTCGTCCGCCGGATTGTCCACCTCCACAATCAGTCGTGAGGGAGCCGTCTGCCCGCCATCACCCAATGTGGCGTTGGCCCATTCCATGAACGCCTGCGGCACCAGAATCGTGTTCAGCCGGTTGGAGAAACCCACGATACGTCCCTTCATGCGCTCCGTCCGTCCCCGTCCGCTCAGCCGCACGTCCAGCGTCATCATCCCCATCACGCCCTCCGAGAGCTGCGGCAGGTTGCGACTCTGTGCAAAGCCGAAGTTATAAAGGTTCAGGTAGTTGCGCGGGATGATGATAGGGATTTCCGTCTGTCCCTCGCGATACGTCCAGCCCTCCAGCCGCACGTCTACAAACTCGTCGGGCACCGACTCAAAGAACATCGCCGTAGAGAGCTGCATGCCCGCCATGCCCATGCCGGCCGACACCTGAAACTGTGCCGGAGTGAACGCTCCCGTCCGCTTGGCAAACGGCTGCGACTCCATGTCGGCTATGTCGGCACGCGAGAACGTACCTCCCTTGCCCACCAGGCTGCCCAGCGTGCTCACCTGCTTGCTCACAATCACGTAGTCCTTCTTCATGAAACTGTCGCCCTGCGTAAACACCGGCAACACGTCCTTGTAAAACTGTATGCCCAACAGCACAATCACCATACCGCACAGGTTGGCCAGGAAGAATCCTGCCAGCTGCGCCACACTGATGTGCTGCCTCAATAATTTCCAGATCATATCCGTCTTCGTTTTAATCCCTTACAAACTCAGCACCCTGTCATACTCCAGCGGCAGGTGCTTGCCGATGGACGTCACAATCACTCCCGCACCCTGACGAGCCGCTTCCTCCTTCAGGATACGCGCCATAATCTGCCCGTTGCCGTCGTCCAGGTGGCTCACCGGCTCATCCAGGAAGAAAAAGTCGGCCGGCTGACACAGCATCCGCACAAAAGCCACGCGCTGCTGCTGCCCGTACGACATCCTGGCCGCCTTCACGTCCCACTTGTCGGCGATGCCCAGCTGCTCAAACCAGTCCTTCACCTGCTGCTTGCGGCAGAAGCCCGTCAGCCCGTTCTTCAGCTGCACGTTCTCCCACGCCGTCAGCTCCCCGAACAGGCGGAGTTCCTGAAACAGCATGCCCAGCGACCGCTTGCGGATGTCCGTCCACTGCTTCACCGTGAGCTTCCGCACGTTCTCCCCATCGAAGGTGATAATCCCCTGGTAGTCCGTACGGTACCCGTAAATAAAACTGCAAAGCGACGACTTGCCCGTGCCCGACGCCGCTTCAATCAGATACATCTTTCCTTTCTGAAAAGCCATCTGCCGGTGCCACACGTCCGACACGATTCCGTCGCGTCCGGCGAATACCTCCGGCAGGGTCTGCTGTAATTCTATTGTGTCCATTTTATTCAATGAAGAATTAATAATGAAGAATGAAGAATGCTCTTCATTCTTCATTCTTCATTATTCACTATTAATTATTAACTATCTGTACCAGCTGCTTCAGCACATTCTCCTTGTGGTCCTTCAGTTGCAGCACCAGGCGAGCCTTGGTCGGTTCATCCGATTCGATGCTCAGGTAGTCCAGCATACCTACGTAAGGAATCTGCGGAAGTACGGCAGCCAGTGCCTGGAAGTTCACGTTCAGGTAGAAATGCTTGTCCTTCACGTCCTTGGCCCAGTCACAGTCTTTCAGCGACAGCCCCTTCACCTCACGGCCAATCAGGTCCTCCTGATTCGTCAGGTAGAAGCGGTCATCCTTCACGCCCAGCCAGAAAGACACCGGTCCGCGGCCCATGCCCAGCATGGCACCGTTGGCAACCACAAACTGATAAGCATTTTCACCCTTGTCCACCAGCCGCATCTGACCGTTGGTCATGGCCAGCATCGGTTTCAAGTCCTCAAACGTACGCATGAAGTCACCGTTTTTCACATCGGCATACAGGATGAAGCCCGGCTTCAACGACATCTCCGGCATGGCCACTGCCACGTCACCCTTCACCGCCTTGAAGATAGCCTCAAAGTCGAGCGGCATCATCGAGTTGTCCAGCTCCTGACGCACCGTCGGGTTCTCACGCAACAGCTCATACGCATTTTCACCGTTCACGTTGGCAGCCATCCAGAGCACCGTATTGGCAGGGAACACCTTCAGATACGTGCCGTCCAGTTCGCCGCTCACCTCCGCCTGCTTCTTCAGCAAGTCCTTGAACTTGCCCTCCAGCAGCGTCTCCACTTCCATCACGGCCCTTCCCGCCTGGAAATCGAGCGTAGAAAATATCTTTAAATCATTCAGGTTCAAGTCAGCCGGCAACCCCATCGTCACCGGGCCCAGGTAACTCTTCGGCATGGCGTTCAGCGAAGTCACCATGGCCACATCCTCGTCGGCATCCTCTAATTTCTTGAATTCCGGAGTGCCCGAATAGCCCTCCCCTTCTTTCTGGCGCAGCCACATCGAAGCCTGATGCTGAAAGTCCTTCGGGTTACCGTTGCCCGCCAGCATCAGAAACGCATCGTCCGTCCAGGCCATCAGTCCGCCGCCACCCACGGTCCAGCGGCAACCGTCACCGTCGGCAGGAGCCTCACACGCCTTCTGCTCCTGAAGCATGGCCATCAAATCTTCCAGTTTTCCCTTGTCGGCCATGCGCACCAGCACGCCGCCCATTTCCATCTGAGAAGCGGCAAAGAAATACACCCGGTCGGTCAGTCTCAACCCGCTCTCTTCCGGATTCTCCATCAGCTTGTCCACCAGGGCATCCGCACTGCCCTTCAGGCTCGATTTCATCATCTGCCCCATCGACTGCTTCACCTGGTCGTTCAGGTCACACTTCTGTGCCATCTCCATCAGGTCGAACGAGAACACTGCAGCCGCATCCTTTGGCAACGCATTGGTATACGCATTGTCTTCCCCGCAGGCAGACAACAGGAAAGCCATACCCAAGGCCAGGCTTCCCATCCATTTCCATGTCTTTTTCATAATGATTCTATTTAAAAGTTACACATCAGCTTATTCCGCGTGCGTCAGGTTCATCAGGTGTACGGCCACCAGTGCCGCCGTTTCCGTACGCAGGCGCGACTTGCCCAGACTCACTGCCTGAAAGCCCTTTTCTGCAGCCAGCGCCACTTCCTCCGGACTGAAATCCCCTTCCGGACCAATCAGCACCACGGCGTCCTCGTCCTTGCGGAGCACGTCGCGCAGCAGAGGCTTTTCCCCCTCATAGCAGTGGGCGATAAACTTCTGTCCCGTAAACTCCCGCTCCATAAAGCGGCGGAAGTCCGTCATCTCGTTCACCACCGGCTTGCGTGCCTTGAGCGACTGTTTCACGGCCGACACCACGATTTTCTCCACCCGTTCCGTCTTGATGACCTTCCGTTCCGAGAAACGGCAGTTCAGAAACGTCAGCTCGTCGAAACCGATTTCCGTAGCCTTCTCCGCCAGCCATTCCATGCGGTCCATGTTCTTCGTAGGCGCCAGAGCCAGGTGCAGGTGCCCCTTCCAGAAAGGCTCCTGCTCCGTTTTCTCCACCACCTTCACCACACAGCGTTTCTGCGTAGCTGCCGAAATGACCGCCCGGTAAAAGCATCCCTTTCCGTCGGTCAGCATAATCTCCTCGCCCACTCCCAGGCGCAGCACCCGCAGGCAGTGGCCCGCTTCTTCTTCCGGCAGCTCCAGCGTCTGCGCAATATCCGGTGTATAAAACACGTGCATAATTACAATTCTTTTTCTAAATCCTCCAAATCTTCGTAATCTTCCTCTTCTTCTTTGTTGCGGGTCGCCATTTCCTGCTTAATCAGTTCCGCATACTCATAGTCCTCGCGGCGGATGGCATCCTCCATCTCCCGCTCCAGCCCTTTCAGCGGCATCAACCGCAGCAGCAGCGCCTTCGTGTTAGGCACAGACTTGGTAAAGCCCGAACGGGGGTCTTCCAGGAACTTCGCGTTCACATAGAACGGAACACCGGCTATCAGACTCACCACCAGCGCGTCGAACAGTGTCAGCTGCATCTCCATCACCGAGCCGTCCTCCTTGCGCAGAGTCACAATCGCACGGTGCAGCAACTTCACCTTGTCCTTTACCACTACCTTTTCCACGGTAACACCCAGCTCCTTCAGAATATGCACCGTCTGATAAGGCAGCGTGGCATCCGTGCCTTCCGGGTCGTTAACAGCCGCGTACAGCAAGTCCGCCTCGTCGGGGTTGATAATCCCCAACATCATCCGGTGCGGTTCGTTCACCTCCTCCAGCAGCAGCTTGAAGTTCTGCCCGTCCAGCATCATAATATCCATCTTCTCCTCATCGTCCATCACCTGATCAAATGTCAGGTGCCCGATCAGTTTATCCACATTCATGGCCTCGTCAATGGTACGGACCCGCATTTCTACAAATTCGTCTTTCTTTTCCATTTTCACATTCTAATTACTCGTTATCTACTTTATGTTTGTATTTAAATACCAGTGCAAAAGTCACCGCCACTACCAGCGCGTAGGCCGCAAACACGAACCACGCCCGGCTCCAGCCTTCCACCTGCGGTGCCTGCGAATTGAAGTCCACGAAGCAGTTCACCACCGCCTGCGCACTCAGCGTACCCACCGTGGCTCCGATACCGTTCGTCATGATGATGAACAGTCCCTGCGCACTCGAGCGGATAGACAGGTCCGTCTCCTTGTCGACAAACAGCGAGCCCGACACGTTGAAGAAGTCGAATGCCACGCCATACACAATCATCGACAGCACGAACATCCACACCCCGCTGCCCGGGTCACCCAGGCCGAAGAGTCCGAAGCGCAGTACCCACGCCACCATGGCAATCAGCATCACCTTCTTGATGCCGAGGCGTCCCAGGAAGAACGGAATCAGCAGGATACAGCACGTCTCACTGATCTGCGAGAGCGAAATCAGCAGGTTGGCATGCTGCACGCCAAAGGTATTGGCATATTCCGGAATGGCGCTGAAGCTCGTGATAAACGGATTGGCAAAGCCGTTGGTAATCTGCAAGGACACACCCAGCAGCATCGAGAAGATGAAGAACACCGCCATCTTGCGGTTCTTGAAGAGCAGAAACGCCCTCAGTCCCAATGCCTCTACCAGCGACTTCTGTCCGCCCTGTGCGCGGCTCACCGGACATTCCGGCAGCGTCTGGGCATATACGGCCAGCACCACGCCCCATGCCGCACAGGTAAAGAACTGCATGTAGTTCGACTGGAATCCCAGTAAATCTACCAGCCACATGGAACAAATGAAACCGATGGTCCCGAACGTACGTATCGGCGGAAACGCCTTGATGGTATCCAGCCCTGCCTTGTCCAGCGCCGTATAAGCCACCGAGTTCGACAAAGCCAGCGTAGGCATGTAAAACGCCACACTCACGGAGTAGAACGAGAACAGCGGTGCAAATTCCACCTGCAGTCCCGTAGTCATGGCATAATAGCCCGCTCCACCCATAAACAGGGCCGCCAACAGATGGCTCAGCCCCAGCAACCGTTGCGCCGGAATCCAGCGGTCAGCCACAATACCCAACACAGCCGGCATGAACAGGGACACAATCCCCTGCATGGCGTAAAAAATTCCGATATGTCCGCCTAATCCCACACCCGCCAGGTACGTACCCATTGAGGTAAGATACGCTCCCCACACGGCAAACTGCAGGAAGTTCATGACAATCAGTCTCATTTTCATGTTCATATACTCATAGATTTAAAGGTTATTTCATCATCGTAGCCAGTGAAGCCAGCATCGTAGCCAGTGAAGCAAACGAAGTCGCATTCGATACTATGTTCGCAAAGTTGAACTTCTTCGTCTTGTTCGGTACCACGATTTCGCAGCCCGGCTCAATCTGTTTCTTGCCGCTGCCCTTCACTTCGGCCACCTGTCCGTTCATATAAATAATGAACTTCTGGCTCTTCTTGGCGTTGGCAGAGTAACCGCCCGCCTGGCTCAGGTAATACTTCACGCTCTTGCCTGCCGCATACGATACCGTGTTCGGCATCATCACCGCTCCGTTCACCTTCACCGTATTATTATATTCCGGCACGGTCAGCACATCGCCCTCGCGCAGCACCAGGTCAGCGTCTCCGCCCGGGTTCGCCAGTGCAGCTTCCAGGTCGATACCTACCGTAAACGTACTGTCCACCTTCAGTCCCAGCGTGTTGGCCATGGCATCACCGATTTCACGGCGCATCATCTTCACCACATCCTCCATGCGGCGCAGCTCCTCCTCGTTGGCCACGCGGCGCAACTTCGCTCCACGCACATACGCATAGCGGCTCACCCCGCCGGCACGCTGAATCAGGCTGCTCAGACGTTCACTCTTCGTGTTCAGCGTATAGTCACCGCGGAACAGCACCTCACCGTCCACCGTCACGTTCACCTGCTCGTTGTAGCTCGGGCTGCGGCGCACAAACACCTGGTCGTACGGCTGCAGTTCAAATCCCGCTTCACCGTCCACCACGAAACCATCCTTCAGTCCGAACGAGAAATTCTGTCCGATTACGTCCGGCTCCGTCGTCCCTCTCGGGTCACGGATGCGTCGTGACACGTCCACACGCACCAGCGAAGCCGATTCCTTCAAACCGCCCGCTGTAATCACCAGGTCCTCCAGGCTCATGTGGTCGGCATACGTATAGCTACCCGGCTTGTTCACCTCACCGCTGATGGTCACCTTCCCCATGTCCTGCAAGTCGTGGATGCTCGGGATATACAAAATGTCATTCTTCTGCAAGGCAATGTCGGGCGACGTACCGTTCAGAATACCCTGAATGTCAACCGGCAACACCTCCTTCGTCAGGTTCTCCCGTTCGCGATACAACACCGCACGTCCTGTAAAGGCATCCCCCAGCAAACCGTCGGCCTTCTCCACCAGCTGGCGTACCGTGTTCAGCGAACCGCTCAACTCGAATACCCCCGGGTGATACACAGCCCCTTTCACTTCCAGACGGTTGTTGAAGCGGTTCAGAATCGAATCCACCGAAATCACGTCCCCGTCTAATAATTTAAACGCAGAATAGTCTATATCGTTCACCGTTTTCACGGAAAATTCTTTACCGTCCTTACGCAACACCCTGATACTCTTCTTGTAAGCATCCGAAGCAAAACCACCGGCATACTTCAGCAAAGTGGCAGCCGATTCCCCGTTCTTCATTTCGTAGAACATCGGACGCTTCACCTTACCCGTAATCTTCACCAGCTCGTCGTAGGTAGGCACAATCACCACGTCGCCGTCCTGCAGGCGGATGTCGTCCTGAATCTGCCCCTTCATGATGTACTCATACACGTCCAGACGGGCAAACGTCTTGCCGCCGCGGGCCACCTGCACGTTACGCAAGCTACCGATGTCGCTCACACCACCTGCCACGTACAGCGCATGGAATACCGTCGAGAGCGACGACAGCGAATACGTACCCGGCGCCATCACTTCCCCCATCACGTTCACCTGGATGGTACGGATATTTCCCAATGTCACCTGGATGTTATTGCCCGAATCCGCATAAATCTTTCCAAGTTCCTGCTTCAGCAGCTGGCGTGCATCCTGAATCGTCATGTTGTTCAGGTACACCGGACCCAGGTTGATGATGTTCACATAGCCGTCGGGCGAAATCTCCAGCCGCATGGTGTTCTGGCTAGCGCCCCACACGTCGATAATCACCTCGTCACCCGGTCCCAGGCGGTAGTTTTCCGGCGTAGCCATGCTCAGGTTAGGCTGGAAAGTCAGCTGTTCAATGTTGAAGATATTCCGTCCGAACACATCGTTCTCGCTGGTAACCACCGTCGTCAGGTTGCGGCGTTTCTTCATGGTCTTCTGCATGTCTTCCGACCACATACTCTTGTCCACGTTTGTCGAACTTGTCTCCAGGAATTCCGAAGCATCCTCTTCCGTACCGGTCGCAGTAGTTTTCCGGGCCCGTGAACCAGAGCCCAGCAGCGAGCTGTCTTCCCCCGTCAGAGAACCGCTGCCCGATGTCGACGCGCCCGTCGAACCCGAATACATGGACTTCAATCGCAGCAACTGCTCCTGAGTGGCCCCCTTGGCCAGCAGCTCCATCGCAATGGTTTGCTGGTCCTTGCCCTGTTGAAGCGCCTGTTGCACATATTCTATCACCTGGTTGTCGGTCATTCCGCTCTGGGCATACGCAACGGATCCCCCCAGCAGGAACAGACACAATGCCAATCTTACAAACTGTCTTCTCATTCTGTCTTTCATTTTAGTTTTAAGGACAAAGATACATTATTGAAAACGAATCACCAAGCGCTTAGCCCCGGAATCTCCATTCCAAGCAGAAAAAACCGGTGTAAAAATTCCGCTTCCCTGTTTTAAAACATAAAAATAGTTAATTCAATGCAGATTTTCGCCCCAATTATATGTTTCATAACATAAAAACCTTACCTTTGCATCGTGTTTTTCATGGTATTAGATTTAAGGTTAATGAAGATTGGGAGTCTGGGAAGATTCCCTTTTTTTATGTCTATTTTTTATGTCTTTTTTTAGACAAAAGAACAGAAGAACATATTGAGTTAAAAGGTAATAGTTAAAAAGTAAAAGCGGCAAGTAATCACAAAAAAACGGAAGAGTCCCCCCGTTCTTCATTATTCATTCTTAATTCTTCATTATTTTTCATTCTTCATTATTCACTATCAAAACGTACTGATGTATTCCGGAGCCTGATAAACAGTAATATCGTCAACTGGAAATTTCGCTTTGTTTTTCGCCTTTGCCTCCACCATGAACCGATTACATTCATCACTGGTAAAAATCCCCTTATTCATTGCAATAGTCAGCACATCCAGCGTTCCAATATATTCAATGCCATTCTCATCACAATAAGGAGCCACATCCCGAAAGTTACTACTTGCGATAACCTCCTGTCCAAAACGCGCCATCGACATACAGGCCCGTTCTCCGTCCCCCAGCATCGGATTCTCTTTTTTAAGCCGGAAAAACTCTCGCCGGATATTTTCATTGGCATAAGGGAGAGCAATCTTGCATACCTTGCAGCGCTCCATCCACTTGTCCACCTTCCGTTTCCTGTCCGGTTCCGTAGGATGATAGCTGGCCTCCTTGTACACATTCTCTACAATCATCACGGCATGAGGCTGCAGAATTTCCGTCAGCCTGTCTATATAACCGGTAGCCATGAAATGAGAGATGACATCGGCATCCACCAATATTACTTTATTCCTCCCCATATACCTCTTGAGAAACATTAATTTCCATATCCATCAGCAACGAGTAATACTTCGCCTGAGAAATACGCCCCTTATCATATAATTCACGAGCTTTCAAGTTATAATCTCCCACCAGCTCCGTCTGATAAGTAGGATAATACAACTGCGTATTATAACCATATTCGATTGCCGAAGCAACCACATTTTTCTGGTAAAGGTCAAACGTTTTCTTGGTAATCCATTTCAAGTCCTTCAGCCGGGTAAGAAGTGCCGCCCTTGAGCAAAGAAAATTCTGCTCCACCTTCAGAAGAGTAGCCAAGGTTATTTTGTCAACCTGCTGTTCATCGGCAGGAACCAGTTCCTTCAACCCCATTTCCGGAAGCAGAAGGTAGGCTGCAAACACATCGGCATTATACTCTTCCTCCTCTTTTTTATTAAACAGCCCCGCATTGTTCTGCGACACCTTAAAATCTTTCTGATACAACAAGTGATACAACTCATGACAGGCAGTAAAACGCTGCTTGGCATAAGACAAAGCCGTATTTATCAACATAAAATACTTGTCAGAAGAAGATTCGTTTCCCTTTATCCGGATTGCCATGCCCGAAAAATTATCATCCAGCTTCTTAAACCACGTAAGCACGTGCTTTTCTTTCAATATCTGATGAATGCGCACAGGGTCCTTTGTAGTCACGTGCATCTCCTCCCGCAACCTGGTTGCAAGACATTCCAGTTCAACTTTACTTCTCAAGCTCATTGCACATCTGAATATAATTTCTGACTATTTTCTGAAATTGAGAAATCTGACCAAGATTTCCAATATTTCCCGTCTTACGATACGCACAGGCCACAGATGTCTGAAAAAGCTGTTCATTTTCCTCCATCAGATCGTATTCATCCACGTTATACAGAGTGGCCAGTTTCTCCATTGCCTCCAAAGGAACTACAGTCTCCCCTTTTTCATATTTCACGTATGCCGGCTGACTGATACCTAAATAATCACTGATTTCCTGCTGGGTATAGTTCAAATGCTCACGAAAAGCCTTGATATTTTTCCCGATTACCTGATCAAGTCCCATATTTTATCAATTAAATGATTCGTTTGCAAAGATACTCATTTTTAAGTTATAAAAGCAGAAAATACAAATAAAATCAACCCGATTTATAACTTTTATTTATAGAACCAAAAGCAAAGGGTGAAGAATGAGAATATTCCTTTTTGTTTTTAGACAAAAGAACAGAAGAACATATTGAGTTAAAAGTGAAAAGTTAAAAAGTAAAAGCGGTGAGCGTATCACGTTTTCACTTTTCATTCTTCATCATTATTAAAATTATGTCTTTTTGTTCTTATGTCATAATAAAAAAAACGGAAGAGTCACCCCTCCCGTTCTTCATTATTCATTCTTAATTCTTCATTATTCACTCTTCATTCTATGACAAGAATAAGCTGTCATGCTTACCTGCTTCCACGTCTGACAAAATTTGCTTTACACAAACAACCAGTTCAGGAAGATACTTTTTGATTATACCAAATATCTGAATGGGGTCTACATTCCCATATTCATGCGAAATAATATTTCGACATCCGAATACGCCTCGCCAATAGACTTGCGGATAATGCGCAAACAACAGAGACGATGTACGATCATCTATCTTCTTAGCCGTTTCACCTACTACCTGTATCAGCATACATGCTGCATCAAATTTTTCCATTCTGTCCGGCGATGTAAGAAAATCCTGTGCACACGTAATCGACTGATTTCTGTTTATCACGAGAGTAGCTTTTTCCAGAATCAGCTCCAATAAATCAATCAATATTTCTTTAGATATAGATCGCATCTTTAAGGATATTCTTTTTTAACGTTGGACGAAGTGACTCTCTAAAGTTCACTAAATCAATAGAAGAATGGAGCAAAACTTCAAGTTCTTCTTTAATCTGCTCCATCACGAAAAAGTCCGGTTCCTGCAGACAGATAAAAACATCCACATCACTTTTTTCATCTTGCTGCTGGCGCGCATAGGAGCCAAACAACCCCATGAACTTTATTTTATATTTCGAAGCCGATTGTGCTTTGAATATTTTCAGTCTGTTGATGATGTCTGTTGTACTAACCATAGCTTGCAGAGATGAAGTTTACACAAAGAAACATAAAAACTTTCATCTTTCCAACTTAATCGCATAAGTTTTTCAAACGATACGCCTCACAGAAACATGTTGTTTCTTTAGACAAAAGAACAGAAGAAGGTATTGAGTTAAAAGTGAAAAGTTAAAAAGTAAAAGCGGCGAGCGTATTGCATTTTCACTTTTCATTCTTCACCATTATTGAAATTATGTCTTTTTGTTCTTATGTCATAACAAAAAAAAGAACGGAAGAGTCACCCCTCCCGTCCTTCACTATATTAATTCTTCATTCTTAATTCTTCACTCTTCATTCTTCATTATTTTTCATTCTTCATTATTCAACGCACTCACATCAACATCAGGAATGATAACGTCTGCAAGTTTGTCGTTTACAAGAAATCCCATGTATAGTGGAATAGTAAGAATATCTCCATCACGGCCTACGTTATATTGCCCTAACTTGATTGCATTCTTAACATGATACACGTCCTTATTTTTAAGAACCGTTGTCATGCTTTTTGCTTTACCAGACTTTGCCTTAATTTCAAGGAGAACACATTCGCCTTTGAACCTTACCAGGAAGTCCAGTTCAAGCCCGCTGTCCTTATGGAAATAGTACAGTTTCTGACCGGACTTACACAGAAAATCCGCCATGAGGTTCTCAAAGATAGCTCCCTTATATCCAAGAAGATTTCCCTTTAAAATATCCGCCTGAGTACCATAGTCGAGCATTGCCACAAGAATACCTATATCAGTTGTGTACACTTTGAAACAGTCTTTAATAGCATTCCCCTCTAACGGCAATTCCGTAGTCTGTGTGTTATAGCATCTACGGATAATCCCTGCATCTTCCAGCCACTGAATACTGCCGATGTATTGAGCAGACCTTCCTCCCTTTTTGACAACTGAATACTGGAATTTCTTGTTCTCTTTAGCCAGTTGCTTCGGAATAGATTCAAAACATTCCCGAATATTGGGTTTATCCGCATCCTCTGCATATTTAACCATATCTTCTTCGTATCCGGCAATAAGATTTCGCTGCAACTTATAGATAAGTTCGATATTCCTGGTTTTAAGGAAGCAATTCACCACTTCCGGCAGCCCTCCGACAATCACATATCTGTACAGCATCTCCATCATGACCTTATGAATCCCGTCAGGAACAGCCTTTTCGTTCTCAAAGCATGATTTTACAGAATCAATAACTGTCTGACCGATTCCGTTTGCCCATAGAAACTCTTCAAAATCCAATGGATACATGTCAATCACGGTTTCGTATCCGACCGGAACAGAATCTTGCCCTACATCCTCCTTCTTTTTCTTACTTTGACCATAACCTTTTACCCCCAAAAGCGAACCTGTGGCAATGACATCGAAACGCCCGTCTATATGAAATGACTTCAAGGCAGTCCTTGCTTCCCTACACTCTTGAATCTCGTCAAGAATAATACAAGTCTTCCCTTCAATGAAACGACTGCCCTGAATCAAAGCAGAGAGGTTGAGAATGATGGTATCCACATCTATATTGCCGGTAAAGGCAGACTTGTTGTCAGGCTCAAGAATGAAATTCATATAGACCACACTTTCATAATTCTCCCTTGCGAATTTCTGAACAATGTATGTCTTTCCACACTGGCGGATACCTTTTATTACAAGAGGCTTTCTGTCCTCAGACCGTTTCCAGTCGGCTAAATATGTTTCTATCTTCCTTTTAAGCATGGTGTAATCTTATTTCCCAACGACGAAATTACACTTTTTCCAGCGAATAAACCAACATTCGACACATTTTTTCAAACGAATAACATTCATTACAGCACATTTTCTCAAACGAGTTATACAGATATCGAGCTTCTTTAGACAGAAAAAGGTATAAGGTATATAGTTAAAAGGTAAAAGTTAAAAAGTAAAAGAGGTGAGCGTATTGCGTTTTCACTTTTCACTTTTCATTCTTCATCATTATTGAAATTATGTCTTTTTGTTCTTATGTCATAATAAAAAAAACGGAAGAATCACCCCTCCCGTTCTTCATTATTCATTCTTAATTCTTCATTATTCTCCATTCTTCGCCTTCCGGTTAATCACATGGTCAAACCAGAGGTTCAGCAGCGTCCATACCACCACGTCAATCACGAACACCAGCGTGTTGTTCATATAAAGAATCGCCACGATGGTAAACGCACAGAAGCAGGCCGACATCAACTGAATCGTTACCAGCGCCCTCCGCGGTGAGAACCCCATGGCCAGGAACTTGTGGTGGATGTGCGTCTTGTCGGGCATGAACAGCGACCGCTTGTTACGCGCACGCCGCAGCACCACGCGAATCACATCCAGACACGGCACCATCAGCACGCTGAACGATACCAGCACCGGACTCGTCTTCATCGTGAGCAGCATATCCGGCTCATACATACAGTACTTGATGACAAAGAAGCTCAGAATATACCCCAGCGTCAAGCTGCCGGTATCCCCCATGAAAATCTTCCTTCCCAAATCCGCACTGCCGAACACGTTGTACGAAAAGAACGGGATAATCACCCCCACCGTCACGAAAGCCAGCATGGCATAGCTCCACATGCGGAAATGCACGAACAGCACCCCGAACACCAGCAACGCCACCATACTCAGCCCCGACGCCAGTCCGTCGATACCGTCAATCAGGTTGATGGCATTGGTGATGAACACCACCAGCAGCATGGTCAGCGGAATACCTACCTCTGCAGGAATCAGGTAAATGCCAAAGAGACCATAGAAATTGTTGATATACAAGCCCGACAGCGGGAACATCGCCGCCGAGATAATCTGCACCAGGAACTTCTTCCGGTAGCGCACCCCAATCAAGTCGTCGGCAATGCCCACGATATACAGCAGGGTCAGCCCTCCCGTCAGGAAAAGAAACTCGCACACCAGGTCCGTTGTCGATGTCTCCGCAGGTCCGTGGCCCGTCATCAGCCGCACGGCCGTAAACACACACAAGGAAAAAAGAATCACCGGGAAAAAGGTCACTCCCCCGAGGCGAGGTATCGGACGTTTGTGTACTTTCCGTTCATCAGGCACGTCAAACAAGCGTTTGCGCAATGAAATAATCAGAATATTCGGGATAATGATTCTCCCCAGTATCACTGCCGATACAAATGCAGAAATGATAATATACAGATTCGCCATTGTCCGTTTGGATTTTGAATAGTGCAAAGGTAGGATTTTATTTCGAATCCTGAAAACTTTTCAGGCGCCGGACACCTTCTTTTTACGATTTAGAAAACTTTTGTTCCGCTACAGTTCCTTTTTCACGTCAAAACAGGGGCAGGCCTTGGTCCATTCCTCCGGTTCCACCGTTCCGTCACCGTCCAGATCCGGGCTCAGGTCGCGATGCCCCACCACCTGCGTGATGGCCGGGAAATCCGATTTCAGCACCCTCACCAGAATCCGGAGCGAACGCTTCTGCAGTTCCGTACGCGTATCCGCCGGCCGTCCCTGCGCATCCAGTCCCCCTTCGTACGCAATGCCGATGCTGTGCTCGTTATAACCCTTGGCATGCGCTCCGGCCCGCTCCACCGGTCGCATTGTACAAATTTCACCATCCGTGCGGACAAAATAGTGATATCCGCAACACTTGAACCCCCGTTTCCGGTGCATCTTCGTCAGTTCGGCAGGCGAGAGCGGGCGGTCCGCTCTCGTTGCCGTACAGTGAATCACAATCATGTCAATTTTTCTCATCACAATCCGGTTTTCTTCCGGTCAGGAGACAGAGAATACACTTCAGCACCCTGACCACAATCCATTTTACTTTCGTCATCTTCTCACGCCTTAGTTCCGATTACACCCCAGCACCGTCGTCCTCTTCCTCTTTCTTATACTTCACCGGCACCCGTTCGAAAGCCAGGTTGTTGATAGCCTCCTGCATCACCGTACCCGGGCGGAACAGCACGCGCACCTTTTCAATCATGCTGTCGGTATACGTATCTTCCGTAGCGGCTCCTTCCCCGCTCAGGCTCAGCTGCAGCGAACCTAGTTCACCCAGGCGTACGATTTCGCCACCCTGCAAGCCTTCCGACACGATATCTTCCAGTCCCGTCAATACCGCCATCACGTCGGCACGGGTCACGGTACACATCTGGTGAATACGTTCCGCTATTTCACGGATACCCATCTCGCCGCGAGCCTGCGACTGTGCATAATACTTCACTTCACCGCTTTCACGATCGGCCGGGTTCACACGCCCAACAACCGAATAAGTCACTGTTTTCTTCATAAATCCACTTGTTAGTTAAAAATTAAAAGTTAAAAGTTAAAAACCAATTAAATGAAGAATGATGAATTAAGAATGATGAATCTTGAATGATGAATCTTGAATGATGAATTAAGAATGATGAATGATGAATCCAGGAAACGCGCGCACATTCTTCATTATTCACTCTTCATTCTTCATTATCCATTGTTCTTCATTATTCACTCTTCATTCTTCATTATTTCTTACATAGGCAAAGTTAGCACCCCCGTTCCCGCCCATGTAGACATTTGAGGACATACGAAGACTTACGAAGACATTCGAGGAAATTTGAAGACTTTTGAAGACATTAGAAAAAGGAAACGCCGCCGCTCACGGCTCTCCAAGGAACCTCACAATCAGTTCCACCTCCGATTTAAGGAAAAACTTGCGGTTTTTCTGGTAGCCCGACCGCTCGAGCTCCCTTTCCAGTTCCGCACACTGCTTGATCCATCGCCACAGCCCCTGCAGGGCACCTTTCTTACCTGCCTGCGGAAAATACAAGCCCGCCAACTCACTTTTCCGGTAAGCCTTCAGGCAGAAACCCTCCCGTTCCTCCCCGGAAACAGCTCCCGGTCCCGTTTTCAATTGCATGTAGTTCATTGTTCCGTTTTATTTTAGTTACCTATAAATTTACACAATTCCGGTCGGATACACAAGTTTTTCCGCCCGTTTTTTCCGGTATTTTCCCCTCTTCGGAACATAAAAAGCCACATGAAAATCAAAACGTTATCACCAGCCGGCGACCGGGCGATGAAGACTACTCTTCAGCCGGCGCCTCGGTGAATCGTCCCATGGCACGACGGTTGCGGTTCACCTCTTCGATGGTGTACATCACCACCCGATACCCCCTCTTCCCCGCCACGCGAACCTGCTCGAATCCCGCCTTCCGCAAGGCAAGCCCCACCTTGACGGCACTGAGGGGATTCTTCATGCCCCCGTTGATGTGCTGCAGAATCTCGCCCACCGTCAGGAACATACATTCCTCGCCGGGCATCGGCACGCGGAAAAAGGCCAATAGCAAGTCCGTTTCCAGGCTGGCCGTCTCAAACCGCTCGTTGCGTGCGTTCACCTGCGCGATTTCCTCCTCGTCGAACCAGTAGCGGAACCCCTTCTTCCACAGCATCAGGGCCTGCCCGTACACCCCCGCATAGTCCACGGGATGCGTATAGGGGTCGTCTATGCGCTCCACCGCGAAGGGCAGCCAGCGCCGGCTTCCCGTGGGGTCGTTCAGAAACTCCGGCTGGTTGGTCGTGCCGCAGAAGCTCGCGATGTGCGGGCGGTTCTCCTTGTAGTGTCCGTACGCCCTCCGCTCGTTCACTGCCGGCAGGGTCACCATCGCCTTGAGCTGGTTGATGTCACCCAGACGCAGCTCATCAATCTCCTCCAGGCAAATCAGCGCAAATTCCGACAGCGCCAGGTTATCGTCCTTCGTCAGTCGTCCGCTGTTGGAGCGCACACAGAAATACCGCTGCAGTTCAGGCGGCAGCAGCCGTGCCAGCCAGGTCGTCTTGTAGCAGCCCTGCCGCCCCACGAACACCAGAATCTGGTGGTTCGTCACCTCCTTCACCATCAGCGAGGCCACCACAGCCACCAACCACTTGCGGAAACAATCATCAAACAGCTGCGCGTCACCCTCCACGTGTACCGTGGCCGCCAGCCGTCCGATGTGGTCGGTCACACCGTCCCATGGGGGCAGCGAGCGGAAATACTCCGTAAAAGGGTTAAACTCCGGCACAAACTCCGACTCCAGTACCGAACGCACATCGCACAGGCGCACCGTGTGCCCCTCCTTGGTCATGCGGCTCCACAGCGAGTTCACCAGGCGGTCGGTCAGTTCCACAAACTCCTCGGCCTCGGGGTGACGCATCTCCTCCTTCCCGGTAATCACGTTCTTCCGGAACTCCGCCTGCGTGGCGAGAAACTGCTCAATCTCCTCGGGCGTGGCCAGTTGGGAACGTCCTTCCCCCCTCTTCTTCGCACGAAACAGTTCCGCCTCCCGCCGTCCGTGTGCCTCCGTATCGGCATAGCACGAGCGGAAAATGGCCGCCACGTCGCCGTCGTATTCCGGGAAACGTCCGTCCGCCCAGCCAATGGCCTGCTCCAGCGGCAGCCCGAACTCGTTCATCAGATAGCCCATGCGCATGATGTACTCGTTGTGATGATGCGGGGCATACACCACGCCCTGTTCGTCCAGCTCCTTGCGGATACGGGCCACCACACGCTCCACTCGCCCTCTGCGAGGAGTTTCAGGTTTCACTACACGTACCGGATCGAAATGAAAAGGCTCTGCATCCGGATGGAAGCACACCTGCGCATCATGCGCCAGTCCGCTCAACCGCGTAGCGTTCTTGCAGGCCGGGTCAAAGCTGCACTCCGTCAGCATCTGGTAATATTCGTTTACCTTCCGGAATACCAGCGTATACAGCGTCAGGCAGTCCTTGTCGGCCACCTCCCCGTCCAGGCAGTAGCGGCACACCACCCTCACTCCCTGCCCGCTGATGGTGGTATAAGCCAGCACAGTATGCGGGTCGGCACACACCTTTTCAAACACCTCCCCCGCCCGTCCTTCGGGCAAATGGTCAAAGTCCACCATCGTAAGGCCCGTCCAGCTGCTGATGTCGGTTCTTCGCTTGCCTCCGTCAAAACGCACCGCCACAGCAAAGCAGGGGCAGGCCGCCTTTTCCCGATTGGCAGCCGTCTTCTGCCCCTGCGAGCGGTAGTAACGGTATTTTTCGGTGTGGTCGGCCAGCACCTTGTCCTCCCTGATCAGGCGGACTACTTCCTGTAGAGTCACCGGCACGGGCACCGTGTCGGCATAGCCTTTAAAAAGGCTGAGCATCATTTCATTCATTTTTTCGTGTTTAAGTTTATAAATTTTCAGTTTTTAAGCTCATAATGTTACACTTTTGCTTAAATTTGCAGACAAATGTAAAATAAGTTTGCAGAAATATAAAATTTACATTGCACACATGCGTGCAATATTTTAACCAATAATTTACTATAATTTTACTTTTTAAAACAAAAAGACTATGAAACAAGCGAAATTAATCGAATTAGGACAGATGCTGGAAGCGTGGCGCCACCTGGTGTTACCGCACGGCCGTACCCTCACCGTACAAGAGTTGTGCCGGCTGGCGCCGATGAGCGCACACACGTTTCAAAAAGTTAAAAGGGGCTCCTGACGGATCTGACATTCCTCGGCCGTATCCTTGCCGTGTACCACCGCCTGCTTGCCGCCGACCCGCAGAAGCAGGACGAGTTGCTCCGCGATTTTTACCATTCACTTACCACTGATTTAGAGCGAATTAAATCAGAACAACGCATCCAAAATCCCCGTATGAAAGATACAGACTGGAAGTAAAAACCGTGCCTTTCCTGGGCCGCCGCTTGACGGGTTGACGGGTTGTCACCGGTTTTTCAAACTTCCTATATACAGGTGTGGAAACAAGTACGACAGACTTGTTTCCACACCCCGCGTATATACAGTTTATAAAAATGCCTGCCAACCCCGACAACCCGTCATGTTTCCCATTCCGGAACTCCCCGAAAACGCCTTTGCGTTTCGAATCGAACGCCCTTGCGTTTGAAGTAAAACGTACTTGCGTTTTATCTCAAATGCACTTGCGTTTCAGGTAAAACGCCCTTGCGTTTTTCTCACACTCCGCCCTATACCCCACACATTGTTCCAGAATTGTTACAAAATCCGCCAATATGCCCACTTTTTCATTGATTTCCACCCTTTTCACCGATAAAAACCCCTCTATAAGTTGAATAAACCAAAAATAAGGCTTAATTTTGCGGCTGATTATCGGCCGTAATTTTTACCGCCCCAATCTATAGCTGGGAGTGGTAACGGCGAAGCACGCCCAGTGCGCAGGGGAATTCCTTTAGAAAAATCATAACAAAACCATAAGAAAAGATGAAGATACGCAAAGTAGTCTGTATGCTGACGTTGTCCACCCTGCTGGTGAGCGGGTGTACGTCTTACCAGAAATCGCTCTACCTTCAGAACGAACAAGTGCTCAATGAATCCCTTGAAGGACAGCTCTATGACTTCCGCATCATGCCCAAGGATGAGCTTACTATTTTGGTAAGCACCACCGACCCCGAGGCATCGGCTCCTTTTTACCGAAAAATCGGAACTACTAAAGAAAATTCAGCAACAAGTTCAACAGGCATGCAAGATGCAAAATTATTGGCCTACCTGGTAGACAATCAAGGCTACATTGATTTTCCCGTATTGGGTAACCTCAAGGTTATGGGCCTGACCAACCGCGAATGCGAAGCACTCATTCGTGAAAAGCTCCAGCCTTACTTGAAGGAAATACCCAATGTCACGGTGCGTACTTCCAACTACAAGTTCAGCGTATTGGGTGAAGTAGGCCATCCAGGCACCTATAGCACTGATGCCGAGAAAGTCACCATCTTCGAAGCCTTAGCACAGGCAGGCGACATGACCCTCTTCTCGGTACGCGACGACGTGCAGTTGCTCCGCGAAGACTCCACAGGCGTACGCCGGGTATACCACCTTAACCTGAACGAAGCCAATGTAGCCCAGTCACCCTACTTCTATCTGCAGCAGAATGACGTAGTTTATGTCAAGCCCACCAAGGCAAAGGTACGTACCAACACCTTTAACAGCAATTCTTCCATGTGGATTACCCTGCTTAGCATCGTGACTTCCATCACTTCACTTGTACTTGCAATTTCCAAATAATAACGACATTTACCTATGGCAGAAGAAACCAAGAACTACCTGCTGGAAGAAGAAGGAACTTCCGGCTTCGACTATAAAGCGTTTTTAATCAAGCTTCTGATGTACTGGCCCTGGATTCTGGGCAGCGTAGCTGTATTCCTGATTGGCGCCTTTTTCTACCTCAAGACCCTGACCCCTCTTTACACCGTCAGCTCTTCCGTCTTGATTAAGAACGAAAACAAAGGAGGGGCAAACGGATCCAACCTGGAAGATTTGGGCTTTGTTACTTCTTCCACCCAGAGCTTTGACAACGAGCTGGAAATCCTGCGTTCACGCACCCTGATTAAAAAAGTAGTGACCGCCCTCGACCTCTATGTCAGCTACTCCGTGCCCGATCAGTTCCGCGACACCGAGCTTTACAAGCAGTCGCCCGTCAAGGTATGGGTCACTCCCGAAGAAGCCGAACGTATGGGTTATGCCCAGGTCAAGATGTCTTTCCGTAACCAGCAGCTTCACGAAGTCCTGGTAGAACACGAAGGTCAGGAATGGAAAAAGACAGTAGAAAGCCTGCCAGCTGTATTCTCTACCCCTGCGGGTGTCTTCACGTTCTCGGCAGCCGATTCTACGCTGCAAACTATCCAGCCTGTACCCGAAGTGATTCAGGCTACCGTCATATCACCCAATGCAGCAGCGGCTTCCTACCGTAACCGCTTGGCGGTAAGTCCCAGCAGCAAGTCTACCACCATTGCCCAACTTACCTTCACCAGCAGTCAGGAGTCTCGGGGAGTAGATTTCCTGAATAAATTAGTAGAACTCTATAACGAAGAAGGCAATAACGACAAGAACGAGGTAGCGGCCAAGACCGCCGAATTTATTGACGAGCGTATACGCATCATCAACAAAGAATTGGGTACTACCGAAAGCCAGCTAGCCAGTTTCAAGCAGCAGGCAGGCGTGGTAGATATTGCCGCCGATGCCAGCCAGGCAGCCACAGAACAGGCTGGTTACGAACGTGCCTACGCGGAAAATGAGGTACAAATCAGTCTGGTCAATCACTTAAAAAATCATATCTTGAGCGAAAAAAGCCAGTATGAAGTCATCCCTGCCAACATCGGACTGAACAACAGCGACTTGAATACGGTAGTGCAGAACTATAACCAGATGCTGATTGAGCGTAAGCGCCTGCTGCGCACTTCACACGAAGACAACCCTGCCGTACAGAGCCTGAACGCCAGCATCGACGTGATGCGTAACAGCGTAATGGCCGCCATCCAAACAGCAGAGAAAGGCTTATTGATTAATCGTCAGGCCTTGCAAGCCCAGACCCGCAAGTTCGCCGGCAAGGTAAGCGATGCCCCTGTACAGGAAAAAGAATACCTCAGCATGTCACGCCAGCAGGAAATCCAGGCCAACCTCTACCTGATGCTGCTGCAGAAACGCGAGGAAAACAACATCACCCTGGCTTCTACCGCCAACAATGCCCGCGTCATCGACGAGCCTCTGGCAGGTGGCCAGATCTTCCCTACCCCCTCACAGACTTACATGGTTGCCTTCGTGTTAGGATTAGCCCTTCCCATTGGACTAATTTTCTTCTGGGGATTGCTTCAGTTTAAAATCCAGACACGTGGTGATGTAGAAAAAATTACACATCTTCCCATCGTGGGAGATATTCCGCTTACTCCAGAAACTAGCGAAAGCGCCATTGTAGTACGCGAGAACCGTAACGAACTGATGGAAGAAGTGTTCCGCTCGGTGCGTACCAATATCCAGTACATGCTTCAGGAAGGACAGAAAGTAATTCTTTTCACCTCCACCACTTCCGGCGAGGGCAAAAGCTTCAATGCCGGCAACCTGGCCTGCAGTTTTGCCTTTATGGGCAAAAAGGTAGTAATTGTGGGGCTTGACATCCGCAAGCCCGGGCTAAACAAGGTGTTCCACCTTTCCCATAAGGAAGCCGGTATTTCACAATACCTGTCCGACCCCGAGCACACCGATTTGCTTAGCCTATGTCAGGTATCTACGGTTTCACCCAATCTCTATATTTTACCCGGTGGCACCATCCCTCCCAACCCGACTGAATTGGTAGCCCGTCAGGCACTCGATGACGCTATCCAACAGCTAAAAGCACATTTTGACTATGTGATATTGGATACCGCCCCCATCGGCATGGTGACCGACACCCAGCTTATTGCCCGCGTAGCCGATTTAAGCGTTTATGTATGCCGTTCCAACTACACGGCCAAGAGCGAATTCAAATTAATCAATGAATTGCAGCAGGACGGCAAACTTCCCCACCTCTGCGTATTGATTAATGGAATTGATATGAACAAACGTGAAACCGGCTCCTACTATGGCTACGGCAAGTATGGCAAATACGGGCACTACGGTTACGGAAAGAAATACGGCTATGGCTACGGTTATGGCTATGGACAAAAGAAATAACTAAGGTAGAGTCTTTCCCACGGGATGGGAGAGAAATTTTTCATATTTAAAATTATTCCAGCCGATGTGAATCGCCTGGAATTAGTCTCTAATTAAAATATTTATATCCCAGTTTTAAACAACTTAAGCATCATATTCCTTCAATCAATAACAGATGGATTTTCAAACGGGAAATATAAAAATATAGACTTGACTATTATTCATAATACAATAAACTTTAGAATATCAATTCACACATATATTCCAACATAAATCAATTTATATTTTCGCAAGTAATACCTAATTTTACATAATCAAATATTGTTAGACTATATTACCTTAGGAAGTTTACAAACAGTAAAGTACACATAAAATAATAACACAAATAGAAAAGTCCAATATGTCAGATAATAAAAGAATACTGAAAAACACACTTCTCCTTTATGTCCGAATGTTTATTACTCTTGGAATATCCCTTTTCACAACAAGAGTAATATTTCAGGCATTAGGGCTAGAAAATATGGGGATTTACAACCTAGTAGGAGGTGTTATTAGTATGCTGGGTTTTTTAAATGGAAGTATGTCTTCCGCCTCACAACGTTTTTTATCCTTCGAATTAGGAAGGAATAATCAAAAGAACTTAAAAGAAGTTTTTGAACTAATTTTATTTATTCATTGTATTTTAGCCATAATTATTATATTATTATCAGAAACAATTGGCCTATGGTTTATCAACAAGAAACTAGTAATCCCCCCAGAACGACTATTAGCTGCCAACTGGGTATACCAAACAGCCATATTTTCCAGCATATTAGGTATCATAAAAGTTCCTTTTACGGCTAGTGTTATGGCACATGAAAAAATGGGAATTTATGCTTATTTTTCTTTTATAGATGTTGTCTTTAAATTACTAATAGTTTATGCCTTATGGTTCATACCTGGTGATAGCTTAATAATCTATGCAATATTGCTAATGTTATCAGGTACGATTGATTTCCTTATTTCCATGATTTATTGTTTAAAGCAATTCAACGAATGCAACTTACATTTTACATGGAACAGAAGCTTATTCAAACAAATCTTTAGTTTTTCTGGCTGGAATCTCTTCGGACAAGTCACGATTATTGCCAATGACCAAGTATTAAATATATTTTTAAACTGGTTCTATGGAACAATTGTGAACGGGGCAAGAGGCATTGCTTTACGTATTAATGGAATTATTGTCCAATTTGTTTATCAATTTCAATCAGCTTTAAACCCACCTATTGTCAAAAGTTTTGCCTCTGGAAATATTGAAGACACTCGTAAATTAATCAGCCGAGGAATTAAAATTAGTTTCTTACTAATGATGCTTCTCTCTTATCCATTCATAATTGAGACAGATAAAATTTTAACATTATGGTTGGGAGAATCGCCTCAATACACTGCGTGGTTCACACGCTTAGCCATAATAAATACATTATTAGATACAATGACTGGTCCTATCACTACAGGGATACAAGCGAACGGGAAAGTAAAAAAATTACAAATATATGTTAGTCTAGCACTTATAACCGTATTACCAATATCATATTTACTATTAAAATTAGGAATAGAACCATATTTCGTTATTTTAGCCAATATATTTGTATCATTCATCACCTTATATATACGCCTAAATATTCTACAACAATATACAGGAATAAGAAAAAAATTTTTAATTAAAGAAGCTATTTTCCCTTGTTATTTAGTAGCAATATTATCAATAATTCCACCATTCTTATATCATATACTAACCATTAATAGTCTCATAAACTTCATAATATCTTGCTTAACATCAATCATATCATCAATAACACTAAGTTATATGATTGGATTAAACAATTCTGAAAAACAATTTGTAATATCAATAATAAAAAAATTATATTCAAAAATAAAATGATTCCCGTTATCTGTTGTTTTGATAAAAACATGATTTTACCAGCAAAAGTTTGTTTATTCTCACTTTTTGAAAATGCTAAGGATAAAACAAATTATGATATTTTTATCATTTGTAAAGTTGGAGAAATACCCCCAGAAGAAAAAGATTCATTCAATGTTCTTTTAAAACAATATCCACAACATCGTATATCTTTTATTGAAATTAAGGACTTTTTTAAAGGAGCATACGAAATCAGAAATATAACAACGACATGTTACTATAGATTACTTATTCCGCAGCTACAAAAACAAATAAACTCTATTAATCAGACAAATTATAATGCAATTATTTACTTAGACGTAGATACAATCATAGAGTGTGATTTATCTATGCTATACAATACATCATTAAAAAAAGAAGAATGGATTGGAGGAATTTGTGAAACCCCTCTGTACAATCAATCAAATACAGATTATCTGATAAAGATAGGATGTAATCCTAGTGAATATATAAACAGCGGAGTCCTTATAATGGATATTAACAAGTTAAACGAAACTGATTTTCATAAAAAATGTGCTGAACATCAGCAAAAGCAATATATATGTCAAGATCAGGACATTATCAACATAGTATGTAAAGGACACATAAAACAACTACCCCTGAAATATAATTACACGACAATTTTATATAGGTTATCTATTAGCAATCAGAATTTTAGAAAGTTAAAAGAAAATGAGATATCAGACACTAAAGACTCTATCATTCATTATACAGGAGAAAAGCCATGGAATGGATATTGTCTAAGAAGCTATATATGGTGGTATTATTTTATGAAATCACCTTATGCTAATAGAGAAACTGACTTAAAAAATTTTCTATTAGTACAATCACAGTTTATCAATAATGCCCCTATAAGAAATTTAATACAGGAAATTTCATTCCGCATTAAAAATAAAATAAGAAAAGTATGATATACGTTAAATTGCATGGTCGAATTGGCAACCATTTATTTGAAATGGCAGCAGCTGCAACATTAGCAGCACATAATAATGATCAATTTTGTGCCGTATGCCATAAAGATTATAAAATAGCCCCACCTGACAGTTGTTACGTATGGGATTTCATACAACCATATAGAAATAATATATACAGAAATATTTCTATCTTAGAATCGACACCTGATAATTTGATTCCATTCCAACAAAAAGGATTTAAATATAATGAAATACCCTATCAAAAGAATCTTCTACTTGATGGAGGATTTCAATCATACAAATATTTCGATGAAGATATTATTAAAGATTTATTCTCTATTCCTGCAGATTTAAAAAAGAAAATTCTTTCACAATACAAAGAAATTTTTAGCAGCCCCGTTATAGGAGTAAATGTTAGACGAGGAGATTATTGCTATATACCACATAAACTACCAGTTTGCTCTAAGATATATTTTCAGAAAGCAATGAAACTATTTCCAAAGAATTCACGTTTTGTTTTTATTAGCGATGATTTATCCTGGTGTAAAAAACATTTCAAAGGAGATAATATATATTTTCTTGAGAACAATGACCCCCTCATTGATTTATATGCACAAACATTATGCACTGATAATATTATAAGTAATAGTACATTCAGTTGGTGGGGAGCTTATTTAAATCCCAATCCAAATAAAAAAATAATATATCCCAAGCCGTGGTTTGGGAAATACGCTCAAAATAACAAATCGGATGTAGATGACTTGATTCCCCTATCATGGATTCCTATAAGAAATAGATTGAGTTTTTCTATGTGGATTAAAGCAAAAAAACTTGGTTTTCTCACTAAAATCAATCTGCTTAAATGATTAATACATTACCCAGACAAAATTGTTGTGGCTGTGAATCTTGTATACAAATCTGTCCAAAGCAATGTATATCATTAAATGAGGACAAAGAAGGTTTTAGATATCCAAAGATAAATCTAACAAATTGTATACAATGCAATTTGTGCGAGAAAGTATGTCCTGGCATACAATTAAAAGAATCTGAGAACAAATCTAAATTAATTTCTTATGCCGCAATTAATAAATCCAATTCGGTAAGATTTAACAGTTCATCTGGAGGAGTCTTTTACGAATTAGCTAAATATATTATTGAAAAGAAAAATGGTATTATATACGGAGCATCTTTAATCACTCCTGAAATTGTACAGCATATCCGAATAACAGAAATAAAAGATATCATAAAACTACAAAAGTCAAAATATCTCCAAAGTCATATTGGAAATACATTCAAAAAAGTAAAAGATGATTTAGTCTCAGAACGTGTCGTTCTATTCTCAGGAACCCCCTGTCAAATAAAAGCACTACACTTATTTCTGAAAAACGTATGCTACCCGAATTTATTCACTGTGGACATAGCATGTCATGGTATCCCTTCTTCCAAAATATGGCATATCTATTTATCTAGCCTAAACCTAAAAACTTTAAATATTTTAGTTGACTTCAGAGATAAAAATGCTGCGTGGCACAATTATACTCTTAGTATCAGCAAGCAAGATACAGGCAGGAAAGTTGTATCAGAAAGATGTGATAATAACATCTTCATGAAAGGTTTTATTTATAACCTTTATAATCGACCTTCATGCCATCATTGCCCTGCTAAAAAATTCACCTCAGGAAGCGATATTATGCTTGCTGATTATTGGGGAATAGAAAAATTTTATCCAGAACTGGACGACAATAAAGGAACTTCATTAGTTATCACGAAAAGTGAAAAAGGAGAATTTTTATTTTCTAATATAAAGCAACAATTTAAATATCAACAAACCGATTTTAAAACAGTAGAATGCCGAACTGAGACCTTCTATACTTGTAGTTCTCCACATTATAAAAGAGAAGATTTTTTTAAAAAAGTAACCATACAAAACATAGAGAAACTTATTAATAAGTATCTCAAACATTCATACCCAATAAGTATTAGAATAACAAGATTCATTAAACGTTTTATATAATTCAATGAAGATAGGATTCATTACAACTCATCAATATAAAAATTTCGGAACTTTCCTTCAATGTTATGCATTACAATATACACTAACTAAATTAGGGCATCATGTTGAAGTTGTTGATTATCAAAGGAAAGAATATCAGAAAAAATGGATAGAAAAAACTAGGATAATATTAGGAGATATTAGGAGATATCCTTTAAAAAATCTACGAATCATTCTAAATTATCCATTTCTTATCAAAAGAATTTGCCTATTTAACAAATTCTACAAAAGAAATTTTCAGCTGTCTTCACAGAAATATCCCACATCCGATTCTTTAAAAAAGAATCCACCAATATATGACCTTTATATTTCAGGAAGCGATCAAATATGGAATCCAACATTAAATGGATTCATAGAACCATACTTCCTGACATTCGTACCCAAAGGAAGGATAAAAGCTGCTTATGCCCCTAGTATTGGAATAGCAAAACTGAATGAAAAACAACAAGATACTTTTAAACGTCTTTTACACGATTTTAAATTTATATCATGCAGGGAGAAGTCTGGAGTACAATTATTAAACAATTGCGGCATTATCAATGTAACCCAAGTCATAGATCCCACTTTATTAGTCGATAAAGAATATTGGCTTTCGCTCTCACAAAAATCCTCCATAAACAAACAACAATATGGATTGACATATTTTCTAAGCAAAACAGATTATAAAGAAAAATTAATCAATCCGTTATTTAAAACCAAAAGACGCCTTGATTTGACAATGGAAACAGACTGTAATTACAAATCCATATTAGCAGCAGGGCCATATGAATTTCTTTCATTAATTAATAATGCAGATTTTATTTGTACAGATTCATTCCATGGTGTTGTCTTTTCCATTTTATTCGAAAAAGAATTTTATGCTCTCCCCCGGCATAATGAAGGAAACATTAACTCACAAAATTCAAGAATCACAGACTTTTTGAAAGATTTAGGATTATCGGACAGATGGATACAACATCAAGAAAACATTATTAGAACTCCCATAAATTATCATGAAATAAACACAAAACTTTCTTATATGAAAGAAAAGTCATTCAATTATATAAAAACAATGCTACATGACTAAAGTTGCCTTCTACATTAATAACGAGTCTATTTCCAACGTAGATTGTACATCTATATTAGACAGCAATCCAGGTATTGGAGGAACTGAATATCTATTCTATTATACAGCCTATAAATTACAATCCTATTCCGAAAGCACTTTAGATACTACGTTATTAACCTCATCAATATGCAAACTACCAAAAGACTGTAAATATCAAAAGGTTGGGAACAAAGCAGAAGCTATAAAGTTTTGTATAAAGAGTAATATAAACGTATTAGTTGTTAAATATGAGGAAAAAGATTTTTCTCCTAACATATTCTCTGAAATAAAGAATGATATTAAAATCTATATATGGGCACACAACATCATACCCGACCATATATTAACAATTATAGCAAAAACACATACCATAAAAAAAGTAATAAATGTAGGAAAAGAACAACTTGACCTTTATAGAGATCATCTTGCTTTTAAAAAATCAACATATATATACAACAGCATAAATATCAAACCTAAAGAATTCTATTTGCAAAATAGTATTCCTTTCAAGCAACGCCAAAATGAAATAACTTATTTAGGAAGTTTAGTCCCCATCAAAGGATTTCATTTATTAGCAAAAGCATGGCCCAGTATTCTTCAGGCATATCCAGATGCTCATTTAAACGTAATTGGATCAGGCAATGTATATGGCAACGCACAATTAGGAAAATACGGAATTGCTGAAGAAAGTTATGAAAAACAATTTATGCCATACCTCACAAAGCCCAATGGAGAGATACTTCCATCTGTAACATTTTATGGTAAATTAGGAGAAGAAAAAAATAAAATCCTGGCAAAGACTAAAATAGGAATTCCCAACCCATCTGGATACAGCGAAACATTCTGTTTATCTGCAATAGAAATGGAACTTTACGGCTGCAAAATTGTAACAAAAAAGTATGTTGGATTTTTAGATACTGTACCTCCTTCTGGAGGAATATTATATAAACACGAAAGCTCTCTAGCCACAAATATTATAAAAGAATTACAACAAAATGAGAACAACTCATACAAAGAAACTTATGATTTCATTTCTAGAAATTTCAACACTACTAAAATTATATCAGAATGGACCAAAGTCTTAATAGACGATTCATACATTAATGATTATAAAATAGTCAACCCAGAATATAATTTTAAACTATTGAGAGAAAAAAATAGAAAAATAAAATCATTCTTGCCATTCGGATTCTTATTACCAACAATTGATAATTACATAACAATCCTCAAAAAAATATTCCCTTTTCTTTCAATCAAAAATTTATATTAATTATTATGTACAAATTATCAATTATTATTCCAGTATACAATATTGAAAACTATCTTGAACGCTGCATTAATTCAATTATAGCTCAAAATATAAATGAATGTGAGATTATTCTAGTCGATGACGGTTCAACAGACACTTCTAGTAACATCTGTGATTTTTATAGTAAGCAGTATGATTATATCCATACAATACATCAAATAAATCAAGGACTAAGTTGTGCAAGAAACACAGGGATTAAGAATGCAAAAGGTGATTATATTTGGTTTATTGATGGTGATGATTATATTGAGAATAATGCTCTCCGCATAATATTAGATCAAATATCAAGTAATAGTGATATATATATAATAAATCATATCAATTTATATCAAAATAGGACCATTGAATACCAAATATCATTCCCCAGCAAAAAGATAATTTCAGGTATTGAATGCCTTAAAATGAATGGTGCCATACAAGCATGGGTTTCTATCTGTAGACGCGATTTATTAATACAAAATAGTCTTTTCTTTGCTAAAGGTATATATCATGAAGATTTTGAGTTTTCCATAAGGCTATATTCATTAGCGAAAACTGTAGAACACATCAACAAACCATTATATTACTATATCTGTGACCGAAACGGTTCTATTATGAACCAAACATCATCTAAAAGCGCAATTGGATATGCTAAGTCAGCTCCATTAATTTATGCATTTCTATCAAATCATAAACTTCCCAATGATGTCATTAGAGAAATAAATAAAATTGTTGCTATAGGTATAACATTTTCTATTCTAAGAACTAAAGGATTGCCTTATATAGAACTAAAAAACGTTATTACATTTTATAAACAAAACATGGATGTTATAACTTATTTCCTAAAACAATCAACAACCCTACATTATATCTTAGGAATATTATTAAAGCTTAATATAAGACTCAGCTTCCTTTTTTATAACTGGCTAAAAAATGAATAAAAACAATCTTAATACAAAAAAAAGATATGACTTACTAGATGCTTATAAACTTTTTGCCAGCATAGGTGTTATATCTATTCATTGTATATACCAATTAAGTAGTAACGAATGGTATAAAAATATACAATTCTTAACTGCTATGTGCGTACCATATTTCTTTATGGTTTCAGGTTACTTTTTATGGGCAAAAGAGTACAAGATAAATAAACAGATTCATAAAATCATCAACCTATATTTATATACATTTATACTCTATAATATTATTGGCTTAATAAAAAGCCATTTTAACTTAATAAATTCAATTTCAATTCAAACAATATTAAAGATAATTTTTTTAAACGAAACCCCTTGGAATACTGCTTTATGGTATCTACCAGCCATATTAATGCTCCTTTTATTAGATAAATTTTTTTTCTCAAAGGTCACAAGTAAAGTCAATAACATGATATTAACAGTCTCACTACTAATCTCTCTAACAATAATATCATGTTCACATCAAGGTATTTTCGATTTTCCATTAACAAATCTTTATATACAAGGCATTCCATTCTATCTACTTGGGAAGCAATTAAATTTACTTAAAGAAAGAGATTTGTCAAAAACTGCATGGACAGGAATCATAATCTCAATATTTATAAGCTACACTCTAATCTTTATTAACAAAAATTATGAATTTCGTTTTCTTATTGGAACTTGTTTGATAATGAAGTGATTTAAACTTATGTATATCAATTAAAATGTTGTCAAACAGCG